>DXKH01000082.1 GCA_019415335.1 Citrobacter sp. | reverse complement strand
CGTTGACCAGCTCGCTTTTAACAGCGGTCTCGATGCTGTCAGCAGCGATAGTAATCGTTACACGGCGGCCAAGGCCTTGAGTGGTTTCAACTGAAACTTGCATCTTGTTACCTCAAAAAATCACAGTGCTCGGTCAACTCTACTCCGCAAGCACAGATTATTAGCTTCGCGGAACCGGGATGTTCTCTTAATCAATCACATTCCCTGTCGTCAGAATCATCCCGAAGACATTCAAATAAGACGCGGCATTATAGCGGCATCACTTTTATGAGTCGAGAACGGTTATTGCGCGTTGCTGCGGCATTTTTCACAATTCCCGGCTATTTTTACCCTGAAAAGGGTCTGACCAGTGCAGAATTCAGACAAAACAAAACGGCCCGCAGGCCGTTTTCACATAATCTTTAGCAACATACTGGAAAAGCGCCAGCGGTTGCAAATGCGTTTTTACGCGATGCTTCCCGCACCACGACAAGGTGGTGACGCAAAGATCGTATCCTGCAACCCTTCCCATTCTTTAATGGTATAGGTATGCAGCGCCAGCGCATGAACCGTTGTGGACAGTTCTGCGGTTAAGGTGCCGTAGATCATTCGATGACGATTCAAAAAACGCTCACCGGTAAAGCGATCGCTAACCAGAACGACTTTAAAATGGCTTTCTGAACCAGCCGGGACATTGTGACGATAGCTTTCATCCACAACTTCGAGGAACACGGGTTGGAACGCTGCCCTTAATTTTTCTTCTATTTGCTCACGTATCATCATGATATATCTCCTCAAACGGCGCTGAGATGTCACCCATCCCTTTAAATATTAGCCGCTTTTACCGGTTCCATTACACCATTACAACAAAAATTTAGCCTTCGTCTGATTTTCGCCGTCAACGCGATGAAGTTTACTGATTCAACCCGCTGGGGGATGGCATAAATACCGAATTTGATCTCTATAACCTCATTATTCGGACAACATGATGAATTTACATGCGTTACCCACTTCCCCTCGCCGTTGGCGATGTTATGATGGCGGGAATTATTCTCTATCCATATGATTCAGAGTTACTGAGAGCACGAACATGTTAAAAAAAATCCTCTTCCCGTTAATCGCGCTTTTCATGCTGGCAGGCTGTGCGACGCCGCCAACCACGATTGACGTTTCGCCAAAAATCACGCTCCCGCAACAGGATCCCAGCCTGATGGGCGTGACCGTCAGCATCAATGGCGCCGATCAGCGCCCGGACCAGGCGCTGGCGAAAGTGACCCGCGACAATCAACTGGTCACACTGACCGCCTCCCGCGATCTGCGCTTCCTGTTACAAGAAGTGCTGGAAAAACAGATGACCTCGCGCGGATATATGGTTGGCCCGAACGGTGCGGTGAACCTGCAGATTATTGTTAATCAACTGTATGCCGATGTGTCTCAGGGCAACGTTCGCTATAACATCGCCACCAAAGCCGATATCGCTATCATTGCAACGGCAGCCAACGGCAACAAGATGACCAAAAACTACCGCGCCAGCTACTCGGTTGAAGGCGCGTTCCAGGCGACCAACAAAAATATCGCCAACGCGGTTAACAGCGTCCTGACCGACACTATCGCTGACATGTCTCAGGACACCAGCGTCCACGATTTCATCAAACAGAACGCCCGTTAATTTCTGCTCCCTGACCCGGCACCGCGCCGGGTCAGCTTTATATGCCCATGCCCAATCACTACTTACGCATTTTTCAGCAACCGAAATCAGCCATTTTGCTGATGTTGGGTTTTGCCTCCGGCCTGCCGCTCGCGCTGACGTCCGGTACGCTTCAGGCGTGGATGACCGTCGAGAATATCGATCTGAAAACCATCGGATTCTTTTCGCTGGTCGGTCAGGCTTACGTCTTTAAGTTTCTCTGGTCCCCGGTTATGGACCGTTACACACCGCCCTTTTTAGGTCGTCGTCGTGGTTGGTTGCTGACCACACAATGCATGTTGCTGGTATCCATCGCGGCGATGGGTTTTCTGGAGCCCGGTAGCCAGTTGCGCTGGATGGCGGCGCTGGCGGTGGTGATTGCCTTTTGTTCTGCCTCTCAGGATATCGTGTTTGACGCCTGGAAAACGGACGTCTTAGCCGCAGAAGAGCGCGGGACCGGCGCGGCGATCAGTGTGCTCGGCTACCGCCTCGGAATGCTGGTGTCCGGCGGACTGGCGTTGTGGATGGCTGACCGCTGGCTCGGCTGGCAGGGCATGTACTGGCTGATGGCGGCGTTGCTAATCCCCTGCATTATTTCTACCCTGCTCGCCCCCGAACCGACTGACACTATTCCGGTGCCGAAAACGCTGGAACAGGCGGTGGCTGCCCCACTGCGCGATTTCTTCGGTCGCAACAACGCCTGGCTGATTTTGCTACTCATCATCCTTTATAAGCTGGGTGATGCCTTCGCCATGAGCCTGACCACCACCTTTTTGATTCGTGGCGTGGGCTTCGACGCCGGTGAAGTGGGTGTCGTCAATAAAACGCTGGGACTGATTGCTACCATTATTGGTGCACTGTACGGCGGAGTATTGATGCAGCGACTGACGCTGTTCCGCGCTTTACTGATTTTCGGCATCCTGCAGGGCGTCTCCAACGCCGGTTACTGGCTCCTGTCGGTGACCGACAAACACATGTTCAGCATGGCCGCCGCGGTGTTTTTCGAAAATCTGTGCGGGGGGATGGGGACCTCGGCGTTTGTCGCGCTGCTGATGACGCTGTGCAATAAGTCGTTTTCTGCCACCCAGTTCGCCCTGCTGTCGGCACTTTCTGCCGTCGGGCGTGTCTATGTTGGCCCGGTTGCCGGTTGGTTTGTCGAAGCACACGGCTGGTCGACGTTTTACCTTTTCTCCGTCGTAGCTGCCGTTCCGGGTCTGATATTGCTGCTGGTGTGCCGGCAAACGCTGGAGTACACGCGGCAGAGCGAAAGTTTCCTGCCGCGTACGGAGTTCCGTTCGGCCTACAGTCTGGCGCTATGGATTTTGATGGCGGGATGCGCGTTGCTCGCTGTCTGGCTGCTGCTCCTGTCGATGAACGCGATGGACTTCACTAACTTCTCTTTCCTCGCCGGACTGCTGGAAGTCGCGGTGACTGTCGCCATTTTTGGCATCGTGTTTGGCGGATTGCTCGACTATCTGGCGCTGCGCAAAACGAGGCTAGTGTAAATGAGTGCTCATATTTAGCCGTTGTAATCACCTTGCGTAATTATATCGACTAAATAAACAACAATTGAAAAAATTAATATTTGTTGTTTTGTGCGCAATAGAATCTGGAAATTATTGACGCCTTTTACAGGTTTTATTTTCTTTACTCGATTCAGCCTGAACACATTTATTTTTTGTATTTTACTTGTCTCTTTATTGATAATTAGTTGTTAATAAATTGTTTTATTTTTGCATTGGTTATACCAATTGCCCTCTCGTCGCCTCCCTGGAGTCCCCTTTCGTTATAACGTGATGTTGCAACAGGTTCTTAATGCAGCAACGACATATCTTGCAACATATGTGACACGGGCGGCAGAACCCGGTAACACAGATCCAATGATGTTTACAGTAATGTAACCTTCCCGTAAAATGCCCACACACTTTAAACGCCACCAGGTCCCGTGGAATTGAGGTCGTTAAATGAGACTCAGGAAATACAATAAAAGTTTGGGATGGTTGTCATTAATTGCAGGCACTGCATTACTCAGTGGCTGTAATTCTGCGCTGTTAGATCCCAAAGGACAGATTGGACTGGAGCAACGTTCACTGATACTGACGGCATTTGGCCTGATGTTGATCGTCGTTATTCCTGCAATCTTGATGGCTGTAGGTTTTGCCTGGAAGTACCGTGCAAGCAATAAAGATGCGAAGTATAGCCCGAACTGGTCACACTCCAATAAAGTGGAAGCGGTGGTCTGGACAGTGCCTATCTTAATCATCATTTTCCTTGCCGTACTGACCTGGAAAACCACTCACGCTCTTGAGCCAAGCAAGCCGCTGGCGCATGACGAGAAGCCCATTACCATCGAAGTGGTTTCCATGGACTGGAAATGGTTCTTCATCTACCCGGAACAGGGCATTGCTACCGTGAATGAAATCGCCTTCCCGGCGAACACTCCGGTGTACTTCAAAGTGACCTCCAACTCCGTGATGAACTCCTTCTTCATCCCACGTCTGGGTAGCCAGATTTATGCCATGGCCGGTATGCAGACTCGCCTGCATCTGATCGCCAATGAAGCCGGTACCTATGACGGTATCTCCGCAAGCTATAGCGGACCTGGCTTCTCCGGTATGAAGTTCAAGGCTATCGCAACAGAGGACCGCGCCGCATTCGACCAATGGGTTGCTAAAGCGAAACAGTCACCGAACACCATGAGCGACATGGCTGCGTTCGAGAAAGTGGCTGTACCAAGCGAGTACAACCAGGTGGAATACTTCTCCAACGTGAAACCCGATTTGTTTAAAGACGTTATTAACAAATTTATGGCTCACGGTCAGAGCATGGACATGACCCAACCAGAAGGTGAGCACAGCTCGCACGAAGGAATGGAAGGCATGGACATGAGCCACGCGGAAGCCGCCAACTCAAGGGGCTGAGGAAGAATACGATGTTCGGAAAATTGACACTGGATGCAGTTCCGTTCCATGAACCCATCGTCATGGTTACGATCGCTGCTATTATCATCGGTGGTGCGGCTTTACTTGGCCTGATTACTTACTTTGGTAAGTGGACCTACCTATGGAAAGAGTGGCTAACTTCGGTTGACCACAAACGCCTTGGCATCATGTATGTCATCGTCGCCATCGTCATGTTGGTTCGTGGCTTTGCTGACGCCGTCATGATGCGTAGCCAGCAGGCGCTGGCCTCTGCAGGTGAAGCGGGCTTCCTGCCGCCTCACCACTACGATCAGATATTCACGGCTCACGGCGTGATCATGATCTTCTTCGTGGCAATGCCATTTGTTATCGGTCTGATGAACCTGGTGGTTCCACTGCAGATCGGTGCGCGTGACGTTGCGTTCCCGTTCCTGAACAACCTGAGCTTCTGGTTCACCGTTGTCGGCGTTATCCTGGTTAACCTGTCTCTGGGTGTGGGTGAATTCGCGCAGACCGGTTGGTTGGCGTACCCGCCACTCTCGGGAATTGAGTACAGTCCAAGCGTCGGGGTCGACTATTGGATATGGGCAGTCCAGTTGTCCGGTATTGGTACAACCCTGACCGGTATCAACTTCTTTGTGACTATCATTAAGATGCGCGCGCCAGGCATGACCATGTTCAAGATGCCGGTCTTTACCTGGGCATCGCTGTGCGCGAACATCCTGATTATCGCCTCCTTCCCGATTCTGACGGTTACCGTCGCGTTGCTTACCCTGGATCGCTATCTGGGCACCCATTTCTTTACCAACGATATGGGCGGCAACATGATGATGTACATCAACCTGATTTGGGCCTGGGGCCATCCGGAAGTGTACATTCTGATTCTGCCGGTATTCGGGGTGTTCTCGGAAATCGCCGCGACCTTCTCACGTAAACGTCTGTTTGGTTACACCTCGCTGGTGTGGGCAACCGTGTGTATTACCGTATTGTCGTTCATCGTCTGGCTGCACCACTTCTTCACTATGGGTGCCGGTGCGAACGTTAACGCCTTCTTCGGTATTACCACCATGATTATCGCCATCCCGACCGGGGTGAAGATCTTCAACTGGCTGTTCACCATGTATCAGGGTCGTATCGTATTCCACTCAGCAATGCTGTGGACGATTGGCTTTATCGTGACCTTCTCAGTCGGCGGGATGACCGGCGTACTGCTGGCGGTCCCGGGCGCGGACTTTGTCCTGCACAACAGTCTGTTCCTGATTGCGCACTTCCATAACGTTATTATCGGCGGCGTCGTATTTGGTTGCTTCGCGGGTATGACCTACTGGTGGCCAAAAGCGTTTGGCTTCACGCTGAACGAAACCTGGGGTAAACGCGCGTTCTGGTTCTGGATCATCGGCTTCTTCGTTGCCTTCATGCCGCTGTATGTGCTGGGCTTTATGGGGATGACCCGTCGTCTCAGCCAACAGATTGACCCGCAGTTCCATCCGATGCTGGTTGTTGCTGCCTGTGGCGCCGCGCTGATTGCAGTGGGTATCCTGTGCCAGTTCATTCAGATGTATGTCTCTATTCGCGACCGCGAACAGAACCGTGATCTGACCGGTGACCCATGGGGTGGCCGTACGCTGGAATGGGCAACCTCTTCTCCACCGCCGTTCTATAACTTTGCCGTTGTGCCACACGTTCATGAGCGTGATGCCTTCTGGGAAATGAAAGAAAAAGGTGAAGCGTACAAGCAGCCTGCGCACTATGAAGAGATTCATATGCCGAAGAATAGCGGTGCCGGTATCGTCATTACCGCCTTCGCTACGCTGTTTGGTTTCGCCATGATCTGGCATATCTGGTGGCTGGCTATTGCAAGCTTCGCAGGCATGATCATCAGCTGGATTGTGAAAAGCTTTGACGAGGACGTGGACTACTACGTACCAGTCCCGGAAGTCGAAAAACTGGAAAACCAGCATTTCGATGAGATTTCTAAGGCAGGGCTGAAAAATGGCAACTGATACTTTAGCGCACGCGACTGCCCACGCGCACGAACACGGGCACCACGACGCAGGCCAGACCAAAATCTTCGGATTCTGGATCTACCTGATGAGCGACTGCATTCTGTTCTCTATTCTGTTCGCAACCTATGCCGTTCTGGTGAACGGCACCGCAGGTGGCCCGACAGGTAAGGACATTTTCGAACTGCCGTTCGTTCTGGTTGAAACTTTCCTGCTGTTGTTCAGCTCCATCACCTACGGCATGGCGGCGATCGCCATGCACAAGAACAACAAGAGCCAGGTTGTTTCCTGGCTGGCGTTGACCTTCTTGTTCGGTGCCGGCTTCATCGGGATGGAACTCTATGAATTCCATCACCTGATTGTTAACGGTATGGGTCCGGATCGCAGCGGCTTCCTCTCTGCGTTCTTCGCGCTGGTTGGCACCCACGGTCTGCACGTTACCTCCGGTTTGATCTGGATGGCGGTGCTGATGGTGCAAGTCGCCCGTCGCGGCCTGACCAGCACCAACCGCACCCGCATCATGTGCCTGAGCCTGTTCTGGCACTTCCTGGACGTGGTGTGGATCTGTGTGTTCACTGTTGTTTATCTGATGGGGGCGATGTAATGAGTCATTCTAACGTGAGCGGCGGCGCGTCCCATGGCAGCGTAAAAACCTACATGACAGGTTTTATCCTGTCGGTAATCCTGACGGTCATTCCGTTCTGGATGGTGATGACGGGTGCTGCCTCTCCGGCCGTAATTCTGGGGACTATCCTGGCAATGGCAGTGGTGCAGATTCTGGTGCATCTGGTGTGCTTCCTGCACATGAACACCAAGTCTGATGAAGGCTGGAACATGACGGCTTTTGTCTTTACCGTGCTGATCATCGCCATCCTGGTTGTCGGTTCCATCTGGATCATGTGGAACCTCAACTACAATATGATGATGCACTAAGAGCGGCGGTTATGATGTTTAAGCAATACCTGCAAGTAACGAAACCAGGCATCATCTTTGGCAACCTGATCTCGGTGATCGGGGGGTTCCTGCTGGCCTCGAAGGGCAGTATCGACTATCCCCTGTTCATCTACACGTTGGTCGGAGTGTCACTGGTTGTGGCGTCGGGTTGTGTATTTAACAACTACATCGACAGGGATATCGACAGAAAGATGGAAAGGACCAAGAATCGGGTGCTGGTAAGAGGCCTGATCTCTCCTAAAGTCTCGCTGGCGTACGCCACCCTGCTGGGTATTGCTGGCTTCATGCTGTTGTGGTTTGGCGCGAACCCTCTGGCCTGCTGGCTGGGGGTGATGGGCTTTGTGGTTTATGTGGGCGTTTATAGCCTGTATATGAAACGCCACTCGGTCTACGGGACGCTGATTGGCTCTCTCTCCGGCGCAGCGCCGCCGGTGATTGGCTACTGCGCGGTAACCGGTGAGTTCGACAGCGGCGCGCTGATTCTGCTGGCGATTTTCAGCCTGTGGCAGATGCCGCACTCTTATGCCATCGCGATTTTCCGCTTTAAGGATTATCAGGCGGCTAACATCCCGGTACTGCCGGTGGTGAAAGGCATTTCCGTCGCTAAGAACCACATCACGCTGTACATCATCGCGTTTGCCATCGCCACGCTGATGCTCTCTCTGGGCGGTTACGCTGGCTATAAATATCTGGTGGTTGCGGCAGCAGTGAGCGTCTGGTGGTTAGGCATGGCGCTGCGCGGTTACAAAGTGGAAGATGACCGAGTCTGGGCGCGTAAGCTGTTCGGTTTCTCCATCATCGCCATTACCGCGCTCTCCGTGATGATGTCGGTCGACTTTATGGTGCCGGATTCACACAATCTGCTGACTTACGTCTGGTAAGACAAAATGCCACAGTGAAAGGGTGCTTCGGCACCCTTTTTTATTTCTGTCACAAATATCTCTTCCAGTAATATTTACTCAATAACCTCATATTTACCCCGCCTGCTTAGCGCTTTACACTAGGCGCGAAATTAAGACAGAGGTGGGAATGAACGATTATAAAATGACGCCGGGTGAGTTGCGCGCCACCTGGGGTTTAGGGACCGTATTTTCTCTGCGCATGCTTGGCATGTTTATGGTCCTGCCGGTTCTGACCACATACGGCATGGCGCTACAGGGTGCCAGCCAGGCCTTAATTGGCCTCGCCATCGGTATCTATGGTCTGGCGCAGGCTATTTTTCAGATCCCTTTTGGACTGCTCTCCGACCGTATCGGTCGTAAACCGCTGATTGTCGGCGGACTCGCCATGTTTATCCTCGGCAGCATCATTGCCGCACTGTCGGACTCCATCTGGGGCATTATTCTTGGCCGCGCGTTACAAGGATCGGGCGCGATTGCCGCCGCGGTAATGGCACTGCTGTCAGACTTAACCCGTGAACAAAACCGCACGAAGGCGATGGCATTTATTGGCGTGAGCTTTGGCATCACCTTCGCGATCGCCATGGTGCTTGGGCCAATCATCACCCACGCCCTTGGACTCAACGCCCTCTTCTGGATGATCGCCATCCTGGCAACGCTTGGGATCATCCTGACGCTGTGGGTGGTGCCCGACAGCGCCAACCACGTGCTCAATCGCGAATCGGGGATGGTCAAAGGCAGCTTCAGCAAAGTGCTGGCCGAACCGAAACTGCTGAAGCTTAACTTCGGCATCATGTGTCTGCACATTCTGCTGATGTCTACCTTCGTCGCCCTGCCCGGACAACTGGCTGATGCCGGGCTACCCGCGGCGGAACACTGGAAAGTGTATCTGGTAACGATGCTGATTTCGTTTGGCTCGGTCGTCCCGTTTATTATCTACGCCGAAGTGAAGCGGCGGATGAAACGGGTATTCCTGCTTTGTGTCGCGCTGATTGTGATTGCCGAGATTGTTCTCTGGGGCGCAGGCACCCATTTCTGGGAACTGATTATCGGCGTGCAACTGTTCTTCCTCGCTTTCAACCTGATGGAAGCCCTTCTCCCCTCGCTAATCAGCAAAGAGTCTCCGGCAGGCTACAAAGGGACGGCGATGGGCGTGTATTCCACCAGCCAGTTCCTCGGCGTCGCGCTGGGCGGTTCATTGGGCGGCTGGGTTGACGGGATGTTTGACGGACAGACGGTCTTTCTTGCCGGGGCGTTTTTAGCCGTTGCCTGGCTCGCCGTCGCCAGTACCATGAAAGAGCCGCCGTATGTCAGCAGCCTGCGGGTGGTCATTCCACCGGAGATTGCAGCCGATGACGTACTGAAACAGCGTTTGCTGGCAACAAAAGGCGTCAGTGAAGTGTTGATTGCCCAGCAGGAACATTCCGCCTATGTGAAGATCGACAGCAAAGTGACCAACCGCTTTGAGATTGAGCAGGCCATCAGGCTGACGTGAAGATTGCCGGATGGCGGCTATCACCTTATCCGGCCTACCAATAGCGTCTGCTACCTGTAGGCCTGATAAGCGTAGCGCCATCAGGCATTACGACTTAATCGCGGAAGTTTTTAAACTGGAACGGCTGTCCCAAATCGCCGCCGCGCACCAGCGCCATCACGGACTGGAGGTCATCGCGGGATTTCCCGGTCACGCGAATCTCTTCGCCCTGAATCTGCGCCTGTACCTTCAGCTTGCTGTCTTTAATCAGCTTAACGATCTTCTTCTGCACGGCGCTCTCGATGCCCTGCTTCAGCTTCGCTTCCACAAACCAGGTCTTCCCACTGTGGACGAACTCGTCCGGCACGTCGAGGGATGTCCCTTCAATGCCGCGCTTGAGCAGCTTGGCACGCAAAATGTCCAGCAACTGGTTGACCTGGAAATCGGATTCGCTCAGCACCTTGATGGTTTTATTGGCATCATTAAGCTCAATGGTCGCTTCAACGCCGCGAAAATCAAAACGTGACTCAACTTCACGAATAGCGTTATCCACGCCGTTACGTGCTTCCTGAAGATCAACTTCAGACACAATATCGAAAGATGGCATCTTTTCCTCTCCCTTCATTTTTGATGCGAAGCATAATACCTGCAAAGTGACCCAACAGACAGCGCTATACTATGTTAGCAAACACCTGGTGCTGTTGCGGGTGAGGAGGAAGAATGAAAATTACCGTACTGGGATGTGGAGCCTTAGGACAATTATGGCTTTCGGCGCTGTGCAGACAGGGACATGAAGTACAAGGTTGGCTGCGCGTTCCGCAGCCCTATTGCAGCGTGAATGTGATTGAGACGGACGGGTCGATATTTAACGAATCCCTGACGGCAAACGATCCGGAGTTTTTAGCCACCAGCGATCTGCTGTTGGTGACGCTCAAAGCGTGGCAGGTCTCCGACGCGGTCAAAGCGCTGGCGGCGACGCTGGCGGAAACAACCCCCATTCTGTTGATTCATAACGGCATGGGAACGATTGAAGAACTGCGCAATATCCGCCAGCCGTTGCTGATGGGGACAACCACCCATGCCGCGCGGCGCGATGGCAATGTCATTATCCATGTCGCGAACGGCACCACGCATATTGGCCCGGCGCGCGAGCAGGATGGCGATTTCAGCTATCTCGCCGATCTACTGCAATGCGTACTGCCCGACGTTGCCTGGCATAACAACATTCGCGCCGAGATGTGGCGCAAGCTGGCGGTGAGCTGTGTGATCAATCCGCTGACTGCATTGTGGAACTGCCCAAATGGCGAACTGCGTAACCACTCTGAAGAGGTCAACCTGATTTGCCAGGAAGTGGCGGCGGTCATCGAACGCGAAGGTCACCATACATCGGCCGATGATTTACGCTATTATGTCGAGCAAGTCATTGACAGTACGGCAGAAAATATCTCATCCATGTTGCAGGACATCCAGGCCTTGCGTCATACCGAGATTGACTACATTACCGGTTACCTGCTGAAACGCGCCCGTACCCACGGGATTCCGGTGCCGGAAAACAGCCGTCTGTTTGAGTTAGTAAAGCGAAAGGAGAGTGAGTATGAGCGCATCGGCACTGGTATGCCTCGCCCCTGGTAGTGAAGAGACCGAAGCGGTCACCACTATCGATCTGCTGGTTCGTGGCGGAATTAGCGTCACCACCGCAAGCGTCGCCAGCGACGGCAGTCTGACCATTGTCTGTTCGCGCGGCGTAAAACTGCTGGCGGATGCGCCACTGGTGGCCGTAGCCGATGGCGACTACGATATCATCGTCCTGCCGGGCGGTATCAAAGGCGCCGAGTGTTTTCGCGACAGCACGCTGCTAATCGAAACCGTTAAGCAGTTTCACCGCTCCGGACGAATTGTCGCGGCCATTTGCGCGGCGGCCGCCACCGTACTCGTCCCGCACGACATTTTCCCCATCGGCAACATGACGGGCTTTCCGGCGCTGAAAGACCGCATTCCCGCGGAGCAGTGGCAGGATAAACGCGTGGTGTGGGACCCGCGGGTGAAGTTGCTCACCAGCCAGGCCCCGGGCACCTCAATCGATTTTGGTTTAAAGATTATCGACCTGCTGGTTGGGCGCGAGAAAGCCCATGAAGTCGCGTCACAACTGGTGATGGCGGCAGGCATTTATAATTACTACGAGTAAGGAGACGCCACGCGCGTCAGTCTCCAGGCCGGATAAGACGCTCTAGCGTCGCCATCCGGCATCATCGTTGTGTTAATGCCTGATGGCGCTGCGCTTATCGGGCCTACTCCAGGCCCCCGACCAAACATTCAAAACCAGGGTGCAGAACTCATCACATTGCTGTAAAACAGCATTCTGCCGGCCAGTTCTCCCGTGATGATGAGTACCACCCATACCCAACTGCGCATCCCGCTATTCAGACGCGATATCCCCCACACCGCAACACACACGCTGGCGAACAACTGCCACCAGAGCAGAGGGCTGGACGCATCGGCTCCCGGAACCTGATAGCGAAGACCCAGTGCGCCTGCGCTCAGTACAATGCCGGCCACAATCCCCACATTACTGACCGTAGAAGGTGAAAGGTGCCAGTATGCTCTGGCAATGGCGACACTCATAAACCCCGTCAACAGCGCCGTTCCCACAAACGCAGCTGGCGTCGCAACGTTGTGCCAGAGCGAGTGCAGTGGCATCTGGTAATAGACCTGCGAGGTCACCAGAATAGTGCCCAACCCCACCAGTGCTGTGACGCCGCCCAGCAGCGTCACTCCGCGCGGCGCAGGCCTGAACCAGCACAGCAGTAGCCAGCAAAACATTACGCCATTGAGCACAATAAACGCGGCCACTTCCCGACTGAGCCAGGAGCTCCCCAGTCCAGCCAGGGAGCGGTAAGCACCCTCAGGCGATCCAAGATGCGCCAGCGATGCACAGGATCCCAGCACGGTAATGCTCCAGAACCCCAGCGCCAGCGTACGACACTGTATTGCGCTGAATTTCTGTGCGCTGAAAGCCTGGCATAGCGTCAGCGCCAGTACCCCGCCAATCCCCCACTGAGCAAAGACGGTGAAGAAGACCAATGGCAATTCATAATGTTCCATGTTGTTCTCCTTAATCCCGCGGCGGAATAATGACAATGTTAGGCTGGCTAATCGTGTGATCGGGCAGGTTGTAGCGTTTTTCCAACATCGCCCACTGTGTCGTATGCTCTTTACGCAACTCAGCGATCTCGCCAAAACGTAATACGCCTGCCGGACAGGATTCTACGCAGCGCGGCTGCAACCCTTCATCGAGACGCTCAGCACACAGATTGCACTTACTGGTTTTCCCTTCTGCGGGATCGTACACCGGCGCACTCCACGGGCAGGCCATAATGCACATCCGACAGCCAATGCAACGATCGTGATCCTGCACGACAATGCCGTCGGCGCGTTTGCTGTACGTCCCCGCCGGACAGACTTTCATGCACTGCGGGTCATCGCAGTGGTTGCACGACATGCTGATGAAGGCTTGCGTATTGGGCTCATCCGTATGACGTTCACGAACCCGACGCCAGAGTACGCCCATCGGCGTCACATTTTCCGATTTGCAGGCCATGCTACAGGTTTTACAGCCGTAGCAATTTTGCATATCAATAAGAAATCCATACTGTTTCATCACGATTAAGCCTCCCTTCTCACATCAACGAGCGTACTGTTGCAACAGTGCCCATTGCCCAGCACTTCCACCTGATCGTTAGTCACATGACTGCTGCTTCCTCCCTGCTGCTCCCACCAGCCGTTATCCAGACTCACCACACCGCGTTTGATATGGCTGGTCACGTCAGCAATCGCCCGATGCTGACCGCGGTGATTGAACACCACGACCCACTCTCCGGGCTGAATCTTTCGCTGACGGGCATCTTCCGGGTGGATCATCACATTTGGACGGTTACGCTGAACCTCCAGGATCCATTCGTTCATGCCATGACTGGAGTGCACGCTGCGCGCCAGTTTGCGCTGTACCGCCATGAGCGGATACTGGCGAGCCAGTTCAGGCGAGCCTTTGACCGACTCTTTCACCTGCTTCCAGGTCACTACCGGCAGGAAACTCTTTTTCGCCCATTCCTCGATGTACAGATGCGCTTTGCCGGTCGAGGTGAGGAACTTGCCGTCTTTAAACGGGATCCAGTCGTCCTCGACAGGGCATACCGGCCCCTTTTTCAGCATGTCGCGGGTAATGCCTGAGCCTTTCAGACAGGTGTCGATATAGTGCTCAATCGGCTGGTTAAAGACCTCACCAAAGCCAAAACGCTCGGCCAGACGGGCAAAAATCCAGTAATCGGGTTTGGCCTCTCCCGGCGGCTCTACTGCCTTCTCCATCAGTTGCACATAGTGACTGCGCACGCCCGCCATAAGGCTGACATCCTCAAAAATGGTCGTCACAGGGAGCACCAGATCGGCGTAGAGCGCAGACGAACTCATCAGGTTGTCGGCTACCACCACAAACGGTACCTTTTTAAAGGCCTCTCTGACCTGGTTGGTATTAGGCAACTGGGTCATCGCCCCCAGCGTCATATTCCACCAGAACTTAATCGCATGCGGTTTTTCGTGAGCAACCCAATCACCGATTTTGGGAATAGGAATGGCGGGAATTTTGGCCGCATTCGGTGCCGGAGGGACAATGGGCGAAAATTTTGCCATCTGTCTGACGCCACCTGCATCGCAGACCCCCGCCCCGGCTTTGCCGATATTGCCGGTGATCAACGCCAGATAGAACTGGCTGGCGGCAACGTAAGTACCAAACTCGGTTCTCTGTGCCCCCGACATATTCTGTACAATCATCGCCGGTTGCGTTGCGGCGTAATCTCGTGCCAGACGGAGCACCGTCTGCGCGGGCACGTCAGTCTCCTCCTCCACTTTCTGCGCTGTCCAGGGTTTTGCCTGCGCCCACACGTTATCCAGCACGGTGGTAAATTCACTGTTGGCAGGTAATTCCTCACTCAATAATGCGGGCATCACGCCGGGCGCATCATGGCGTTTCAGCGTCTGACTCTGGGTATCAAACACCAGATAGCTGTCCGCGTCCTTCGGATCGGCACGCATCAGTTGCTGCTGTGGATCCACCAGATAAACCGCACCGGTATGCGCGCGCAGGAAATCCGCGTCATAGCGTTTTTCCTGCATGATGATGTTAATCATCCCTAATGCCAGGGCGATATCCGTACCCGGCACGATCGGTACCCACTCGTCGGCTTTGGCCGCCGTTTCGTTAAATCGCGGGTCGATCACCACCAACCGTGCGCCGTTTCTCTGCGCCTGTGAGTAGTTTTTGAAATAGGCATGCATGGTGACCGCCGGGTTATTCCCCCAGCACAAAATGTAGCGGCTGTCTGCGATGGTGTCGCGGGTATCGGCATAGCGCAGGCCAACCATCGGCATCATGGCAGCAGTGACCGCCGCGCAGCAAAGCGAGCCTGCAGTTTTGGTACTGCCACCAAGATAATCGAAAAAGGCTTTGGCCATATCGTTCTTGATGGAATCCATATTCCCCGAAGCGGCGGTGAGCAGTAAGCCCTTATTGCCCTCAGTGGCGATGGTCTCCCGGATGTTCTTTTCAATAAGATCCAGCGCGGCGTCCCAGGTGATGGGTTTAAATTTCCCTTCACCTTTTTCTCCTGTTCGCAACAGCGGTTGCGTCAACCGTAACGGGTGATAAACCCATTTGGTGCGGCTAATTCCCCGTAAACAGCACTTCACATTGAAGCCTTTCGTCGCTTCAATTTTCATTAAGCGGTCTTTCCAGACATATGCCGTCAGGTTGCAGTGCAAACACTCCATTGCACAGGTCGAGCGAAACGTCTGGTAATCCGTTTGCTTAAGACGAACCCGGGGCAACGGTGAACCGTTGGCCTGGCGCAACGTCAGAAACGTTGGCACCAGTGACGCTAACCCCACTACGCCGAGCCCTTTTAGCAGGGTTCTTCTTTTTAAATTCATATTGCTCAATGCGTCCATGTTCTTGCCTCCAAAAAAAGTTCACCATTAGTTAATCCTGGTACACCATTAATTAACCTGATACAGGTCAACATCTAACCATTTAGGAGTAGCACGCTTTTTAAATTGCGAAGGCAGTACTGATTTCAGCCGCGATGGTATACTCGCGAAGAATCAAAAAAGAGAACGCATATGGCTGAAACATCGCAAGGGGTTAATTCGGTTGATATCGCCGTCAACATTCTGACGTTTGTTGCCAGTCAAAACGGTCAGGCGCGGGCTATCGATATCGCCACGGGATGCAACCTGTCCAAGAGTCGTTTACACAAGTATCTGGTCTCACTCTGTCGAACCGGTATGTTGGGGCAAAACGAAAAAGGGCTCTATTGTCTGGGGCCAACCCTTCTTCAGATGGCGGGTAATCCAACGACTGCACGCGATCCGGTCAGTGAACTCAATGCGGCGCTGATCGTGTTTCGCGATACTTTTAACCACTCTACCGGCGTGGTGGTTGCGACAGACGGTGGATTAGTGCTGAAGCACTACAATCGCAGTTTCCGTAATGTGGATATCGATTTTCTGCCCAATACCCCCGTTCCGCTTCATGCCAGTTCAGCCGGTCAGATATTCATGAGTTATTCCACCTGGCAGCCGCAAAACCAGGCGCAGGAACTGCTGATTGCACAGATACGGTCTCAGGGCTACGCAGTGCGCCACAATCCAACACAGGGGATCCCTGGCGCACAGTCGATTGCCTGTCCGCTACGGAATAAAAAGGGAGAGCTGGTGGCGATTGCCGTGACGATGGGGTTCTTCAGTACAGACGACATGCCGCAGATTGCCGGGCAATTAGTGAGAAGCGTCGAAGCGCTTCATCTGCAGGAATAAGATTCCCCCGGCGCGGATGACCGGGGGAAATCACGATTACGGGCGATACACCTTCACATTCTCAAAGCCCTGCTCACGCAGATACAGCGCCTGCAGACGGCTCATCACGCCGCGCTCGCACCACAGCAGCCAGGTTTTATTCTGGTCAAGATCGCCGAACTGAGTGCTCAGCTTGTAGAACGGCAGTGACACCACATCTACACCTTCTACCTTCAGCGGCATGTCATCCTGCTCGTCGATGGAGCGGATATCCAGAATCACGTCGTTCGGGCCAAAACCGCTCACGGTTTCGACTTCCACCACGTCCTGCTGGGTCTGCTGGGCGATGTCGCGAATATCGACATTGCTGGCTTCTTCAACCACTTTGTCGAGGATGCTGAAGTCAAAGTTCTCTTCTTCCGCTTCTATCTTCGCCTTGATGGCTTTCACCGTCGGGCTTTTTGAAATCACACCGCAGTATTCCGGCATGGTACGGGCAAAGTCTTCAGTCCCAATCTGGCGCGCCAGATTGATGATGTGTTCTTTATCGTAGGAAATCAGCGGACGCAGAATCAGCGTATCGGAGACGTTATCGATCAGACGCAGGTTGGTCAGCGTCTGGCTGGAGACCTGTCCCAGCGCTTCGCCAGTGACCAGTGCCTGCACGCCATAGCGCTCCGCCACTTTCGAGGCCGCACGCACCATCATGCGTTTCAACACCACGCCCATCTGGCCGTCATCGACTTTTTCGAGGATTTCACCGACTACCGGTTCAAAGTTGATGGCGACAAAACGCACGCGATGCGAACTGCCGAAGCGGTTCCACAGGTAGTGCGCTACCTGACGAACGCCGATTTCATGCGCCGCGCCGCCGAGGTTAAAGAAGCAGTAGTGAACACGGCAACCGCGTCGCATCAGCATGTAGCTGGAAACGCCGGAGTCGAAGCCGCCGGAGATCAGCGACAGCACGTCTTCCTGCGTCCCGATTGGGAAGCCGCCGATCCCTTCGTAGCGGCCATTAATCAGCAGCAGACGGTCATCTTCCACTTCCAGATGCACAGTGACATCCGGGTTGGTCAACTTCACGCGCGCCGATTCAATATGCTGGTTTAAACCGCCACCAACGTAACGTTCCACATCGATAGAGCTAAACTCGTGTTTACCGCGACGTTTAACACGCACGCAGAAGGTTTTGCCTTCCAGTTGATCGCGGTATTGCACCAGCGCCTTCTCGAAAATATCGTGCATGTCGGTAAACGGCACGTCTTCGACTTCGAGAATGTGGTGAATCCCCGGAATACGGGTCAGCGCGTCGCGGATCGCCAGACGCTGGTTTTCATCTTTCGCGCGAACTTCGATGTTATCCCAGTGACGGACAACGGCGAGGGTCTCATCATAGTGCTTTAAAACGTTACGAATGTTCCCGGTCAGCATTTTTATAAAGCGCAAACGCACAGATTGGCTTTTGATGGTGATTTCCGGGAACAATTTAATGATAAACTTCATGGCGGCAATGGTTCTTTAGCAAGCCAGTTACGGCTTGTATTGGAGAAATAGTACAGCAACCCCGTTAAGCGGCTGCATCCAGGCGCGGAAGTATACCACTATCACGCGATTCCTGTGCACATTGCGCGTTATACCCGAAATAATTCGAGTGGCAGCCAACGCACATGCAGCGTGAAGTATGATGGGTAAGTTTGATAATTGCTCTGAGTCCGTTACCATATCAGGGCTGAAAATACTGAGAGTCCGACATTTATTATGGCGAAGAAAAATGAGGCGCCGGTCAGCTTTGAAACGTCGCTGAACGAGCTGGAGCAAATTGTAACGCGTCTGGAAAGTGGCGACCTGCCGCTGGAAGAGGCGCTGAACGAATTCGAACGTGGCGTGCAACTGGCACGTCAGGGTCAGGTGAAATTGCAACAAGCTGAACAGCGTGTGCAAATCCTGCTGTCTGACAATGAAGACGCATCCCCTACGCCTTTTACAGCGGATAACGAGTAAATGGATTTTTCGCAGCAGCTTCAGGCCTGCGTTGAACAGGCTAACCAGGCGCTGAGCCGTTTTATTGCCCCACTGCCCTTTCAGAACACTCCCGTGGTCGAAACCATGCAGTATGGCGCATTATTAGGCGGTAAACGTCTGCGTCCTTTTCTGGTGTATGCGACCGGTCAGATGTTTGGTATCAGCCTGAGCACGCTGGATGCCCCGGCAGCCGCCGTTGAGTGCATTCATGCCTACTCGCTGATCCATGACGATCTGCCGGCGATGGACGATGACGATCTGCGTCGCGGCTTGCCGACCTGTCACATCAAGTTTGGCGAGGCCAATGCGATTCTGGCGGGTGATGCCCTGCAAACGCTGGCATTCTCGATTATCAGCGATGCCCCGATGCCGGAAGTTGCTGACCGCGATCGGATCGCGATGATTTCCGAGCTGGCGAACGCCAGTGGAATCGCCGGAATGTGCGGCGGTCAGGCGCTGGATCTCGCCGCCGAAGGTAAACAGGTGCCGCTGGAAGCGCTGGAGAAAATCCATCGCCATAAGACGGGCGCACTGATTCGTGCAGCGGTTCGCCTGGGGGCGTTAAGTGCCGGAGAAAAAGGCAGAAATGCCTTGCCGATACTCGACAAATACGCAGAAAGTATCGGTCTGGCGTTCCAGGTTCAGGATGACATTCTGGATGTGGTGGGCGATACTGCAACGTTGGGTAAACGTCAGGGCGCCGACCAGCAGCTTGGCAAAAGTACCTATCCTGCACTTCTGGGCCTTGAGCAAGCCCGGAATAAAGCCCGGGATTTAATCGCAGAGGCTCGCCAGTCGCTACACCAACTGGCCGCACAGTCACTCGATACCTCGGCACTGGAAGCGCTAGCGGACTACATAATCCAGCGTAATAAATAAATGAACAACAATACTCTCAATAATTCGAGTGGCAGGAAAGCGGCAACGCCGTGAACCCCCAGCGCTTACCCAGGTAAATGATTGGGGAGAGCGAGGAAAGCCCCCCTGCCGCTCGAAGTATGACGAGGATAATAGGCCACTGATGAGTTTTGATATCGCCAAATACCCTACCCTGGCACTGGTCGACTCCACCCAGGAGTTACGACTGCTACCAAAAGAGAGTCTGCCGAAACTCTGCGACGAGCTGCGCCGCTATTTACTCGACAGCGTCAGTCGTTCCAGCGGACACTTCGCCTCCGGGCTGGGCACGGTCGAACTGACCGTGGCGCTGCACTATGTCTATAACACCCCGTTTGACCAGTTGATCTGGGACGTGGGTCATCAGGCTTATCCGCATAAAATTCTGACCGGTCGTCGCGATAAAATTGGCACCATCCGCCAGAAAGGCGGCCTGCATCCGTTCCCGTGGCGCGGCGAAAGCGAATACGACGTTCTGAGCGTGGGTCACTCCTCCACCTCTATCAGCGCTGGCATCGGTGTGGCGGTTGCCGCAGAGAAAGAGGGCAAAGATCGCCGTACCGTCTGCGTGATTGGTGACGGGGCGATTACCGCCGGGATGGCATTCGAGGCGATGAACCATGCGGGTGATATCAAACCCGACATGCTGGTCATCCTCAACGACAACGAAATGTCGATTTCCGAGAACGTAGGCGCGCTGAACAATCACCTCGCGCAGTTGCTCTCCGGTAAGCTCTACTCTTCCCTGCGAGAAGGCGGCAAGAAGGTGTTCTCTGGCGTACCGCCGATTAAAGAACTGCTCAAGCGCACCGAAGAACATATCAAAGGCATGGTAGTGCCCGGCACGCTGTTTGAAGAGCTGGGCTTTAACTACATCGGCCCGGTCGACGGCCACGATGTACTGGGACTGATCACCACGCTGAAAAACATGCGCGACCTGAAAGGTCCGCAGTTCCTGCATATTATGACCAAGAAAGGTCGGGGCTATGAGCCGGCGGAAAAAGATCCAATCACCTTCCACGCCGTGCCGAAGTTCGATCCGTCCAGCGGTTGTCTGCCGAAAAGCAGCGGCGGTCTGCCGAGCTATTCGAAAATCTTCGGCGACTGGCTGTGCGAAACGGCGGCTAAAGACAGCAAGCTGATGGCGATCACCCCGGCCATGCGCGAAGGGTCCGGCATGGTCGAATTCTCGCGTAAATTCCCGGACCGCTACTTTGACGTGGCGATTGCCGAGCAACACGCGGTGACCTTCGCCGCCGGGCTGGCGATTGGCGGTTACAAGCCGGTGGTGGCGATCTACTCCACCTTCCTGCAACGCGCTTACGATCAGGTGCTGCATGACGTGGCAATTCAAAAGCTGCCGGTCATGTTTGCAATTGATCGTGCGGGGATCGTCGGAGCTGACGGACAAACGCACCAGGGTGCATTCGATCTCTCCTATCTGCGCTGTATCCCGGAGATGGTCATCATGACCCCGAGCGATGAGAATGAATGTCGCCAGATGCTGTTTACCGGTTATCACTACAGCGATGGCCCAACGGCGGTGCGCTACCCGCGCGGAAATGCCGTTGGCGTTGAACTGACGCCGCTGGAAAAACTGCCAATCGGCAAAGGCGTGGTGAAGCGTCACGGCGAAAAGCTGGCGATCCTCAACTTCGGGACTTTAATGCCGGAAGCGGCGAAAGTCGCAGAATCCCTCAACGCCACGCTGGTCGACATGCGCTTTGTGAAACCGCTGGATGAAGCCCTGATCCTCGAAATGGCGGCACGTCATGAGGTGCTGGTGACGCTGGAAGAAAACGCCATTATGGGCGGTGCCGGTAGTGGCGTGAACGAAGTGCTGATGGCGCATCGCAAGCCGGTTCCGGTGCTTAACATTGGCTTGCCGGACTTCTTCATTCCGCAGGGAACGCAGGATGAAGCCCGCGCCGAGTTGGGTCTGGATGCCGCAGGCATTGAGGCCAAAATCAAGGCCTGGTTGGCATAATCCCCACTTCGCTCCTGCTATGCTTAACCCATAACGAGCATAACAGGAGCGAAATAATGCAATACAACATCTTAGGAAAAACGGACCTTCGAGTTTCCCGCCTTTGTCTGGGCTGTATGACGTTCGGCGAGCCGAATCGCGGCAACCACGCCTGGACGCTTCCCGAAGAGAGCAGTCGCCCTATCATCCAGCGCGCCCTTGAAGGCGGTATTAACTTTTTCGATACCTCGAACAACTACTCAGCCGGCAGCAGCGAAGAGATCGTCGGTCGCGCTCTGCGCGATTTCGCCCGCCGTGATGAGGTGGTGGTCGCCACCAAAGTGTTTAATCGGGTGGATGACTTGCCGGAAGGGTTATCCCGCGCGCAAATTTTGCGTTCTATCGATGACAGTCTGAGACGACTGGGGATGGACTACGTTGATATCCTGCAAATTCACCGCTGGGATTACAACACGCCGATTGAAGAGACGCTGGAAGCGTTAAACGATGTGGTCAAAGCCGGTAAAGCGCGTTATATCGGCGCGTCGTCCATGCATGCCTCGCAGTTTGCTCAGGCCCTGGCGCTGCAAAAACAGCACGGCTGGGCGCAGTTTGTTAGTATGCAGGACCACTATAACCTCATCTACCGCGAGGAAGAGCGCGAAATGCTGCCGCTGTGCTATCAGGAAGGCGTGGCGGTGATCCCGTGGAGCCCGCTGGCCAGAGGGCGTCTGACACGTCCGTGGGGAGAAACCACGGCACGTCTGGTCTCTGATGAAGTGGGGAAAAAGCTGTATAGCGAAAGCGATGAAAACGATGCGCAGATTGCCGCACGGCTGGCCGGTGTGAGCGAAGAGCTTGGCGCAACGCGTGCCCAGGTGGCGCTGGCGTGGCTGTTAAGCAAACCAGGGATTGCCGCGCCAATTATCGGCTCATCGCGGGAAGAACAGTTGGATGAGTTGCTGAATGCCGTAGATCTCACGCTGAAACCCGAGCACATCGCCGAACTGGAAACGCCGTATAAACCGCATCCGGTGGCCGGATATAAATAAGGAAATGTGCCCGATGGCGCTTCGCTTATCGGGCCTACGCGCACCTTCCCAGGCCGGAAAAGACAGTTACGCCGCCATCCGGCAAATCGCCGCGCGTTAAATCACGCCAATCGGCCAGTGATGGCCGATGAAATAGAGGATCCCGGCGGAAATCACTCCGGCGACAATGTCGTCCACCATGATCCCCATCCCGCCATGCACATTACGATCGAACCAACGGATCGGCCACGGCTTCCACATATCGAGAATACGGAAAATCACAAACCCGGCAGCGACCCACTGCCAGTCGTGGGTCGGCAACGCCATTAGCGTGATCCACATTCCGATGAACTCATCCCAGACGATGCTGCCGTGATCGTGCACGCCCATATCTTTTGCCGTCTGATGGCAAAGATAGACGCCGATACAGATCCCTAGCATCACCACCAGCGAATAGAGCTGCCACGGCAGAAAGGTCATCAGATACCAGAAAGGGATCGCCGCCAGCGATCCCATCGTACCCGGAATAATCGGGCTGAGGCCGCTGCCAAATCCGGTAGCCAGTAGGTGCCACGGATTAAGCAGGTTCAGGCGGCTTTTGGCGACATCTTTATGGCGTGGCAAAATGGTCATATCCTTTCCAGTCAAAAGTGACAGGCGTTCCGTTACGCATGAAGTGAATCCCTTCCACATCGGCGCTCATCTGCCCAATGCAGGTAAAGGCAACGCCAAGCTGGCCCATAGCCACCTCCAGCGCGCCGCGGTTCAGTTCCGGTACCGTAAAGCATAACTCATAGTCTTCACCACCGGACAGCGCCCAGCGCAGCGCCTGTTCAGGTTCGACGCGACGCGTCATCGCGTCTGACCACGGTAGCGCATCGAGATCGACGCGCGCACCGCAGGCGCTGGCCTTCACAATATGTCCAAGATCGGAAATCAGCCCGTCAGAGAGATCAATCGCCGCACTGGCCAGATCGCGCAGTGCCTGACCCTGCAAAATACGCGGCGTCGGACGCAGGTGGCGTTTGAGCAGATATTCGCGGTCGCCTTCATCGGCAACCTGCAACTGATTCTGCAAAATCGCCAGACCTGCGGCGCTGTCGCCCGGCGTGCCGGTCACGTAGATCCAGTCGCCAGGTTTCGCCCCGGCGCGTTTCAGGGCGCGCCCGGCGGGAACAAAGCCGTGGATACCCAACGTCATCGACAGTGGACCCCGCGTGGTGTCACCGCCAATCAGTTGCATATCGTAGTAATTCAGGAGATCAAACAGACTGTCGCTAAAGGCTTCCAGCCAGGGTTCGTCCACCTCAGGCAGGGTTATCGCCAGCGTCAGCCACGCCGGATCGGCCCCCATCGCCGCCAGATCGCTTAAGTTCACCGCCAGCGCTTTGTACGCCAGATCGGCAGGATCAATGTCGGTCAGGAAGTGGTTGCCCGCCACCAGCGTATCGGTGCTGATCGCCAGCGTCTGTTTGTCGGGGATGTTCAGAAGTGCACAGTCGTCACCAATGCCGGTTTCAACGTCAAGACGAGAGCTTCTGACACGGTCAAAATAACGGGCAATCAGGGAAAACTCGCCGCATGCCATACGTTATGCCTCAGCAGAAAAAATGAAAAAGCCGCCAGGGAAGAGGAATCGAGTCCACTTCACTGACGGCCTGGAGATTACTTTTTGTTGGGGCGAATCGCAGGCGCTGCTTTATCCAGAACGCCATTGACGAACTTGTGGCTGTCTTCTGCACCGAACGTTTTCGCCAGTTCGATGGCTTCGTTGATGGCCACTTTGTATGGCACATCACTGCGTTTAGACAGCTCGAACAGCGCAATACGCAGTACGGCTTTTTCCACCTGACCCAGCTCTTCCAACAGACGAGACAGGTAAGGCTTCATCAGACCATCCAGGTACGCGCTGTTAGTCGCCACCCCGGACAGCAGTTCACGGAAGTACATGACGTCAACATCTTTCACGTCCTGTTCTGCCAGGAACTGGTATTCAACATCAGCGATGTCGTTCTGGGACAACTGCCAGGAGTAGAGCGCCTGAACGGCACACTCACGAGCGCGGCGACGAGCAGCAGGTTTCACGGATTTCCCCTTACAAAAATCAGGCCTTGATGGCTTTCAATACATTAATCATTTCAAGCGCGGTCAGTGCAGCTTCCGCGCCTTTGTTGCCAGCTTTGGTGCCAGCACGTTCGATAGCTTGTTCAATGCTTTCGGTGGTCAGTACGCCAAAGGCGACCGGAATTTCGCTGTCCTGAGCGACATGCGCCAGGCCGTTGCTTGCACCGCCAGCGACATATTCGAAGTGAGCTGTGCCGCCACGAATAACCGTACCCAGCGCAATCACCGCGTCATATTTACCGGTTTTCGCCAGTGCGCCTGCTGCCAGCGGCAGTTCGTAGGCACCCGGAACCCAAACGACGGTAATGTTTTCATCTTTGACCTGACCAATGCGTTTCAGGGCGTCAATCGCACCTTCCAGCAGGCTGTCGTTGATAAAGTTGTTGAAACGCGCAATGGTGATGGCGACGCGAGCGTCCGGAGTAGCAACGTTAGCTTCAATAATGTTCATATTCTTCCTTCGGGTTCGATATGGCCCCGTAAGGGGGGCGGATTTTATCATAATATTCTGTGCGCTGCTTCCTATTATTCGAAAGCCTCACGCAGGGGTTAAATGCAGGCAAACGTCCGGGCCCACCTGGCGTATCTCATTGAATTTGAAATGGGGGGCATCAGCCAGTTTCTCAAGCTCTGGCAACACACATAATCCCCTGGCATCACTACCTAACAGTTTAGGCGCAAGATAAACGATAAGCTCGTCAACCACGCCCGCCTGTAACAGCGCGCCGGCAAGCGTCGGTCCGGCTTCCACCCACAGACTGTTAATCTGCTGTTTGCCCAGCAGCATCATCAGCACCACCAGATCCAGATGACCGTTATGTTCCGGCACCGCAATCGTGCGGACCGAATCGGGCCAGACGCGCGCGTCTTCTTTTGTGCGCGCAATCCAGGTTTCCCCAGGCTGCTGCACCAGACGATGTTCAGGCGTCACACGGTTCTGACTGTCGATGACAATCCGCACCGGCTGGCGCACGGCATCCTGCGGATAAACCGCCTGCGTCGCCTCGCCCAGTTCCTCCCAGCGCACGGTGAGCTGCGGGTCGTCCGCCAGCACCGTCGCACTGCTGGTTAAAATGGCGTGGCTTTGCGCCCGCTGACGCTGAACATCGCGTCGCGCCTCTGGTGAGGTGATCCACTGGCTTTCGCCGCTGGCCATCGCCGTGCGACCGTCCAGCGAGGCGCCGAGTTTCAGTTGCACATACGGAAACCCGGTGCGCATCCGTTTGAGGAAACCTTTATTCAGCGCTTCGACTTCGCTCATCATCAGCCCGTGGCTGACGTTGATACCCGCCTGTTGCAGGCGATATAACCCACGTCCCGCCACTTGCGGGTTGGGATCCTGCATCGCCGCCACTACGCGAGAAACGCCAGCGGCAATCAGCGCATCGCAGCACGGCGGCGTGCGGCCATGATGGCTGCACGGTTCAAGCGTAACGTACGCGGTGGCCCCTTTGGCCTTTTCGCCGGCCATGCGCAGGGCATGCACTTCCGCATGCGGTTCGCCGGCACGGTGATGGTAGCCTTCGCCGACAATCTCGCCATCGTTGACGATCACGCAGCCGACGTTAGGGTTGGGATGGGTGGTAAACCGCCCGCGCTGCGCCAACTTCAGCGCTCGCGCCATGTATAACTCATCCTGCATGGCTTAATCCTGTAGGCGAGCAATCTCTTCGCCAAATTCTTTGATATCTTCGAAGCTGCGGTAAACAGAGGCGAAGCGGATGTAGGCGACTTTATCGAGTTTTTTCAATTGCTCCATCACCAGATTGCCAATCATCTTACTGGGGACTTCACGCTCACCGGTGGCGCGCAACTGCGACTTAATGTGATTTAACGCCATCTCGACGTCGTCGGAACTCACCGGACGCTTTTCCAGCGCACGTAGCATTCCGCTGCGCAATTTTTCTTCATTGAATGGTTCGCGCACGTCGTTGCTTTTCACAACGCGTGGCATCACCAGTTCCGCCACTTCAAACGTGGTGAAACGTTCATTACAAACCAGACACTGCCGACGGCGGCGTACTGAAGAGCCCTCGCCCACAAGACGAGAGTCAATTACCTTAGTGTCTACGGCGAAACAGAATGGGCAATGCATACGGCGTCCTGACCAGGTGGTTAACAGAAATCTATTTTAACCTGAACTGACGTGACAACAAAGGCGCAACGCTTTTGAGACAATGGATCGATGTCTTTGCGCATTTTACGATCTACCATTAGGTTATCGCGATAATTCAGGAAATAAGAGAGATGACAAGACGTTACCTAAGAATTCTCCTGGTGGGAAGTCTCTTTAGTCTCAGTGCCTGCGCACAGCAAAGCGAAGTGCGCCAGATGCATCAGAGCGTTTCAACGCTCAATAAAGAGATGAACCAGCTTAATCAGGAAACCGTGAAGATTACCCAGCAAAACAGTTTGAACGTCAAATCAACCCGCGGCGTTTACCTGCTGCCAGGTTCCAATACGCCGGCACGTCTGAACAGTCAGGTAGGTACCCTGCGCATGTCGCTTATCAACATTGCGCCAAACGCGGCTGGCACCCGGGTGACACTGCGTATTCAAGGGGAGTCCAACGATCCGCTGCCGGCGTTTAGCGGCACCGTTGAATATGGGCAAATTCAGGGAACAACTGACAATTATCAGGAAGTGAATGTGCAAAATCAGCTGATCAATGCCCCGGCCAGCGTGCTGGCACCAAGCGATGTGGACATCCCGCTGCAGTTGAATGACATTACCCCCGACCAGTTAGGATTTGTCCGTATTCACGACATCCAGCCTGTTACGCAATAAACCTCCCGGCGGAACGTTTTGTGCGTTCCGCAACATCCATCCCCTACCTTTTGTGACTCCTCTGACATCCACGTCAATTTTTGTCAGCGTTGGCAATTGGCATGAAAGTCAGTACAATCGCCGCGCTAAAGTACGCAAACGTGAACGCAATCGATTACGTAAATGATAGAACTGTGAAACAAGACATATTTTTGTGAGCAATGATTTCTATAATAGGCTCCCAGAAACACGAAATATTCAGAAACGCTATTTGCGCCTTTTTCACTCCCGTCAGGGATTTCAAACAGTGGCATACAATATGAAAAAAACATTACTTGCAGCCGGTGCCGTGCTCGCGCTCTCCTCGTCATTCACCGTCAACGCTGCGGAAAATGACAAACCACAGTACCTTTCCGACTGGTGGCATCAGAGCGTCAACGTCGTTGGCAGCTACCACACCCGTTTCGGACCACAGCTCCGTAACGATACCTATCTGGAATATGAAGCTTTCGCGAAGAAAGACTGGTTTGATTTCTATGGTTACATGGATGCGCCAGTATTCTTCGGTGGTAACACCGACGCGAAAGGGATCTGGAACCACGGTTCTCCGCTGTTTATGGAAATCGAACCGCGTTTCTCCATCGACAAACTGACCGGCACTGACCTGAGCTTCGGTCCGTTTAAAGAGTGGTACTTCGCCAATAACTACATCTACGACATGGGTCGTAACAAAGATGGCCGTCAGAGCACCTGGTATATGGGTCTGGGTACGGATATTGATACTGGCCTGCCGATGAGCCTGTCTCTGAACGTGTACGCCAAGTACCAGTGGCAGAACTACGGTGCAGCAAACGAAAACGAGTGGGATGGCTACCGTTTCAAAGTGAAATACTTTGTGCCGATTACCCAACTGTGGGGCGGTAACCTGAGCTACATCGGCTTCACCAACTTTGACTGGGGTTCCGATCTGGGCGACAACGACTTCTCCGATCTGAACGGCAACAAAGCGCGTACCAACGACTCCATCGCCTCCAGCCATATTCTGGCGCTGAACTACGACCACTGGCACTACTCGGTCGTGGCACGTTACTGGCACAACGGGGGTCAGTGGAACGACGACGCTGAGCTGAACTTCGGTAAAGGCAATTTCAACGTCAAATCTACCGGTTGGGGTGGTTACCTGGTTGTGGGTTACAACTTCTGATAACGTCCTTTTCCTGCAAAAGCCAGCCTGAGAGCTGGCTTTTTTATGCGTGCGTTTCGTCGCGGATCTTACGTAAAAAATCACTCAGCGATCGATCGGCGCACTCGCAAAATCGTCTGTCGAGCGGTGTGATGCTTAAACAGCGATCGACACGAAAACAGCGGTAGTCTTCGCGTCGCTCGCACCAGGCCACCAGCAGCCAGAACTCGCCTTCGAAGAAGATCCCTAATGGCTGCACGTCCCGCCAGGAAAGCTGTCCCGCCTCGTCGCGGTAATGCAGCGCCAGCACCTGCTGGATAGTCACTGCCCGGTGGATCACATCGAACGCGCTGCGTGAATGGTGTTGTCTGCCAAAATCTGGCGCGAAGATACGCGCCTGCTCGGCTTTGCGCCGGCTTTCTTCCGGTAATATCGCCAACACCTTTTCCTGCGCCGACTCCAGCTCCCTGGAAAGCAAATCACCGCCCCAGGTGTGCAGCAGACGAATAGCGGCAATCAGCGCTTCCGATTCCCGGTGCGTCAGCATCAACGGCGGGAGATCAACCCCCGCCATCAAACGATAGCCGCTTCCCGCCTCCCCTTCGACCGGCACGCCGGAGAGCGAGAGATCACGGATATCGCGATAGATCGTCCGCTCTGACACCTCAAGCCGCTCCGCCAGCAGCGCTGCCGTTGTCAGCCGCCTGCCACGCAGGATCTGGACTATCTGGAACAAACGGTCAGCGCGACGGGTCATGGTTGCTCTCTGTGATTAAGCCGGTTGATGTAAACCCACACGGTTGCCTTCGCTGTCGGTAAACAGCGCAATGGTACCAATCTCTTTACCGAGATCGAGCGGACCAAAAACGCAGTTGCCACCAGCACTGGCGACGCGATTCAGCGTGGCGCCGAGATCGTCCGTATGCAGATAAATAATAGAGCCCTGTAATGAAGGCGCGATGCCGTCAAACCTGGCCAGTGCACCGCCGGTGGCCGGATCGTCATACGGGAAAACCGCCAGATCGGCGAAGTCCATTTTTTCACGACGCAGCGACAGTCCCATGACCGGCTCATAAAACGCAATCGCGCGCTCCATATCCGTAACGGGAATTTCAAACCAATTGATAATGCTTTTCATCGTTCCTCCTGCCTGTGTGGGTAAGTTCAGGAAGAGGATAAAACAGGGCTCCTGACAGCATAGTGTCAGTAGGGTTTGCGGGACAAGAGAAAACCAGAAAAGAAAAATCCCGATCGAGTGACCGGGATTTTATGCGTAGGTTGAACGTTGGATTACGGCAGAATAGACGGCTGATCCGCCCCTTCTTTCTCAACTTTCTGCTGCAGCATGTGCTCACGCTTCATGCCGAGCTTCAGCGCCAGCGCCGAGGCTACGTAAATGGATGATGCCGTACCGATGGACACACCGATAAGCATAGTCAGCGAGAAGCCTTCCAGCACCGGACCACCGAACAGGAACAACATCAGGATAACCATTAACGTCGTACCGGAGGTAATCAACGTACGGTGCAGCGTCTGGGTCAGTGACACGTTAAAGATTTCGTAAGGCGTCCCGCGACGAATTTTGCGGAAGTTTTCACGAATACGGTCAGAAACCACGATGCTGTCGTTAAGTGAGTAACCGATAACCGACATCAGCGATGCCACGATGGTCAGGTCGATCTCAATATGGAATAACGACAGGATCCCCAGTGTAATGATGACGTCGTGCGCCAGCGCGATAACCACGCCTGCCGCCAGTCGCCATTCAAAACGGATACCGACGTAGACCAGGATAGAGATCAACGCTGCCAGCAGCGCCATCGCACCGGTTTGCGCCAGGTCGGCACCCACACTCGGTCCGACGAACTCAATGCGTTTCACCGCTGCGTTCTGGTTGGTGGATTCGTTAATCACACTCAACACTTTGCTGCCCAGCACCTGACCGCCATTTGCCCCTTCGGTAGGTGGCATACGAACCATGATGTCGTGGCTGCTGCCGAAATTCTGTAAAAGCGGATCAACAAAGCCCGCTTTTTCCAGCGCGTCGCGCATCACGTCCATCTCAGCCGGTTTTTCCAGCGTGATTTCAATCACCGTACCACCGGTGAAATCGAGACCCCAGTTAAAGCCGCGCACGCCCATCACAATGATGGCCAACACCAGCAGCAGGCCTGAGATGCCGAAAGCCCAGTAGTCCCAGCGCATAAAGTCGATGACTTTACGGCCGTGGTTCAATTGTTCAACAGTATATTCCTGTGCCACTTCGCACTCCTCAGATTGACAGCTTTTTGACGCGCTTGCCGCCATACAACAGGTTTACGATGGCACGAGTACCGACGATCGCGGTAAACATCGACGTCGCCACACCGATACCGGTAGTAATCGCGAACCCTTTAATTGCCCCGGTGCCGACGGCGTACAGGATAATGACCTTAATCAGCGTCGTAATGTTCGCATCAAAAATGGAACTGAACGCGCCCGCATACCCTTCGTTGATCGCCTGCTGCACCGAACGTCCGTTACTCAACTCTTCTTTGATACGTTCGTTGATCAGGACGTTCGCATCGACGGCGACGGCAAGGGTTAAGACGATCCCCGCAATCCCCGGCATACTCAGCGTTGCCCCCGGCAGTAGCGACATAATGCCGACAATCAGTACCAGGTTAGCAATCAACGCGCTGGTCGCAATCAGACCAAATTTTTTGTAGAACAGAATCATGAACAGGATAGACACGGCCAGACCAGCCAGACACGCTTCCAGACCCTGCTTAATGTTCTGCATCCCCAGGGTTGGACCGATGGTCCGTTCTTCAACAATCTGAATCGGCGCAATCAGCGCACCGGCACGCAGCAGCAGAGAGAGCTGACGCGCTTCGTTCGGGTTGTTGATCCCGGTAATACGGAAGCTATTGCCCAGACGAGACTGGATGTTGGCGATGTTAATCACCTCTTCCTGTTTCACCAGTACCGCACGGCCGTTAGCATCTTTCTTACCGCTGTCTTTGTACTCCACAAACAGGGTTGCCATCGGTTTACCGATGTTGTCCTTAGTGAAGTTAGACATGATGTTACCACCCGCGCTATCCAGCGAGATGTTCACCTGCGGTTGGTTGTATTCGTCCTGGCTGGAAGTGGAGTCAGTGATATGGTCACCGGTCAGAATAACGCGTTTGTACAGCACAACAGGCTGACCTTCGCGCATCTGCTTCACTTCGGAATCACCTGGCACACGACCGGAAGCCGCCGCAGACTGATCCACGTTAGAGTTAACCAGACGGAACTCCAGCGTTGCGGTTGCACCAAGAATTTCTTTCGCACGTGCCGTGTCCTGAATACCCGGCAGCTCGACCACGATACGATCTGCACCCTGGCGTTGTACAACCGGTTCGGCAACGCCCAACTGGTTCACACGGTTACGCAGGATGTTGATGTTCTGTTGTACCGCATATTCACGCGCTTCGCTCAGACGCGCATCGGTCATCACCGCACGCAGCGCATTACTGCCCTGATTTGTGATCACCAGATCCTGGTGACGCTTGCTGAGGTAAGCAATCGCTTTATCACGTGCGTCGGCATCGCGGAAGTTGATGCTCAGGCCGTAATTATCTTCTTTACGAACGGTAGTATACGGGATGCCTTCTGTACGCAGATCGCTGCGCAGGCTATCGATATTTTGTTCCTGCAGTTTACCCAGCGCGGTATCCATATCCACTTCCATCAGGAAGTGAACGCCGCCACGCAGGTCAAGACCGAGTTTCATCGGTTCTGCTTTGATGGCCGCCAACCAGCGCGGAGTTGCCGGAGCAAGGTTAAGCGCCACGACGTATTTATCACCCAGCACGTCCACCAGCGCTTCACGTGCGCGCAGTTGGGTGTCGGTGGTGTCGAAGCGCGCAAGAATTGCGCCCTCTTCCAGTGCCACAGACTTAGCGGTAATTTTTTCTTTTTGTAACGTATTCTGGACCTGGATCAGCGTTTGCTCACTGGCGGCGACACCGCGCGCGCCAGTGATTTGAACGGCCGGATCCTCACCATACAGGTTGGGAAGCGCATACAGCAGACCGACGACAATAACGACGATCAGCATGATGTACTTCCACAAAGGATAACGGTTTAACACGGCAGTTCCCTTAGGGAAAAGTTACTATTACAGCGCCTTCATGGTGCCTTTCGGCAGAACGGCAGCTACGAAGTCACGTTTGATAACCACTTCAGTGGTGTCGTTCAGTGCGATAGCGATGTAACCAGATTCTGCAACTTTGGTCACTCGGCCTACCAGACCACCGTTAGTCAGGACTTCATCACCTTTCGCGATGGAGGCCATCAGGTTTTTATGCTCTTTAGTACGCTTCTGCTGTGGACGCAGGATCATGAAATAGAAAATCAGACCAAACACCACCAGCATCAGAATCAGAGACATCGGGCTGCCCTGCGCCGGAGCACCTGTTGCCGCTACCGCATCAGAAATAAAAAAGCTCATTCAAATTCCCTCATTATTAAAATTAATCAACGTTCAAAGGTGGAACCGGTCGACCCTGACGTTGGTAAAAGTCGGTCACGAAGCTCTCTAATTTACCCTCTTCAATAGCCTTGCGTAAACCCGCCATCAAACGCTGGTAGTAACGCAAGTTATGAATCGTGTTGAGTCGCGCGCCCAATATTTCGTTGCAACGATCAAGATGATGCAAGTAGGCACGTGAATAATTGCGACAAGTGTAGCAATCACACTCAGCATCGAGTGGGCTGGTGTCGCTCTTATACTTCGCATTACGAATTTTCACCACGCCATCTGTCACGAACAGGTGACCATTACGGGCATTGCGGGTTGGCATCACGCAGTCAAACATATCGATGCCACGACGCACGCCTTCAACCAGATCTTCTGGTTTACCGACGCCCATCAGGTAACGTGGTTTATCTGCCGGAATTTGCGGGCAAACATGCTCCAGGATACGGTGCATGTCCTCTTTAGGCTCGCCCACAGCCAAACCGCCGACAGCGTAGCCATCAAAGCCAATCTCTACCAGACCTTTCACAGAGATATCACGTAAATCTTCGTAAACGCTGCCCTGAATGATGCCGAAAAGCGCATTTTTATTGCCCAGGCTGTCAAAACGGTCGCGGCTACGCTTCGCCCAGCGCAAAGACATTTCCATCGAACGTTTAGCATAGTCCCAGTCCGCCGGGTACGGCGTGCATTCGTCAAAAATCATGACAATATCGGAACCGAGATCGTACTGAATCTCCATCGACTTTTCGGGATCGAGGAAAATGGGATCGCCATTGATCGGGTTGCGAAAGTGCACGCCCTGTTCGGTGATCTTACGAATATCGCCCAGGCTGAAGACCTGGAAACCACCGGAGTCGGTCAGAATCGGGCCTTTCCACTGCATAAAATCATGCAGGTCGCCATGCAGCTTCATGATCTCCTGACCAGGACGCAGCCAGAGATGGAAGGTATTACCGAGGATAATTTGCGCGCCTGTCGCTTCAACTTCTTCCGGCGTCATACCTTTAACCGTGCCATAGGTCCCTACGGGCATAAAAGCAGGCGTTTCCACTACGCCACGATCAAACACCAGGCGGCCACGGCGGGCACGTCCGTCGGTGGTATCCAGTTCGAATTTCATTTTTTCTCCAGTACGTCAGAAAAACAGTCCAACGTGTAAACCAGCGCCGCGGATTTATTCCCCAACGCGTTCATTCAAAGCTTGCGGATTGTACGTGATAAACATCGCGTCCCCGTAGCTAAAAAAGCGATAATTTTGTTCTACCGCAGCCTTGTAAGCGTTCATCGTATGCTGATAACCGGCAAACGCCGAGACCAGCATAATCAATGTCGATTCAGGCAAATGGAAATTGGTCACCAGCGCATCAATCACTTTGTATTGATAACCTGGGTAGATGAAGATTTGTGTGTCGCCAAAGAACGGTTCAATGAGCGCGTTCTGCGCCGCCTGCGCCGCGCTCTCCAGGGAACGCACCGAGGTTGTGCCCACCGCAATCACCCGGTTACCGCGCGCTTTCGCCGCCAGCACCGCATCCACCACTTCTTGCGGGACTTCCGCATACTCTGAATGCATGATGTGATCTTCAATGGTATCGACACGCACTGGCTGGAATGTCCCCGCACCGACGTGCAGCGTCACAAACGCCATCTCAATACCTTTCTCGCGCAGTTTTTCCAGCAGCGGTTCGTCAAAGTGCAGACCCGCGGTCGGCGCGGCAACGGCACCGGGCTTTTCGCTGTACACCGTCTGGTAAAGCTCACGATCGGCGTCTTCGTCCGGACGATCGATATACGGCGGCAACGGCATATGGCCAATAGCATTAAGAATATCCAACACCGGACGCGCGTCGTTAAATTCGACCTCAAACAGCGCGCCATGGCGGGCCGTCATCGTCGCATTGATGCTTTCGTCATCGCCGAGCAGCAATTCTGCGCCCGGTTTCGGCGCTTTGGAGGCGCGAATATGTGCGAGGATGCGTTTATCATCCAGCATGCGTTCAACGAGAACTTCAATCTTGCCGCCGCTGGCTTTACGCCCAAACAGGCGCGCCGGGATCACGCGGGTATCATTAAAGACCAGCAGATCGCCAGGGTTAAGCTTATCGAGCAGATCGGTGAAAGTACCGTGCGTCAGCGCGCCCGTCGGCCCGTCCAGCGACAGCAAACGGCAGCGACTGCGCTCCGGCTGTGGGTAGTGGGCAATCAGGGATTCGGGTAATTCAAAGGAAAAATCGGTAACGCGCATGACACTGACTCAGACTAAAATAAGAGGCGGGTAGTCTAGTGCCGGGGCGCGCTCCCTGCAACCTTTACCCCCCTGGATAAATCACATAACCTATATACAAAATCATTCAAGGTGCATCGAGGCGGCAACTGAGTGAGTCCCCTGGAGCTTACACAAGTCAGTGACCGGGGTGAGTGACAAATCTGTAGGGAACAGATTTGAACGTCGCGGAGCGGCGGCCTGTAAGGGTGAGTCTCATGAATGAGACGCGTAACTCAGCAGTCAACAAAGAGGCCGTTTGAAGGATGAAGTGTATATGAATTTTCTGGCGCACCTGCATTTAGCCCATCTCGCTGATAGTTCGCTTTCCGGCAATCTGCTGGCCGATTTTGTCCGCGGGAATCCAGAATCACATTTTCCGCCAGAGGTCGTGGATGGCATTCTGATGCACCGTCGTATCGACGTGATGACCGATAATCTGCCGGAAGTCCGCGAGGCACGAGAGTGGTTTCGCAGCGAAACCCGTCGCGTTGCGCCGATTACGCTGGACGTGATGTGGGATCATTTTCTCTCTCGCCACTGGGCACACATTTCCCCTGAGTTTCCGTTACAAGCCTTTGTCGGCTATGCCCACGCTCAGGTCTCCACCATTTTGCCCGATTCGCCGCCGCGCTTTGTCAATCTGAACGACTACCTGTGGTCGGAAAAATGGCTGGAACGCTATCGTGATATGGATTTTATCCAGAATGTATTGAACGGGATGGCGAGTCGCCGTCCGCGACTGGATGCCCTCCGCGACTCCTGGTATGACCTGGATAACCATTACGATGCGCTGGAAGAACGCTTCTGGCGGTTTTATCCGCGCATGATGGAACAAGCCAGACAGAAAACGCTCTGATACCCGTTGGATCAGTCGACCGGATAAGGCAAAGCCGCCATCCGGCGATTTGCCCGGTGGCGCTTTCGCTTACCAGCCTACAGAGAATATTGATAGGTAAAAGCTCACGGAACGATTGTCAGCGCCTCTTTGTCTTATTCGCAATCACCTTCTATACTGGCCCGCGTTGCGTTCCAAAACCCCTTAACTTTGCAGGAGAATAATATGGTACTGGTGACTCGTCAGGCTCCGGATTTCACAGCAGCTGCGGTACTCGGTAGCGGTGAGATTGTTGAGAACTTCAATTTCAAACAGCACACCAACGGCAAAACGACCGTTCTGTTCTTCTGGCCAATGGATTTCACCTTCGTTTGCCCGTCTGAACTGATCGCATTCGACAAACGTTACGAAGAATTCCAGAAGCGCGGCGTTGAAGTGGTTGGCGTTTCTTTTGACTCTGAATTCGTCCACAACGCATGGCGTAACACCCCTGTCGACAAAGGCGGCATCGGTGCAGTGAAATACGCAATGGTTGCTGACGTTAAGCGTGAAATTCAGAAAGCCTACGGCATCGAGCACCCGGAAGCGGGCGTTGCGCTGCGTGGTTCTTTCCTGATCGACGCGAATGGCGTGGTTCGCCACCAGGTGGTTAACGACCTGCCGCTGGGTCGTAACATCGACGAAATGCTGCGCATGGTTGACGCGCTGCAGTTCCACGAAGAGCATGGCGAAGTTTGCCCGGCGCAGTGGGAAAAAGGTAAAGAAGGCATGAACGCGTCTCCGGACGGCGTTGCCAAATACCTGACCGAAAACGTCTCCAGCCTGTAATCGGCATGAATTAAAGGAAAGGCTCGCCACGGCGAGCCTTTTTTATTTTCTGACCGCCAGACCTTACCATCTCGCAACACCCTTTTAACGCATCGCCATACAAATAGTGATATCGTAAATGCGTAAAATCGCCCGTCGGGCTGATTTTTGCCAACTGGTTCAAATTTTTAAAAATAAACACCTTATTATTTGTGATTAATATCTCATTTCTTCATTTCAAATTCAGACGTCTGACTGTTTATCTGTGCTTGTATTTTCTTCCCGATAAAAATGAGATAATGCAACCTATTGATATATATAGATATAATAAATAAAAATTTTACCGTAAAAATAATGTCAATACTCCCCTGATGTGATCAACTTCAATATTTAAAAATCCATATGTGATCTGCGCCATAATTTTTGTTGATATGTTTGGTCATGATCAAGTTCAGGAATATGAACGCATTAAGGATCGGATTATGGACATAATTTTTAACCCTCAACTGATTACGCTTAAGCAGAATATTTCCAGCCCCAAGCAGGCTATCGAACTGGCGGGTTCATTACTGGTCCAGCAAAATATCTGCCGCCCGGAATATGTCAGTGAAATGGTCGAGGTTTACCGGGATTTCGGTTCCGCCATTGTTATCGACTATGGCCTTGCAATGCCCCATGCCCGACCAGAAAAAGGCGCATTGCTAACTGGATTTTCTTTAGTCACCAGCCAGCAACCGATCGCCTTTGGCCACGAAGAGTTTGATCCGGTTAACGTCATCATCGCCATCGCAGGGGCGGATGCCGATAGCCATATAAAAATGATCCAGCTGATAGCCTCACTGATTGAGTCCGATATCGTGACCTTTCTTCAGCAGGAAAATGACATTAATTCAGTATTACATTTCATCCAAAAACATATGGAGTAGTCATTATGTTAGTTATCAGAACGGTTTGTGGTAACGGTATTGGCAGTTCATTAATGGCTGCGAATAATGTCAAAAAAATATGTGATGAATTAGGCATCAAAGCGGATGTTGCTTCCGTTGATTTCGCTAACGCCGTAGGAGAAAAAGCCGATCTTTATGTCACGATCAAAGAGCTGGCAAACCAGTTTCCTGCGCACTGTAACGTCGCCATTATTCGTAGCTACGTACACAAAGCGAAAATTGCTGAAGATATTACTGAAGCACTCACCAAAATTGCTGCAACTCACTCTTAATCATTATTGAGGGAACGCTCATGCAGGCTATTCTTAGTTTCTTATCAGAAATATTTAGCCAACCCGCATTCCTGATGGGGATTATCGCATTTGTCGGTTTAGTGGCGCTGCGCTCTCCTGGGAATAAATTGCTCACCGGTACCTTAAAGCCTATTTTAGGGTATTTAATGTTAAGCGCCGGTGCTGGTGTTATCGTTGCCAACCTGAACCCGCTTGGCGGAATTATCGAAGCCGGATTTAATATTCGCGGCGTTATCCCTAACAACGAGGCCATTGTTTCCGTTGCACAGAAGGTGCTGGGGGTGGAAACCATGAGTATTTTGCTGTTAGGTTTTATTTTTAACCTCATAATTGCCCGCTGTACCAAGTACAAATATATCTTTCTGACCGGCCACCACTCATTCTTTCTGGCGTGCCTGTTTTCAGCAGTCCTACAGGCAGCGGAATTCCGCGGCTGGATGTTGGTTTTAATTGGCGGATTCTTGCTCGGCTCATGGTCGGCCATTTCTCCGGCAATCGGCCAGCGCTATACCAAACAGGTGACTGAAGACGGCGGTATTGCGATGGGGCACTTTGGCTCTCTGGGCTATTACATCTCAGCCTGGATCGCCACCAAAACGGGTAACCCGACAAACTCATTCGCCGATACTGAAATCTCAGAAAAGTGGGGCTTTCTGCGCGATACCACGGTCACCACCGGGATTGTGATGTTCATTATCTACTTTGTATGCAGCGCCGTCGCCGGCACTGAATATCTGCGTACGATAACGGATCAGAACATGTTGATCTTCTCTATCCTTACCGGTCTGCAGTTTGCGGTTGGCGTCGCCATCGTCTACAACGGTGTACGGTTGATCCTCGGCGATCTGGTTCCGGCATTCCAGGGGATTAGCCAAAAGCTGATTCCTGACTCGATCCCTGCTGTTGACTGCGCGGTCTTCTTCACCTTTAGCCCAACGGCGGTCGTCGTAGGCTTTATCAGCTCATTTGTTGGCGGTCTGGTCGGTATGCTCATGTTAGGCGGACTGGGGATGGCGCTGATTATTCCGGGCATGGTTCCGCACTTCTTCTGCGGCGGGACGTCCGGTGTATTCGCCGACAAGCTTGGCGGTAAGCGCGGCTGCATCATTGCCTCCTTTATCGGCGGTATCTTCCTTGCTTTCCTGCCAGCCATGCTGCTTCCGGCATTGGGTAACCTGGGCTTCGAAAACAGCACCTTCGCAGACTTTGACTTCGCGGTGTGGGGAATCATTATCGGTAACGCCTTCACCCAGTTTGGCCAAATCACTATCTATCTGATTTGTCTGGCGCTTATCGTCGCGCTGCTGGTGCCATTCTGCTTCCGTTCGGTTCGCGTAGTCGGTGACACGCTCAGCTATGAGGAGCTCACTGCGGATAAGAAAAATGAATAAGCAGTTTCATTTTTCCCTGCGGGAAGGGATTTCTTCCCGCAGCTGACAAAATAATCAGGAGTTGTTATGGCTATCTTGTCCATCGGGTTTTCATGTTTTGATCAGTTTTTCTTTTTGAACGAATGGCCGCAGGAAAATACAAAAAATTTCTGCCATGACTTTATTGAAAGTGGTGGCGGCCCGGCAGCAAATGCAGCGTGGCTGCTGGGATTATGGGGTGAAGATGTTTATTACATCGGCCATCTGAACCAGGACCTTTACGGTCAGCGTATTATCGATGAGTTTGCACAAGCGGGCGTCGATACCAGCCAGGTCGTCTTCTCCGATGAAATGATCACACCGCTGGCATCGGTGTTGGTAAACCGCTTAACGGGGTCGCGAACGATTATTACCCGTAAAATGCAAACGCCACCTTCGCTGACCTACGACCAGAAGCTCAAGCTTGATGATTTAGCTGAACGGTTGATTGCGTCAGACGAGCCGGTAACATTATTAATTGATGGTCATGAAGCAGAAATCAGTGAGTACTTAATTAAGAAACTCCCATCAGCACGGGTGGTCATGGATGGCGGTTCATTACGTGACAGTAATATTAAGCTGGCGGCCTGGACCGATTATTTTGTGGTCAGCGAACACTTTGCCCGTGACTATATGGGATATCGTGCCCTGAGTACCGAAGCAGAAATTAAATCAGCGCTTATCGAGCTAAATAAAATTTGTCGTGGGGAAGCCTTTATTACCCTCGGGGAAAAAGGTTGTGCGCTATTAAAAAATGGCATGCTGCAAATTGTCCCCGCCTGGCTGTGCAATGCCGTTGATACCACCGGCGCGGGAGATGTATTCCACGGAGCCTTTACTTACGGCGTTCATTACTCATGGCATATTGATAATATCATTTTATTTGCCAGCCTGACCGCTGCGATTTCTATAGAAAAAAAAGGCGTACGCGAATCAATGCCTGATCTTGCCGTTGTCCACAACTCGTTAAATAGCTACGAAAGAAACTTAAAGCAATATTTTGGCGAGTAATTGCTTTTAATGAATATCAAGAGGTGATTATGTTAGTTTCTATGAAGGACATGCTTCAGCATGCCCTACGGGACGGTTATGCCGTAGGGCAATTCAATATTAATAATCTGGAATGGGTCGGCGCGGTATTAAGCACCGGACAACAGCTGCGCTCGCCGGTTATTTTAGGCGTCTCCGGCGGTACGGTTAAACATATGCTGGGATTAAAATGTATTCATGACATCGTGGTTAATGCGATCGATTATTTAAACATTGATATTCCGGTCGCACTGCACCTGGATCATGGGACCACTCGCGAAGCCTGCGAAGCGGCTATCGACGCCGGATTCAGTTCCATTATGTTTGATGGTTCACACCTGCCCTTTCATGAGAACCTGGCCATTACCCGCCATCTGGTTGAACTGGCCCACAGCAAAGGTATTTCAGTTGAAGCCGAACTGGGCACCATCGCCGGTAGCGAAGACGGTATTGTCAATTCCGAGGTGATTTACGCCGATCCCCAGGAGTGCTACACCCTGGTCAAAGAAACCCAGGTCGACTGTCTGGCTGCCGCGCTGGGTTCAACCCATGGACTGTATAAAGGCAAAGCTAAACTAGGGTTTACGGAGATGAAAACTATTTCCGGGTTGGTGCAAGTCCCTCTGGTATTGCACGGCGGCACCGGTATTGCAGACGACGACATGCGTAAAGCCATTGCCTGCGGGACGGCAAAAATTAACGTCAATACCGAAAATATGTACGCCTGGTGCCAGGAAGTGAAAGCGATATTTGCCGCCGATACCGGTCACGATGTGAACGATCCGCGTAAAGTGATCAATCAGGGGCTGAAACCGGTACGCGAGATGATTGCGCGGCGCATCGCGCTTTTTGGCTCGCAAAACCGCTATTAGAAACGTTTGGCTTTATAGACTGACGCCATATCAGGGAAAAACCCGCCGCCGGACAACGCCGGGGCGGGTGATATCATGCTGATGACCGTGCTCACCGTGGTGAGCCTTTTTTACCGCTTACTGCGTACCGTCCTTTTTGACTTCTCGCCAGATGCGCCAGGCCATAAGCGCCAGAACAGCGACACCCAGTATCAGCGCCCCCCACACCAGCACCGTCTTCCACTGGCTTTGTTGCTCGGCAGCCGAGGTTGCCGTCAGCCGCGCCTTACCGCCGAGAACGACCTCATCCTGAGGAACCGCTCCCGGCAGAGAGTCAGTCTCCTGCGTGTTGTGCAGCGACGCCGGGATCAGCAGATCAAGACCAATATCCGCTTTTTGCGCAGCCCGGTTTCCCCAGGCCAACATGTAAGGTCCTTTCCCCTGAATATTGAACACCAGCTGATAACTGTCGCGCGCGCCGCTCAGCGCAGGCAACCTCTCCGGAAGGTGGGCGTTAATGGTCGTCATCCGAACGGCCTCAACCAATTGACCGGAAAGACGAATATCCTCCGAACGCTTGCCGTTCAGGTGGTAAAGCACGGTTTTCGTCAGCGGCTGCCAGGGCGCTTTTTCAGCGCTGCGCCAGGTCAGTTCTACCGGTAAAACCCCTTCATCGTCCAGATCGATTCTGAGCGAAGTCAGAGGCTGCGGCTGTGTCCAGCGCCAGACAGCTTCATCATTGGATACCTTCTCCTCGTGCGCGCCGATCTCGATCCGCGCAGATTCCGGCGCGCTGTTTTCGGCAATGGCAGTCACGCTGTTTAACGTCAGCGCCGGGCTTTGCGAATCGAGGATCACCAGCAGATAACGATTCCCATCGGCAGAGAGTCTCAGACTGGCGCTGATGGTATCCATTTTCAGCCGATCGTTATCACGCGTCAGCGCCATCAGCGGCGCGTCTTCCTGTACGGTCCGCCAGTAGCGTAAATCACGACTGGCATAGACCGAGGCTTTCCCCTGCCAGTTGCCCGTCGGGGTCTCCCAGTTCAGACGCAGTTGCTCCAGGAAAAAGTCGTCTTTCATCGCCTCCGGCAGCATCAGTAAATAGCTCTGCCCGACCGTTTTAACGTCATCACTTTCCAGATGAATTTCAATGCCGGTCTTCGAGCGTAAGACAAAAGACTCCCCACTGCGTCTCCCCTCCTCACGCGGCGGGACAGGCGACATATCCAGAGGGAAGAGTCTCAGCGTGACCGTTTGCGGCGTAACGGGCTGGGTTTTCTGCACCACCAGCGAAAACGGCACCGTCTCTCCGGCATGGTTAAAGACACGTACATCGCGTAAATCTGGCCAGGCGGTCCCCTGATACACCGTCTGCGGGAGCGACACGCGATACCACGGCGATGTGCCGAACGTTTCCAGCATGACGCCCGTCGCGTAATCCGTAGGGGATTCCTTCACGTCATCACTACTGACGGCCGTTCCTGCCATGCCCAGCAGCACGCTACATAATACCGCTTTCATCCATTTCATTTTTCGTCTCCAGCTTTGGGCGGTAACGGTGAAAAATACCCGACAATGAGCACCAGTATAGCCACACCAATAAACGCGACCGCGCGCGCCAGGCCACCACCGCGCGCGCTGTCCACCAGCATCAGCTTCGCAATCACAACCCCTAACAATACCGCCCCACACAACCATTCACGCCGAGAGCGATAGCGGGTCGCCCGCAGCATCACCACCAGCGCCACCAGCATCCAGAACAACGCAAAACAGGTCTGAATCAGTCGTGAGTGCCACAGCGCTTCCATGCTCCACGCCACGTCGCCATACCAGGCTAACGCGCGCAGCAGCATGCCGTTCAGCCACCAGAAGCCGAGTGCCACCAACGCAACCACAGGCCATGGACGACATACCGACAACTGCACCGGGAAAAAGCGTTGGGAGGCACGATAAAACACGATCAATCCCAGCAGCGCAAAAGCTGCGCCTTCTTCCAGCGGGTTGATCAGCGGCAGATATGTCTGACGATAGACCACGCCGTCCTGGAAATTGGTCAGTACTAACAGAACGGCCAGCGCCGCCGCGACGGGAATCAGCGCCTGACAGGCATACAGCGCGGGCCAGACCCGGAACGGCCAGAACTGACGGCGAACGGCCACCGAGACGAGGAAAATCAGCCCCCCGCCTGCCGCCATCGCCACACCGCTTCCCCAGGCTGCCATTCCCCACGGCAGATCGCGGGCAAACCAGAACAGTTCCGCCGCCAGCGCCAGCAGAATCATCCAGAAGAACGAAAGGTGCGCCAGTCTGGACAGACGCGGCGGCAACGCCTCAGCATCACGCCAGAGCAACGCCACTGCCGCCGGTAGTGCCAGACACCAGGCCAGATTCTGCCAGCCGGCAGCGAAAATCTGTTGCTGAGAAATCTGATATAGCACCGCCACCAGCATCATCGGCCACAGCAGCCATTTACTGGCATCCAGTTCCTGCCACGCCAGGCGAGAAGCGGTTAATCGCCAGCCCCAGACCGACACGGCCATCAGCGCCAGCACGCCCGCCATCACCTGAGAATCGGTGGTCAGCAGCCACTTCGCTGCGCCAGCGAGCGCCACAATCCAGAAAATCACCCCGCCCGCCAGCAGTCCCATGCTGCCGCGCAGATGAATCTTGCGCCACAGCCACGCCCCTGCCAACCAGCAGACGCTAAGGACGGCAAAGATCAGCATCAGCGAAAGCGCGGTAGTGCCATTCGCCTGCGCCCACAGCGCGCTGCCGAGCGCCAGCACCAGCAGCGCGGTGCCGCTGTAGCTCATGCGTCGCTGCTGCTGTTGCACTCCCAGCCACAAAATCCCCAGACCTTCCAGCGCCCAAGCCATGGCCGTCCACTGCGCCGACAGCGCCAGTGGGATCGCAAGGGTGGTAAACGCACCGCCCAGCGCCAGCGCGGCCAGCACCAGCGGTCGACCCAGTGACGGGTAGCGGCGTAATGCCAGCCATGCCAGCACCAGATAAAAACCACCAAAGCCCAACGCGCTGAGCGCCGGACCGTATTCCCAATGACGGGTGATGGCGTACTGCATGCCAAAGCCAATGAGCGGCGGCGCAAACAGCAAAACGCCATCGATAATCTGCTTGCCTTTCGCCTGCGCTCGCAGCGACAACGCCACGCTCAGCACGCCAAAAAGCAGAATGTTGGCAATCAGGAACAACTGGCAGTTCAGGTAATACGCTGGCTGATAGTCGTCCAGTCCCCAGAGACCGCCTACACCAAAGGTAAAGAGCAGCCCGAGCAGGTTAAGCTCACGCCAGTGTTGCCAGACGCTGATCGCCAGAATGCCGACCGAAAGCAGCAAATAGAAAGAGAACAGCGCCACATAGTTCCCGCTTCCCGTCGAAAGCAGCAACGGAGCAAGATAGCCACCGAGGCTCGCCAGCATCGCCAGACTGAGTGCTTTTTGCAGAATCGCCAGTCCAACGCTCGCCGCGCAGATAACCACCAGCAGCACAAAGGCCAGCGTCATCGGCAGCATTTGCCAGAGGCGAAACGCACCAAAGACGGTGAGATAGAGCGCACCTGTCGCTCCGCCCTGCAAAATGAGGGCATAGATTGGCTGTTTATGCCGCAGACGCCAGCCTATCGCCAGCAGGACAATCGCAAACAGCGCTGCCGCAACCAGACGCAGCTCAAGCGGGAACAGGGAGTGTTCAACCGTATAGCGCAACAGGAAACTGAGACCGAGGAAGAGAAGCAGGATCCCCAGTTTAGCCAGAGGATTACCCTGCATAAACCAGCGCACCAGCGATGACATCACACCGCCAAAGGCAGAGGGTTGCGCTGTGGCAACAGGGACTTCTCTTTCGACGATTTTCTCGGCGCTTGCCGCGTTCTGCGGCGTATGCGAGCGCCAGGGATTGACGAGAGTCGGTTTGGGTTCAGGTTCTGGCGCCGCCACCGGGATCGGGGCTGGGTCGCTCTCCATGACCGTCTCCGCAGGCTCAACCGGTACCGCTGCCGCTGGTGTTATCGCGGGGGCAACAACGCCGCGTTGCTCCAGCTCTTCTACCCGTCGGCGCAACCGGGCAAGCTCATCGCGCGTCGCCGAACTGCGATTAAAAGCAATAATCGACAGGATGGGCACCACCACCAGCGCGAAGAACAAAAAGACGCAGCCAAGGATTAAAAGGTCGTCCATGTATCCACCTTCACTGTATTAAGACAGTCCAGAATGACACAAATTGTTGCATTTGTGCCATATCTGTTAGCAGGGTGAACCACTTTTCAGAAAATATATTCAGCCTCTGCGCACAGGCAGAGGCTGTCAGGCGGGATTAGAACGCGAAGCACGAGCAGCCGAGCGCGCCCCAGAAAGCCCGATCGTCGGACACCGGGATCCCCGACTGGCGGGCGATATCATGCTGATGACCGTGCACACCACAGCTCCCGCAACACTGGTGCATCTGCACTACGGCACCCACTTTCGCGGCGGCTGGCGGTGCCGAGCGATAGTGCCCCGGTACTTTCACCACCGGAGACCAGTCCGGGACGACCGGGATCGCCGGCGGTGCCAACGGAGTAAACTGTCCGGCGGCATACACTACTTTGCCATCGACAATTGTCATCACCGACTCAATACCTTTGATCTCCTCTTCCGTGACGCTGAAGTAGTCTTTTGACAGCACCACCAGGTCGGCCAGTTGATCTTTAGCAATGCGCCCTTTTTTGCCCTGCTCGCTGGAAAACCACGCGCTCCCCGCCGTCCACAGTTCCAGCGCCACGTCGCGTGGCAGACGGTTGTTATCGTCATACATCGCCGTCCCACCGACCGTGCGCCCGGAAACCAGCCAGTACAGCGCCGTCCACGGGTTATAGCTGGCAACGCGAGTGGCATCTGTTCCGAGCCCCACCGGCACCCCGGCGGCCAACATTTTCGCTACCGGCGGCGTCTGTTTCACCGCCTCTTTCCCGTAGCGGTCAATAAAGTATTCGCCCTGGAAGGCCATACGATGCTGTACCGCAATGCCGCCGCCCAGCGCTTTCACGCGATCGATATTGCGCTCGCTGATGGTTTCGGCGTGGTCGAAGAACCAGTGCAGACCATTGAACGGAATATCACGGTTCACTCTCTCAAACACATCCAGCATCCGGCTGATCGACTCATCGTAAGTGGCATGCAGACGAAACGGCCAGCGATGTTCCACCAGATGGCGTACCACACGCTCCAGTTCATCCTCCATCCCTTGTGGCAAATCCGGGCGCGGTTGCAGGAAGTCTTCGAAGTCCGCTGCGGAGAAGACCAGCATCTCTCCAGCCCCGTTTGCACGGTAGAAATCGGTCCCCAGCCCCGGCTTGAGCATATCGGTCCAGCGCTCAAAATCCTCCAGTTCCTGCTTCGGCCGCTGAGTAAACAGGTTATAGGCAATACGCACCGTCATCTGATTTTTGGCATGCAGTTGCTCGATGATCTCGTAGTCTTCCGGGTAGTTCTGGAAACCGCCGCCGGCGTCGATGGCGCTGGTCAGTCCGAGACGATTCAGTTCACGCATAAACTGGCGAGTGGAGTTCACCTGCATCTCCAGCGGCAGTTTTGGCCCTTTCGCCAGCGTCGAGTAAAGGATCATGGCGTTAGGTTTGGCGATCAGCATCCCGGTGGGGTTACCGTTGCCATCGCGGACGATCTCGCCGCCCGCCGGATCGGGTGTCGCTTTGGTGTACCCCACGGCTTTCAGCGCCGCGCGGTTTAACAGCGCACGGTCGTACAGGTGCAGCACGAAAACAGGGGTATCCGGCGCGGCATCGTTGAGCTCTTCCAGCGTCGGCATCCGGCGTTCGGCAAACTGAAACTCACTCCAGCCGCCCACCACGCGAACCCATTGTGGTGACGGAGTGCGATCAGCCTGCTCTTTCAGCATACGCAGCGCATCGGCCAGCGAGGGTACCCCTTCCCAGCGCAGCTCAAGATTGTAATTCAACCCACCGCGGATCAGATGCAGGTGGGAATCATTAAGTCCCGGAATCACAGTGTGACCTTTAAGATCAACCACCTGTGTACCGTCTGCGGCAAAACGCATCACCTGCTCGTGCGTTCCCGTCGCGAGAATTTTTCCGTCCTTGATCGCCACGGCGTCAGCCTGCGGGCGGTGGCTATCAAGGGTATGTATTTTTCCGTGGGTCAGAATCAATGAGGCAGTTTGAGACATAACACTCTCCTGACGAACCGATCAGGCTTTTTTCAGCCAACCGGCAAACAAACGGGTTACGATGGGCATCCACAACCAGACCACCAGCGCAACCACACAGGCATCGTTGATCAGATGCAGTAATAGCGTTCCCTTCAGCGACGGCAATAGCATGCCGGTCAGCCACGGCACCAGATTGGTGCTGGGGAAGATAACCAACAGGGTGATCAGAAACTGCTTCCAGCGCAGCGGTTGACGGACATGCGGCGCGGGGGGCGTAAACCAGAATGCCGCTTCGGTGTGGATCTCGGTTTTATCGCCTTCCGCCAGCAGCGGAGCGATCTCTTCAACCAGGAGCCGTCGCGTATCTGATTGCGTCCAGTTATAGAGATGCTCGAGCGTGTCGAAGCGAATAATGATGTTCCACAGATTTTGCCCATCCGTCGGGCGAATCACATTCGCCCCAAGATGTCCGGGAAACGCTGCCGCGACTGGCATGATTTTCCCCAACCATAGCTCATAACGTGCCGCCTGGTCGGGCTGCAGCGTATGCGTAATCACCAGCGTCACATGTGTGTTCTGCGCCATGAAAAGTTCCTTGCCGAAGGTTAATGGCGGGTTGCCCCGCCATCAGACTGCTGACAAGGAAGGAAAAAACGTGGCTTTTCCTTCCTTGTGATCATCAGCCGAAAATCAATGAATGGATTTTCCTGGTTTTTAATTCAGAATCAGGCTTTGCGTTCCGGCGCGCCATGCACCAGGGTGTAGGCATAATCCACGCCCATACCGTAAGCGCCGCTGTGTTCACGAACCAGATCCATCACCGCGTCATAGGTCTCTTTGCGTGACCAGTCACGCTGGTACTCCAGCAGAACCTGCTGCCAGGTCACCGGTACGGCACCGGCCTGTACCATACGGTCAATGGCACGTTCATGCGCATCAACGGAGGTGCCGCCGGAGGTGTCCGTGACCACATACACTTCGTAACCGGCTTCCAGCGCCATTAGTGCCGGGAAGGTCAGGCACACTTCGGTCCATAGCGCAGAGATAATCAGTTTTTTACGCCCGGTCGCCGCCACGGCTTTCACAAATGCCGCGTCTTCCCAGGAGTTCATGGAGGTACGTTCGATAGGTTTCACTTCCGGGTGCACAGCCAGTAACTCAGGCCAGATGTAACCACTAAAACTTTTTGTTTCGACCGAAGTATAAATGACCGGCACATTAAATATTTTGCCTGCCTTCGCCAGCGCAACGGTATTATTTTTCAGCGTCTGGCGATCAATATTCGCCACGCCAAATGCCATTTGTGGCTGATGGTCAATAAAAATGAGCGTCGAGTTTGATGGATTAATCAGTTCCCGAATAGACATAATATACTTCCTTAATCAATGAGTTAGAAATTGACGTCTGGTATCCGCCGTCAGCCATCAAATCCTGAATCAGAAAGCCTGTTTAGTATAGTTGGAAATTTCTAACGACTTATTAAAGAAAACTTACCGTCATATGAAATAAGCTGTCTTCGGCGATATATCTTTACACCTTCAAAAAAATGCGCCTCTTCCGTCTAATTTCTTCACTGGTTTTGTGTATCAGCATTCGGTACAACAGAGGAGTTTATTTTCAGGGATATTTTCAATCTATGCGCATTAATCTGGACGTTCTGCTTATCCTGGACGCAATCGACAAATACGGTACTTTTGCCGCCGCAGCCGAATCGTTGTTTAAGACGCCCGCGGCACTCAGCTATATGATTCAGAAGCTGGAAAAAGACCTGAATATCGAACTGCTTGACCGCTCCGGGCATCGGGCCAAATTCACCGATACCGGACTGATGATGCTGGAAAAGGGGCGTTTGCTGCTCAGCGCGGCAAAAGATCTGGAAAAGCAGGCGCTGCAACTGAGCTCCGGCTGGGAGAAAGAGCTGGTCATTGCGCTGGATGTCTCCTTCCCCTTTGAGGTGCTATTACCCCTCATCGACGCCTTCCACGCGCTGAACAAACAGACGCGGCTTAAATTTTCGTACCACACACTGGCAGGGTCATGGGAAGAGTTAACGCATAATGGCGCGGATATTATTCTTGGCGCGATTAACGAACCGCCGACATCCGCTGCATGGTCCTACAAAATGTTAGGTACCCTGGATAATGTCTTTGTGGTGGCGCCCGATCACCCGTTGGCAGGAATCTCTGACAAGCTGACGAATGAACAACTCTGCCTGCACCGCGCCATTGTCATCAGCGACAGCGCACGCTTTTGCCATCCGCTGCAAACCAACCTGATGGAAGAACAGCCGCAGATCCATGTCGATGATTTTCACAGCAAAGTGGCGCTGCTGCGCGCCGGGATGGGCTGCGGATTTCTCCCGCGTCATATTGCCAGCCCGTGGCTTGCCACGGGCGAACTGATCGAAAAAAGCGTCATCTCGTTTCGCGAAAAAGATGTCGCCTATGTGGCATGGCGAGATAGCAGCAACGGACTGGCGCACCGCTGGTGGCGGGAGACGCTGTTTGCCAGCCACGACATCGCGCGGCTGTATCAGTGATTCAGCCAGAGGGTGGCGGAAATCGCTGGCAGCATCAGGACGTCGTCAGCCATCTGCCCTTTTCCTTCTTTACAGCGCCATTCTGTCACGTTCAGCAGCGGTGAAGTTGGCAGTACCACTTCACAGGCCTTGCCGCGGTTAATGGCTACCAGCACGCGCTGCTGCTGGTAGACGCGCAGAAACACCACTACGTTATCTTCCGCATAGATAACCTGACATCCACCGTAGCGCAGCGCCGGGATGCTATGCCTCAGCTTCGCCATCCGCTGATACAGGGCAAGCAATGTGGCATCCTGTTTTTCTACCTGCCAGGGAAACGTCTTACGGCAGAACGGATCGTTATTGCCATCCAGCCCCACCTCATCGCCGTAATAGATACAGGGCACGCCGGGCCAGCTAAACAGCCAGACCACCGCCAGCGGCAGGCGGGCGACATCGTTACCCAACAGCGATTTGAAACGAGCGGTATCGTGGCTGTCGAGCTGGTTGAACATCCGCAACTGCTGTTGATGGGAGAGCCCGGCGCGGTAGTTATCCATCCACGCCATACAGGTCTGCGCGTCAATCTGCTGGGGATCGTAAGAGATATCGGTATTGGCAAGAAAACCCCACAGCGGAAAGGTGAAGCCACGGTAGTTCATGGCCGCATCTTCTGCATCCGCCTGTAGCCACTGCCTCGCGTCACCAAAGTGTTCGCCAAAGACATAGGCTTCTGGCTGCGTTTCTTTCGCCGCCTGAGTAATCCCGGCGACATGCTGAAGATTATTACGCGCACCGCCCGCTTCGCCCAGCATATGCACGACGTCCAGCCGCCAGCCGTCCATATTCCATGGCGCTTTCAGCCAGTGGCGAACAATACTGTCTTCGCCGCGATACATTTCGTTGATCAGACTTTCGGACTGATAATCCAACTTCGGCAGGCTGGAGTAGCCCAGCCAGTCCAGCGCAACGCCGTCCGGCGAAAAACTGTACCAGTCACGCCAGGGAGAATCCGGATGGTGGCACGCGCCGCCGGAGCCACGCTGATGACGATCGAACCACGCGTGAGAATCGCCGCTATGGTTAAACACGCCGTCCAGCACCAGCCGCATCCCCTGCTGTTGAGTTTTCAGCCGCAGACGCAGCAGCGCCGGGTCGCCGCCAAACTGCGGGTCAACATGGCGATAATCCTCGGTATCATATTTATGCACGCTCGGGGCAGTGAATACCGGGTTCAGATACAGCGCGGTGACGCCCAGCTTTTTCAGGTACGGCAGCTTTTCGCTGATGCCGTCGAGGTCGCCGCCATAAAACGTGGAGCCGCCAGCTTGCGCGGTCAACGGTTCATCCCAGTCACGTAGCACAATCTCTTGCCCGGCGGCGTGATGGTAATAGACCTTATCCTGCTGCGCGTCGCGTGACGCACTGCGGGCAAAACGGTCAGGAAAGATTTGGTAGAAAACCTGATCGGCTACCCACTGCGGTCCGCTGTCCGGCGCGTCCACGGCAAATTGCTCCAGACGAGCGGGCGGAAAACGGCTGAATCCTTGCGGCGTAAACCACCACTGACGATCGAGCCAGAGTAGCTTGAAACTGTAGCGTCGACGCGGCTGTCCGCTACGAAGATCAATCGCCGCGCGCCAGGCGGTCACGCCCGGAGACGGCTGCGTGCGCAGTTTATGCATTGCCAGCGCGATTTCTTCGTTGTCATTTTCCGCACGTAGCGTAACGCGCTGCGGCAGGTTCTCCCCCGTCAGCCAGAGCGTAATGGTCAGTTGTTCTTTGTTTTGCTTAACAAATGGGGCAACCGGTAGGTGCCAGGCGTTCAACATCACGTATCCCCTTTGATGAAAATGAGCTCACCTTGCCATAGCGATTTACAGGATAACTCATCATCTGAAGGTTTATTGGGGGAGGAGTTCGGGGGAGGAGAAATGGCCGGATGGCATTCACGCCACCCGGCACAACATTACTGCGCTTCGGCAACCTGACGGTCATGACGGCGCTTGAACATCCAGCCAATCATCAGCAGAACAATCCAGCCACAGCCAACATACAGCGAGATGCGGGTATCCGGGTGATAGCCAATCAGCCCGATGATAAAGACGAGGAAAATCAGGCCTACAATGGTCGTTGCCACACCGCCCGGTACTTTAAACTTCAGCGCTTTCACCTCTTCCGGCGGCAGGCGACGACGGAAAGCGATTTGCGACAGCAGGATCATAATCCACACCCATACCGTCGCGAAGGTCGCCAGCGATGCAATGACCAGGAAGACGTTTTCCGGCATGATGTAGTTCAGATACACCGCGAACAGCAGGGCAATCGTCATCACCATCACCGTGACCCACGGGATCCCCCGGCGCGAGGTTTTGGCGAACACTTTTGGCGCACTGCCCTGTTCCGCCATCCCGTGCAGCATACGACCGACGCCAAAGACGTCAGAGTTGATTGCTGACAATGATGCAGTGAGCACCACAAAGTTAAGAATGCTGGCGGCAAAGGTGATTCCGAGATGCTGGAAGGTCAGCACAAACGGGCTGCCATCAGTTCCCACCTGGTTCCACGGATAGATAGACATGATGACGAACAGCGTCCCCACGTAGAACACCAGAATACGCATCGGCACCGAGTTAATGGCGCGCGGAATGGATTTCTCCGGGTCTTTCGCTTCACCGGCAGTGATACCAATGATTTCAATACCGCCGTAGGCAAACATCACCATCTGCAGCGACATCACCATCCCCAGCCAGCCGTTGCTGAAGAAGCCGCCATTACTCCACAGGTTATGGATCCCGGTCGGTTGTCCGCCGTTGCCAATCCCCCAGATGATGATCCCAAAGCCAGCTACGATCATGATGATGATGGTGGCGACTTTAAAGAAGGAGAACCAGAATTCCAGTTCACCGAACACTTTCACGCTCATCAGGTTGATGGCGCAGATGATCAGCACCACGCTGAGCACCCAGATCCAGTGCGGCACCGTCGGAAACCAGACGCCCATATAGATGCCGAACGCGGTTACGTCGGCAATGGCGACAATCAGGATTTCAAAACAGTAGGTCCAGCCGGTAATGTAACCGGCGAGCGGGCCGAGGTTTTCCTGCGCATAGCGCGAAAAGGAGCTGGCAGAAGGGTTGTGTACGGACATTTCACCCAACGCGCGCATAATGATATAGGCCGCCACCCCGCCAATAATATAGGCCAGCAGCACGCTTGGTCCGGCCATTTTGATGGCATCCGCAGAGCCATAAAACAGCCCGGTGCCGATTGCTGAGCCCAGGGCCATAAAGCGAATGTGTCGGGTGCTTAGCCCACGCTTCAGCTTGTTATTACTTTCCATCGATTCCTAACCCATCAACACAATAAAAAACCACGGGGCCAGTAATAGCCCCGTGGTTAAAACACTTTTTCCGCAATCTTAGTGTGCGCTGGAGGTCACCTGTCGACCTGCTGCGCGATCCCAGACAACCGCCAGGACCACCATCACGACGGTGGGCATTAACCACGCCAGACCTTGTTCCGCCAGCGGTAAGCGCTGGGTCCAGGCCGGTAACACGTCGCCGATTGCCGATGCTTTAATACCATCAAGGATACCAAAAATCAGGCTGATAAACATTGCCGGAGCAATGACGCGGGTCGAATTATGCCACCATGAGCGGGTAAAACTTAATACAACCAGTGCGATACACGGCGGGTAGATTGCCGTCAGCACTGGAATAGAGATCTGAATCAGATGGCTGAGTCCCAGGTTGGAAACCACCATCGAGAAGCCGCCAAGAATAAACACCAGCGTGCGGTAGGAGAGCGGCACATACTGGGCGAAGAACTCCGCACAGGCGCAGGTCAGGCCGACCGCCGTCACCAGACAGGCGATAAAGATCAGCGCCGCCAGCAGCAGGCTACCCGCGCCACCAAAGGTGTGCTGGACATAAGCATGCAGGATCGCCGCACCGTTCGCCGACTGATCGACCAGCGTCGCGCTGTCTGACCCGAGGCGGAACAGCGCCAGGTACAGCAGCGTTAATCCGACGCCCGCCATCAGGCCAGCCCAGACGGTATAACGGGTCAGCAGACGCGCTTCGGTCACGCCGCGAGAACGCGCCGCGTTAACAATAACGATACCAAAGACCATCGCGCCCAGCGTATCCATTGTCAGGTAGCCGTTAACGAAGCCATTGGAAAATGCCGCCGTCTGATAGGCTTCCATCGCATGGCTGATGGGGCCAGCAGGCCAGATGATGGCCGCAACGGAGAGCACAATTAACGCCAGAATTTTTAGCGGTGCCAGGAAGTTACCCACGGTATCCAGCAGCTTACCCGGATAGAGCGACACCAGAATGACAATCGAGAAGTAGACCACGCTGTAGATAAACAGCGGCAGCGCCGAGTCGCCGGTCAGCGGGGCAATGCCCACTTCAAAAGAGACCGTTGCGGTACGCGGTGTAGCAAATAACGGTCCGACGGCCAGATAGCAGACGGTCGCCAACAAAACACCCGCCACTTTACCGATAGGGGTACTCAGACTGTCAACACCACCACCGACTTTCGCCAGCGCGATAACGGTCAGCACCGGTAGCCCAACAGCGGTGATCAGAAAGCCGAATGCCGCCATCCAGACGTTTTCGCCTGCCTGCAAACCAACCATTGGAGGAAAGATGATGTTCCCTGCGCCGACGAACAGCGCAAAAGTCATAAAGCCCAGCGCAATAATATCGCGCGATTTTAACTGATGGGTCATAAAGCTTACGGCCTGTGGATGTGGTGTTGATTAAATTAACGTAGTGTCTTTCCCTGCGGGAAGAAACAGCGGTTTTTTTAAGCAATTCCAGCGGGATATGCTCCTGGGCCGGGACTGCGAAGAATAGTTTTTCGATTTACCGCCTGAATGCAGTCAGTCTGACAGCATCTGGGGCGCAATTTAAACGCTTATAACGTTTTAAAGCAAGGAGGGATCCAAAAACCGGAAGATTATAGTGATATCAAATCGCAGACTAGTGTAAAACACTATATTAAAGAAAAAGTCATGGCTTATCATGCGAACAAAAAACAACCAGACGTTAATTAATTCAGCAGACTTATCTTAGCCGCAAAGAAAATAAGCCAGCATTGGCTGGCTTATGGAAAGAAAACCTTACGATTGTACTTTAAGCACTTTTTTTGGCAATTAATCGTTCCGGCAGCACAAAACTAAAGCGCGTCCCTTTACCCAGTTGACTGTCGATATTCAGGCGACTTTCGTGATGATTCACCGCATGTTTTACGATAGCCAGCCCCAGTCCACTGCCGCCCGTTTGCCGCGAACGCGCTTTATCAACGCGATAAAACCGCTCCGTTAACCGCGGGATATGTTCCGGAGCAATACCCGGTCCGTTATCTTCTACGCTAAACTCCGCGCCGTGCGGCACCGCGTGCCAGCGGACGGTGATATGGGTTCCTGCAGGCGTATGATTCACCGCGTTATATACCAGGTTGGACATCGCGCTACGCAGCTGTTCTTCATTGCCCAGTACTTTGAGATGGTTATCCACCTCAAAGCTGAACGTGTGTTTCTGCTGGCTGAGCGTCTGCGCCTCGCGTTCAACCATCCGTAGCATCATCGGCACATCGACCTGCTCATTAAGCAGAAGCGTCGGTGCGGCTTCAATTTTCGACAGCGTGAGCAACTGTTTCACCAGGCCTTCCATACGGGAGGTCTGGTCACGCATCGTCAACAACGCTTTTTCACGTGTTGCCCCTTCCAGCGCCTGCTCGTGCATCATTTCGAGATAGCCCTGCAACACCGTCAGCGGAGTACGCAGCTCGTGGCTCACGTTGGCGAAGAAATTGCGTCTCGCGCCTTCAAGCTGGTGCATCTGGGTCATGTCACGCGCCACCATCAGCAGTTGCTTATCGGTATACGGCATGACGCGAATTTCCAGGTGTCGCCCCGTATTAAGCACCAGATTTAGCGGCCGACTGAAGTCCCGCTGCTTAAGGTACTGCGTAAACTCCGGATAGCGCAGCAGGTTCAGGATGTTCTGTCCGCTATCGTCCGGCCAGCGTAACCCCAGCACCTGTTGTGCCAGACCGTTACACCAGAAGATCCCTCCCTCTTCGGTGGTCAATACCACCGCGTCGGGCAGCGACTCCGCTCCGCTGCGAAAGCGTTTAATCAGATTGCCCAGTTCACGACGGCGCTTTTTATTGCGTAGTTGCATCTGATGCAAACCGTACAGCAGCGGTTCCCAACTGCCTCGTCCTGGCGGGGGCGTCATGCTTCTGTCGACCCACAGCCACCATGAGAGGCGTAATAAATTCCAGAAATGCCAGATAAGCAGTCCTGTTACCGATGCCAGTAAAAACCACGGCAGGTAACCAAAAAATGCACTTAGGATCAAGGCCGGAATACAGCAAAGTATCAGTTCCAGCACCAGCCTTTTCCATGACAGCCGTTCCAGCACGGGTCACACTCCCTTCAGAGCCAGGCTCTTAGTCTTGCCTTTCAAAAACGGGTCGAAAAACGATACCCTGTCCCGCGAACCGTCTGTACCATCCGATCGTGACCGCTGGTTTCCAGCGCCTTACGCAGACGGCGAATATGCACATCAACCGTGCGATCCTCAACGTAGACGTTGGTGCCCCAGACGTGGTTCAGCAGTTGTTCACGGCTGTAAACCCGCTCGGGATGCGTCATAAAGAAATGCAGGAGTTTAAACTCCGTCGGCCCCATATCGAGCGGGTTTTCGCCGGTCATCACGCGATGCGAGGTGGGATCCAGGCTCAACCCCTGCATCTCAATGACCTCTTCCACCGCCATCGGCGAAATCCGGCGCATCACTGCTTTGATGCGGGCAACCAGCTCTTTCGGCGAAAACGGTTTGGTAATGTAGTCGTCCGCGCCGGTTTCCAGGCCGCGTACGCGATCCTCTTCTTCCCCTCTGGCGGTCAACATCATGACCGGAATATCCCGGGTCATCGCCTCGCGCTTGAGGTGTTTAATAAACTGTAGACCAGAACCACCGGGCAACATCCAGTCAAGGAGGATCAAATCCGGCCAGGGTTCATTAAGCTGGTTCACCGCACTGTCATAATCTTCAGCTTCAACGGGTTGAAAGCCATTTTGCTCAAGCACGAAACAGACCATTTCGCGGATTGGAGCCTCATCTTCTACGACCAGAATACGTCTCGCCATGATTTGCCCTGTTATATAAGTTGCTTATCATCATCTGTCTTAATGCGGCGCCATTATGCGTCAGTTTTATGACAGATTTATGAAAATGCATACTGACGTTAACCTTAGGTTGTTGATTTATGACACCCGAGAAACGAGATATTACAGCCCCCGAATGGTTATAATCCCCTTTACGCTTTTTTGCCATGGAACCGTTATGCGCATCCTTCACACCTCTGACTGGCATCTGGGACAAAATTTTTACAGCAAAAGCCGCGCGGCTGAACATCAGGCCTTTCTCGACTGGCTGCTGAAAACGGCGGTCGAACAGCAGGTGGATGCGATCATCGTGGCGGGCGACATATTCGATACCGGATCGCCGCCAAGCTATGCCCGCGAACTCTATAACCGTTTTGTCGTCAACCTGCAGCAAACGGGCTGTCATCTGGTGGTATTAGCAGGAAATCATGACTCCGTCGCCACGCTGAATGAATCCCGCGAGATTCTGGCGTTTCTCAATACCACGGTTGTGGCCAGCGCCGGTCACGCGCCGCAGATGCTGAATCGTCGCGACGGTCAACCCGGCGCGGTCCTGTGTCCGGTACCGTTTTTACGCCCGCGCGACATTATCAGCAGCCAGGCGGGACTGTCCGGTCAGGAAAAACAGCAGCATCTGCTGGGTGCCATCACCGACTATTACCAGCAGCAATACGAGGCGGCCTGCACGTTACGCGGCGATCTCGCCCTGCCGATTATCGCCACCGGCCACCTGACCACCGTGGGTGCCAGCAAAAGTGACGCCGTTCGTGACATTTATATTGGCACACTGGATGCCTTCCCGGCGCAGAACTTCCCGCCCGCCGATTACATCGCACTGGGCCACATTCACCGGGCGCAGAAGATTGGCGGCACAGAGCATATCCGCTACTGCGGCTCCCCCATCGCGCTGAGCTTTGACGAATGCGGCAAAAGCAAATACGTGCATCGGGTGGACTTCCAGGACGGCAAGTTAGCCCGTGTCGAGGAGCTCACCGTTCCGGTAACGCAACCGCTGGCCGTGCTCAAAGGCGATCTCGCCGCCATCACCGAACAACTGGAGCAGTGGCGTGACTGCCCGCTGGAAACCCCGGTCTGGCTGGATATTGAAATCACTACCGATGAATATCTGCATGATATGCAGCGTAAAATTCAGGCGCTGACGGAAACGCTGCCCGTTGAGGTATTGTTAGTCCGCCGCAGTCGGGAGCAGCGCGAGCGCATGTTGAGTAACGAACGCCGGGAAACGCTAAGCGAACTGAGCGTGGATGAGGTGTTTGCCCGCCGACTGGCACTGGAAGCACTTGAGCCGCCTCAGGGCGAACGCCTGACATCACTTTTTCACCGCACATTACAGACACTGTCCGGGGAGCATGAGGTATGAAGATTCTCAGTCTGCGCCTGAAAAACCTCAACTCACTGAAAGGGGAATGGAAGGTCGATTTCACAGCGGAGCCGTTCGCCAGCAACGGTCTGTTTGCCATTACCGGTCCCACCGGAGCTGGCAAAACCACCCTGCTCGACGCGATTTGTCTGGCGCTGTACCACGAGACACCGCGCCTGAATACCGTGTCGCAATCACAGAACGATCTGATGACCCGCGATACGGCGGAATGTCTGGCGGAAGTGGAGTTTGAAGTCAAAGGTGAAGCGTATCGCGCGTTCTGGAGCCAGAACCGCGCTCGCAACCAGCCCGACGGTAATTTGCAGGTTCCGCGCGTTGAACTGGCGCGCTGTGCCGACGGGAAAATCCTTGCTGATAAAGTGAAAGACAAACTGGAGATGACGGCGGAACTGACCGGGCTGGATTACGGCCGCTTTACCCGCTCAATGCTGCTCTCACAGGGGCAGTTCGCCGCCTTCCTCAACGCTAAGCCGAAGGAGCGTGCGGAACTGCTGGAAGAGCTGACCGGCACGGAAATTTACGGACAGATCTCCGCCCAGGTTTTTGAGCAGCACAAAACCGCACGCACTGAACTGGAAAAATTACAGGCGCAGGCCAGCGGTGTCTCGCTGTTAGCACCCGAGGCGTTGCAGACGCTGACAGAAAGTTTGCAGGCGCTCACTGACGAAGAAAAACAGCTCGTCGCCCAACAGCAGACCGGACAACAGCAACTGAACTGGCTGACGCGACAGCACGAACTGCAGGCCGATGCGAATCAGCGTCAGCAGGCGCAGCGGGTTGCGCAGGAGGCGCTGGAAAACGCCCAGCCACAGCTGGCAACGCTCAGTCTGGCACAGCCTGCCAGAGCGTTACGCCCACTGTGGGAGCGCATTCAGGAGCAATCCGCTACGGTTTCCCGTACCCGTCAGCAGATTAACGAAGTAAATGCCCGCTTACAGAGTAGATTCACGCTACGCAATCACATCCGCCGCCAGGCAGAGCGACAGTCCACCGCCCTGCTCGCCACACAACAAACGCTGAACGAGTGGCTAAGCACACACGATCGCTTTCGCTTATGGAGCAACGAGTTAGGGGGATGGCGTGCCCTTTTTGCTCAGCAGGCCAGCGATAAGGTTCAACTGGCAAAATGGCAACAACAGCAGATAAACGATGGCCGTAAGCTGGAAGCATTACCACCGGTGACGCTCAACCTGACGGCGGATGAAGTCGCGACGGCGCTGGCACAGCACGCGCAGCAGCGTCCCCTGCGCCAGCAACTGCTTTCGCTACACGGGCAAATCGTTCCCCGACTGACGCGTCTGAGCCAACTTCAGGCGGCGATTGCGCATAACAAGCAGGAACTGGTCCGACTCAACACCCTGCTGGAAGCAAAGCGCCAGCAGTATAAAGATAAATATCAGCAGTATCAGGATGTTAAAACCCTTTGCGAGCAGGAAGCACGGATCAAAGATCTGGAAAGCCAGCGTGCGCTGTTGCAGTCCGGTCAGCCCTGCCCACTTTGTGGTTCAACCTCCCATCCTGCTGTCGCGGCGTATCAGGCGCTTGAACCCGGCATTAATCAGGCGCGACGTGATGCATTGGAAAAAGAGGTTAAAGCACTGGCCGATGAAGGTGCCGCCCTGCGTGGACAGTCGGAAGCATTAAACCAACAGCTACAGCGTGATGAAAGCGAAGTGCAGACGCTGGCTAAAGAGGAGCAAGCACTCACTCAACAGTGGCAGACCACGATCGACGCACTGAACGTCACGTTACAACCGCAGGAGGATATTCAGCCCTGGCTGACGGCACAAGACGAGCACGAGCAACAACTCTACCAGTTAAGTCAACGCCATGATTTACAGGCACAAATTACCGCCCATGCACAACAGGTGGCGCAGTTCCGCCAGCAAATCGACCAGCGCCAGGCAACGCTGACGGCGCAGTTAAGCCACTATACGTTGTCACTTCCTGAGGAAGGCAGCGAGGAAGCGTGGTTAAACGCGCGTGCGGCAGATGCCCAAACGTGGCAGCAGCGGCAGACGGAGTTGACGGCGTTGCAGGCGCACATCGCGCAACTCACCCCACTGCTCGAGACGCTGCCCGCCGCCGGTACCGACGCGGAGGATGATGAAAGCGTGACGCTGGAAAACTGGCGTCAGGTTCACGACGAGTGCGTATCGCTGCAAAGTCAGTTGCAGACGTTACAGCAGCAGGAGCAGCAGGAAACTCAGCGCGCTGCCGATGCGCAGGCGCAGTTCGACGCTGCGCTTCAACACAGCCTGTTTGCCGATCAGGCGGCATTTCTTGCCGCGCTGCTGGATGACGAGGCGGTCACGCGTCTGGAACAACTGAAGCAGTCTCTGGAAAACCAGCTTCAGCAGGCACAGACGCTCGCCGCACAATCGGCGCAGGCGCTGGCGGCGCATCAACAACAGCCGCCAGCGGGTCTGGACCTCACGCAGTCGATTGAGCATGTTCAGCAAACCGTAGCGCAGCTTAACGATCGGGTGCGCGACAACGCCACGCGTCAGGGCGAAATACGCCAACAGCTAAAACAGGACAGCGACAATCGTCAGCAGCAACAGGCGTTGATGCAAAAAATCGACAACGCGATGCAGCAGGTTGAAGACTGGGGCTACCTGAATGCGCTGATCGGCTCTAAAGAGGGGGATAAATTCCGCAAGTTCGCCCAGGGGCTGACGCTGGATAACCTGGTCTGGCTGGCGAACAACCAGTTGACCCGTCTGCATGGTCGCTATCTGCTACAGCGCAAAGCCAGTGAAGCACTGGAACTGGAGGTGGTCGACACCTGGCAGGCCGATGCTGTACGCGATACCCGAACCCTTTCCGGTGGCGAGAGTTTCCTGGTCAGTCTTGCGCTGGCACTGGCGCTCTCCGATCTGGTCAGCCACAAAACGCGCATTGACTCGTTGTTCCTTGATGAAGGCTTCGGCACGCTCGACAGTGAAACGCTGGATACCGCCCTCGATGCGCTGGATGCGCTCAATGCCAGCGGAAAAACCATTGGTGTGATTAGCCATGTGGAAGCAATGAAAGAACGGATCCCAGTGCAAATCAAGGTGAAGAAAATCAACGGGCTGGGTTACAGCAAACTCGATCGGATGTTTGCCGTGGAATAGCGGATAGTGCAGGCCGGATAGCTCCGGCCTCTCCTGACATTATTCCTGCGGCCACAACCACGCGGCGCCGCGCACACCGCTGGAGTCACCGTGCAGGGCCTTGCGCACCGGCGTTTCACACTCTCCGCCGAACACAAACGATTTAATCAGCGGCGGAATCGTTTTGTACAGGCGATCAATGTTGCTCATCCCGCCGCCGAGAACAAAAACATCCGGATCGAGAATATTCACCACATGAGCCAACGATTTCGCCAGCCGCAGTTCATAGCGGCTGAGCGCCAGTTCGGCCAGCGCGTCGTGTTCCTCCACCAGGCGGATGATTTCACTGCCTTTTAGCGGGTTACCGCTCAGACGATGGTAATCGGTGGCGAACCCAGTGCCGGAAATAAACGTCTCAATGCATCCCTGTTTTCCACAGTAACAGGGGACTTCAGCGCGATAGCGAAGTTCATCTTCATCCATCCACGGCAAAGGGTTGTGCCCCCATTCGCCCGCCGTCCCGTTGCCGCCGATGTGCGCCCGACCGTTGAGCGCCACGCCCGCACCGCAGCCGGTACCAATAATCACCGCAAAAACCGTCTGCGCCCCAGCGGCGGCACCATCGACCGCCTCAGAAACGGCCAGGCAGTTCGCGTCATTCGCCAGACGCACCTCGCGTTGCAGACGCGCGCTGAGGTCTTTATCAAAGGGCTGACCATTCAGCCAGGTGGAGTTGGCATTCTTCACCACACCGGTATAGGGCGAAATAGAACCGGGGATGCCCATCCCCACTGTGCCCGTTTGCCCGGTCGCCTCCTCCGCCATCGCCACCAGCGTGGCAATGGTTTCGATGGTTTGCTGATAGTCGTTTCGCGGCGTCGGCAGACGATGGCGGAACAGTTGCTCCCCTGCCTCGCTGAGCGCAATCACTTCCGTTTTGGTGCCGCCTAAATCAATACCAATACGCACACGGTTTTCCTCATTTTTTAGGGAATATCAACAGAGTAGAGCGAGGCATTGGGAATGGCAATGCAAGCCCGCCGACAATTCGTTACTATACGCGCTGGATTTAACGACAAGGCCGTGGAAATTATCATGCTGTGGTTCAAAAATTTAATGGTTTACCGTCTTAGCCGCGATATTTCATTGCGTGCCGAAGAGATGGAAAAACAGCTAGCCTCGATGACGTTTACCCCTTGCGGTAGCCAGGATATGGCAAAAACGGGCTGGGTGCCGCCAATGGGATCGCACAGCGATGCGTTGACGCATACCAACAACGGCCAGATTTTGATTTGCGCGCGTAAAGAAGAGAAGATCCTGCCCTCTCCGGTGATCAAACAGGCGCTGGAAGCAAAGATCGCCAAACTGGAAGCCGAACAGGCGCGCAAACTGAAGAAAACCGAGAAAGACTCACTGAAGGATGAAGTGCTGCATTCACTGCTGCCACGCGCCTTTAGCCGCTTTAGTCAGACCATGATGTGGATCGACACCGTGAAGGGGTTGATCATGGTGGACTGCGCAAGCGCGAAAAAAGCAGAAGATACGCTGGCCCTGCTGCGTAAGAGCCTCGGTTCTCTGCCGGTGGTTCCGCTGGCGCTGGAAAACCCGATTGAGCTGACGCTCACCGAATGGGTACGTTCCGGCACCGTGGCTCAGGGCTTCCAGTTACTCGACGAAGCCGAACTGAAAGCCATGCTGGAAGACGGCGGCGTGATCCGGGCGAAGAAACAGGATCTGGTGAGCGACGAGATCGCCGTCCACATCGAAGCCGGTAAAGTGGTGACCAAGCTGGCGCTCGACTGGCAGCAGCGTATTCAGTTTATGATCTGCGATGACGGTTCGATCAAACGTCTGAAATTCAGCGACGAACTGCGCGATCAAAACGAAGATATCGACCGGGAAGATTTTGCCCAGCGTTTTGACGCGGACTTTATCCTGATGACCGGTGAACTGGCCGCGTTGATTCAGAATCTGGTGGAAGGTTTAGGCGGCGAAGCGCAGCGCTGAGTGAATTTGCCGGATGGCGGCGACGCCTTATCCGGCCTACGGCACCCTGAACGTGCCAACGCCGTAGGCCGGATGAGACGCGTTAGCGACATCATCCGGCGATTAACGGTTACAGATAGCGGCAAAGATAAGAGGTCGGTTCAGCGACCTGTAAATGAAACTCGCTATGGCCCGGGACGTTAAATACCTCTCCTGCGGCATACACTTTCCATTCGGTGGCATCCGGCAGTAATACATTCAATGCGCCGCTTACGACCGTCATCTCTTCAGGCTCTGCGGTGCCGAAGGTATATTCACCTTCCAGCATTACACCCACACTGGCACGGCCAGTACTGCTGCTGGTAAAGCCAATTGATTTTACTTTGCCGGAAAAGTATTCGTTACTTTGAAGCATAAACGGGCCCTGTCTCGTTGGTAAATTGACAACCAATATAGGGGGCAGCCCTTTGGCCTGTCACGCAAAATTAAACCAGCAGTTCTGAAGCCAGTCGCGCAATCAGCACATTAGAGAGCAGTACCGGGACATCCAGCGATTTTTGCAGGACATCGCGGTGGCGCTGATGAAAACCAAGCGAATCCAGCATAATGACATCCGCCCCTTGTTCCAGCAGATCTTTACCGGCTTCGATCAACTGCTGCGTGCTGCCGTGAACGGGATTTGCCAACGAGAACAGCGGTGGCGACTGTAAAACTTGCCATTTCTCCGCCTGATCGGCCATCAGATCTTCAACCGGCACAATCACCCCCACCTGATGTCCATCGACAATCGAGGCCACCAGCGGCGGAATAATGCGTAGTGGTTCAAGCAGAATGCTGTTACGGGCGGTCATGCTGGCAATCGACACGGTGCTCATCAGTAAAATGACGTCATAGCCCTGGTTATCCAGCACTTCGATGACGCTTTGCAGATCGCGTTCCACTTTCTGCCGCGAAACATAAGCCAGTTCATTATCGTTTAGTAGGGTTAACAACGAGTCTTCACCGGATTCCAGCGCGTAATCTGCCAGAACGTCGTCACGACTCATTTTTCCGAGCAAGCTGTGATGGGTGATATGTTGTTCGTCGATGTACTCGGTCAGAAGCGGTAAGACTTCACTCATGGGTACAACACCGATTGTGAGGATAGCCAACGACGCACTCATTTTTTTCCACCTTCTTTTTTACTTCGTCGTTTATTCCCGGGCAAATGCGCTGCACCACTGCCGACACTTACCTTTGCAAATGCAAAAAAGCGTAGCAGGCGCAGAACAAATCGCTGTGTAAAGATTCCAGATCATTCCAGTAATTAGTTGTTATTGTTTGATGTTAGTTTTCAGGTACAACATATCATCGGTGAAAAGTGTGATGCTGGTTGGGTTTGCACTCGCTCAGATTCCATTCCGAGCCGTTCAGTCGTCAGGTTTTATCCGGATCTTCGTAACGGGCTTTCGCATCCATCGCTTCCTGTGCGCTGGGATGCTCGCTGATTAACGAATCCGGTTTCGGGTGATCGGCGCGCAACTGGTACCAGGTAACCGTCTGTCCCGGCGTCCCTTTCTCAATGGTGACAATATACGCTTCGCGTGGATAAGGCGGTTTGGTTGGCATAGTGTGCTTCCTTCTGTCGAATGAAGTTTAAGTATAGACCCCGCCTTGTTTGCACAGCGCGCTCTGCGCCAGCCTGTGCTGAATTTCAGAAATCACCTGATCAGGTGAATTCGCCGCGTCAATGATGAAATGAGCCGCCTCGCGATACAACATATCCCGCTGTTGCAGCACCTCCTGCACCTCTTCGCTCAGGGGCTTACCGGTCAGGGTGGGACGCAACTCCTCTTCAGGCGAGGCTTCAAGACGATTTACCAGCGTCGGGACCGGCGCGCTTAAATAAATAACGATGCCGTTATCCCGCATAAAGTGGCGGTTATAGTCAGTGAGAATGATTCCCCCACCGGTCGCCACCACCGTTGACGGTGCAGTCACCGCCTCCAGCGCAGCCGTTTCTCTGGCGCGAAATCCCGGCCAGCCTTCACGCTCGACAATTTCCGCCACGGTCATTTGTACCTGCGACTGCAGCCATTGATCGGTATCGACAAATCGACAACCCATTGCCGTAGCCAGTGCCATGCCAACCGTTGTCTTTCCACAGCCACGTGGGCCAACAAGATAAAGCGGTTGCGTCATAGTGGGCGTTCCCCAGAAGGCCGCAAAGCGGCAGGATCAGATGTCATTAAAGGAATAATCATACCATCAAACTAGTACATCGTTAAGTGTAAAGAAATAATTCCACAAAAAGTGAAAATATCAATGCAAACCCTACTATATCAAGAAATAGCGCTGAGGAAAGTGTAAAAAATATATTACACTCATGATTTTCTGCGCTGAACTTCCAGCCACCACTTTTCCAGTTCCGCCGCAAAATGCTGGCGATCGCGCGCAGAGAGGCTATCTGGGCCCCCCGTCTGGATCCCGCTGGCGCGCAACGTATCCATAAAATGGCGCATCGTCAAACGTTCACGAATGGTCGATTCGGTGTAACGTTCACCGCGCGGATTGAGCGCCGACGCGCCTTTCGCCAGCACCTCGGCGGCCAGCGGGATATCGGCAGTGATGACCAGATCGCCTGCCGCACACTGCCTCACAATCTCATTATCCGCCACATCAAAGCCCGCAGGCACGCGCAGCGTACGGATATACGGCGACGGCGGCACGCGCAGGCTCTGGTTCGCCACCAGAATCAGCGACATTTGCATACGCCCGGCGGCACGATAAAGGATCTCTTTAATGACGTTCGGACACGCATCCGCATCCACCCATATGGCCATACTGTCTCCTGTCTCTTGTGCAATCGGCTATTGTCTCGTGCTTTTGCGCTACGGCAAAGTGCTGTTTATCCTTCATGCGCCTTTCAATCCGCGCTAAGCTAGGCTTTATCAAACAAAACAAGAACTATCACCCATAGGGAGTGACGAGATGGAGAAGAAAATCGGTTTTATCGGCTGCGGTAATATGGGGAAAGCGATCCTCGGCGGCCTGATTGCCAGCGGTCAGGTGCTGCCTGGCCAGATCTGGGTCTACACCCCTTCCCCCGATAAAGTTGCCGCGTTGCACGATCAGTATGGGATCAACGTCGCGCAGTCCGCCCAGGAAGTCGCCCTGGTAGCGGATATTGTTTTCGGCGCCGTGAAGCCGGGCATTATGATCAAAGTGCTCAGCGAGATAACCTCCAGCCTCAACAAAGAGTCGCTGGTGGTCTCTATTGCGGCAGGCGTCACCCTCGATCAACTCGCCCGTGCACTGGGCCACGACCGGAAAATCGTACGCGCAATGCCGAACACGCCGTCGCTGGTCAATGCCGGAATGACCTCAGTGACGCCGAACGCGCTGGTTACCCCGGAAGATACCGCTGACGTGCTGAATATTTTCCGCTGCTTTGGCGAAGCCGAAGTGATTGCCGAGTCGATGATTCACCCGGTGGTTGGCGTCAGCGGCTCTGCCCCGGCGTATGTCTTCATGTTTATCGAAGCGATGGCAGATGCCGCTGTACTGGGCGGTATGCCGCGCGCGCAGGCTTACAAATTTGCTGCTCAGGCGGTCATGGGATCCGCGAAGATGGTACTGGAAACCGGTGAACATCCTGGCGTACTGAAAGATATGGTCTGTTCGCCTGGCGGCACGACGATTGAAGCGGTCCGCGTACTGGAAGAGCGAGGATTTCGTGCTGCGGTGATTGAAGCAATGGCGAAGTGTATGGAGAAGTCAGAGAAACTCAGTAAATCCTGAGTGGACAACCGGACGTCAGGCCGCGACTTCGGTGCGGTTACGTCCGGCATTCTTTGCTTTGTAGAGCGCCAGATCGGCTGATTTCAGCCATTCCCGATAGTGACCAAACTGCGGTGTTAACGGCGCAACCCCGACGCTGATATGTAGAATGACCTGCGGCGCGCAGGCCAGGCGTAACCCGCGTAATCCCTCGTGAACCCGTGACATCGCCGCGATGGCGCTCTCCGCTGGCGTGCCGCACATAATCACCGCAAATTCATCGCCACCAAAACGCCCGATCACATCGCTCCCGCGCAGGGTCATTCTCAACTGTTGGGTTAGCGCCAGAATGGCTTCATCGCCAACGTCATGTCCCCAGGTATCGTTGATGCTCTTGAAGTGGTCGATATCAATGATCAGCAGCGTGGCATCCCGATGCTGGCGACGACTGTGCTCAAATTCGTTGCGCAGTAATATTTCCCAGTGCCGCCGGTTGTAAACCCCTGTCATACCGTCACAGGTGCTCATCACCTGCAACCGGCGCTTATGCTGCGCCAGTTTTGTCGCGGCCTGATAGCTGACCCAGGAGAATAACAGCGGGTAAATCACCATGACCGGCAGCGTCAGCGCCCCTTCCAGCGGCGCGCTGCTTAAGGCCAGAGAAGCCCCCGTCAACTGCAATGTGACCAGACAAGCAACCACCATCAGGGCGAGTCCGGCAACAAACAGTCGCACACCGCCTGCGCCCATCAGATTCATACAGATGATCATTAACAGCGCAGTGGAGGGCAGCGCATTGGCCCCCATCAGACCAACCCACATTCCGGCGAGGACCGCATCTGTTTTTAAATTGGCAAATTCCCGACTCAGCGGATCGATGGCTCTGCTGGCGATCTGCCAGGCCAGGTGCGGCCAGACAAACGCCCATCCCACCAACAACAACCACCACACTCCGGGGACAGGATTCGCGACCAGCGCGGCGGCGACAGGGAAAAACATCCCTCCCAGCGCCACTGCGCGCGGCACTCTCACTCGCCGGGCGAATCGCAGTCCAGAGCGTTGATGGTCATTTTGCTGCGATGAAAGAGACTCTTCATCCAGGTCGACCGCTTTTTTGTAAAAGTTTTCGTCATTCATTATTTTTTGGGAACATTCTGAAACAATTTTCCCAAATTATAGAGACGGGTCTGGCGGGGAAAGTATGATATTTCGGGTGAGCGTTTTTCTTTGCTCACCCGTTAGCACTATGTCGGCGCTAGGCCGCTTTCTTCAGGCAGGCACTCATAAACTTACTGCGGTCGTCACCTTTCAGCGATTGTTCCGTCGCCTGGACGTTGCACTCGCGCATTTTTTGCTGTTGCGGCGTCAGGCTTTTTTCACCGGGAGCTGACTTGCTGTTTTTAAGGCAATCGCTCATGTACGTCTTACGGGCATCTCCTTTCAACGTTTTCGCCGTCGCCTGTTGATTGCAGGTGGTCATGCGCTGCTGCTGCGGGGTTAATGTTTTCTCTGCCGCACCAACGGTCGTTAAAAAGATCAAACCAAACAATAGGGTAACCAGTAATGTTATTTTCATAGCACCATCCTTTTTTGAGTATTCACTCGACTCTCTCCCGCGGGTAAACGTGGGGATAGTCAGATAAGTCTGGCTGCTAACGATAAAAAAACCACCCGACAGCAAAAGTTATCCTGCCGGGGGTTGGATTATTTCAGGCCTAGTGCCGCTTTCATGGTATAGAACAGGTCGGTTTGATCGGTCAGCCCGACCACGTTGGCCGCATGAGGACCGTAGGCTGCAATACGCAACTGACTACCCGTATGCTCCTGAGATTCCTCTTCAGAGTTGCCGTAGCTGATCACCATCACAGCACCATCTTTGGTGTTCAATGCCTGGGTCAGACCCGGCGCTTTTGTTTCCGGCGCGACGATCTGGCTGGCGTGGGCGTGATCGGCGGTGACGATCACCAGCGTGTTACCTTCTTTCTTCGCAAAGGCCAGTGCACGCTGTACGGCTTCGTCCAGATCCACCGTCTCGCCAATCTGTCCGCAAGGGTTAGCGGCGTGATCCTGTTTATCGATAGAGGCCCCTTCCACCTGCAGGAAGAATCCCTTCTCATTTTTGCTGAGCAACTCAATGGCTTTGTCAGTCATTTGCGCCAGCGTCGGCACGCTCTCGTCGCGTTTTGGATTCGGGGTACAGGTCACGGCAGGCTTATCAATATTGCCGTGATAAGACGCTTTGGGGCCTTCCCAGCGCACCGGCATGTTACCGTCAGAGAATAGCCCCAGCAGCGGTTTGTCCTGGTTGGCTTCGCCGACAGCCGCCAGCGAGGCCGCATCGCCGACCAACTGGTAACCACGGGCCTCGGCCTGCTCACGCAGCGTTTTACCCTGCCACTCGCCGGCCGTTGCGGTTTCAGCGAACGTTTTCGCGCCGCCGCCCAGCGTCACATCCGCGCGGACATTCAGCAGTTGTTCAGTGATCGAGCCTTTGCCGCCTTTTTCCAGCGCATTCGTCGGGCATTTTTCGCTCGTCACGCTCGGGCCATAGCATTTACGTGACGTCACGTGCGCCACCAGCGCAGCAGGCGTGGCGTCCTGCAGTTCAGCGGTTGAGACGTTACCCGTCGCCAGTCCCGCCGCCTTCGCCATTTCCAGCAGCGTTGTATGATCTTTTTCGTGGATATCGACGCCCAGCGCGCCGTTATAGGTTTTCACACCGGTGCTCCATGCGGTTGCCGATGCAGCAGAATCCGTCACGTAATCCGGCTTACCGGTTTTTTTATCCAGCGCATAGTGGGTGTATTGGCCGGTTAGCGGTAAGGCATCGATCCCTTTAAAATAACCACCCGCGCCTTCAGCATAATTTCGCGCCGCGGTAATTTCTGAATCACCCATACCATCGCCAATCAATAAAATAATATTTTTAGCCGGTTTATCATTCAGTGATTCGCGCAATGCTTGTGTTTGATCGGCCGATAATCGGCGAGCTCCGCCTGGCGTTGTAATATCCCCTTGTGCCGCACGGTTGTTGAGGACCGACATTGAGGAAGTTTCAGAATGGCTAACAGGGATATACAGCAGAGGTAACAATGCAAGAGCGATAGCGCTTTGTTTCACTTTATTTTCTCCATGTACTTAATACACTTAAAATAAAAAACAAAGCGACTATAGGTCTCTGACATGACAGGTTTATGACAGCATAGAAACTGAATATAACTAGTAACGAGGATGCCTCAACAACTTCTGTACATACCGGCGCAGCAACTCCGTATCGTTATCCGGAACGCTGGCATCGGGCTTTACGCCGTCAAGCGCGCCCTCTACCTGATGAATCAGCAGTTGCTGCTCGTTCTGAGCCATATTGCGCAGCATCGCTGTAACGATAATCTCTAATGCTTCTACCTGAGCAACCAGTTCTTTCGACTCTTCCTCTTTCTGGGCAAGCTTAAGCAACAACTCAGCTATTAGATTTTTCATGACCGCATTTCCTTATCTAAAGAAGGCTGACGGTATCACTATGAATCCATGCTGCCTAGAGTCTGAAAGTAGTATTTTTATAAGAAAGGAAAGACTTTGCGTAAATAATCACAGAATACGGTGAGCGAAACGTTTCTCGCAGAAAACAAATCCCAGAATTAAAGTCAGGAATAAAATAGTCACCCCTGACCATAATCTAAAGTTATGATAGAAAAATGACTAATTTTACTTAAGTTATTTTTTTAACCGCGTCACGCCCGCTTGCGCGTATTTCGCCGCTGACGCAAGACAAGGGCTAACTGACAAATGTTAATCATCACGATGACCGCGGTGGCAATAAATACCCAACGAAATCCCGCCATGGCTGATACCGTTGCGCCCATCAGCGGGCCAGCGACGTTGCCAAGATACATAAATGACTGGTTATAACCAAAAATACGCCCGGTTATTTGGTCACTGGAGTATTTGACCAGCAGCGTCTGAACTGCCGGCAGCATGGCGCCATCGGCAAAACCAAGCAGAAAACGTAATACCCCGAGCTGGAAGGGCGTCGTAACCCACGACATGGCAAAAAACAGCACAACCGCACAAATCAGCGTCGCCATCAGGATCCTTTCGGTACCGATGCGATCCCCGAGTTTACCCAGCCGGGGGGCGGAGATAAGCGCGGAGACCCCGGGCACCGAGGCAATTAACCCACTCAAGAACGCAATATTCTGACTGTCCGGGGCCATCGACTTAATAAATAGCGCCAGAATCGGGCTGATTGAACCATTGCACAACTGAATCACCAGCGTGGTGAAAAACAGGCTGATCACCAGCGCCGGATACGGCAGCGACGCAAATACGGCTTTACCGCTCAATCGTTCGCTCTTTTTCAGCGTCGGACGCACGCCTTCTTTAATCAAAAAGAGCGTGACCATAAAGCTGACAACCAGCAGCATTGCGGTGATAAAAAAGACCGGGCGTAAACCCACATGATCGGCAATAAAACCGCCCATCAGCGGGCCGCCAATCACGCCGCTGATTTGCGCAGTCGCCAGCGTACTGAGCGCCCATCCGCTACGTTCACGGGGCACCTGAGACGCCACCAGCGCCATCGCGTTAGGAATATAGCCAGACGTTAAGCCCATGATGCCGCGCAACAGGAAAAGCTGCCAGACGTTGGTGGCAAAAGCCTGCAGCAGTATCGCAATCGCCATGCCGAGCGAGGCGCGCAGCAGCATCAGCTTGCGACCTTTACGATCGGCCAGGCTCCCCCAGAGCGGAGAGACAATCGCGGAGATTAAAAATGTGACACTAAAAGTCAGACCAGACCACATCGAGAGCGCTTCGTGGGAGGTCACTCCAAGCTGCGAAATATACAGCGGCAAAAACGGCAGGATTTGACTGATTGCCAGACCGGTAAAAAAGCAGCCGAACCAGACGGAAATAAGATTAACTTTCCAGGATTCCATAAACGCTCATCGTGATAAATAGCAGAAAACGCCGGTTAGTTTACCAATCTCCCCGCCTGTCGGGGGATCCAGAGGTACGCTGCAGCGCAATTTGCTATTTTATCTCCCCGTTCACCAGATTTGTGAAATACATCACATTAAAACCCAACGCGCTACAGGGCTTTATGCTTAGCGACAGAGGCCAACTCCCCTCATCCCCAGGTGAAAATGGTTGGCGTGGGCGGCGTTGTAGTCCGGTCCTAAACCGTTGCCATAGTATTGACAGCTTGCGCTGAGCAGCGCCCGCAGCCACGGTGCGCTTTCTTCCTGCTTCCAGCCGCGCAGAACGGTGACGTGTCGCCCGTCGGCAAGGACAAAGCCGCTGATATCCAGAGCCTGTGCGCTGGCGTGTTCGCTACGGCGTGCATCAGGGCGATGGTAAATATTGCGGCAGGCAAAGCTGCCAAGATGCTCGATCCGGGTCAGTGGGCTCATCATCATCTGTTCCGTCAACGGCGCAGCCTGCTGCCTGACATACAGCGCGGAACGCAGTGCTAACGGACAGGAGGCAAGAAAGCTGCTGCTCAGTTTGACTGCGCCAAAATCCCGCACCCGTACTACGTCGGTTAAAGGGCATTCACCCGCGCTGTCAGCCACGGACTGCGACGTGATCAGCTTCTGCTCGTTTGCCTGCTGCAACAGCGTCTGACAACGCGCCGGCGTCAGACGTTTAAGCTTAAATTGGGTGAGCCAGTTTGGCGGGTCAGATAACGCAAGTGGGGCGAGCGGGTCGTAATAAGACGGCAAATAGCGATATCCCACGCCACACGCCACGCCCAGAATCATCATCGTCAGCCAGACTTTTCCTCTCACACTCCCTCCCGTGCTATTCCCTCTAACATTATGGCAGAAGCCCGCGAATCCCTCGTTTTGTCGTGGTAATGTATACGCTTTGCGTTCGAAGGAATGGGTTTAAGATGGCAAAGTTGCGGGTAGGAATCGTATTTGGTGGTAAATCAGCGGAACATGAAGTGTCATTGCAATCGGCAAAAAATATTGTCGATGCCATCGACAAGACCCGCTTTGACGTCGTGCTGTTAGGCATTGATAAGCAAGGGCAGTGGCACGTCAGCGATGCCAACAATTATCTGCTCAATGCAAACGATCCGGCGCATATTGCGCTGCGTCCTTCTGCGACCAGCCTTGCGCAGGTTCCGGGCCGACACGAGCAACAGTTGATTGATCCACAGAATGGTCAGCCGCTGCCGACCGTGGACGTGATTTTCCCGATTGTGCACGGCACGCTGGGTGAAGATGGTTCCCTGCAGGGAATGCTGCGCGTGGCGAATCTGCCCTTCGTCGGCTCCGACGTGCTGGGCTCAGCAGCGTGCATGGATAAAGACGTCACCAAACGCTTGTTACGTGATGCCGGACTGAATATCGCGCCGTTTATTACGCTGACGCGCGCCAACCGCAACTCGATAAGCTTTGCCGAGGTGGAAGCCCGTCTTGGCCTGCCGCTGTTCGTTAAGCCGGCCAATCAGGGATCGTCTGTCGGGGTCAGCAAAGTTACCAGCGAAGCGCAGTACGCACAAGCGGTCGACCTCGCGTTCGAGTTCGATCACAAAGTGGTGGTGGAGCAAGGGATCAAGGGGCGCGAGATCGAGTGCGCGGTGCTGGGCAACGATCATCCGCAGGCCAGCACCTGTGGCGAGATCGTGCTCAACAGTGATTTCTACGCCTACGACACCAAATACATTGATGATAACGGCGCGAAAGTGGTCGTTCCTGCGGCGATTGATCCCCACATCAACGACAAAATCCGCGAGATCGCCATTCAGGCTTATCAGACGCTGGGTTGCGCCGGCATGGCGCGCGTTGATGTCTTCTTAACCGCCGACAACGAGGTGGTGATCAACGAGATCAACACCCTGCCAGGCTTCACCAACATCAGCATGTATCCGAAGCTCTGGCAGGCCAGCGGCTTAGGTTACACCGATTTGATCACCCGTTTGATCGAACTGGCGCTGGAGCGACACGCTGCGGATAACGCGCTGAAAACGACGATGTAATCTGCACTTTCCCGGTAAGCCTGACGGCGTTTGACTGTCAGGCTTACGCCGCGTCATCCTCCACGCGACGACGAATAATCAATCCTGCCAGCCAGAAACTGACGATCCAGGTCACCAGCCCCACGGCATAGGTTTGCCAGCCTTTAGCTTCAAACCCCAACAGCCCAACAACACCGTTCAGAATAAAAATCAGGCCGATAGCAAAGGCGTAGTAGTGCCAGTCACGGCGTATTTTTAAAGGCAGGTTCATGGCAACTCCTGAGCGAAAAAAAGTATCGTCGCATATTACGGGAAACCGGTCTGTGTCGTGTGCGGAATTTCTTAAATGTTGCCAAATTTAATTTAAGGTAACCAATTTGTGACAACTGACAAAAATCTGCAATCCCGGATTCATCCCAGACTGAAATTACCATCATTCTGATATTGACAAACGCGATGACCTGTCACACTCACGGTAAGTTACTGGCATGGTGTCAGAGATGCAGAATTACTCGCGGAGGTCATTTATGGCTGATTTCACTCTCTCAAAATCCTTGTTTAACGGGAAACATCGAGAAACCGCCTCTACGCCAGGCAACATCGCTTATGCCGTATTTGTTCTGTTCTGTTTTTGGGTCGGGGCGCAGATCCTGAACCTGCTGGTTCACGCGCCTGGCGTATATGAACATCTGATGCAAGTGCAAGAGACAGGACGCCCGCGCGTGGAGATTGGGCTGGGTGTCGGGACCATTTTTGGTCTGGTGCCGTTTCTGGTCGGTAGCCTGATTTTCGGCGTCATCGCCGCCATCCTGCGCTGGCGCTACCGCCGCCAGTAATGGCCCGGCGGTTATTGCCCCATGCATTTCGCCCGACGATCGTCGACCCGTTTTGCAAACCATGCGGTGGTGAGATTACGGGTGATTTTCGGGCTTTCCAGTTGAATACCGGGCAGCATTTCACGCGGTAATGTCTTCCCTGTCTTTGCTTCAGCAAGTGTAAACACCTTTTTATAAAGCGCCGTCTCTTCAAACGCGAGACTGTCGCCTTTCTCCAGTTGACGGCGGATCGCGCTCTCGCTGAGATCCAGTTTTCCCGCCAGTTTACGTACCGCCAGCTCCGTTTTACCGGCTTCTTTACTGCCGTAGGCAATCAGGTCGCCATCCAGCGCCAGTTTGACGCCGCTGGCTTTACTGACCGCATTCTGAAACGCGGCATTCCGACTGGCATACCATCCGGCGTTAAAGTCGGCGAAGCGGAAAATCGGTGCGCTGTAGTTAGCCGGGTAATTGAGCAAATGGTAGGTTCCGAACCAGAGTCCACCGCGACGGCTGAACACTTCCTGGCGCACCGTTCCATCCATCTTCCACGGATACCCTTTGCTGTGCTGTTCGGCAAACGCAATGCTGACCTGCATCGGACCACCGGTGTGAACCGGATTGAGTGAACCGAACAGCGTATGTCCCATCGGCACCATATTGATAAAATCATCAAAAATGGCGCTGAGCTGTTTTTCCGTTTTGACCGAGTCCAGACGCTCGCTGTAGCTTTTGCCGTTCGGAGAGGTGATTTTCAGCGCGGTATGCACCAGGAAAACCGGAATATGCATCCGTTCGGCACGTCGGTCGATCTCCTTCCAGGCAATCTTGTTCAACCCCGGAACAACGGGATCGGCCTGATAACTGGACTCCTGCTGCGCGACCGCCAGCACCGAACAGATATTTTCCACGGTCGGCGCCAGCTTCTGGCTTTCAAAGGTTGTGGCGATATCCTGCGCCCAGCCGTCCCGATCCTTCACGCTGGCCGGCATTTTCTGGCGCACCACGCTCGCGACATCGATCGGTTTCTCGCCTTTTTTCAGCGGTTGCGAGGGCTGACTGCTACATCCTGCCAGCACCAGCCCGGCCAGCAATGACAAAGGGTAAAGACGAGACACCGCCGACATAACGTTTCCTTTTGTTAACCAAGTGTGTGGGTGACAGCCTGAATATCCCGCTCGTCCAGTTCACGCTCAAAACTGCGTAGACGTTTATAGATAGACATCAGTTCGACCAGCGTTGTCCATGAGTTGATCAGGTACTGGAATGCGCCCCGCACCTGGCTAAAGACGTTGGTTATTTGCGTCATCAGGCCCAGGGTAATCGTACCGGCAACAATCGACGGAAACAGCAGGAACAACCCGAAAACGTTGTCCACCTGCAGGTAGAGAATGCGCGCGATATTAAAATACATGTAGTGGAAATAGAGACGGAAATAGTTCTGGCGAACCGCGCTGAACAGCTCACGAACCGTTGGCGGCGAGGCACGGTTAGCATCGTCTTCCCCGTACACCAGCTCTTTACGGTAAGCCGCTTCCACCCGCTGATTTTTAAATTCCAGTCCCGGGAGTTTGATCCCCACCACCGCCAGCATACCGGTGCCCATCAGTGACCAGACGATCGCCGCAATCACCAGGCCGTAAGGCACGTGGCCGACTATCGGCAGTTCAGGCACGTGCGGAGACAGCGCAACCAGCACCGGCAGGAAGGCGATCAGCGTCATGATGGCATTGATAAAGCTCACGCCCATGCTTTCCAGCGTAGAGGCAAAACGCATAGTGTCTTCCTGCACACGCTGCGCGGCCCCCTCGATATGGCGCAGATGCTGCCACTGCGCCATGTAATATTCGTTCATCGCCGTACGCCAGCGGAACACATAGTGGCTGACAAAAAAGTTGTTCAGCACGCTAATCACCACGGCAATCAGCGCGATGCCAAGGAAGATCCCCAGTTCGTTATAGAACTGACTCATGGTGACCTTATGTGGCGCGCTGAGGGCGGTCTGGATCAGATCATAGAATGGCGCGTACCAGGCGTTGACGGCCACCCCGACTTCAACCAGAAACCAGGTGACGAAGATAATCAGCGAGGTGCCAAGAATTGACCAGTATTGCCAGCGATGCGGACAGTAGAGAAACCAGAACAGCGTAAACAGCCCGACGCAAAGCACGTAGTAGGCATAAAAAATCAGGTAGCTCAGCGACCAGAAACGGGCGGCGCTAATGGGCACGGTACCCGTTGCGCCAGTCATCCGCGCAACCCAGTCCCCACCACCGGCTTGCCAGAAAATAACGGCGACTATTGCCCAAATAAAAGCCGAAAGGAAAAAAGGACCCGGCTTTGGGAAAAAAGACTTAAACATGATGCTCTCCTGCTAACTTCTTATCGTTATGACAACTGCTGTGCTTTTGCCGCTGCGCGGGCTAAAAATAAACGGTCACAACAGGCGAAACCGCCCATTGTGACCAACATGACGGCGCTTAGTTCGTTTTCCAGTCCTGAAGAATTGTTTCGACGGGTTTCACACGTACCGGATTGTCCGGCACGATCAGATTGCGCCAGACATCATTATGGTGCGCAATCAGCGTATGGGCTGGGGCCGCCGGGCGGTGAGCAGTGGTATGGGCGTCTTCCGCAACCGTAATGCGATAACCCCGGCTGGCACCATTTCTGATGGTGGTATCGACGCAATAGTCCGTCGCACAACCGCAGATGACGAAGCGTGAAATTGCCTCTTCGCGCAATAACTGTTCGAGGGTCGTTTTGTAAAAGGAGTCACACGCGGTTTTCGTGACATATTTGGCATTCGCGGGCGTGTCCAGTTCAGGCAGCAACGCAAACCCTGTACTCCCCTCCTCCAGGCCTCCCGCCTCGGTATGCTGAATAAAAATCGTGAGATCAGCCGCCCGCGTGAGCTGATTGATGCGTTCCACGCACGCATCCCGATCAATACGCGGCGTGGCAAACACGCCGATTTGCATATCAACAACCATCACAACCCGTTTTTCAGACATCGTCAGCCCCATCAAGAGTGGTAATGAAAGATTATTGCACGCCCAGGATCACAAAAGCGGACTTTCTTTCGCGACAAAAATGCCGCGTTTACGTGCCGTTACGTTTTTCTCACTATCCTTGCTCTAATTAGCGCTTTGCAATATACCGTTGCGTAGTATAAATACGCATACGCATCATCCTTCAGGCTGCCTCTTTGTTGGCTACGCTCATCAACCCCAGTCACATAGTTTGCTATGCACCTGGGGATTGACTCGCTTGCCGTCCCGGCACCTGCCGAATGATGTTGTGTAACGTTTTTCTCTTCATCTCATTCATGGACAACACCGTTGAAACGTAGTCTGCTTTTTTCTGCCGCGCTGTGTGCGGCGTCATTGACCTCAGTCCAGGCGGCTCAGCCTGTCGCCGACCCGGTTTTTGCGTCTGATATTGTCGAACGTTATGCCGATCATATTTTTTATGGCAGCGGAGCGACGGGGATGGCACTCGTCGTGATCGACGGTAATCAGCGCGTCTTTCGCAGCTTTGGCGAAACCCGTCCGGGTAATAACGTGCGTCCGCAACTGGATTCGGTGATTCGCATTGCGTCACTCACCAAACTGATGACCAGTGAAATGCTGGTGAAACTGCTCGATCAGGGTACGGTTAAGCTGAACGATCCGCTGAGTAAATATGCTCCCGCTGGCGCGCGCGTACCGTCGTATGAGGGCAAACCGATCACGCTGGTCAACCTGGCGACACACACCAGCGCACTGCCCCGTGAACAGCCTGGTGGCGCGGCAAAGCGTCCGGTGTTTGTCTGGCCGACGCGGGAACAACGCTGGAGTTATCTCTCCACGGCGACGTTGAAAGCCGCGCCGGGTTCTCAGGCGGCCTATTCCAATCTGGCGTTTGACCTGCTGGCGGATGCACTGGCAAACGCCTCCGGCAAGCCTTATACCCAACTGTTTGAAGAGAAGATCACTCGCCCGCTGGGTATGAAAGACACCACCTATACGCCCTCCCCCGATCAGTGCAAGCGTCTGATGGTGGCGGAAAAAGGGGCCAGCCCATGTAATAACACGCTGGCGGCGATTGGCAGCGGCGGCGTTTACTCCACGCCGGGAGACATGATGCGCTGGATGCAGCAGTATCTGTCCTCTGATTTTTATCAGCGCAGTAATCAGGCCGACAGAATGCAGACGTTAATTTATCAGCGCGCACAGTTAACACGGGTAACGGGTATGGATGTCCCTGGTAAAGCCGATGCGTTGGGATTGGGGTGGGTCTATATGGCGCCGAAGAATGGACGTCCGGGAATTATTCAAAAGACCGGCGGTGGCGGTGGATTTATTACCTATATGGCGATGATTCCGCAAAAAAATGTGGGCGCGTTTGTTGTCGTCACTCGCTCTCCGCTCACCCGTTTTACCAATATGAGTAACGGTATTAACGATCTGGTCGTCGAACTGAGTGAAAATACACCGCGCGTGGTTCCGGCGTCTTAATCAATATTCAGAAGGCAAACGGTTGATCCCCATCAGTTTGCCTTTATTCATTTCGATATTTAACTCCCTTTATGATGACATAAGCCTGGAAAACGCGAGCTTTTCATTTTCATCACACTCAGAATCCCTCTCTGAATATTATTGGTTAGCCTTAACATCGCTAATCAATATATTTAAATGAAACGTGTAACGTTGTCGTTTCATATAACCGTGCCAGTATTCATTTAATTAATCGGGAACACAAAATCATAAGGCCAATTTTCGTAAAACACTCGCACGCGGCTTCAGGTATACTACGGCCCTCAATTTCACAAACATCAGGCATCCCATGACAGACTTAATCCATCGCCCTCGCCGTCTGCGCAAATCTGCAGCGCTACGCGCCATGTTTGAAGAGACAACACTCAGCCTGAACGACCTGGTGTTGCCGATCTTTGTTGAAGAAGAACTCGACGACTATAAAGCGATTGAGGCCATGCCCGGCGTCATGCGCATCCCGGAAAAACACCTGGCACGCGAGATCGAACGTATTGCCAACGCCGGTATCCGTTCCGTCATGACCTTCGGCATCTCTCACCATACCGATGACACCGGCAGCGATGCCTGGAAGGAAGATGGTCTGGTGGCGCGGATGTCACGTATCTGCAAGCAGACCGTACCGGAAATGATCGTGATGTCAGACACCTGCTTCTGCGAATATACCTCCCACGGTCACTGCGGCGTGCTGTGTGAACACGGCGTGGATAACGACGCCACGCTGGCAAACCTCGGTAAGCAAGCGGTTGTCGCAGCAGCAGCAGGCGCAGACTTCATCGCCCCTTCCGCGGCGATGGACGGCCAGGTGCAGGCGATTCGCCAGGCGCTGGATGCCGCAGGCTTTACTGACACCGCCATCATGTCCTACTCGACCAAATTTGCCTCTTCGTTCTATGGTCCGTTCCGCGAAGCGGCGGGCACCGCGCTGAAGGGCGATCGCAAAACCTACCAGATGAATCCAATGAACCGCCGTGAAGCGATTCGTGAATCGCTGCTTGATGAAGCGCAGGGCGCGGACTGCCTGATGGTGAAACCGGCGGGAGCCTATCTGGACGTGTTGCGTGACATCCGCGAGCGCACAGAGCTGCCGCTCGGCGCATATCAGGTCAGCGGCGAATATGCGATGATCAAATTTGCCGCCATGGCGGGCGCCATCGATGAAGAAAAAGTGGTGCTGGAAAGCTTAGGCGCCATCAAACGCGCTGGCGCGGATCTGATCTTCAGCTACTTCGCACTGGATCTGGCAGAGAAAAAAATCTTGCGTTAAGTTATCCCTGAACATGCCGGGTGGCCTCGCCATCCGGCCCTTCCCCAAAACGTCACCTAAACGTCATACAAGCGACACTTACCGCTTCTACTGTCAGCACAGGAAGAAGGAGGTGTTGTTATGTTCAGTCTCGATAATGTACTCAACGACCTTTGGCCCGAGGCAAGGACAGCGCCCTGGCAGAAAAAGGTGTTACAACGCGTATTGTATGAAAAAGAGTTCCAGCAGTTTGCCGCCCGCCATCGCCATCTGAAAGGCGTGGATATGGTGGAACAGGTTCTGGAACATCTACAAATACGTTGTGAAATCCCCGAGCACCACATTGAAAACATCCCCGAAAATGGCCCTCTGATCATTATTGCCAACCACCCTACCGGTGCGCTGGATGGACTGGCGCTCATCTATGCCCTCTCCCGCGTGCGGCGTGACATCAAAGTGGTGACCAACCGACTGCTTTCCCATCTGGAGCCCCTGAGTTCGTTGTTCATCCCGGTCGATAATATTCAGGGACGCACGCCAAAATCGTCGTTGCAGCACATGGATAGTCATCTGCAGGCAGGCGGCGCGCTGGTGTTCTTTCCGGCGGGTGAAGTCTCGCGGTTAACGCTGAAAGGGATCGCTGAACGCCGTTGGCATTCCGGGTTTATCCGCATGGCGGAAAAGTACCGGACGCCGCTGCTGCCGGTGCATATCCAGGCATACAACAGCCCGCTGTTCTATGCCTGCGGGCTGGTTTCTTCCAGCGCTACGCTGCTGCTGTTAATGCAGCAGATGTTTCGCCGTCGCGGCAGCACGCTGCCCGTACGTATTGGCCAGCAAATTGCCTGGACGCAATGGTCCACCAGCAAAAGCAGCGTACGCGAACAGGCGGAAAAATGCCGGGAGCACGTGATTGCGCTGGGCAAAGGCCGACCGGGCCTCTTTCGCACCGAATCGACAATCGCCCCGCCGGAAAACAGAGCGCGACTGAAACGCGAGCTGGCACAGGCGGAATGTCTGGGAAAAACCGCCGACGGTAAGCAAATTTACCTCTGGCAACGCAACGGACAAGAGGAAGCGACGGTCCTGCGCGAACTGGGCAGACTGCGTGAAATCGCCTTTCGCGCCGTGGGTGAAGGGAGCGGCAAGCGCAGAGATGTCGATCGTTACGATGATGACTATCTGCATCTGATCTTATGGGACGAGGAGGATCTTGAGATCGTCGGCGCTTACCGGTTTATCCCCTGCGCACAGCAGCTGGAAAAACAGGGGCCGGAGGGACTCTACAGCCACAGTCTGTTTGATTACGACGAGCGGATGGCGGACATCATGCAGCACGGTATTGAGCTGGGGCGCAGCTTTATTCAACCGCGCTACTGGGGACGCCGTGGGCTGGATTATCTCTGGTCAGGAATCGGCGCATACCTGGCACGTTATCCGCAGTATCGTTACCTGTTCGGCCCCGTGTCTATCTCCGGCGGATTACCGCCCGATGCGCGCGATCTGCTGGTTGCCTTCTATCGTCTGTGGTTCCCGCCAACGCATCCGCTGGCCGTCTCACGTCAACCGTATCCCGCTTCGCTACCGGATGTGCTGGCGCAGTTTGCGGGTAAAGACTACGGCGACGATCTGACGCGGCTGAAGTCGCTGCTGGGAAATCTGGGCTGCGGCATTCCCCCGCTCTATAAACAATATTCAGAACTCTGCGAACCCGGCGGCGTACAGTTCATCGATTTCGGCAGTGATCCAGATTTCAACCACTGCGTAGATGGCCTGGTGTTGGTGGATTTGGCCTATCTGAAGGCCAACCGGTATCAGCGCTATATTGAGGCGCATTTATAACGCCGTTGCCCGGTGGCGCTATGCTTACCGGGCCTGAAATGAAACGTAGGCCCATCACGGCGCACGATAAAACGGCTTATCCCCTAAAATCGTGGCCCGGTGCATAATGCGCCGCTGTGGCAGATAATCGGCGTTCGCATAATGCTGCGTCACGCGATTATCCCAAATCGCCACATCATTTGTCTGCCAGCGCCAGCGCACCTGAAACTCCGGTTTCGTAATATGCGCAAACAGAAAGCCAAGCAGCGCCTCACTCTCTTTCTCCGTGACATCAACAATGCGCGTGGTGAAGCCTTCATTCACGAACAGCGCCTGTTTACCACTGATCGGATGGGTTCTGACCACCGGGTGCACCAGCGGCGGATGCTTTGCCACCGCTTCACGCCAGCGCTGATGCTCCTCCTCTGTTTTGCGGTACTTGTATTCCTGGAAGGACTTACGGAAGTCATGCTCCGCCCGCAAACCGCTCAGCAACTGACGAAACGGCTCCGACAGCGCCTCATACGCCGCGATGCCGCTGGTCCACAGCGTATCGCCGCCGGTGGACGGCAACGTCTTTGCCGCCAGAATCGCCCCGGCAGGTGGCGTATCAATAAACGTCACATCGGTGTGCCAGTTGTCATTATCCGGCGGATTATCATTGTGCGTATCCAGCACGATAATCTCCTCGACGCCCTCCGCATGCGGATAGACCGGATGGATATGCAGATCGCCAAAGCGCTGGGCCAATGCCCGTTGCTGTTGTGGCGTGATGGCCTGTTCGCGCAGGAACACCACCTGATGGCGCAGTACCGCGTGATAAAGCTGTTCAAACTGATTGTCGCTCAGTGGGCGGGTCAAATCCGCCCCGGCGATCTGTGCGCCGATGTACGGCCCCAGCGGGGTAATGCTCAGACGTTCACTCATTGGACTTCTCCATGCCAGGGCGTCAGACGGCGCTGAAGCGCACGCAGACCCAGTTCTAAAATAAAGGCGATAATCGCAATCACCGCGATCCCTGCCAGCACCACGTCGGTCGCCAGAAACTCGCCGGCCGACTGCACCATAAACCCTAACCCCCGCGTCGCTGCAATCAGCTCCGCCGCCACCAGCGTTGACCAGCCCACGCCGAGTCCGATGCGCAATCCGGTGAGGATCTCCGGCAGCGCACCCGGCAGGATCACCAGCCACAACACCTGCGCCCGGCTCGCGCCCAGCGATCGGGCGGCGCGGATCCGCACCTGTTGCGCACTCTTCACCCCCGCCAATGCGGACATCGCGACCGGGGCAAAAATAGCCAGATAGATCAGCAGGATCTTGGACGTTTCACCAATCCCAAACCAGATCACCATCAGCGGCAAATAGGCCAGCGGTGGCACCGGACGATAAAGCTCGATGATCGGATCGAGTATGCCGCGTAGCGTTGGGCTGAGTCCCATCGCAATCCCGACCGGAATGCCGAACGCCACCGCGGCCAGCAGCGCCAGCACGATACGGGTCAGACTGGCGGCCAGATGCTGCCACAGCGTGGCATCCATAAACCCTTGCGGACCGGCGATGGTGATAAGCTTTTGCAACACCTGGTCCGGCGGCGGCAAAAACAGGGGGCTTATCAGTTGTAGCGCGGCAACCGTCCACCACACCGCCAGAATCACCGTCAGTGTCGCAAGGCTCAGCGTAATCTGGCGCGAGAACGGCCAGCGCCATCTCAGTGGCCGTTGGCGCAGTTTGTCGTTGATCACCACACTCATGAGAAGGCCTCCCGTTGCTCAAAGACGCGGCTTAAGACGTATTCGCGGGTCGCGATAAACTGCGGATCGGACTTAATGCTGCGGCTCGCTTCCCCCGCCACAAAGCGGCGGGCAAAGGTCAGCGGCAGACGCTCCAGCACCCGGCCGGGTCCTGGTGACAACAGCACCAGTTCGGTGGCCATAAACACCGCTTCTTCAATATCATGCGTAATCAACAGCACCTGCTTGCCGGTCTCATGCCAGAGTTTCAGCAGCAGGGTTTGCATCTGTTCGCGGGTAAAGGCGTCCAGCGCGCCAAAGGGTTCATCCAGCAGCAACAGCTGTGGGTTCGCCGCCAGTGCGCGGGCAATGCCAACGCGCTGGCGCTGACCGCCGGAAAGCTGCCAGATAAAGCGTTTTCCTGCCCCGTCCAGCCCCACTTTTTTCAACATGTCCTGAGCGATACTGATGCGCTGCGCTTTCCCGATGCCTGCCAGTTGCAGACCCAACGCGACGTTATCCTGCACATTGCGCCACGGCAGCAGCCCTTCGTGCTGAAACACCACACCACGCTCCGCACCTGGCCCGTCAACGCGTTTTCCCGCCAGGTGAATGCTGCCGTGCTGATACGGCACAAATCCGGCAATCAGGTTCAGCAGCGTCGTTTTGCCACATCCCGAAGGCCCCAGCACCACTAAAAGCTCACCATTGTCGAGCGTCAGGTTGATATCTTCCAGCGCCGGTTTACCGCCGTAATCGGCATACAGATGAGAGAGTTGCAGCATCAGCGCCTCCTTTATTGCACGAAGCGATCGGTAACGTACTGGCTGTAATCGCTTGCCACCGCAGGCACCTTGCCCTGCTCCTTCAGAAACTGCGCGGTGTCGATAATCGCTTTGTTTACCGGTCCGGTCAGCTCAGCCGTCTGCTGTTGGGGAGTGAGATAGGTATTGCCTTTCACCAGTCCCGGCACATCGGCTTCCGGAACGCCGCTCAGACGCGACAGCTTGCTGATGTTCTCCGGCTGTTTCAGCCATTCGTCGGGATTCGCGATATAGGGTTGCTGTGCGTCGATGGCGCTTTTCGCGAAGGCTTTCACCACCTCCGGATGCTTCTCGGCAAAGTCTTTGCGCACCACCCACACATCCAGCGTCGGCGCACCCCACTCACCGACTTTTTCCGAGTCGGTCAGCACCTTGCCGTCTTTTTCCAGTGCGTTAACGGCTGGTGCCCAGACATAAGCCCCGTCAATATCCCCGCGCTGCCAGGCGGCGATAATCGCCGGCGGTTGCAGGTTCACAATCTCCACCTGACCGGGTTTGATCCCCCAGTGTTTGAGCGCCGCCAACAGGCTGTAGTGGGTGGTGGAGATAAACGGCACCGCGATGCGTTTGCCGATCAGATCCTCGGGTTTGCCGATCGTTTTCTTCACCACCAGCGCTTCGGAGTTACCGAGTTTTGACGCCAGCAGGAAAACCTCGATTGGGACCTGCTGACTGGCGGCGACCGCCAGCGGACTGGAGCCGAGATTGCCGATCTGCACATCGCCAGAGGCCAGAGCGCGGACGATGCTCGCGCCGCTGTCGAATTTACGCCAGTCGACGGTGGCTCCGCTCTCTTTGGCAAAGGTGTTATCCGCCTGTGCCACTTTCGCGGGTTCAGCGGAGGTTTGATACGCGACGGTGACGTTCACCGCCTGCGCCTGAAAAGTGATGAATGCCAGTGCGGCGAGAAGTGTATTACGCGATGAACGTGCCATATTGTCTGCTCCCTTGTCTTGTTATGGGGGCAGTATTTCGTTGCAGTCGGATTTGATAAAGGAATTAAAAATTATTGCTAAGAACAAAGCGTTTTTAGAAAAAAAACGGGAATGGTTAGTTGGGATATGACTTTCATGTCACCGTATCAAACGGTTCCGTTCGCCTTGTATTTCTAACCATGGAACAGACGTTTTCATGTCACTTCTTTAAAGGGTTCCGTTCGCCTTGTATTTCTAACCGTGGAACAGACGTTTTCATGTCACTTCATCAAAGGGTTCCGTTCGCCTTATGACCATTGTTTCTTTGGAACCCACTCACCCGCGAACGTGTTAAGGGCGTTCTCCGCCACGCCCTTAACAATCCCGGCTCCCGGCAAGGAAAATCGCCACTTCGTGGTCCATTCGCCTTATGTCGTCTGCCTTTCGGGTCGGGGTCGAGCCTGCATCCCTGCAGGCCGTCCCCTCCGCCCGCTTCCCTGCGGGCGGACCCGGGCAGTCGCCAACGGCTCATCGATTTTCACGCCGGACCAACGGCACCGCTTCGACTCTTTGCCTTTCAGGTAAATTCATTTCGCTTTAAAAAGGCAAACGGCAGTGATGGTCAGGTGTGGATGGGTCCGGCTGAAAATTGCCGACGTGTTTCCGGAGGGCCGGGGGAACCCGCAGGGATGCGGGTTCAGGGCGCGCGAAGCAGGGATGCTGAGTCGCGCCCGACCCGGTAGCCTGGAGGAATAAGCGGAGGGTATCGCGAAGCGACAATTTTCCTGCCGGGAGCCAGGATTGTTAAGGAGGCGGCGACGAGCCTCCTTAACACGTTCGCGGGAAATTTACGTCCAGAGAATCACGGTTCGTAGGGCGAACGGAACCCTTTAAAGAAGTAACATGGCGCGCACATGAAACCTTGTACGAAGCATAAAGCGAACGGAACCCTTTAAAGAAGTGACATGGAACACACATGAAACCTTGTACGAAACATAAAGCGAACGGAATCCTTTAAAGAAGTGACATGGAACGCACATGAAACCTTGTACGAAACATAAAGCGAATGGAACCCTTTAAAGAAGTGACATGGAAATGCCTGACACCTTGTGGAACCGTTTGATGAAATAACAGGAAAAACGCATACCCCCAGCGCCCCCAAATATTGCCATTTTGTTACATTCATTCCATAACTGTGCCTGATTGATTGCCAGCGCAGCGGCGCCAGGCATCATAGGGTCATTATCCGCCAAGAGAGCAAAATCATGATACGTGTGGTGCTGGTGGACGACCATGTGGTGGTACGTTCCGGCTTTGCGCAGTTACTCAGCCTCGAAGAAGACCTCGACGTCGCAGGCCAGTACAGCAGCGCGGCGGAAGCCTGGCCAGCTTTATTGCGGGACGACGTTAACGTTGCGGTGATGGACATCGCCATGCCGGACGAAAACGGTCTGAGCCTGCTGAAACGCCTGCGGGCGCAGAGGCCACAGTTTCGCGCCATTATTCTTAGCATCTATGACACGCCAGCCTTCGTGCAGAGCGCGCTGGATGCGGGTGCCAGCGGCTATCTGACCAAACGCTGCGGACCGGAAGAGTTAGTGCAGGCCGTCCGTTCCGTTGGGCTGGGCGGGCATTACCTCTGTGCCGATGCGCTGCGGGCGTTGCGCGGCGGCGAGCCCTCATCGCCAGTGCTGGAGGTACTAACCCCGCGCGAACGGGAAGTGTTTGATTTACTGGTCAAAGGCAACAGCGTAAAGGAGATTGCCTTCAAACTCGATCTCAGCCATAAAACGGTGCATGTCCATCGCGCTAACGTATTGGGCAAGCTGAACTGTCACAGCACCATCGATCTGGTTCATTTCGCCCTCGACCACCAGTTACTGGCGGGGCATTGATGTCACGCAGCCTCCGCCACGTCGTCATCTCGCTGTTTATCGTGCTGGCCTGGGGCACCGGCTGGCTGATGTTGTGGACGCTCGGTTTTTATCTGACCCACAACGGTCAGCAGGCGGCGCTGTTCCTGCCGCACGGTGTCTACCTGGCGCTGCTGATCCTGCTTTCACGCCGCTACTGGCCCGCGCTGGTGCTGCCGCCGATACTGATGATGCTCTGGCTGCACAGCGAGCAACTGCTTAATGGCTATATTCTGCTGACCACGCCGCTTATCAGCATGATTCCCGCCAGCCTCGCGCAGACCTTCTGGCATCGTTTTCCCCTTTACTGGCAGCGGCTGACGCTACTGTTGGCCACGGTAACGGCGGCTTCATTGCTCAACGCCGCCCTGCTGTCGCCGTTTGTCAAAAGTCCGGCGATGCTGCTCGGACTGGCATCGTTCACCGGTGGCGTACTGCTGACGCCGTTCGTCTATCTGATCTTCGAGTTTCTGCGCCAACAGCATCGCTATCACCTGCTGGGACTGGACACCAATAACCCGCCGCTGCGTACCTCGTTAATCATCTGGTGCAGCCTGTTTTTTATCATCGGTATTGGTACTCAGATGGTGCTGTCGCCAGAGATTGAACGCCTGTTGCTGATTGTGGTGTTTCTGCCCAACGTAGTGATGGCGTGGAAATTCGGCTGGCAGGGTGGCGTGCTCTCTGGGCTGCTGGGAAGCATGATGATCACCATCGCCCGCCAGGTTGGCGTGGGCTTCAGCAATCTGATTGAACTGGAGATCTTTCTCGCAACGCAGTCGCTGCTCGGTATAGGTCTGGGGATCGCCATCAGCCGTCAGCAGCATCTGGCGCAAAACCTGCACCATTACCGCCAGCGCCTGGAAGCGGAACTGGCGGCGCGGCGGGCGCTGGCCGAGAAACTGGTGCATACCGAAGAGGATACGCGCAAGAGCCTGGCGTGCGAACTGCATGACGAGATTGGGCAGAACATCACCGCCATTCAGATCCAGTCGCAACTGGTAAAACGGGCGCACGATCCGGCGCAAGCCCAGGCCGCCGCCAGCCAGATCAACGATCTCGCCCGGCGAATCCATCACTCCACCCGCCAGTTGTTGCGCCAGCTTCGCCCGCCCGCGCTGGACGAACTGTCGTTCAAAGAGGCGCTGCTCCATCTGCTCAACGAGTTTGCCTTTACGGAGCGCGGCATTCACTGCCAGTTTGACTATCAACTCGCCACCACGCCCGAGAATGAAACGGTGCGCTTCACCCTCTACCGGCTGTTACAGGAGTTACTCAACAACGTCTGTAAACACGCCGGGGCCAGCGAAGTACGCATTGTTCTGCGTCAGCAGGGAGACGTCTTGCATCTGGACGTGACCGACAACGGCGTGGGGATCAGCGCAGACAAAATGGCCGGTTTCGGCATTCAGGGGATGCGCGAGCGGGTCAGCGCCCTCGGGGGCGAACTGGCGCTGGAATCGCGGCACGGTACACGGGTAAGTGTTAACTTGCCCACAAATTTGCAACAAATCGCCTTCTGACCAGGAAAAAGTCTTAGTCACTCCGGACTTTCTCTCATCCCCTTTCGGTTTCTCTTTCTTATAGTCAACAAAACGGAGACGGCTATGCACGCAGGCGCAGCAACTGAAATCAATCAACGTTACCGGACGCTGCGTCCACGGCTACTGATGTACATGGTCATCGGGTACGCCGCATTTTATCTGACGCGAAAAAGCGTCAACTACGTGCTGCCAGCGCTGCAAACCGATCTCGGGCTGGATAAAAGTGACATCGGACTGCTGGGTTCTCTGTTTTATCTGACCTACGGCCTGTCGAAATTTACCGCCGGGCTGTGGCATGACAGCCACGGACAGCGTTGGTTTATGGGCGTGGGCCTGTTCGCTACCGGCCTGCTGAACGTGGTGTTTGCCTTTGGTGAGTCGTTGACGCTGCTGCTGGCGGTCTGGACGCTGAACGGCTTTTTTCAGGGCTGGGGATGGCCGCCCTGTGCTCGCCTGCTGACCCACTGGTATTCGCGTAACGAACGCGGCTTCTGGTGGGGCTGCTGGAATATGTCGATCAACATTGGGGGGGCGATTATCCCGCTGATTAGCGCCTTCGCCGCCCACTGGTGGGGCTGGCAGGCCGCGATGCTGATGCCAGGGATAATCAGCATGGCACTGGGAATGGGGTTAGCGCTGCAACTGAAAGGCACCCCCCAGGAAGAGGGCTTACCCTCCGTCGGCAACTGGCGTAACGATCCGCTGGAACTGCGCCAGGAGCAGCAAAGTCCGCCGATGGGGCTGTGGCAAATGCTGCGCACCACGATGCTGAAAAACCCGATGATCTGGCTGCTGGGCGTTTCGTATGTACTGGTCTATCTGATCCGCATTGCGCTCAACGACTGGGGCAACATCTGGCTGACGGAAAGTCATGGCGTCAACCTGCTCAGCGCCAACGCTACGGTGATGCTGTTTGAAGTCGGCGGACTCCTCGGCGCGCTGTTTGCCGGTTGGGGGTCGGACCTGCTGTTTAGCGGTCAGCGGGCGCCGATGATTTTGCTGTTTACGCTGGGTCTGATGGTCTCCGTCGCCGCGATATGGCTGGCACCGGTTCATCATTACGCCCTGCTGGCCGTCTGTTTTTTTACGGTGGGCTTTTTTGTCTTTGGCCCACAAATGTTGATTGGCCTGGCGGCGGTGGAATGCGGACACAAATCGGCGTCAGGCTCAATCACCGGTTTTCTCGGCCTGTTCGCCTATCTGGGGGCAGCGCTGGCGGGCTGGCCTCTGTCGCTGGTCATTGAACGTTACGGCTGGTCGGGGATGTTCAGTTTGCTCTCGGTCGCCGCCGTACTTATGGGTTTACTGCTGATGCCACTGCTGATGGCGGGCATCACCACCACTCTCAGTCAAAGGATAAAACAATGAAAATGACCCTTACCTCTACTCTGATAGCCTCCGCCGTTGCGCTGGCGACCTTATCGGGTGCCGCACACGCCAAAGGTCGTCTGGTGGTCTATTGCAGTGCGACCAACGAGATGTGCGAAGCGGAAACCAAAGCCTTTGGCGAAAAATATGATGTGAAAACGTCGTTTATTCGCAACGGCTCTGGCAGTACGCTGGCGAAGGTCGATGCCGAGAAGAAAAACCCGCAGGCCGACGTCTGGTACGGCGGCACGCTGGACCCGCAGTCTCAGGCCGGTGAAATGGGCCTGCTGCAGCCGTACAAATCCCCGAACCTGGAACAGGTGATGGAGAAATTCCGCGATCCGGCAAAAGTGAAAGGCAACCTCTCTTCCGCAGTCTACGTAGGCATCCTCGGTTTCGGTGTCAACACCCAGCGCCTGAAAGAGAAAAACCTGCCGGTGCCGAAATGCTGGAAAGATCTGACCAAACCGGAATACAAAGGCGAAATTCAGATTGCCGATCCGCAAAGCTCCGGCACCGCCTACACCGCGCTGGCCACTTTCGCCCAACTCTGGGGTGACGATCAGGCCTTTGATTACCTGAAACAACTGAACGCCAACGTCTCGCAGTACACCAAATCCGGTATTGCCCCGGCGCGTAACGCGGCTCGTGGCGAAACCGCCATCGGCATTGGCTTCCTGCATGACTACTCGCTGGAAAAAGAACAGGGCGCACCGCTGGAGCTGATTTCCCCGTGTGAAGGTACCGGTTATGAGATCGGCGGCGTCAGCATCCTGAAAGGGGCACGCAACCTCGACAACGCCAAACTGTTCGTCGATTGGGTACTGTCAAAAGACGCACAGGAACTGGCGTGGAAGAAAGGTAAGTCCTATCAAATCCTGACCAACACCACTGCCGAAACCTCGCCGAACTCACTGAAGCTCGACGACCTGAAGCTTATCAACTACGACATGGACAAATACGGCTCAACGGATGTCCGTAAAGCGTTGATCAATAAATGGGTCAGCGAAGTGAAGATGGGTAAATAAACCCGCACGATGACTTCCTGACGTTAAGGTTACGTAGGCCGGGTAAGGCAATGCCGCCACCCGGCAACCATCGTCACCCTGAATACCGGATGCCGCTCACGCTTATCCGGCCTACTCGGGATTGAACACCGGAAAACGTATGTCACACACACTTGCACTCCATCCTGTGAAAAAGCGGGATGCGATATTCCTTTGGGTTTTACTCGGCTGGCTGGCCTTCGTCCTGCTGCCGAGCTGGAGCCTGGATTACGGTCTGCTGGAATCCACGAGCGATGAAATCCTCGAGGCCTACGGCTGGTCACAGTTCAATATCAGTTGGCTATGGTATCTGCTGCCGAGCCTGCTGCTGATACGCCCGTTCCACGAAGCCAGACGCGAACAGCGCAGCCGCCACACCCTCGATGCGGGCTGGGCGCTGTTGTGTATGGCGTTTATCGTCATCAGCGCCACGGTTGAAGGGCGCGGTCTTGGCTACGCCACCATAGTGCTGTTTGTCGCCCTAGGGGCGATCATGACGCTGGCGCTGACCCGCCTCGAATGGCTGGGCGGCGATCGGTTTGTGATCGGTTCGCTGGTCACTATCGTGGCGCTCATCGGCATCTTTATCGTCTGGCCGAGCATCGCCATTTTCATCCCGATGTTCACCAACGACGCCGGGGAGTTCGCGCCGCTGGCGTTTATGAATGTGCTGTCGCAGGCGCACATCATTCAGGTGATCCTCAACTCTATCGCCCTGTCGATTGCGGTGGGTATCGGCTGTACCTTCTTCGGCCTGGTGCTGGCGATTTATACCACCCGTATCGCCCAACGCAGCGCCATTATTGGTCGTATCTTTTCGATTCTGCCAATCGTCACGCCGCCGTTTGTGGTGGGGCTGGGCGTCACGCTGATGATGGGGCGTTCCGGCTATGTAACCGAATTGATGGTCGACTGGTTCGGATTGACCAACACCAACTGGCTGTACGGATTTACCGGCATCTGGCTGGCACAAGTGCTGGCGTTTACCCCGATGGCGTTTATGATCCTCGACGGCGCGATCAAAACCATTCACCCGTCGCTGGAAGAGGCGTCATATACCCTGCGCGCCAGTCGCTGGCAGACGTTTAACGGCGTGTTTGTCCCACTGCTGAAACCGGCGCTGGCGAACGCCTTCCTGATTGTCATCGTGCAGTCGCTGGCCGACTTCAGTAACCCGCTGGTGCTCGGCGGTAACTTCGACGTGCTGGCAACGCAAATTTACTTCTACATCACCGGCTCGCAGCTTGATTACCAGGCAGCCAGTACACTGGGCGCGTTCCTGCTGCTGTTCTCGCTGCTGGTGTTCTGTATACAGTACATGTGGATTGGCAAGCGCTCTTACGTCACCGTTTCCGGAAAATCGTACCGTGGCGACGTGCAGCCGCTTCCGGTCACCCTGGTCTGGGGCGTGGTGGCGATCCTGGCGATATGGATTGCCTTTAACGCCCTACTCTATGGCAGCATTTTCTACGGCAGCTTCACCGTGAACTGGGGCGTGGACTACACCCTGACGCTGGATAACTTCATCAAACTGTTTGGTCAGGGGATGAGTGACGGCGCATGGCCTTCGCTGCTCGATACTCTGTTGTATGCCGGGATTGCCGCGCCGATCACCGCCGCCTTCGGTCTGCTGATCGCCTGGGTTGTGGTGCGTCAGCAGTTCAAAGGCAAAAAGACCATCGAGTTCACCACCATGTTGTGCTTTGCCGTACCGGGCACCGTGGCGGGCGTTTCCTACATCCTCGCCTTTAACAGCGCTCCGGTGTACCTCACCGGCACGGCGGCGATTGTCATTATCTCGATGGTGATGCGTAACGTCCCGGTCGGTATTCGCGCGGGGATCGCCGGACTCGGCCAGATCGATAAATCACTGGATGAAGCCTCGCTCAGTCTGCGTGCCGGGAGCTTACGCACCATTACACACATTCTGTTGCCGCTGCTGCGTCCGGCCATTCTCTCGGCGCTGATCTACAGCTTCGTGCGCGCCATCACTACCGTCAGCGCGATTGTCTTCCTCGTCACCCCGGACACCCGCGTGGCAACGGCCTACATTCTGAACCGCGTGGAAGACGGCGAATACGGCGTGGCAATTGCCTACGGGTCGATTCTGATCGTGGTGATGCTGGCGATTATTTTCATCTTTGACTGGCTGATTGGGGAAGCACGTATCTCCCGGTCTAAAGCCAAAAACCAGGCGTAATGGAGCGCACTATGAGCCAGAAAAATTTCGTTGAACTGCGCAACGTCACCAAACGATTCGGCAGCAACACGGTTATCGACAATATCAATCTCACCATCCCACAAGGGCAGATGGTGACGCTGCTGGGCCCGTCCGGCTGCGGCAAGACCACCATTCTGCGCCTGGTCGCCGGTCTGGAAAAACCGAGCGAAGGACAGATTTTTATTGATGGCGAAGACGTCACCCATCGTTCTATTCAACAGCGTGATATCTGTATGGTGTTCCAGTCATATGCGCTGTTCCCGCATATGTCGCTGGGGGAAAACGTCGGCTACGGTCTGAAGATGCTGGGCGTGTCGCGTGCCGATGTGAAAACGCGGGTGAAAGAGGCGCTGGCGATGGTCGATCTGGAAGGATTCGAGGACCGCTATGTCGATCAGATCTCCGGCGGTCAGCAGCAGCGCGTGGCGCTGGCGCGCGCGCTGATCCTCAAACCGAAGGTGCTGTTGTTTGACGAACCGTTGAGTAACCTCGACGCCAACCTGCGCCGCAGCATGCGCGATAAGATCCGCGAGCTGCAAAAGCAGTTTGATATTACTTCACTGTACGTGACCCACGATCAGAGCGAAGCCTTTGCGGTTTCCGACACCGTGCTGGTGATGAACAAGGGGCATATCATGCAGATCGGTTCGCCGCAGGATCTCTATCGTCAGCCTGCGTCCCGCTTTATGGCGAGTTTCATGGGCGACGCCAACCTGTTCCCGGCCCACTTTAGCAAGGATGCCGTCGATATCTACGGTTATCGCCTGCCCCGCCCCGCGCATTTTGCATCCCAGGGCAATGGCACCGTAGGCGTGCGCCCGGAAGCGATTACCTTAAGCGATCGCGGAGAGGAGAGTCAGCGCTGTGTGATTCGGCATGTGGCCTATATGGGACCGCAGTATGAGGTGACGGTGGAGTGGCACGGGCAGGAGATTCTGTTACAGGTCAACGCGACACGCCTGCAACCGGATATTGGCGAGCAGTATTTCCTCGAAATCCACCCGTACGGCATGTTTGTGTTAGCCGATGCGGCATGATGGTTCGTCGCCCGATGGCGGCTAACGCCTTATCGGGCCTACTTATCCGCTACAGCTGTAGGCCTGATAAGCGTAGCACCATCAGGCAATTACAGTTGTAGGCCGGGTAAGGCACCAGCCGCCTCCCCGCACAAACTCAGCGCTGCGCGTTCAACGCGGCGATATCTTCTGGCGTGGTGCGACAGCACCCGCCAATCAACTTCGCCCCGGCAGCCTGCCACCGCGGCAGGTAATCCGCCAGGCGCGCACACGATTCATCGTGGTGATGCCAGCTTTTGCTGCTCGCATCGTAATGCTCTCCGCTGTTCGGATAGACCACCAGCGGCAGCGCCGTTATGCCGTGCAGATGCCGTAAAGCGGCGGTAGCCTGGTCCAGGGCAATACAGTTGATCCCCACCGCCACCACCTGCGGATAATGTTCGAGAAATGCCACAACCTCGCGTAGCGGTGTGCCGTCGCTCAGATGCTCGCTGTCGCGCAGGGTAAAAGAGAGCCACGCACGCGCACGCGGATATGCGGTTAACAACGCCGCCAGCGCCTGAATCTCGGCAAAATTCGGTAGCGTTTCACAGGCCAGCAGATCAGCTCCGGCATCCAGTAACGCCTCCACGCGCGGACGGTGGAACGCCTGAAAGGCTTCGCGGCTCAGCACGTAATCTCCGCGATACTCCGAACCATCAGCCAGAAACGCGCCGTAGGGCCCGACGGAGCCAGCGACCAGCAGCGTGCCCGCCTGCGGATTTTCTGCCAGATACGCCTCACGCGCTTTACGCGCCAGTTCGACACTTTTACCAATCAGCGCTTTCGCCTGCGCCTCATCAAAGCCGCAGGCGGCAAATCCCGCTGGCGTCGCCTGATAACTGGCGGTAATGGCGCACTGCGCCCCCGCCCGAAAATAGTCCAGGTGCACTTCGCGGATGAGCTCCGGGTTTTCCAGCAGGATTTTCGCTGACCACAGGCTGTCGGCTATATGACATCCGCGCGCTTCCAGCTCCGTCGCCAATGCGCCATCCAGCAACAGGAAATCCTGCTTATCCAGAAGGGCGCTTAACGGATTATGTTGCGACATGATAAGGCTCCTGTTTTATGGACGAGAACAGTCACCCTAACACAGCGCCAGCGACGGGGATCCGCGCTCGTGCGCAATTCCCGACATATCGTCAGCGTTGCACCAGCCGCAGAAACCCGCGCCGGGCGCTTAATGCAGGATCAGGAGTCACAATCAGATACAGAATGGGTCGCCAGCTCATAACGCCTCCACTTCAGGGGGTTATCTACACTCTGGCAGGGGAAAAATCCTCCGGCGCTAAGACGAAAGTGGGAACGTTCTGTTGCACCTCATGCAAATGGGTGAGGCAGACAATTGGCCCAATCTCATCGCTATTCGCCCATTTGCCCACATTCAGCTTCTGGTCAACACTCTACGATGACACCACTGACCCCTCACGTGGAGTATCACCATGAACATTACCCTTATTCGCAACGCCACCCAGTTGATCTCCTTTGGTGGTAAAACGTTTCTCATCGATCCGATGCTCGCCCCGCAAGGCGCATATCCCGGTTTTCCCGGCACGGCGCGGGCCGACATCCGTAATCCGACGGTGGAACTTCCCTGCGATATCGACACCCTGTTGCAGGCCGATGTGCTGATCGTCACCCATCTCCATGCCGACCATTGGGACGAGGTCGCCGCAAACGTCGTACCGAAAGAGAAACCGATTTATGTGCAGAACGAACAGGACGCACAAATCCTGCGGGAGCAGGGTTTTAGTCAACTCACCGTCCTGACGGACAACACCCGGTTTGGCGACATCACCCTGCGTAAAACGGGCGGCCAGCACGGCTCTGACCGGCTGTACGCCATTCCCGCCATGGCTGAGCGGTTGGGCGATGCCTGCGGGGTTGTTTTCCAGCATCCGCAAGAAAAAACGCTGTATCTGGTCGGCGATACCATCTGGCGCGAAGAAGTCGAAGCCAATATGGTTTCTTTCCAGCCGGATGTGGTGGTCCTGAACGCCGGATTTGCCCACGTGATCGGTTTTGGCGCCATCATCATGGGGGCTGAAGATGTGTTGAAAACCCACTTTGTTCTGCCCAACGCGCAGATTGTGGCGATTCACATGGAGGCGATAAACCACTGCCTGCTGACGCGCGCGGCGCTCAGAGAATACGCCCGCGATAACCAGATTGCAGAATGCGTCCGGGTGCCGGAAGATGGAGAAACCCTGATATTTTAATCCCCAGCCGAGGAGTGGTATGCGCCCCGTTAGCGTCACGATCGTCGCCGTTGAAGATTTCAGTCCGTTTCATTTCTCGGTGCCGTGCATCATGTTCGGTGAAAAAGCGGCAACGAAGAAGCGCTTTGCGGTGCAGATTTGCGCGGAAGCCCCCGGCACCGTCACCTCTGCGGAGGGCTTTTCCGTTACCGCCACTCAGGGATTTGAGGCGGTGACCGCTGCCGATATCGTGATAGTCCCCTGGTGGGGAACGACCGCGATCCGCCCGCCGCAATCGCTGCTTGATGCGCTGGTTCAGGCCCGGCAAAACGGCGCCCAGGTGGTCGGGTTATGCCTTGGCGCCTTTGTGCTCGGTTATGCAGGACTGCTGGATGGCAGGCGCGCCGCCACCCACTGGGAGTTTGAAGCCGATTTTCAGGCGCGTTTTCCCGCCGCGCACCTGGACATCAACGCCCTGTACGTCGACGATGATGGCATCATCACCTCGGCCGGTACCGCCGCCGCGCTCGACTGTTGTCTGTATCTCATCCGCCAGCGGTTTGGCAGTACGGTGGCGAATCAGATTGCACGCCGGATGATTGTGCCACCGCATCGCGAGGGGGGTCAGGCGCAGTTTATTGCCCAACCGGTGGCAAAAAATACCCAGGATCAACGGATTAACGGCCTGCTGGACTACCTTCGCCAGCATAGCCACGAACAGCACGATCTGGATTCTCTGGCGCAAAAGGTGATGATGAGTCGCCGCACCCTGACCCGTCATTTTATGAAAGCGACTGGCTCAAGCGTTGCAGAATGGCTGATCAATGAACGTCTGCGCCGCAGCCAGGAACTGCTGGAATCCACCCGGCTTCCCATTGAGCGTATCGCTGAGCAGGTCGGTTTTCTCTCTCCGGTGACCTGGCGTCAGCATTTTAAGTCCCGCTTCGGTGTCAGCCCGGCTGAATGGCGAAAAACCTTTCAGGGTGTGGCATCATAGTGCGCAGAACACGTTGAATTCAGGGGTAAGAATTGTGAAACCGGTAACGCTGTACGATGTTGCAGACCACGCAGGCGTCTCCTATCAGACCGTCTCCCGCGTGGTAAATCAGGCGAGCCACGTTTCTGCGAAAACCCGGCAAAAAGTCGAAGCCGCGATGGCGGAGCTGAATTACATCCCCAACCGCGTCGCCCAACAACTGGCCGGTAAACAAACGCCGCTTATCGGCGTGGCAACGTCCAACCTGGCGCTGCATGCCCCTTCGCAAATTGTCGCCGCCATCAAGTCGCGCGCCGACCAGTCAGGCGCCAGCGTGGTGATTGCCATGGTCGAACGCCACGGGATCGACGCCTGCAAAGCGGCGGTACATAACCTGCTGGCACAACGGGTAACGGGACTGATCATCAACTATCCCCTTGATGAAGACGATGCCATCGCCGTCGCCGCCACCTGCGGTACGGTCCCCGTTCTGTTCCTCGACGTTTCTGACCTTTCCCCGATCAACAGTATTATTTTCTCGCATGATGATGGCGCACGACTGGGTGTTGAACATCTGGTCCAGCACGGCCATCAGCGCATTGCCCTGTTAGCTGGCCCTCGTTCTTCCATTTCGGCACGCCTGCGCCTGGCGGGCTGGCATAAATACCTCGCCCGCTATCAGTTGCAGCCCGTCGCAGAACAGGAAGGCGACTGGAGCGCGATGTCCGGTTTTTTACAGACGCAGCACATGCTCAGCGCAGGCATCATCCCCGGCGCAATGCTGGTGGCAAACGATCAGATGGCGCTGGGCGCGATGCGAGCCATCAGTGAGTTTGGTCTGCGCGTGGCGAGTGATATTTCAGTGGTGGGTTATGACGATACCGAGGACAGCGCCTGCTACATCCCGCCACTCACCACCATCAGGCAGGATTTTGCCCTTCTCGGCCAGGCCAGTGTCGATCGCCTTCTGCAACTTTCCCGCGGCGAATCAGCCCCCGGCAATCAACTGCTGCCGGTCACGCTGGTCGCGCGAAAAACCGTTCTGCCGCCCGAAAAACAACACACCTCCCCCCAGGTGCTGGCGGACTCGCTGATTCAACTGGCGCGTCAGATCGCGTTATTACCTCGCGCGGAATAATGTGAGTCAGTTCACTCATTAGGCCCCTCAGGCTTTACAGCTTTCTGGCTTCCCTCGTATGTTGATTAAAATTGTGAGCGGACAACAATTATCAACAGGATATAGCCATGACATTCACTACGGATTCACTCGCCGCCGTACTGGCCCGACGCGACTGGGAAAATCCCGGCGTCACGCAGCTAAACCGTCTGGAGGCACATCCTCCTTTTGCCAGTTGGCGCGACGCGACTGATGCACGTAACAATCATCCCTCATCCTCCGTGCGTAGTCTGAACGGCGCGTGGAAATTCAACTGGTTCGCCTCGCCGGAAGCGGTGCCGGAAAGTTGGCGTCTGGGCGATCTGGATGATGCCGATACGATCGCGGTGCCATCAAACTGGCAGATGCTCGGCTATGACGCGCCCATTTATACCAACGTGACCTATCCGATCCCGGTGAATCCGCCGTATGTGCCGCATGAAAATGCCACAGGATGTTACTCGCTCACATTTACAATCAGCGAAGCCGAACTGCGCGATGGACAGACGCGAATTATCTTTGATGGTGTGAATTCCGCATTTCATCTCTGGTGCAACGGACGCTGGGTGGGCTACGGTCAGGACAGTCGTCTGCCATCTGAATTTGATCTCAGTGAGTTTCTGCTCAGCGGTGAGAACCGTCTGGCGGTGATGGTGCTGCGCTGGAGCGATGGCAGCTATCTTGAAGACCAGGATATGTGGCGAATGAGCGGCATCTTCCGCGATGTCTCCTTGTTAAACAAACCCGCCACGCAAATCAGCGATTTGCGCATCACCACCCACCTCAACGAGGATTTCAGCCGGGCAATCTTTGCCGCCGAAGTCAGAATGCGCGGAGAGTGCCGTGACAGCCTGCGCGTGACCGTTCAATTGTGGGATGGCGACGTGCTGACAGGCGAAAGCACCGCCCCTTTTGGCAGCGAGATTATTGATGAGCGCGGTGCCTACGGCGATCGCACGACGCTGCGTTTGCATGTCGATCAGCCTTCACTGTGGAGCGCCGAAACACCGCATCTTTATCGCGCGGTCGTGCAACTCCATACGGCTGACGGCACGCTGATTGAAGCCGAGGCCTGCGATGTCGGCTTCCGTCAGGTCTGCATTGAAAATGGCCTGCTGCTGTTGAACGGTAAGCCACTGCTGATTCGCGGTACCAACCGTCATGAACATCATCCTGAAAACGGCCAGGTGATGGACGAAGAGACGATGGTGCAGGACATCATTCTGATGAAGCAGAACAACTTTAACGCCGTCCGCTGCTCCCACTATCCGAATCATCCACGGTGGTACACGCTCTGCGATCGCTATGGTCTGTATGTGGTGGATGAGGCCAACATCGAGACTCACGGCATGGTGCCGATGAACCGTCTGACCGACGACCCGACCTGGCTGCCCGCCATGAACCAGCGAGTGACGCGCATGGTGCAGCGCGATCGCAACCATCCGAGCATTATCATCTGGTCGCTGGGGAATGAATCGGGTCACGGCGTCAACCATGACGCGCTGTACCGCTGGCTGAAATCGGAAGATCCGTCGCGCCCGGTGCAATATGAAGGCGGCGGCGCGGACACGGCGGCAACGGATATTATTTGCCCGATGTATGCGCGCGTCGATCAGGATCAGCCATTCCCGGCCGTGCCGAAGTGGTCCATCAAAAAATGGCTGTCGCTGCCTGGCGAACAGCGCCCGCTGATCTTGTGCGAATACGCCCACGCGATGGGGAACAGCCTCGGCGGATTCACCAAATACTGGCAGGCATTCCGCCAGTACCCGCGTCTGCAGGGCGGCTTCGTCTGGGACTGGGTCGATCAGTCGCTGATTAAATACGATGACGAAGGCAACCCATGGTCCGCGTACGGCGGCGACTTTGGCGACACACCTAACGATCGCCAGTTCTGTATGGACGGACTGGTGTTTGCCGACCGCACGCCGCATCCGTCATTGTTTGAGGCGAAACACGCCCAGCAGTTTTTCCAGTTCAGGTTGTTACCCGGCGTTGAACGTCAGATTGAGGTCACTAGCGAATACCTGTTCCGCCATAGTGACAACGAGATTCTCCACTGGACCCTCGCACTGGAAGGCAACCCCATTGCCACAGGGGAGGTCACGCTGGATATCGCGCCGCAGGGTCGTCAGCTCATCTCCCTGCCGGACATCACACTGCCCGACGTGGCGGGTCAGCTCTGGTTGACGGTACGCGTGGAACAACCACAGGCAACCGCCTGGTCACCGGCCGGACATGTCAGCGCCTGGCATCAGTGGCCGCTGGAGGAAAAACTGAATGTCATCTGCACACCACGCGCCAGTATTGCGCCACAACTCAGCGTCAACGACGCGGCGTTTACCGTGACGCTCGGCAAAAAGCGTTGGGAATTCTGCCGTCAACAGGGCACGTTAACGCAGTACTGGATTGGTGATGAAGCCCAGTTACTGACGCCACTGTGCGATCAATTCACCCGTGCGCCGCTGGATAACGATATTGGCGTCAGCGAAGCGACCCGCATTGACCCCAATGCCTGGGTTGAGCGCTGGAAAGCCGCCGGTCATTACCAGGCGCAGGCGGTGCTGCTGCAATGCGATGCCGACGCGCTAAACGATGCGGTACTGATGACCACCGCGCACGCCTGGCAGTATCAGGGCGAAACCTTGTTTATCAGCCGTAAAACCTGGCGCATCGATGGTCACGGCGAAATGCAGATCACCGTTGATGTCGATGTCGCCAGCGGTACGCCACATCCGGCACGTATCGGCCTGACCTGCCAGCTGGCGCAGGTCGCAGAACGGGTGAACTGGCTGGGGCTTGGTCCGCATGAAAACTATCCGGATCGCCTGTCTTCTGCCTGTTTTGACCGCTGGGACTTATCACTGAATGAGATGTATACCCCTTACGTTTTCCCGAGTGAGAACGGCCTGCGCTGCGGTACGCGTGAACTGAAGTACGGTGCGCACGTCTGGCGTGGCGACTTCCAGTTCAACATCAGTCGCTACAGCCAAAAGCAACTGATGGAGACCAGCCATCGCCATTTGCTGCAACCCGAAGCCGGTACCTGGCTCAATCTTGATGGTTTCCATATGGGCGTTGGCGGTGATGACTCCTGGAGTCCTTCTGTGTCACCGGAATATCAGCTAAGCGCCGGGCGTTATCACTTCCAGATTGTCTGGGACCAAAAATAATAACGACCGGGCAGGTGTTGGCCTGCCCGGTTGTCGCGTAAGGAAGTCCACATGCATTATTTGAAAAATACTAATTTCTGGATGTTTGGCTTTTTCTTCTTCTTTTATTTTTTCATTATGGGAGCCTACTTCCCGTTTTTCCCGATCTGGTTACACGACATCAACCATATCAGCAAAGGCGATACCGGCGTTATTTTCGCCTGCATCTCCCTGTTTTCCCTGTTGTTCCAGCCAGTCTTCGGCCTGCTCTCTGATAAACTCGGCCTGCGTAAACATCTGCTGTGGATCATTACCGGGATGCTGGTAATGTTCGCGCCTTTCTTTATTTATGTTTTTGGTCCGTTACTCCAGTTCAATATATTACTCGGCTCGATCGTCGGCGGGATTTATCTCGGTTTTATCTACAACGCCGGGGCTCCCGCCATTGAGGCTTATATTGAAAAAGCCAGCCGCCGCAGCCATTTTGAATTTGGTCGCGCCCGTATGTTTGGCTGTGTCGGTTGGGCGCTGTGCGCCTCAATCGCCGGGATTATGTTCACCATCAATAACCAGTTTGTTTTTTGGTTGGGTTCCGGCTGTGCGGTAATTCTGGCGATTCTGCTGTTCTTCTCAAAAGCGGACGCCCCCTCTTCTGCAACGGTTGCCGATGCGGTCGGCGCCAACCAGTCCGCCTTCAGCCTGAAGCTGGCGCTGGAGCTGTTTAAGCAGCCAAAGCTGTGGTTCCTTTCGCTGTACGTGGTCGGCGTCTCCTGTACTTACGATGTGTTTGACCAACAGTTTGCCAACTTCTTCACCTCATTCTTTGCAACGGGCGAACAAGGTACACGCGTTTTTGGCTACGTCACCACCCTGGGGGAACTGCTGAACGCCTCCATCATGTTCTTTGCACCGCTGATCGTGAACCGGATTGGCGGAAAGAACGCGCTGCTGCTGGCGGGGACCATTATGTCCGTGCGGATCATCGGCTCCTCATTCGCCACCAGCGCGCTGGAAGTCGTCATCCTGAAAACGCTGCATATGTTTGAGATCCCCTTCCTGATTGTCGGCTGCTTCAAATACATCACCAGCCAGTTTGAGGTGCGTTTCTCTGCCACGATTTATCTGGTGTGCTTCTGTTTCTTTAAACAGTTGGCGATGATTTTCATGTCCGTCTTTGCCGGCAACATGTATGAAAGCGTCGGTTTCCAGGGGGCGTATCTGGTTCTGGGGCTGATTGCACTGACCTTTACGCTTATTTCGGTCTTTACCCTGAGTGGACCGGGGCCATTTTCCCGCGTGTTCACACCAGCAGGTAAACAAGTTTGACTGTCAGTGACAAGGATGGAATAGCGTCAATGAATGCAATCTCTGTAACAGGGCCCCCATTCACCATCAATTGAGGAAATCCGGGGAAATGTTCTCTTTCCCGGTAACCACAGGCAATAACGTCTGGATTGGCAGCAACGTGGTGATTAATCCCGGTATAACGATTGGCGATAATTCGGTTATTGGCGCAGGGAGCGTCGTCACAAAAGACATTCCATCCGATGTGGTTGCCGTGGGAAATCCTTGTCGAGTGATCAGAACCATTAATGAAAGAGATAAAGAATATTATTTTAAAAATTATAAAGTCGAGCCGTCAGCTTAAGAGGTAATACCGGATGCACCGCTCACGCGGTGTATCCGGTTTCGATATCGGGTTACTCTTCCATCGCCTGGCGGATATGCTGCAGCGCCGCCGGATCGTCAAGCGTGGTGAGATCGCCCGGATCGCGGCCTTCGCAAATGGCCTGGATCGTGCGGCGGAGCATTTTGCCGGATCGGGTTTTCGGCAGTTGTGAAACAAACCAGACGTGGGCAGGACGACCAAAGTTGCCAATCTGGCTGTCCACCAGCGCCATGATCGCCTTCTCTTCCGAATGCGCCACATCCCGATCTTCCAGGCTGTCGCTCTGTTTGGGAATGACAAACGCCACCGCCACCTGACCTTTCAGCGCATCTTTCACCCCGACCACCGCCACTTCCGCCACGTTCGGATAGCTGGAGATACTCTCCTCGATTTCCCGCGTGCCCAGCCGGTGCCCGGCGACGTTAATCACATCATCCGTACGTCCGAGGATGAAATAGTAGCCGTCGGCGTCGCGGATCCCCCAGTCAAACGTGGCGTACACCTGACGATTGAACAGCGACCAGTAGGTGTTCACAAAGCGCGTGTCATCGCCCCAGATGGTCTGAATACAGCCGGGCGGCAGCGGCCCTTCGATCACCACCATCCCCTTCTCGTTAGCGCCGCAGGGTTCGCCGGTCATCTCATTGAGTAACTGCACGTTATAGCCGTACATCGGCACGCCAGGACTGCCGAGGCGCGATGGCCGATCATCCAGCGCCCGGGCCAGCGCCATAATTGGCCAACCGGATTCGGTCTGCCAGTAGTTATCGACAACCGGCACGCCCAGCGTTTCGGTTACCCAGCTTGCGGTTGGTTCATCCAGCGGTTCGCCCGCCAGATAGAGCACCTCCAGCGAGGAGAGATCGTGATTGCGGATCTGCGCGGTCGGGAACTTCTTCAGCACGCGAATGGCGGTCGGTGCCGAGAACATCCGGTTAACCTGATATTTCTCGACGATTTTCCACCACACGCCGCAGTCCGGATAGGTCGGCAGCCCTTCATACACAATCGTTGCCATCCCCGCCAGTAGCGGCGCGTAGACAATATAGGAATGCCCGACGACCCAACCGATATCCGACGCGCAGAAAAACACGCCACCCGCCTTGCCGCCAAAAATGGTGTCCATTGAAGTCGCCAGTGCCACCGCATAACCGCCGACGTCCCGCTGCACCCCTTTGGGTTTGCCGGTGGTGCCGGAGGTGTAGAGAATGCAGGAGGTTTCATTAGACTCCAGCCACGTCACCGGCACCCGTGCGCCGAGATGCTGCTGGCGCAGGACGGCAAAGTCGAGATCGCGACCGGCAACGTGCGCCATTTTCGCCAGCCCGCGATCCACCAGCAGCACCTGTTTCGGCTGATGCTGCGCCTGATCGATCGCATCATCGAGCAACTTTTTGTAGGGCAACACTTTACCGCCGCGCGCCCCCGCATCGGCGGAGACGATCAGCACCGGCTTCGCGTCATCAATGCGCGCCGCCACGCTGTGTGAAGCAAAACCGCCGAACACCACCGAGTGGATCGCACCAATCCGCGCGCAGGCCAGCAGCGTGATATGCGCCTCGGCGATCATCGGCATATACACCAACACCCGATCGCCGCGCTGCACGCCGAGCGATTGCAGCATCGACGCCACCACGTTCACTTCGTCATATAACTGACGGAAGGTAAAGGTGCGCTCCTCTTCGGTCTCGGATGAGACAGCGATCAGCGCCAGCGCATCCGGTTGTTTCTCCAGCCAACGATCAATGGCGTTATGACACAGATTGGTCGTCCCGCCGCAAAACCAACGGGCAAACGGCGGATGGCTGTGATCCAGCGTGCGGGTAAACGGCTGCTGCCAGTCAATGCGCCGGGCCTGTTCGGCCCAGAATGATTCCGGTTGCGTAACAGAACGCTGATAAAATTCGCTAAAAGACATAACGCTCTCCTGTTGAACTTACGCCTGATGAAGCGGGTTCTAGATGACATAAAGGTCCATGTACTCATTGACCGGCATCTGCTCCAGGCGAGTTCTGTCCAGGGAGACCTCCAGGATGCGCTGCTGTTGGCGAGTCGGGAACTGGCGCGCCAGATTAATTTTGAATTTTTCGATCAGTTTCGGGATCCCGTCGGTGCGGCGACGAGCATGACCAATCGGGAACGCCACAACCACCTCGTCAAACTGCGAACCGTCGGTGAATTCCAGGGTGATGGCATTGGCGATGGCGCGTTTTTCCGGATCGTGATAGTCCGCGGTAAACGCCGGATCTTCAACACAACGGATCTTCTCACGCAGAGAATCGATCCGCTTGTCCTGTGCCACGCCGTCCTCATAATCCGCCGCCGTTAAGCGTCCGAACAGCAGCGGGATCGCCACCATGTACTGAATACAATGGTCGCGGTCGGCCGGGTTATTCAGCGGTCCCTGTTTATCGATGATGCGAATGCAGGCTTCGTGGGTGCGAATGGTCACTTTCTCGATATCCGCAGCACTCTTACCCGCCGCCTGCATCTGCGTATACAGCGTCATTGCCGCTTCAACCGCCGTCTGCGAGTGGAACTCTGCCGGGAAAGAGATTTTGAACAGCACGTTTTCCATTACGTAGGAGCCGTATGGACGCTGGAAGCGGAACGACTCGCCTTTGAAGGAGACGTCATAAAAACCCCAGGTTTTCGCCGTCAGCGCCGACGGATAACCCATCTCACCGGTTTTCGCCATCAGCGCCAGACGCACCGCGCGCGAGGTCGCATCGCCTGCCGCCCAGGATTTACGCGTGCCGGTATTCGGCGCATGGCGATAGGTACGCAACGACTGTCCGTCGACCCACGCCAGCGACACCGCGTTGAGGATCTCGTCACGCGTCAGGCCCAGCAGTTCGGCAACCACGGCGGTGGAGGCCACTTTGACCAGCAGAACGTGGTCAAGCCCCACGCGGTTAAAGGCGTTTTCGAGCGCAATGCAGCCCTGAATTTCGTGGGCCTTGATCATTCCGGTCAGCACCTGTTTCATGGTCAACGGCGCTTTACCCGCCGCGACCGCGCTGCGCGACAGCCAGTCCGCTGTCGCCAGGATCCCGCCGAGGTTATCGGAAGGATGGCCCCACTCCGCCGCCAGCCAGGTGTCATTGAAATCGAGCCAGCGGATCATCGCACCAATGTTAAACGCGGCCTGTACCGGGTCGAGCTGAAACTGGGTACCCGGCACGCGCACGCCGTTAGGCACCACGGTTCCCGGCACAATCGGCCCCATTAGCTTTTTACAGGCCGGATATTCCAGCGCTTCCAGACCGCAGCCCAACGTATCAAGCAGGCAGTAGTGGGCAGTGTCATACGCCACCGTTGAGGTGATCTCGTAACTCATGACGTAATCCACGATATCAACGATTTCACGATCGAATTCCGGGCGAACATTTAAAATTTGAGCGGACATAAGGTACGTTTCCTGTTTTTTATCTTTAGAGGTAATGAATTACTGACGTTGATCAATCGGCACAAAAACGCGATCTTCCGGGCCGGTATAGTTGGCGGAAGGACGAATGATTTTGTTGTCCTGACGCTGCTCGATGATGTGCGCCGCCCAACCGGTGACGCGGGCGATGACAAACAGCGGGGTAAACATTTCGGTGGGAACGCCCATCATGTTGTAGGAGACCGCCGAGAACCAGTCGAGGTTAGGGAACATCTTCTTCGTCTCCCACATCACCTCTTCCAGACGATCGGCGATGTTGTACATCTTCAGCGAGCCCCCCTCTTCGGAAAGCTGCTTCGCCACGCGTTTAATCACCTGATGACGCGGATCGGCAATGGTGTAAACCGGATGACCAAAGCCAATCACCACCTCTTTGTTTTCCACGCGCTTACGGATATCGGCTTCAGCGTCGTCCGGCGTTTCGTAGCGCTGCTGAATCTCCAGCGAGACCTCATTCGCCCCGCCATGTTTCGGGCCGCGCAGTGCGCCAATCGCGCCAATGATCGCCGAGTAAACATCCGATCCAGTGCCGGCAATCACGCGGCTGGTAAAAGTAGAGGCGTTGAACTCATGCTCGGCGTACAGCACCAGTGAAATGTGCATTGCTTTTTCCCAGCTCTGCGCTGGCTTTTCGCCATGCAGCAGGTGCAGGAAATGGCCGCCGATAGAGTCGTCATCGGTTTCCGGCTGAATACGCTCGCCGTTGTGACTGTAGTGATACCAGTAGAGCAGGATGGAACTGAGCGAGGCCAGCAGCTTATCGGCAATATCACGCGCGCCGGAAACGGTATGCCCCTCTTTTTCCGGCAGCGTACAGCCCAGCGCCGATACGCCGGTGCGCATCACATCCATCGGGTGCGACGCCGCTGGCAGCGCTTCCAGTACGGTACGGACGTTGGCCGGTAATCCACGCAGCGCTTTGAGTTTACTTTTGTATGCCTGAAGTTCGTCATGGGTCGGGAGTTTGCCGTGAATCAGCAGATGCGCGACTTCTTCAAATTCGCACTGCCGGGCGAGATCGAGAATATCGTAGCCACGATAGTGGAGATCGTTGCCGCTTTTACCGACGGTGCACAGTGCGGTATTGCCTGCCGGTACGCCGGACAGCGCGACAGATTTTTTAGGCTTAATGACATGGGTGTTATTTTGCAGGATCGTTGTGTCGCTCATGTTGTCCTCGTCATTATTATCATGTGTAGGGTGCTGAGGGTTTTCGTCCAGGCCGGATAAACGCAGTGCCATCCGGCATTGCCTGATGGCGGCTACGCCTTATCAGGCCTACTTTTTGGTATACAACGCGTCGAGTTTCTCTTCGAACTGGTAGTAATTGATGCTTTCGTACAGTTCGTTGCGCGTCTGCATGATGTCGATGACGCTTTTTTGCGTCCCTTCCTGGCGCAGCACGTTGTAGACCTTTTCAGCGGCCCGGTTCATGGCGCGAAATGCCGAGAGCGGATAGAGCGCCATGGCCACGTTCGCACTGCGCAGTTCGTCGGTCGTGAACAGCGGCGTAGCGCCAAATTCGGTGATATTGGCAAGAATGGGCACCTGGACTGCATCGGCAAACTGGCGGTACATCGAAAGCGCGGTGATCGCCTCCGGGAACAACATGTCGGCACCCGCCTCAACATAGGCCTGCGCACGATCGATCGCCGCGTCTAACCCTTCCACCGCCAGGGCATCGGTACGCGCCATGATCACAAAGTTGGGATCGGTTCGGGCATCCACCGCCGCCCGAATGCGATCAACCATCTCCTCTTTCGAAACGATCGCTTTATTCGGACGATGGCCGCAGCGCTTGGCACCAATCTGATCTTCAATGTGTAGCGCCGCCGCCCCGGCTTTGATCATCGACTTCACGGTGCGCGCAACGTTAAACGCCGACGAACCAAAGCCAATGTCGGCATCCACCAGCAGCGGGAGCGGACAGACGTCGGTGATGCGGCGAATGTCGGTCAATACGTCGTCCAGGGTGGAGATGCCCAGATCCGGCAGTCCCAGCGAACCGGCCGCGACGCCGCCGCCAGAAAGATAAATCGCCTGATACCCGGCACGCTGGGCCAGCAGCGCATGGTTGGCGTTGATGGTGCCGACGATTTGTAAGGGGTTTTCTTTGGTGAGTGCGGCGCGAAACGCCTGACCCGGAGAATCCAGAGACATAGTCCATCCTCGTGTTATCAACTTGTTACTTACCGTTGATTCACATAAAGCAAGGGCTATGCCAAAGGCGGTTTGTAAGAGGGAATTTTAAATAACCACTGATATAACAATAAGATAAAATATATCGTGCCGCGATAAGCGAAAAAAAGCGTGTCAGCTAACGTTTCATGAAACGTTGCGTCCGGTTTCATTGAAACAATCATGAAACAAGACTACACCCAATACTCTGTCCTTTTATTTTGGGTTGGCTATGGCGACGACAACGCTTCCCCCGCGGGTGAATGATGACAAACCGGTTATCTGGACGGTCTCGGTGACGAGACTGTTCGATCTGTTTCGCGACATCAGCCTCGAGTTCGACCACCTGGCGACCATCACCCCCATCCAGCTCGGTTTTGAAAAGGCTGTCACCTATATTCGTAAAAAACTGGCGACCGAACGCTGTGATGCGATCATTGCCGCCGGGTCGAACGGCGCGTATCTGAAAAGCCGCCTGTCGATACCGGTGATCCTGATCAAACCCAGCGGGTTTGACGTCCTGCAGGCGCTGGCAAAGGCCGGGAAACTGACCGCCTCCATTGGCGTGGTGACCTACCAGGAGACTCTCCCCGCGCTGATGGCCTTTCAAAAAACCTTTAGCCTGCAACTGGAACAGCGCAGCTATATCACCGAAGAAGATGCGCGCGGACAGATTAACGAACTGAAAGCGAACGGCATTGAAGCAGTGGTCGGCGCGGGATTAATCACCGATCTGGCGGAAGAGGCTGGCATGACCGGTATCTTTATCTATTCCGCCGCCACGGTGCGCCAGGCCTTTAGCGACGCGCTGGACATGACCCGCCTGACCCAGCGCCGCCACGGCCATTATGCCTCCGATCAGGCGCTACGCACCCGCTATGAGCTGGGGGATATTCGTGGCGAGTCCGCACAGATGGAACAGGTGCGCCGTACCATTATGCTGTATGCCCGCTCACCCGCCTCTGTCCTGATTCAGGGGGAAACCGGCACCGGGAAAGAACTGGCGGCCCAGGCCATTCACCGCGAGTTTTGCACGCGTCCGGGCACGCGTGGCGACAAGTCTGCACATCCGTTTGTCGCAGTAAACTGTGGAGCAATTACCGAATCGTTACTGGAAGCGGAGCTGTTTGGCTACGAGGAAGGTGCCTTCACCGGATCGCGACGCGGCGGTCGCGCCGGTCTGTTTGAAATCGCCCACGGCGGAACGCTGTTTCTTGATGAGATCGGCGAAATGCCGCTGCCGCTGCAAACCCGACTGCTGCGCGTGCTGGAAGAAAAAGAGGTCACCCGGGTGGGAGGACATCATCCCATTCCGGTGACGGTGCGGGTGATTAGCGCCACCCACTGTAATCTGGAAGACGAGATGAAACGGGGGCAGTTTCGTCGCGATCTGTTTTATCGCCTGAGTATTTTACGCCTGTCGCTGCCGGCTCTGCGTGAGCGCCCCGCTGATACCCTGTCACTGGCGGAAGGGTTTTTAAAACAATCGCTGGCCGCGCTCTCCGTACCGTTTACCGAGTCAATACGTGCCGGGCTGGCACAGAGCGCCGACGTTCTGTTGCACTATCACTGGCCGGGGAATATTCGCGAGCTACGCAATATGATGGAACGGCTGGCGCTGTTTTTAAGCGTTGAACCGATGCCACAACTGAATGAACACTTATTACAGCAGTTGCTGCCGGAACTGGCGGAGATCGACATGCCGTCATTCCCTGCGACTTCAGCCACGCCACAGCAGGTACTGGCGCAGTTTAACGGTGATAAACGTGCCGCAGCCCGCTATCTGGGGATCAGCCGAACCACATTCTGGCGTCGGCTGAAGGAATAAATTGCCGGAGAGTGACGCACAACGTCTTATCCGACCTGTAACCCGCAGCGTGCCGGATAAGCGCAGCGCCATCCGGCAATCTTACGGATTACTTTTTCTTGTAAATATTGGCAGTACCATGAATTTTGTTGTCGGTTTGACCGGAAGTCAGCACGACCACATCTGCCCCTTTCTCATCCGCTTTTTTGAGCAGATCTTCTTTCGCATCCTGAGTGGACGTTTCATTGCTGGTATTGATGTTACCAATCAGGGTGTACTGCGACTCCACCTTCTCAAACTCAGCTTTTGTTAACAGCTCCGCTGCAAACGCATTTGTCGCCACAAAAGCCAACGCACCAATCAAAACTTTATATCCAGTTTTCATAGAAAAGCTCCAGGTTATGTTATGACGCTATCATCACCGCTGAATCCATGTCGCTGTTCAGGGATGATTAATAACTAGTTCAGCTTCCAGGAAAAATCCAGAGCCCTTTCAGTGATATGTTGCTTTTGTGGTTTCAGCCTGCTCAGGACGGTTTTTTGCGTTCTTCAGTAAAGTTAAGTTATTTTCTTTATATAAATAAACTGACTGTAGACTTCATGTTTTTTAATAATCAACACACCGTTGAGCAAATATGAATAATATGGTTCAAATCAGTTTTATTTGAGATTATTGTTAAAATCCCATTTGATTTATTGGTAATTATCTTAGGGATAACAGAAAACTCCTCAGGTAAATGCCAATATTAATATTGACATTTATCAACAAAATGATAATTAGTCACTCTGAAAAACTCACAAAAAAAGATTAGCGTGCGGAATTAAAAATTTTCAACAGATGTCAGAATTAACATTTTGCTTTTGCATTCATTCAGTCTGGCTTATCGAAAATCTCGTCTATCCTGTTGTTTTTCTCTTTAAATTTGCACGATTCCTGGAGATAAAAACAAAAACCGATTAACATTAATAATCAAATGATTAGCAACCAATTACAATTTTCTTAGCCCATTAATGATAGTTAATAGACTCAACCTATCAATATCGAATACAAGCCCGCGGTAAAACGATTACGCTATTTCCCCTTTAACAAATAGTATTAAAAATTATCAGGACTTCATTTACATGAGCAAATCCACGAATGGCCATATATTCAGGACTGGCTTTTCTTGCTCATGCCTCGACGTACTATTTGAATCTTAAGGAAGAGTCTATATATGAAAATGAATGTACTGCAATTCCCTGGCTCACTATTAGCCACTGCCATTTCAATTGCCTTAACGTCCACCGCGATCGCCAATAATAGTATTCCCCCGCCAACGGGTGTGGGTGATACGGTCATTATTAATAATGACCAAAATATTACGCTTTCCACCACGGAAAACACCGACCCCGCATGGGATAACTTCCGCAGTCTCTGGGTCGGTGATAACTCTGACGGCTCGTTGCTGATCGATGGCCGAGATATTATCACCGCCGCCGGTATGATCGGTAATGGCGCAAACGGCAGCGTGACGCTGACGAATGGTGCAACCTGGACACTGGGCAATCTGAATCTGGTACTCGGGACCCATGATGGTTCAGGAACGCTGCTGGTGAGTAACGGCAGTAAAATCAGCGGCATTGATGAACTGCGCATTGGAGAATATGCCGCAAACGCGCAGGGAACGGTGACCATCGATGGCGCACATTCATCTGTCTCATCCGTCTGGAGCGTGGTTGGCGATCAGGGACGCGGCAACCTGATGATTACCCGCGGCGGTACCCTCTCCTTAAGCGAGCACATGAACATCGGCTACGTCGGCAATACGAACAACACCAGTCGTAATGGCTACGGTGTCACCCTCGTGGACGGTGAAAACTCGCTGCTGGATGTGACCGAAGGTATTTACCTCGGGGGGTTCGCAACAACCCCCAATGACGCCACCGGGATTCTCACCGTCAGCAATGGCGCCACGGTCCGCTCGGGTAACTTAATCTGGCTGGCAGTGGGAGAAGGCAGCACCGGTATCCTGAATATTGGCGGCGCAAAGGGAGAAGCGCAACAGGCTGCGGGAACGCTGGACCTGCCAAGGATCCATCTTGGCAATACCAGCGGTATGAATACCGCGGAACTCAACGTTAACCATAACAGCGACGACTTCACGCTCTCGGCCAAAATCACAGGCGTTGGCGAAGTGAACCATGTCGGCTCGGGGACAACCACGCTGACAGGGGCCAATACTTATCAGGGGCCCACTTACGTCGCAAACGGCACGCTGCGCGCTGGGGTAGAAAATACCCTGAGTGCAAGATCGGATTACCGCGTGGACAGCGGTGCGCAACTGGATCTTAACGGCTATTCGCAGACCCTGAATTCGCTGGAGCTGGCAGGCACAGCGATACTCTCTTCCCCGTCGCAGGTAAAAGCGGCCTTTACCCCAACCACGTTGACCATCAATGGCGATTACACCGGTAACAACGGCCTGCTGGCCTTACGCACCGTGCTGGGCGATGACCTTTCGGCAACCGATAAGCTGATCGTGAAAGGTGATACCCACGGCACCACGCGCGTCAGCGTCAGCAACGCGGGCGGTAACGGAGCCGCAACGACTGAAGGTATCCGTATTATCGACGTTGAAGGCGCTTCAAACGGTACCTTTGTGAAAGAAGGCCGTATCGTCGCGGGCGCCTATGACTACGACCTTGTGAAGCGGGATAACCAGAACTGGTCTTTGACCAGCGTGGCCTTGCCTGGTCCGATTTCACCAACACCGCCGATTGAGCCGAAAGAGCCAGAGGTTCCCGTTCCTCCGACACCGGAAGGCCCGCATCAGTATCGCCCGGAAACCGGCAGCTATCTGGCGAATATCCTTGCCGCCAACACGCTGTTCACCACGCGTCTGCACGATCGTCTGGGGGAAACCCAGTACACCGACGCGTTAACCGGCGAACGGAAAGTTACCAGCCTGTGGATGCGCCATATCGGCGGACATAACCGCTTCAAGGACGGTTCCGGGCAGATCAGCACCCAGAGCAACCGTTATGTGATGCAGCTGGGCGGTGACATTGCGCAGTGGAGTACCGACGGTCTGGACCGCTGGCATCTGGGTCTGATGGCCGGTTATGCCAACAGCAAGAGTCGCAGCCACTCCAGCCTGAGCGGATACTCTTCACGCGGGGAGATCAGCGGCTACAGCGCCGGTCTGTACGGCACCTGGTATGCCAACGACGCCGATAAAACCGGTGCGTATGTCGATGGCTGGATGCTCTACAACTGGTTTGATAACACCGTGTCCGGACAGGGACTGGCGTCTGAAAAGTATGACTCGGACGGCATCACCGCCTCTGTCGAAACCGGCTACACCTGGAAACTGGCCGAATTCAGCGAACGTAACGCACTGTATATCCAGCCTAAAGCCCAGGTCACCTGGATGGACGTGCAGGCCGATACTCACGTTGAGGAAAACGGCACCCGCGTGGTAGATAACACCGACGGCAATCTGCAAACGCGTCTTGGCGTGAAAGCCTACCTGCAAGGGCATAACGCGATGGATGACGGTAAAGGGCGCACCTTCCAGCCGTTTGTCGAAGCTAACTGGATCCACAACACGCAGAATTACAGTGTGCAGATGGATGACATCAGCAACGACGTGAAAGGTAGCCGCAATATTGGCGAACTGAAAGTGGGCGTTGAAGGCCAGCTTAACCAGCGTCTGCAACTGTGGGGCAACGTCGCCCAGCAGATTGGCGATAACGGCTACAGCGATACGCAAGGCATGTTAGGGCTGAAATACAGCTTCTGACCCTCTACCACCCGTGGCGACGCGGGTGGTTTTCTTCCCTCGCCTCTCCCTTTGTGATCCCATTCGCATCCCCCTGGTTTTGTGATAAATAAGATGGAATGACGTTATCCAGTTCAGGGAAATGTGGTTTATGGAACCTCTGCACGCGGTTTTTCTCACCGTCAGCCTGTTCGTCTTAACCTTTTTCAACCCCGGCGCCAATCTGTTTGTCGTTGTGCAAACCAGCCTGGCCTCCGGACGCCGCGCAGGTGTATTAACCGGTCTGGGCGTGGCATTAGGTGACGCGATCTATTCCGGGCTGGGACTGTTTGGCATGGCGACGCTGATTACCCAGTGCGAGGCAGTATTTTCGCTGATCAAAATTGGCGGCGGCGCGTATCTGCTGTGGTTTGCCTGGAACAGCATTCGTCACCAGGCCACACCACAAATGCCAGCGCTTCAGCAACCGGTTAGTGCGCCGTGGACGGTGTTCTTTCGTCGCGGCTTACTGACCGATCTGTCGAATCCGCAAACCGTCCTGTTTTTTATCAGTATCTTCTCCGTCACGCTAAGTGCCGACACGCCCATGTGGGCAAGGATGATGGCCTGGGCCGGGATCGTGCTCTCTTCGGTTATCTGGCGCGTCTTTCTGAGTCAGGCCTTTTCATTGCCCGCCGTGCGCCGGGCATACGGCAGAATACAGCGCGTCGCCAGTCGCATCATCGGCGCGATTATTGGCCTGCTGGCGTTACGGTTAATCTACGAAGGCATTACCCATCGCTAAATCTCTCCCCCCTGAAATAAAGTAGTTTCAGGGGGCAGTATTTGCCCCTGCCATTCTCTTTGCTGTAAAACATTATTATCCAGAAAAGTAAGCCCTCTCTTTTAAATAAATTTAACGCAAAGAGGAACGGGTTTAATTATTCACAACAATGGCAGAATGGGAACAATCTGATGTTAAAAAATAAATCACTCCTTTTATTACCATTTATTCTCGCCGGCTGTACGATGAACGACAACGATATGCGCAAGGCCTACAGCAACCACTACCAGCAGCCGGCAGGCTATGTGGCAGTCTATAAGGAAAAAATCGCCGGCATGGACAGTGATGCGCTGGCAAAATATGCGGCAGCAGAAGAACAGAAAAAAATGCGCGGCCAGTCCAGCGTGAAAATTGATGATTACATTACGGCGCAAAACATTCAGGCCAAAGGTCAGCGCGTGGTCTTCGATTATTCGCTTTCAGAAAAATGGTTAGCACTTCCCCCCGCACAACAACGCGAAAAACAGAAGCTGATGGAAAAAGATTTAATATACCGTACCTGTTCACTGGAGACGGTAAAACTGGCACAGGAAAAAGGACTGGAAGAAGAGCATAACTATTACAGTAACTATCCCGGGACGCTCGCCTTTACCCTGCGCACCAGCGGACAGATCTGTATCAATAATGGTTTTGCACGATAATCCCCGACGTCAGCGGAAATTCCCCCCGGTGGCATTGCACCGCCGGGGGTTTTGTCATCAGAACGACGCTTTAATACCGATCATCGCTGAAGTATCGCTGTAGCCGTTGTTGCCAACCTGCTGAGCAACGTTACCCCACAGGGCGACGCTCTTCGTCAACTGACCTTCGACACCCCCTTTCAGCTCGCCGATAGTGCGAGCGCCCTTCAGATTCACGTTCTCACCGTTCATTGCGACGCCAAAGTCTTTGCTGTTGTAGATCCAGTTGGCTTCGACAAACGGCTGGAAGGTGCGGCCTTTGCCATCATCCAGCTTGTTGTGGCCCTTGCCGAACAGACGCACACCAACGCGGGTCTGGATATTGCCATCGCCATTGCCTTCCACGCGGGTACCGTTAACTTCTTTGTGCTCATCCGCCTTCACACCCATCCAGGTGACCTGGGCCTTGGGCTGGATATACAGCGTGTTACGTTCGCTGAGCTCCGCCAGTTTCCAGGTATAACCGGTTTCGACAGAGGTGGTGAAGCCTTTGGAGTCATACTCTTCCGATTCGACGCCGCGACCCGAAATGATGTTATCGAACCAGCTGTACTGCGCCCAGGTATCAACGTATGCCCCTTCGTGGGTTTCGTTATCCTGCAGCCAGGTGCCGTACAGGCCAACGCTGTAACCACTGATACGACTATCAGCGCGGTTACCGTTACGCTGGTTCTCGGCACGACTCTTCTGATTGGCGTAGCCCGCCATCAGACCCAGATGGTAGCGGTCGGTGTTGTCCGAAGACCACTGTGCGATATCGCCGCCCAGTTGCATCACATAGCGATTGCTCTGCATCGCCAGTTGTCCGCTGCTGTCCTTCTGACGGGTATGCCCGCCAACGTTACGCTGCCACAGGCAGGTAACGGTTTCTTCACCGGTCAGCGCATCCACATAATGCGTTTCACCCAGACGATCCTGTAAACGGGTGTTAAACAGCGTGTTCGCCGCCTGCAGGTTCATACCGTACAGACCCGCTTCCGGACGTACCGCGTGTTCACGCGGTGTCGGAGATGGCGACGGCGGATCGGTAGGATCGGTTGGATACACAGGATCCACCGGGGTAACCGGGGATAGCGTGCTGCTGAGGTACCAGTTCTTGTTGTTCTGGCCTTCGCCGCGATGCAGGGTGTAGTCATAGGCACCGGCCACGATACGGCCATTTTGTTTAAACACACCGTCAGAGTTGCCGCCGACGCTGATCAGCTCAATACCGTCAGTCGTCAGGCCGCCCGCACCGCCAGCGTTCAGCACGTTAACGTTGGTGGTACCCGAGGTGTTGCCCGCAATAATCATCCGGTCAGTCGGTGACGCGTCATCGCCCAGTTGAGTGTTCATCACGATGTTACCGTTAGCACCGGTATAATCACCGTCCACCGTCAGGGTTTTGAAACTCGCAGCATCACGCGCCAGCTTAAAAATTTTCGTACTGGCTGGCATAAAAGTCAGCGTGGAGTCGTCCAGCGTCAGGTGAGTAAGCTGAGAACTTTTGGTCATGTTCCAGGCCGAGCCGTCCGCCAGCGACAGGTTATTCACGGCATTGCCGCTGGTGACCATCCCCCCGACGAAACGCGACTGGTTGATGGCAGTAACATCCACCACGGCGGAATCATTGGCTTCGATAGTCCCGACAACCTGGATTTTTTGCGGGTTAATCGTCACGCGAGAGTCTGCATTTTCAGCCAGAATAGCGGTGGCATCCGGGTCATTGTAGTTAACCCCCATCTGTACCCCGCCGTTCAGCGTGATTTCGCCGCCCTTGTCCGCACGGACGTAGTTCCAGCTCCCGCTGCGGGTGGTATCGACAGCATCAATGTTCAGACGACCATTAATGTCTATTTTACCCGCAGTGAGCGCATCTTCTTTACTGGCCCGAATGCCGGTACCGGTTGTTTGCTGATGCCCCTGAGTGTCCAGCGTGATGTTCAGATCGTGACTGGTAAACTGCGAAGCGCCCACGGACTCGACGCCACTGAGAACGGTATTATCCCCACCCGATTTCAGCAGCAGGCTCGTCTTCCCTGCCATGTTCACATGCGCATCCAGATCAACACCTGTCAAGCCATCAGAAACCCAGATCCCGGAAATCACGCCATGCGCATCGTTCACGGTGACATCAATAGAGGTGTCGCCAAGCGCTTCAACGTGCCCGCCGTTGGCACTGATACCGTCCGCATACTGATCGGCGACGGATGTAATCGTGGCGTTTTGATAACGAATCAGCGAACGATCGGCATCCACCTCAGATTCCGAATCGAGGCCAACGGCGTAGAACGTCCCCTTACTATTGACGATCAAATTTTCAGCGTTGATTTTCGATCCCGCCTTCGCATAGATTGCGAAATTCTTACCATCCGCCCCGGTCACCGCCGAATTAACCGTAGTGGTGCCGGTTAAGGTAAAGGCGCCATTGTATTTATTGCCCAGAATGCCGGCAATATCTTTGCCATCACGCGTTTGACTCATATTTATCGTCAAATTATCGGCAACGATCGCGCCTTTTTGTGCGAGATAGGCAGCACTGTCGCCACCAACCTGCACGATACCCACCGCGTACATAAACTGATAATCGGCATCCAGCGGAATGTCTGGTCGCCCCTCGACGGTGCCTGGAATGACATCGCCGATGATATGATTCACGATAGTCCCTGAACCTAAATTAATGGTACCGCTGTTGGCGACAATCACTGTCCCGTTGGAAATCAAAAAGTCGCCGTTTTCAAATTCACCGCCCCCCGAAACCGTGGGCGTTCCGCCAGGGTTGGTAATGGTCACACCGCCATTATTCGCCACAGAGATCGTATTATTTTCCCCTGCGGTACTAATGATTTTATATTCCTGATCTTCAGCGATGATTCCACTTCCGTTAATAATACCAGTTTCATCATAAATTACTGCACTTGCGTTATTTGCCATTAACAGACTACTAATTAACAACGCCAGGGGTGTTATTTTAAGATCCTTTATATTCATCTCGATATCCACTGATAAAAAATAACAGCACGCCATACAGTGCATTATCGAATGCAGTGCAGAGGTGTCTATTTTTAGTAAAAGTAACGGCTATTTAACGCCTGTCTAACCGACACGAACTCCCTGAGTCTCGTTGCGGTATTTAGGCAATATTTTCCAGATATCAGACGTGAGAACAAATGAAATGACCTTAGTCAGGATAATAATGCAATTATCTTAAAAACAAAACTTTGAAAGATTATAATTCCATAAAAAATGCTATAAACAGAACATTATTTCATTAAATACAATTAAAGAATGAAGTATTTAAGAAAAATTTATACTCGCTTAAGATTTTTCCACATTAATCTGACATCAGGGATGATGTGACAAGTCATTTTTATGAGGGAGAGTGACTGTATCTCATCAGGGCATATCCGGCGGCTCAGCACAACGGTTCGGCGTTTCTACGGACAGGGTGAAAATTCTGTTGGGAGTGAGGCCATCTATGATGGGGCGTGAGGTTATTTCGTCAGAATAAGGATTTTTCCAGGTGGAATAAATAAAACCGGCGCATCAACCGCCGGTTTTATCAGTGAGCGTTAATTATCGGTCAGGCATTTTCCGCCGGTTTTTGCTCCGTTTTCACCTGCGCGTTTTCCAGCATCCGACGCACCGGAACAATCAGCACAATCAGTACTGCCGCACAAATCAGCAGTGCAATGGAACAGCGGGCGAAGAGGTCGGGCAGCATATCCAGTTGGTCAGCCTTGACGTGTCCACCAATCAGACCCGCCGCCAGGTTACCCAATGCGCTGGCACAGAACCACAGACCCATCATCTGGCCCCGCATTCTTTCTGGGGCTAACAGCGTCATCGTTGCCAGACCTATCGGGCTCAGACACAGTTCGCCCAGCGTCAGCATCAGAATGCTGCCCACCAGCCAGAACGGCGAAACGCCCGCCCCACCGTTACTCAGCACGTTCTGCGCCGCCATCATCATCAGGCCAAAGCCCGCCGCTGCGCACAGAATACCGATAACGAACTTGGTGATACTGCTCGGACGCACATTTCTGCGCGCCAGCGCCGGCCAGGCCCAACTGAAGACCGGTGCCAGCAGGATGATAAACAGGGCGTTAATCGACTGGAACCAGACGGCAGGTATTTCGAAATCACCAATCATGCGGTTGGTGTAGTCATTCGCGAACAGGTTGAACGAGGTCGGTTTCTGCTCAAACGCCGACCAGAAAAAGGCGGCAGAAACCAGCAGAATGAAGCAGACCAGCAGTCTGGCGCGCTCTTTACGGGTCAGCCCGGCAAACACGAACAGATAGATAAAGTAGAGCGCCACCGAAGCGGCAATGACGTAGACCAGCATGCTGGCAACGGCGACCGGGTTAATGACGATCACCCCCTGGGCAATCAGCGTCACGATGATGGCAACACCGATCGCCAGCGCCAGCAACCAACCGCCCACGCCGTTTTTCTTCACCACCGGGCTGTTCCAGGTCGAATCGAGCCCGACTTCACTGTCGTAGCGTTTCATGGAAGGAACGGCAAACACCCGGAAGATAACCAGCGCGACCAACATCCCGATCCCACCGATACCAAAGCCCCAGTGCCAGCCGTGAGATTTAATCAACCAGCCGGAGATCAGCGGGGCAATGAATGACCCCATGTTAATGCCCATGTAGAACAGCGAGAAACCCCCATCGCGGCGAGCATCGCCTTTCTTATAAAGGGTTCCCACCATGACCGAGATACAGGTTTTGAACAGACCCGATCCCAGCACGATAAACATCAGACCGATGAAAAACAGGTTGTCGCCCATCCAGGCCGACAGGGCAATAGACAGATGGCCGAGCGCGATCAGGATCGAACCGTACCACACCGCACGTTGTTGCCCGAGCCAGTTATCTGCCAGCCAACCGCCCGGCAGTGCCGCCAGGTACATACTGCCGGCAAAAATACCGACAATCGCGGACGCATTTTCGCGCGCCAGCCCCATGCCACCGTCGTAAACGGTCGCGGCCATGAAAAGAATCAGTAACGGACGAATGCCGTAAAACGAAAACCGCTCCCACATCTCGGTGAAGAACAGTGAACCCAGCGGATAAGGGTGGCCGAAGAACGTTCGGCTTTCGTTTTTATTAACAGAGGAATGCATAATTTCTCCCGAAATGGTGTGTTGTCTTGCTTGTAGCCACTGAATTACCCGCCGACCATTCATATATCTGGCCGATCATTTACATCCAGCGAAATATTATTTAACCATTTGATAACCATAAGACAGTTTTGTCTAGTGCCAACATCAGGACTTTAAGATGAAAACTCGATAGATGTCTAGTTTTGTAGATTTTTTGTTTGATAAATAAGGATAATGATTGACTTTAAAAGCCTGCAAATTATTGCTTATCAACTCATTAATAAACAAGGTTTTACCTTTAAACATTATCCCCGAAAGCAGGTAAATGGTCGAACTGTATCGTCCGGTCTTTTTTTACTGACCTGGATTTATGAATGATACTCATAGTGGCTATCCCGCTGGCGGTCATTATCTTCGGGTACGAAAACGCTACACTGCCTCTCACTCTTCATACCCCGACGGATGACTATGATTACCTCTCAGGCGTGTTCATTAACCGCAACCGGTAAATCGACTGGCCTTGCCTTTGTGCTAATTCTCAGTGCGTTAATGGCGTTTACGTCCTTATCCACGGATATTTATTTACCCGCCATGCCGATGATGGCGAACGATTTGCAGGGCGATGCCGAGCTGACCATCACCGGCTTTTTGGTGGGTTTTTGCATTGCGCAGCTCATCTGGGGACCGATCAGCGATCGCTATGGTCGACGCCTGCCTCTTTTTATTGGCATTACGCTGTTCATCATCGGCTCGGTGGGATGTGCCCTCTCAACCAGCATTGGGCAAATTGTTTTCTGGCGAGTCTTTCAGGCGCTGGGCGCCTGTACCGGACCGATGCTGGCGCGCGCGATGATCCGCGACCTGTTCAGCCGGACGCGTGCCGCACAGATGCTCTCCACGCTGATGATTGTGATGGCGATTGCCCCGATTGGCGGGCCGCTGCTGGGCGGTCAGATGATCAAAATCACCTCCTGGCATGCCATTTTCTGGCTGCTGGCGATCGTGGGCGCTTTCATCCTGCTAACCTTGTTCTGGCTACCTGAAACCTTACCCGCCGAAAAACGGCAAAAAACCTCTGTCGCGGGCGTTTTTCGCAACTATTACGCGCTGCTGAAGCATCCGCAGTTTTTGCGATTCACACTCTGCCTGACGTTCTACTACGTGGCGGCGTATGCGTTTATCACCGGCTCGCCGTTTGTTTACATCACCTGGTTTGGCATCGAGCCTCAGCATTATGGCTGGCTGTTTGCGCTGAATATCGTGGGGCTGATGGCCGTAAGCCTGGTGAACCGGCGTCTGGTACATCGCTACCCACTTGATTGGTTACTAAAATTTGCCGTGGGGATCGCCACGCTTGCTGCGCTGTTGCTGGCGGCGGCGACCGGGCTGAAATTCGGGGGGATTAGCCTTATCGTTGGGACGATTTTCGTTTTCTTCTCGATGAACGGCATTATCGCCGCCACCTCCACGGCCTGTGCGCTGGACGCGTTGCCTAACGTTGCCGGCTCGGCGTCAGCGCTCATGGGCTCGCTGCAGTACGGCAGCGGGATTATCTCATCGTTGCTTCTGGCCCTGCTCAGTGACGGCACGCCCTGGACTATGGGCTGGGTCATCGCCCTGTTTACCGTTGCCAGCGCTGTGATGGCGCTGACCGCCACCCTCACCACCCCGGAGAAATCATGAAAGAGAAATTTGAAGGTAATGGCATTTTCCCGAAAGGGCCGAAAAACGAAGCATATGCACAATATTTTCAGGGGACCAGCTACCTGAATATGCTGTCCACGCAGGGGGTCAATATTGGCAACGTGGTGTTTGAACCCGGCTGTCGCAACCACTGGCATATCCACCACAAAGGCGGGCAAATTCTGCTGGTGACCGGCGGACGCGGCTGGTATCAGGAATGGAATAAACCGGCACAGCCATTGGTCGCCGGCGACGTCGTGAATATTCCCCCCGGCGTCAAACACTGGCACGGCGCGGCAGTCGACAGTTGGTTTGCCCACCTTGCCGTCGAAGTGCCCGCACAAGGAGCCTCAAACGAATGGCTGGAGCCGGTCAGTGAGGAAGCGTATGCCCAGCTACCGTAACGGCTCAGGGGTAGCGTAGTGCCTCGATCAGGCGCGCAAAGGCGGGTGGATGCTGTTTGCGACTGGGATAATAAAGATAGTAGCCCGGAAATTCAGGACACCACGCCTGTAGAACCTGCACCAGCGCGCCGGATTTGACGTATTCAGCGACAGAATCTTCCGGCACGCAGGTGAGACCAAACCCGGACAGTGCCGCATCGACGCGTTCGGTGAGTAGGTTTAACGTCAACTGCCCTTCCACCCTGACGCGCAGCGGCTTGCCGTCTCGCTCAAATTCCCAGTGGTACAGACCGCCCGCCGTAGGTAAGCGCATATTGATACACCGGTGATTCTGCAATTCATGCGGCGTTTCTGGCACGGGGCGATCGGCAAAATAGTCTGGCGACCCGACCACCGCCATACGCATATCCGGGCCGATTTTTACCGCGACCATATCTTTATCGACGCTTTCGCCCAGACGCACTCCGGCGTCAAAACGGCCTTCGACGATATCCACAAAACCATTATCGACCACCAGCTCGACGGTGATTTGCGGCCAGTCTTTGAGAAAGGGTTTCAGCCTCGGCCACAGCAAACTGCGCGTCGCGTGCTCCCCGGCGGATAAACGGATATGGCCCGAAGGGGTGCCGTTCAGTTGAATGAGCGCTTCCAGTTCCTGTTCAAGGTCGGCGATGCGGGGTTCGAGACAGGCGATGATTCTCTCGCCCGCAGCGGTTGGTGCCACGCTGCGGGTGGTGCGGGTCAAAAGTCGCAGGTTTAAACGCTCCTCCAGCGCTTTCATGGCGTGGCTAAGAGCCGATTGTGAAACGCCAATCTTCGCTGCGGCTTTGGTAAAACTCCGCTCTCTGGCGACCACCAGAAAGTTCTGCAGTTCGTTGAAGTTTTCTTTAAGCATGGGCGGATCCTGACAGGTAGCGGGATTCAGGCATGATAGTGAATCACTCCCCGCATTGTAAGGCTCCCCGGTCTAAAAAAAGCCCGACAGCGTTAGCCATCGGGCATCCAATTTCTCTGGTCGCAGTGCAGACGGATTGTCGTTTACACCGTTTCGCGATGGGCCATCAGGGCATAGAGTTTCCCGGCAAAGGTTTCACTGACCGGCCAGTCTTCAGCGGCAATGCGGGTCGTTGTGTGAAAACCGCACTGCGCCAGCAACTGCAGATACTCTTCATCCCGCCAGGCGCGCGTCTGGCTGCTGAAATGCGCGACGCTGGCGTCAGCTTTGAGCGCCCAGAACGTCGTGGTGCTGGTTTGCCTTTCCTCATCCCAGCGATTTTCACTCAACAACAGATGCGGTTCGGCGAGAAACAGCCCCTGCGGACAGCGCTGCCATGATGCGGGTGCCGTCCCCTGCCTTTTGACTTCATCAAACGTATGCACTTCAATCAGCAACTTGCCCCCCGGCTTCAGCCAGGCGGCACTGCGCGCCACCAGCCGTTGCGCATCCTCAACGCTAAAGACATTGATTTCACCGAAGGTCATCATGATGAAATCAAAAGAGCCGTCAGGCTGGTAGTCGCGGACGTCCTGTTCCTGATAATCAATGTCCAGCCCTGCGCTCTGCGCCTGTTCCCGCGCCCACTGCACAGAGGCCGGAGAAAAGTCGACGCCGGTGCAGTCAAATCCGCGCTCTGCAAGCCGTTGGGTATAAAAGCCGGGGCCGCATCCCAGATCAAGTATCGTTGCGCCCAGGGGAAGTTGACGGGCGATCCAGTCGACCTGCTGCCCGATGACCGAGAGTTTACGACTGGCCCAGTCGTGCTCCTGAGACAAATGGTTTTCCAGCATTCTGCGGCTGAAGTCTGGCTCATTCCACGGGATCTTGCCGCCCGTTTCATGACCCTTGTATTGTCCACTCAGGAGAGTCAGTTCAAGAAGATTCATCCGTTGATCTCAGCATAATGTGTTTATTGACTGAAAATATCGTTCCAGCCCTCCTTCACTACGACTGTATTGTCTCATGCTCTCGGGATTATTGATCCCTGTTCAGTTCACACCGATTCAGATTTTGTCAGCAGGAAAATCGGCTAAGCGAACAGGATTGATCACCTTCAGGGTTTTATTTTTGTGCTGGATAATCCCCTGCTGTACAAGTTTTATCAGCGAACGATTGAGTTGTCTGACAGAAACTCCCAGCATAGCCGCAAGCGACTCTCTGTTTTCCAGTTGAATCATTGCGCCTTCACTTTGCGTTTTAAATAATAAGAATTTACGCAATTTAGATTCCACTGAAATCGCACCACCGGAATGGAGCAGCGAGGTATTAAGTAGCTTATGGCTTAAATTCTGACACATAAAAAGAAGAAAAGTGGGATCGCTCATTGCATGCTCTTTTACAGCCTCGACCGGAAGGGAAAGTAACAGAGAGTCCAGTAATGCCTGGACGGCACTGACGGCTTTACTTTGTTTTGTCGAGAAAAGCTCCATTTCTCCGATCACTGAAAAAGGGGTTTCAAAAGAATAGACTGCGTGAGTCCCGTCTGGATTATGGCGCTCAACTTGCAGTTTACCGTCAACCAAAAAATAGAGGTGTGTCAAATGTGTGTTTTGCGTCGTCAGATATTCCCCGGCATCAATTTTGACCAGACGTAATGCGGCTAACAGGGAGGGGTTAATTATCGCAGATAACCGGTGCGTCAAAATAAACCGTTCTTTTAAGGCACTGTCATTGATATTTTTCATCTTCCCCCCCATGCTTTTCCATTCTCCCTTTATGGGATAGCACAATAAATTGAGCGCGGCGATAACAAAAAGGACATCTGTCCCTTTTATTATCGCCAACTCTGCGCATGTTAACGTGACTGAACACAATCAATGGAGTGACTGCAATGAGACATTTACTGATCGATACCGACACCGTCCCGGACGATACGGTAGCCCTTTAATGGTATTAAGGGCCCCTCATATTAAGGTTGAAGCGATGACGACGGTTGCAGGGAATTGCCCCTTACCTCAGTGTGTCAAAAATGCGCGAATCTGCGTGGAGAAAGCGATACCTACTTCCCCCCGGTTTACGCGGGCATGATTCCCCTGCTCTGGGGAGGTTATTATTCACACCATATCCATGGTGAGGATAACAGGCGGTACCACGTACCGCCTTTGACTGTCATGCGTTCAGCGAAGCGATATCGATAACGAAGCGATACTTCACATCACTCTTCAGCATTCGCTGCCAGGCGACATTGATATCCTGAATATTAATAAGTTCAATATCCGACGTGATCTGATGCTCGGCGCAGAAATCGATCATCTCCTGCGTTTCCGCGATACCGCCGATCACCGAGCCTGCCACCGATTTTCGTCCCAGGATCAGCGGCGTGCTGTTCAGCACAGGATCCAGATCGCCCAGATACCCCACCAGCACGAGGGTACCGTTCAGTGCCAGCGTAGGGATATACGGTTTCAGATCGTGAACATACGGAACGGTATCAATAATCAAATCGAACTGGTTATAGACGCCCTGCATTTGCTTTTCATCGGTTGAAATCACAATATGCGCGGCGCCCAGCCGACGGGCATCCGCCTCTTTGTTCGGGGAGCGACTAAACAAGGTCACTTCCGCCCCCAGTGCTTTCGCCAGTTTGATCGCCATATGGCCCAGACCGCCTAATCCCACCACCGCAACCTGACTGCCCGGCCCAACCTTCCAGTGGCGAAGCGGCGACCAGGTGGTAATACCGGCGCACAGCAGCGGTGCCGCGCCTTTCAGATCCAGCGTCTCGGGAATTTTGATGACGAATTTTTCCGTCACCACGATCTTATCGGAATAGCCGCCGTAGGTCGGCATATGATCATGGCGATCGATATCGTTATAGGTCAGCGTGTTTCCTTCTTCGCAATACTGTTCCAGCCCTAGCTCGCAAGGTTTGCAGTGCTGGCAGGAGTCAACCATACACCCCACGCCAGCGTAATCGCCGACGCGGAATTTTGTCACGGCGTTGCCCACATGCGTAATGCGACCAATGATCTCATGGCCCGGCACCATCGGGTATTTTGCTCCGCCCCAGTCGTTGAACGCATTATGAATGTCCGAGTGGCAGACTCCGCTATACAAAATCTCGATAACCACATCATTGTCACGCGGATCGCGGCGAACAAATTGATGTGGAGCCAAATCTTCTTTCGCAGCAAACGCGGCGTAACCTTTTACATTAAGCGTCATGAATTTTCTCCGGATGATGGGTCATGTGGCGCATCACGCGCTGATGAGTGAGAGCAGAATAACGTTAAGACGAAGAGGCATTAAGGGTATCCACTGGCATGGCCTTATGAGGCTGATTCATGAATCCAGAAGCGATCAAGAACTCAGACCCGCTTAAGTGTAGTCAATACGTCCAGAACGGGGGAGGAACGTCGGGTTCGGGCTACCGACGCTGGAATATATTTGTCATGCAAATAAGATGTAGCGCTCATTTTTTGCGCATGGCCAGCCCTATTCTGAGAACCGTTTTCAGGAGGTCAAAAACATGAAAAAGCTTCTGATTTGTTGTTTGTTCGGTAATACGGCAAATTCTCTTGCCAAAAAGATGCAGGTACTGGCAGATAGCAGCGGTCACCCTCTCATGATTAGCGCGGTAGGACTGGATAATTTCGCCAGTGTTGCTCCCGCTTTCGACGGTTTTCTCATTGCGCCGCATATTCAATACAAGCTCTCTGAGATTTATGACATTGTCGGAAACGCACGTCCAATCGCCATTATTGAAAGTTTGCCCTATGCGTCGCTGGACGCAGAGAAAGTTCTACATTTTGTGAAGGAGAAAATGCCTGAGCTGGCAGCCTGACGCCTGAGGCCGCAATGTTTTGCGGCCTTCTCACATGAATAAGAACGGCAGGTGCGACAACCCAAGGGGATCCTCACGTTCATCCCCTCCATGCGCTAACGATTAATTTGCCGAATAGCGGAAATAATCAAAATCGGCATGAATGCGCTCACCGGTGAAATCCTGACAGCACATCCCGACAAACGCCCCGGTGAAGCGTTCAATGCCTCTTTCTTTAAAATACTCGTCAGAGAGCTTGCTGTATTCCACATGGTCACCCACCGGGAACCACGTGTGCTCATCCAACGAATAATAGAACCTGGCGGCATCGTCTTTCACACAGACTTTAAGATACACCAGCCCATCACTGGCAATCTTAATGCCTTCCCCCGTCGGCAGTGAGAATCGGTTAAGGTCGTTAATCATTAAATTAACTGTCCTATCCCCCTTTTCACTGCGGGAAATATGCAAATAAATATAATTTGTCGTGTCGTAAAAACAGACTAATCCCGCCATTTGCTGGAATGAATGTGGATGAAAATCGACGCAGGTTTGCGCCGTGAAGACGAAATCGGTTTGTCTTCTTGCCAGTAAACTCTGATAGTGATGTGAGCTTAACGATTCACGACCACGCAGTCGTAACCAGCCTTTTCTCTCTTTCAGCGTACACATCTCTTCACTTAAAGGGATACGCAACGACTGGTAATGAAGCGGCAGTACGGGTGTATCAAAATCATCTTTTTCAGGGAGCGCAGGCCACGGGAACTCTCTGAGTGACGTTTGTGCTCTCAGATCCGGCTCGACGGTGTTATTTGCCAGTCGCAGCCAGCCCTCGTCATTCCAGTAAACCGATTGAATCGCCGTTTCACGACCCATCGGACTGCGGCCTCTGGAGGGTAATGGCCGACCGCATAAATGCACGATAAACCATTCCCCCTGGCTGTTTTCAATAAGATCAGCATGTCCGACGCGCTGAAGCGGCAGACGACAATTAAAACGTGATGTCATCATTTGGCCGATGGGATCGGTCTCATAGGGACCAAACAGATGTTTTGAACGAGACACGGTGACGCTATGGTTATAAAAGGTGCCGCCTTCCGCCACCAGCAAATAGAACCAACCGTTATATTCATACAGATGCGGTCCTTCGGTAATGCCAAGCGAGGTTCCGGCATATATTTTCCGGCATTCACCGACCAGCGTATTTTTCTTTTCGTCATATTGCTGAATAATAATGCCATTCCATTTCGGAAATCCGGCTTCCCCCCCGTCCATATAACTCATTTCCATACTCACCAGCCACTTGCTCCCATCGCTATGATGAAAAAGCGAAGGATCAATTCCCCGGCTATTGAGATACGTCGGCTCAGACCATTCACCCTCGATATCTTCAGTGGTCACAATATAGTTATTGGTATCCCAAAAACGTCCGCTCACATTTTTGACATCGGTGTAGATGAGATAGAACCGGTCCGCATCATAGCTCAAACAGGGGGCATATATTCCACCAGAATCCGGGTTACCCATCATGTCGAGTTGGCTTCTCCGATTCAACGGATAAGAAATAAGTCGCCAGTTTTTGAGATCATACGATTTATACAGACAAACGCCGGGAAACCATTCAAAGGTTGACGTCGCTAAATAATAGGCATCGCCCACTCTGATGATGGAGGGGTCAGGATTAAAACCTGAAATAATCGGGTTGGTTATTGTGGTCATAGATACGTCCTGAAAGACAAAAATGAATTTACGTTATACTGACGGAGTGATACCACTGTGCTTACGCATCATATGAACGATATCGCTGCATAATAAAAAACATGATTAAGACAAAAACGGCCGGGATAATCGTAAAAATAAGGCGCACCGTCAGAGTAGCGAGATCCGTTTGCATCGCGGCATTCCCGACATAGCCCCCATAGGTTAACAACCAGCCAATAATCGCCCCGCCGACGGCAATACCAATTTTAATGGCGAATAAATTGGTGGAGAAAACCAGCCCGCTTAATGAACGATTTGATTTTTTCTCAACGTTATCAATAATGTCGCTCAACAGACTCCATTGCAAAGGGGCTGAGCTTGAGTCAATAAAATGGATCAGGCATATGACGCCGCAAATCAACATGACAGATTCCGCTGGGACGGCAAAAAGTGCAGTCAGAATGACGGCCTGAATCACCAGTGTCAGTTTGTAGGCGCGTACCCGATCAAAATTCTTGTACAGCAAGGTGGTGGACATGGCCCCCACAAAGCGTGTGCAAAGAATAATAACCAGTACCGTGCTGACTAAATCAGGTCTTTGCATATAGTAACTGACAAAGTAGATCGCCCCACCCGTTTTTAAGATGCCGGCAATCAGGCTGGCGATATTAAGTGAAAAGATACAGCGCCAGTTGAAATCGTTAATAATGACCAGCAGCTCCTGATAAATCCCACGTAGGTTATGACTTTTATCCACTTCTTTAACATAGTGCTCTTTGGTCAGTGCAAAGCAGAGAAAAAACATGATGGTACTCATGCCGCCCATGATGACCATGGCAAGAAAATAACCTTTCTGCAAATCGCCTGCGCCCAGTATTTTGGTTAATGGCAGCGCGACAACTGACACAATAATGCCGCCTAACGCCGCAAAGGCAAAACGGTACGATTGCATTGAAACCCGTTCTTTCGCATCTTTTGAAATATTGTTGATGAGTGCGCAGTAAGGAACGTTGACGAGTGAGTAAAAAAGAGAAAGTGCAGTATACGAAACATACGCATAAACAATTCTACCCGTCTCACCAAAATCGGGCGTATAAAATGTCAATGCGCCAAAAATACCGAAGGGAAGCGAAAACCAAAGTAAATAAGGTCTGAACTGGCCATATTTCGTTTTGGTATGGTCAGCAAGATAACCAATATAGACATCGGCAACAGCATCAAAAGCCCGGACAACAAGAAACATTGTCCCCATATGAAAAGCGCTTAATCCATAGATATCCGTATAAAAATAAGCCATGAACAGCATGATAGTTTGCCAGATTATATTGGACGCACCATCACCTAATCCATAGCCTATTTTTTCTTTGATGCCTGACTTATTCATAGAAATACCTTTTACTTGAGAGTTTCAAGAACTTTAAATATCCAGGGCCGGCCTCAATATAAAAGATAAGTGCAACAGGGGATAAAAAATGTAGACAAATGGGCTGTTTATATAATTTTTTTGCGCCAGCGGCTATGTACCGATCACATTTCCGGCAAGAACTGTCTGTGGATGACGCGTCGCGTGATTTATTTGTAAGCGTGCGGAATCAAGGAATCGTTAGCAAGGGTAACCATAAGCGGTAGCAACTGATAAGACCTAAACGGAGAGGTTTTCGTTGATTTTAAGCTGCTCAGAGGTGAGGTTGCTGGTTCTGAATTTTTTCGGCGTAACGCCGATAAACCGTCTGAACTGATAGCAATAGTAAGCGGCATCCGTAAATTCACATTTGTACGCGATGTCGGTGATGCTGAGATCGGTATTACGTAACAACTGGACCGACATCGCGATCTTCTTACGCAGTAAATATTCTTTAAAACTGACCTGCATGACCTTTTTAAATACTCTGGAGAAATGGCCGGGTGACAGTCCAACCGCGTCTGCGGCCTCGTTCAGACTGATATTAAAAGATGTCCCCGTTTCCATCGCGATGACAAAATTGATGATCATGCTAAATATTGACTGACTATCCGTTTCAGACAAAATTTTCTCGGACGTCACCGCATGCTGAAGTACCGTATTCAACAAGAGAATAAGCAGCGGCCTAATCTCATTTTCCGTATGGACTTCGTCGTTCACGTCTGAAAACCATCTGAAGATGAAATCCAGCCTGTCAGCCTCCTTGTCGCTCAGACCGGTGACCACGCCGATATGGGGATCCAACGTCGGGAGAAGATATTTCAGATTGCTGAGCATTACCCGATCGTACTGTAAAATATAACGCTCATGGTCGCCTGTAAATTCCAGTTCCATATCATGAAGGACTAACGGACTGACATAAATCAAGGTGTTATTCTCGATCCTGAACTTCTCCCGGCCAATGCTATAGCTGCCTTTCGCTTTGCGAAACCACATAATTTCGTGTTCGAAATGGACATGGGGTTTTATGTACATCCCCGTTTCAGGCACTTTTTCCCGAGCCCGCAGGATGTAGTCGAGCCCTGATTTGGTCTCTAATTTTTCAAAAAAATAATCAGCATTAATCGGCGTCGGCATAATTTTAAAAAATAAGAAAAGGGTTTGCAGTGTGATAGCACACGGGCAGGGCCGAGTACATCGGATTTTGATTTTCGCCTGGTCTGCCAGTCTCTCCTCGACAGTAAAAACCAGGAGTGCGGAAGCCTATCTCGTCAGATACCGCCCAGCAATGGGCTTTTCATCGTCGGCCAGCAGCAGCAGCAGCACACATTCTTTCCATCCACTGGCAATTTTGGTCCGCAACAGAGTCTATGAAAAGGAACCGGAGAGACGTTGGACATAATGTGCCGCGCGAACCATCGCCATAAACGGAGCGAGTTGGGGCTGAGTGGTGCTGTTTCTGGTTATTTATTACGCATCCGAAGTAATAATTTCAATTACACAGGAGCGTGTGCTGGTAACAAAAATGCTGAGTCAATACGCCGGTCAGAGTAGTTGACGTCACATACTTGGATGATAGACTTCCAGCCTGCATAACTCATTGACGAAAACAAATGCTGAAACTGTTCGCAAAGTACACATCAATAGGCGTGATCAACACGATTATACATTGGGCTGTGTTTGCTTTTACTTATTACACTATGCATGCGAGTCAGGCATTGGCAAATCTCTCTGGGTTTATCTTTGCTGTAAGCTTCTCGTTCTTTGTCAATGCACGATTCACGTTTAGATCAAGAGCCTCAACACTGCGCTATCTCCTTTACGCGGGTTTTATGGGGGGACTTAGCGCCTGCGTTGGGTGGATTGGTGACAGGATGTCGACCCCTCCAATGCTAACCGTTGTGGCATTTTCAGCAATAAGTCTGGTGATCGGATTTATCTATGCAAAGTTCGTCGTTTTCAATGACAGGTGATTCATACATGAAATCATTAAACATAAAATTATCATTGTTATTTTTCTGTACGCTAATAGCGTTTATTGCAGTTAGTTCAATTACGCCTCCATTCATGAGTCCTGATGAGCCACATCATTACTCAAGAGCTTATTTATTGTCCAATGGGTTGATTACTCTTGATAATAAAGATGGGATGAAATCAGGTGGATATATAGATAATTCCTTATACGAATCTTTTCTTATATTTAACAATGGAGTTGTTGAAAAAGTACGTTCTTCAATGATTAGTGATATGGCAGGAAAATACTGGGGAAATGAGCGGCACTACAAAGAAATACCCAATACAGCATTTTACTTCCCTGCGGTTTATATTCCTCAATCCATTGGTATTGTGATTGGTAGAATACTTAACCTTTCGATATTTGATACCTACCAGCTATCCAGATTATTAGCATTTCTTTCAAGCATGGCTATTATTTTTTATGCCAATAGTGTTTATCGCATACCCACACTTGCATTAGGTGTAATGGTTATGCCGATGATGATATTTCAGTTTTCTGCTGCTACGATAGATGGCGTTACTACGGCGCTGTCTGTTTTGATGATGTGTTATTTCACGAAAACTGTACTGCACAAAGAGACGAGTAACAAAGATTTAATAATTATCTCTGCTATTGCATTTGTATTGGTTTCAAGTAGAGCAAACTTAATTCCAATACTCCTGCTCCCAATTGTTGCTGCTTTCTATTCGCAATGTAAATGGCGAATGGTACCCCCTTTTCTGGCAGCGTTTATTTCTCTGGCATGGATTGCTGTGACTATATCAATGACTAAAGATGGAGGTGTACACCACCCAGGCATGACACATAGCCAGGTAATTGCTCATTATATTGTTAATCCAACTGAAATTTTTAGAGTTATATACAACACAATTTCCAATTATCGCCTTTCATCTTTTTATTATAAGAGTTTTATAGGTACGTTAGGGTGGCTAGACATTTGGATGCCTCACTATCTTTACCTTATGTACTTTATAGCTATTATTGCACTTATCGCGATTGGTTTTTCCGTTAATGAAATCAAGAGAAATTCCACATTAGCTGTTAGCATTATTATAACATCAGCAGGCTCAGTATTACTTATATTCTGTGCTTTACTTGTGCAATACTCTCCTTTTCCCACTAATGTTATAATAGGTATACAGGGTAGATACTTTATTATCCCAGCAATAATATTCGCGTTTTTGCTAATAAATGACAATATGAAAAAGCTAGTCACATCTTATGTAATTGTGATTATTCTTTCACTGCTGTCATTGAGTGCAATGATTCCAGCCATAATAAATAGATATTACATGTAGAGAATTCACGATGAATAACTACAGAGGGTTTAAAATAGCGGTAATAATACCGTGCCATAATGAAGCTCTGGCTATCAGTAGCGTCGTTTCTGATTTCAAGGAATATCTACCTGAGGGTGATATATACGTATTTGACAACAATTCTACAGATTTTACTGGTGAAATAGCTAAAAAGGCCGGTGCAATTGTTAAGCATGTCAAACTGAAGGGGAAAGGCAATGTCGTGCGCAGAATGTTTGCAGATGTTAATGCAGACATATATGTTATGATTGACGGCGATAACACTTATGAAGTTGCAGCAGTAAAAAAATTAATCGACAAACTTATTGATGATGATCTTGATATGGTTGTCGGATGCAGAAAAGAAGATGGGTCTGCTGAAACATATCGTACGGGACATAGATTCGGAAATAGAATTTTGACAGGTACTGTTACAGCGATATTTAAAGGTCAGTTCACTGACATGCTTTCTGGATATAGAGTCTTCACAAGACGATATGTAAAATCTTTTCCAAGTCAATCAAGAGGGTTTGAGACGGAAACGGAACTGACAATTCATGCTCTGGAGTTGCGCATGAAATACGGTGAAGTTGACACTTCTTATGGCAGCAGATCTGAAGGTTCTGAAAGCAAACTGTCGACTTATAAAGATGGTTTCAGGATTCTTAAAACCATAATAAAGCTTTACGCGATTGAAAGACCAATGTATTTTTTTGGTATTCTTTCATGCTGTTTTGCTGCTATTTCTCTATCTCTTGGACTTCCCGTTGTTAAAGAATTTGCGGAAACAGGTCTGGTTCCAAGATTGCCAACAGCGGTTGCTGCAAGCGTAATTATGTTGCTTTCAGCGCTATCATTTATGTGCGGAATAATATTACAGGCAATAACGGTAAGTCGAAGAGAAATGAAATCTCTGTTTTATCTCAGAATTGGCCGATGAGCTAAAGGGGCTTACGCCCCTTTTTCGCAATACAAGCCAATCGAATATTCTGGCTGGATCTGATGGACCTGAAGCAGCTACCCGCCTGACACCAAATGATATTGCCGTAACCATAAGTGTGATGTATCCGGTAGTGGCTGACCACAATAGGACAGGCTCGTCTACCAGGGACACTCCACACAACGACTCGGAAGTCCGTGCCGATTCACAAAGGTTAATTTCATTATCTTTCCGGCATGATTGCTGCGAGGTTTTTTGAGAATATTTTAAAAGAGACATAAGCGCTCACATTTTGTGATGCAAGAATCTCCGAACACAATAAGACAAAACCAAACCGTGTTGCTGACCACCGCCACAGGAGAGGGTGTTTATGGCGGAATAAAAAACCCGCCGTAGCGGGCATGAGGTTTACCAGTAGTATTCTGAAGGTCGATTGCTCGGTAACCATAACAGACCATCAGGATCTGCGCCTGTCACTATGACCTGCGCATGGGTACGATCATCTGCACGGCGTCGGCGGGTCGTATACACGTTATTCCAGTACCCATGATTATTGCTGTAGTTCACGCGAGGCGCGTTGTCTCCGTAGCGTTCGGCGTAGTGGATATGCTTTATGTGGTAGCGAGTTGCGTACTGCACACGCCTGTGTGGCAATGGTTTACCGTGGCGGTCACGGTCTTTACGGGTGTTAAATGTAGACATAAGTAAGCTCCAATTAAGGTACTTACAAATGTTCTCCGATGGTGTCGTGGTGCATCTGACCTCCTGCTAATCGGTATATCGCAAGCGATCGTTAATCTCCTGCCAGCTCATACCATGGTGGTTTCGTTGATTTCCACACATCCAGCAGCTACAAGAGCATGGTGTTTGGTAAACCATACCGATATGCGTTGGTGAACGGCTACCGGCGTTGTTGTAGTGTCTGCGGATGGCTTTCAGTCGGCGTTCATGGTGACGGCGTTCTGCTCGTGTACGAGACATTGTAATACTCCATTCGGTAACAGGGGCGCATTGCCCCTGCTTAGGTATTCCGAATGGGTGAACGGTCGTAAATTCATCACAATGGTTCTTCTCTCTTGGTAAAAATGCCACCCGCCTTCGCTATTGACTCAGCCAGCGCAGCTATTGATGGAAAGATACCTTCGGCCAACGTTTTCATGGCGTCATCAGGTAATGCCCTTGCTTGTGCAAGCGACACTGCCGGCTAAACACCAAAAGCCATCCGCTTCTCTTTTCCATTGAAGCGATATTTCATTCGCCAGTATCGAGAACCAGAGGGAATAACCTCAAGATACAAACCAGCTCCGTCTGCCAGCTTATAAACTTTCTCTCTGGGTTTCGCAGCGTCTACCTGTCACGCATTAAGCTTCATTGGGGGCATCTCCCTGGACCGAACACAGAATGCCCCCACTTATGCCCCCAACGGTAACTTGATTCCGGTTGAGTCCCTGGCCGCATTCACAATGGTATGATGATGGCACAAGCAGTCAGTTGCAGTGAGGTGATTTCATGTGCATGTCACATCTATGGCACAACAACCCACAAAGCATTAGCGCAAGACGAATCACCACCTTCGCCGGTTTTGAGTTGTTTTGCGCTAATTTTTTATCGTAGACAAGTTATGTTGGGGGGGCGTGTGCACTCACTGAGTCCGTGATCACTAAACACAAAACAATGTCAGTAACGTCTTACTTGTATTCCGTTTATCTATTTCCTTCTGTATTCTAATGATCAAAATTTTTGGTGGAGTGATATCTACATGTTTGAAGAAGCTTGTGAGGCATGCGGTTCCCCATTGATTAAAAAATCCGCATGGGTGTCTGCTTGTCAACATTGCGGTTTTCAATTGTCTAATCTAAAGCCCGCACAAGGAACTGGCATTCAGGGGCTTGAAAGTCTAAGACGAGAAAACTTTGAGGTAATATTAAATCACATTGGGAAAATCAAGCATCTAAATGAGACTAAATTATTAGAGGTTGGATCTGCGTGGGGATGGTTTCTGGAAGCTGCTTTAAAAAGAGGAACTGCCGCAAAGGGAATTGAACCTGAGAAAGAAAATGCCGATTTATCACGCTCAAAAGGTTTGGATGTTGAGGATGGTTTTTTCCCTCATGATTTGAATGATCGTGGGCCTTATGACGTCATCGTTTTTAATGATGTTTTTGAACATATCCCATCTCCATCTACAGCTATTAAACAAGTGGAGAGCCTTCTTGCAACTAAAGGTATAGTTGTCTTGAATTACCCATCCACTTATGGTTTTTTCTTTAAAACAGCAAGTTTACTTAGTATTATGGGAGTGCATGGCCCATTAGAGCGGCTATGGCAAAAAGGGATGCCATCACCCCACGTTAGCTACTTCAACCCGAAAGCTATGCAGAAATTAGTTTCACAACATACTGGGTTGAAGCATATCACCACATTCAGATTAAAGAGTGTATCCAGGAAAGGGTTGCGTCAACGTATATCAGCATCTCACCCTGGATTAAAGGGTATTTTGATGGTATCCATTATATGGATTATTACCATTATTCTTCCCATTCTTCCTTCTGATATCGAGGTTTCTATATTTGAGAAAGTGGATTAGTGTCAATGCCACTTATATAATCAGATTTAAATACCGGCAATTAGTCGGTATTTAAATCCAGAGGGGGCGTGAATTCTTTATTTATATACGCCCACCCGATTCCTGGCTCCTGTTCTCCATTCTCCGGATTGGGAGCTTTGCCCCGTTTTTGCTGCCCATGGGCTCTCCCCATCCCACAGAATAACATTTACCACCTCTTCGTTTTCAATAACTGCCCATTTCTTCATTATCATCACCATGAGAATCCTATAATACCATTAGCCCCATTGCCGCCTTCTCTTGAGCTACCGGCCCTGGCCACGCCGCCATACTGGCCAGGCATTTGACGCGGCCCGCTCGCTTGAGTTCCAGCACCACCATCGCCCATAGAGGCCCCTCCACCACTTCCTTCAAACAGTACTTTTATTAGACCGGTGGGAGAGTATCGAGATGGTGCAGCATTATGCATATCTGGCACCGAATAACCTGACGCAACATGCCATGCAAATCGACTCATTCCTGGCGGTGAATGGCACAAATATGGCACAAGGCGCTTTTGCTGAACTGGTGAATATCGCGTGAGATACAGGAAGTCCTCGGAGGTAGAGGAATGTCCGAGCTACATCGTGAGTCACGTATGGTCAGGGGGGAGCGTGAACGTGGTTCAGGCATGACCAGAGTACGGTGCTCATCAGTACGCTGATGTACTATGTCTACCCAGGCCTCGAAATTAAAGCAGAAGTCAGGTTCAGCAAGTTGCGTAATACCACTGGAATGCTTGTAGTCCCGCACCAGTACTGTGATATGTCTCTGGTGCGGGCAACATTGCTACGGGGAAATGCTGTGTACTCCTTGTGGTACTGGTATGCGCGATATTGAAGGAACATGTGACAGGGAAATAACAGCAGAACTATCAGACCTCCGGTATGCATTATGTTCTGAAGCACAGTTGAATTACGCTGATTTTTTACCCGTTTTAACGCGCCACCACCACTTCGCTGTAGTCAGTTTTATGCAGCCGAAAATACAGGATCCCCGATCCAGGTCATATTCGGCAGGCCGGGCCGACAATTGCCTTTAGTACATCTGACTCCTGTCTGTTGAAGCATTACTTTCTCGCCACTTCAGCGGGACGAAAAAACATATTAGCCTTAGTTATCATATGCACAAAATCAATAATGTTATTTACAAAATCTTACTAATACCTTATTTTCCAGAACAATTTTCATACAATTTTTTACTTAAGGACATGCAATGGGCAGGAAGCCAGTACGCGGATTTTCCGTCGTCACGCGCCTCTTCTGTATCACCATTCTGGCGGTAGCGTGCGTTCGCGTCACAGCGGCTCCGCTCTCTCCGGCTGACCGTGATACCATTCAACAGCAGCAGCAACAGTTGCTTGAGCAGAACCAGCGTCAGCGTGATGAACTGGAGCGCAGCACGCAGTTGCCCCGCTCATCTGCGCCAGTCGTGCCACCGACCACAGAAGGCCCGTGTTTCACCATTTCCCGTATTGAGGTGCATGGCGCCACCCTTCTCTCTCCACGCGACGCCGCCACCGTTACCGCGCCCTGGCTGAATCAGTGCCTGGATATGACCCGCCTGACGCAGGTCACTGACGCCGTCTCCGACTGGTATATCAGCCGGGGATACATCACCAGTCGCGCGTTTCTGATCGAACAGGACCTCTCCTCCGGCGTGCTGACCCTCACAGTGCTGGAAGGCCGGTTACAGCAAATCCGTCTGGAAGGTGTACCGCAGCGGACGCTCGCCATGACGTTCCCCGGGATGGAAGGAAAAATCCTTAACCTGCGCGACATCGAGCAGGGTATGGAGCAATTAAACCGCGTGCGGCAGGTTCCGGTGGAAATTGAAATCCAGCCGGGCGAGTCGCAGGGCTGGTCAATTGTCAATCTCACCGCCACCCCGGAATTTCCGCTCAGCGGTTCGGTCAGTTTCGACAACAGCGGGCAGAAAAGCACCGGCACCGGCCAGTTCAGCGGCGCACTAACCGGCAATAACCTGCTTGGGATGGCGGATAAATGGTTTATCAGCGGCGGACGCAGCAGCGATTTTTCAAACTCGCATGATGCGCAGAATTTTGCTGCGGGTGTCAGCATGCCGTATGGCTACGGTCTGCTCGATTACAGCTACAGCTGGAGCAATTACCTCAACACCATTGATAACAACGGCTGGCCGTGGCGCTCAACCGGCGACAGCGAAACGCACCGGCTTATCGGCTCGTGGGTGGTGTTCCGCAACGGCGATATCAAAACCGGTCTTACCACCGGCATCACCCACCGTATCAGTCGCAATTATCTGGATGACGTACTGCTGGAGTCCAGCAGCCGCAAGCTCTCCAGCGTGATGTTCGGCATCAATCACACGCAAAAAATGTTCGGTGGCGTGGCGACGCTCAACCCGTCCTTTACTCAGGGTGTGCCCTGGCTGGGAGCGGAAGACGATCACGATAAACACGGCGATGTACCGAAAGCGGAGTTCCGCAAATGGAGCCTCAACGGTAGTTTCCAGCAGCCTCTGGCGACCGATCTCTGGTGGCTCAGCAGCATTTACTTTCAGTGGTCACCGGACCGGCTTTACGGTTCTGAACAGCTCACACTGGGTGGAGAAAGCTCTGTCCGCGGTTTTAAAGAACAGTATCTCTCCGGCAACAATGGCGGTTATCTGCGAAATGAGCTGAATTACTCGCTGTTTACCCTGCCGTGGATGGGGCAAATCAGCGCGATGGCGGCGCTGGATGGCGGCTGGCTGAAACACGACGACCAGGATCCGTATGCCAGCGGCACGCTGTGGGGCGCGGCAGTCGGGCTGACCAGCGCCAATCGCTGGTTTTCGACACAGCTTACCGTGGGAACCCCCGTGAAATACCCGGACTGGCTGGCCCCGGATCATCTCATTATTTACTACCGCGTGGCGGTGGCGTTTTAAGGGACAAAAACGATGGATAATAATCAGACCCGTTTTTCTCAGCGTGTACTGAGCTGGCTGTTAAGTACCCTGCTGGCAACGCAACCGCTGCTGCCCGCGGTCGCAGCCACCGTCACCCCCACCGGTAACACGCAGATGGACAAAGCGGGCAACGGCGTGCCGGTGGTGAATATTGCCACGCCCATTGGCGCAGGGATCTCGCATAACAAATACAATAATTATAACGTCGGGAAGGAAGGTTTAATCCTTAACAACGCCACCGGTAAGCTGAACCAGACACAACTGGGTGGGCTCATTCAGAGTAACCCTAACCTGAAAGCCGGGCAGGAAGCCAGGGGCATCATTAACGAAGTCACCGGCGCTAACCGTTCACAGCTTCAGGGTTATACCGAAGTAGCGGGCAAAGCGGCGAACGTGATCGTCGCCAACCCGTACGGTATTACCTGTAACGGCTGCGGATTTATCAATACGCCCAACGTCACACTGACTACAGGGAAACCGGTGATGAACGCTGACGGCAACCTGCAGTCATTTGATGTCACTAAAGGCAGCATTACCATTGAAGGTCAGGGGCTCGACGGCAGTCTCAGCGATTCGATATCCATTCTTACCCGCGCCACGGACATTAACGCCTCCCTGCATGCGAAAGACCTGACTGTGATTGCCGGGGCCAACCGCATCACAGCAGACGGGCGTGTCAGCGCGCTGAAAGGTGAAGGCGACGTGCCGAAAGTCGCTGTTGATACCGGTGCACTCGGCGGGATGTACGCCAACCGTATCCGTCTGACTTCCACCGAAAGTGGTGTCGGGGTGAACCTCGGTAACCTTAATGCCCGCAGCGGCGATATTACGCTGAACAGCGCCGGTAAGCTTGCCCTGAAAGACAGCCTTGCCAGCGGCAACACAACGGTCAGCGGGACGGATGTCACACTGTCCGGTGATAACAAAGCCGGTGGCAATCTTAACGTTACCGGGACAACCGCACTGACGCTGAATCAGTCCCGCCTGGTGGCGGATAAAAATCTGGCGTTGTCCTCGTCCGGGCAGATTACCCAGAACGGCGGGGAACTGACCGCCGGACAGAACGCCACGCTCAGCGCACAGCGTCTGAACCAGACCTCGGGGGCAGTGAATGCCGCCGGAAATGTCACCCTCACCACCACGGGTGATGCCACGCTGAAAGGTCGTACCGTTGCCGGGAAATTGCTTACCGTCAGCACTGGCAGCCTGAACAACAGCGGCACACTGGCCGCCGGGACGGACGCCACAGTTAACACCGGGACATTCAACAATACCGGCACAGTCCAGGGTAACAGTCTGAAGGTCACCGCCACCGGGCTGACCAGTACCGGCAATCTCAAAAGTGCCTCAGCGCTGAATATCAACGCCCGTGACATTACGCTGTCCGGAGAGACCGTTGCGGATGGCACCGTGACCGTGAAAAGCAACCGTCTGACAACCACCGCCACCGCACTGACCCACCGGTCATGCGGAAGAGAGCGGCAGCGGCACCACGTCGTCAGCCATCAGTAACGGCACCATCATCATCCGCGACAAGGATAACCAGACGCAGGATATTGCAGACCTGAGTCGTGACACCGACAACGCCCACCATGGTGTGGATGTAAACGGTGATGTACAGAAGGTGAAGGATAACCTGGCAGTACAGAGCGAAGGTGCGGCGCTGGCAACCTCTGTGCTGGATGTGTACGGCAAGTATGCAGAGCAGAAGGCGGAGGAATCCAACGCCGCGCTGGAAGCGAAGCTGACAGCGGAAGGGAAAATGCAGGGTGAAACGGCACAGGAGCGGGAAGCTTTTCTGAAAACGCAGCCGGGTTACCAGAGTACCGATTACGGTCCGGGGAGTGATTTCTGGATGAAGGGCAGCGCGGCGGCAGGACTGCTGGCCGGTGCGCTCGGTGGCAATCTGAAAGCCGGCGCGGCAGCCGGTGCGGCTCCCCTGCTCGCCGAACTGGTCAGTAAACAGGATGACCCGACTCTCCGTGCAGTCCTGCACGGTATCGTGGCGGCGGCACTGACGCAGGCGAGTGGTGGCAGCGGCTCTGACGGTATGAAGGCCGGGGCCATTGGGGCCATCACCGCATCGGCGATGACGGACCATCTGGTGAGTGCACTTTACGGTAAGGATGTCAGCCAACTCACCGCCGATGAAAAACGTCTGGTGAGCAGTCTGGTGACGATTGCGGGTGGTCTGGCAGGTGCTGCTGTGACAGATGGAGAGCTGTCGATGGCTGCTCTCGCGTCCAACACAGCGAAGGTGGAAGTTGAGAATAACTCGCTGAGCGGCTGGGAGAATCTGCCAAAAGGGTTGACGGATACAGGGAAGGCAGCCACATCCTGGGTGAAATACGCGCAGGACCACAATCTTTCGCCGGAACAGGTTCAGGCCGGGCTGACGGATATTGTGCGGGGTGACTTACCGGAAAGTGCAGACATTATCAAAGCGATCCTGGAAAATAATCCAGGGAGCGATACGGTAATGGCCCTGCTATCAGCAGAAGATGCGAAAGACTATGCTCTGGCATTGCTGACGTCGATCCCGGCAGAAAAGGCTTTATCACTGGTTGGTAAAGGCCTGAAGGTCATTGATAACAAAATCCTGATCAGTGCTGCGGAGAAGATCTCAACAGCGAAGCCCGGTTTGCAGTCAGCAGCACCGAGAGATCTGAATGAGCAACTGTTCTGGAAGCAAGTCGAGTCAAATCCTTCACAAGGTGGTAAGTTACCGGGTATGAATAATGACCCTAGATTCCCTACTTCTGCTGGATTCCAGAAAATGGAAGCGACACATTATCTTCCTGATGGATCGTCAATATCAGTACATTACCAGTACAATGTTAATACTGGTAAAGCATATGATATGAAAATTGTTACACCACAAAGGAATCCGTTACAACCAGGTCCTTCACTGACCGATGGAGGTAAAAAATGAAAATAAGAGACCCTCGAGACCCATTGGGCAGGATCGTTGATGTTTTTAGCGTTTATTGGTTTGGTGATGAAACTTATTTTTTAGGTTTACTGAAAGGATATGGTGGGTTGATGGCATATAGAGCGACTCAAGTATCAATGATCTCTCCTGAAATAGATTTTCAAGCCATATATTTCAAAAACGGTATTTATCACTGGGCTCTAATTAAAGAAAAATTGCTTGATGATATCATCGAACGTGATGAAGTTGCCTACAAGCGATTTCTGGAGATACTGAAATCCGAAGGGCATGTTGATGAGGAATTTTATTAATTGATTTTATTAGATTATAAATAATAAAAACGGAGACTCCGACAGTTAATCTCTTAGCCGTCTGAGTCTCTTGGCTGTCAACCTGCACCATCGCAGGCTTCTGAAGGGCGCAAGACATAACGCTGATTATGCATGGTTCATCCTCCTGAACTGTGCATAATCCCCTGCATTATGTTGAATAGCTGCAGGCAATTTACCCGGAGAGTGGATTCTTCACCGTGGCGGTAGTGTATTCGAGGCGAAAAAGGCACGTCGGGGCAAAAAGTTGTCGCACCGGAAGTGCGGCAGGCAAAAATGACGGTAACCAATGGAAAGTAAAGGGAAAAATCGTCACCACCTCTGCAATCCACGTTAGAGAGAGTTGTTGCTGAGAATAATGGCCTGGTACATCTTCTGGTCGCGGTGGAAGTAAATAAGCCGGGAACAGTTGATTCCAGGACAAAAGAACAACAGGTAGCGATCAAAGAAGCATATAGCGGGGGTACACCTGTATCATGTCAGAAAGTAGTAGCTGCAATGGGTAGTGCAGCAGTCCGGCCATTTTTACCAGAGATTATGGTTTGTGGCAGAAATACAGTCAGAATATAGCGATTGCTGCCGATAAATAACATCGGACTTCTGTAAAACAGCCTACAGATAGTTGTTGAAAAGGTCATTTTTGCTTAAAGGGAAATTTTATGAAATTTTTATTATCCCTGGTGCTTCTGGTGAGCACAATGGGGATCGCACAAGCAGAGTCGCTGCCCGGAAGCCTGATGCACTGCGACAGTCGCTTCTTCTCTGAACTGTACAACCAACGGGCAGCTTTCAAGCAGGCTGCACCTGTGACGACAGATAAAGCCCAGCACGCCTGGTATGCTCCAAAAGACGGTAGCGAGGCTACCTGGTTTGCCCACCCGGTTAAAGCTGGACAGTTGACGATTTCGGGCTACTGGCAACAAAAAAGCGACCTGGAAGAGATGGGGAAATATTATTTCTGGGGACTGATTTTTGATGAGTCGCCCGAAGCCGTGATGCAGGTGCTTTCTCAGGTTAGCTGGCACAAAAATGATGACGTCTATATGGCAAACCCGATGATTAAACTGTCAGGCACCGGTGACTGGCAGGTGAATTCGGGAGCCGCCAGCGGCATTGCGCCAGCGAAAAGCAGTGTAGAACGACTCGTATTGTTGGATGCATTTAACGGTAAATCCCGTTTGCTCTGCTCCGTTCAGGGGAACGTCACGGATGCCGATCTGCTACCGCTGCGCCCTGATCTGCAAGGAGCGGCAAAATGAAGCGTCTCCTCTTGTACGTGGCTCTGACGTTGCTGGCAGGTTGCACCAGCCAGAACAAATCTCAGGCACCTCAATTTACACCTCAGCCCGCCGGGCTGGTGAAATTGCTGGAAGATGATACCGGCGGCACGTATGCCGACATGCGTACCGTTTCCAGTTACCAGGGTAATACGCAATTGCGCCGTTTCTATCTGATCAATAACTACATCGGGCCACGCCAGATGCAATCTAACCCCCCGGTTTATATTGCCAGCTCATCGGTCATCAATGTCGTGAACTGTGAGACGAAACAGCGCGCACAGTTTGAACGTATCTACCTTTCCCAATACTGGGCGAAGGGAGATGTTATTGCGAAGCGTGCGCCAATTGGTCAGTGGGAGCCTTATCCGGAAGAGTCACTGCTTGGCATCATCGCCACCAGTGTCTGTCAGATTAAAGCCGCGACGTTAAAACCTGAACCACCCAGAGATACCCGTATTCCGCTGCTGGGGGATTTTAACTAAAACTTAGCGCTAGCGCTGCGTATCGTAGCCATCCTGCATTACGCAGCGTAAATTATGACGCCATACGGGGAACAAAGAACACAGAGGAATAAAAGGATGAGATTGGTTTTAAGGGATTTTTTCATCATAAATGGGACAGCTAAAATTGCGAGAATGCGGTATTTTATTTATAACTTGGTTATTCTTGCGATTTTATTCTCTCTGCCCTTCCTTCCGGAATTATTTAACGTCGAGTTCAGCTTCAATTATTTCATATTCACAATGGCTTTCGTCGTCATTTTTTCTTTTATCACCATCAACCTTTGCGCTAAAAGATTCAGAGATATAGGCATATCCACCCCCTATAACCTCGCCATTATTTACACATTTGTCGATCTTCTGTTTACCCTTAAATTCAATAATTTTGCATGCGACGCTCTCTCGTACGCGGTGATGGCTTTAATTTGTATCATCCCCTCTGGATATATGAACACAAGTACTGACTAAGAACGCAGCCGAAAATAACGCGCTCACAATCGCTGCGACTGTAATACCCTTTGTCGGCAAGTACTGTTATGTCCTTCCGGCCAACAGCTTTCTGAGCCGGTGTTGCTACTGAACCAAGTTGCCCATTATCTGTTGTGTTGGTGACTTTATGCGCAACAATCAAATGGTTCTTCGTATCCACAGCTGTCTGAACGTTGTAGCAAACTTGCCGATTCATATTATTTGTTTTCATCAACCGGGAGTCAGGGTCGGTTAAAGAGAGTTCTTTATCTGGCTGTTGTGCGACTGCTTGTTAGATCTCCTGAAGCTTACGTAAACGCTTTTTTAGCCAGGCCAGTTTAGTGGCTGTTAACTTTGTGTTTGCATCGGGCTCAGTATTCCTGTCGGCTTCATCCAGCTTGTTTAAATAATAAGTAATACTTTGCTCAACGCGCTCAATATGGTCTTTGGCTTTCTGAGATGTGAAGTTGTTGGGTTTGCTGTTTACTGCTTTAAATTTGCTGCCGTCGATGGCAACAACGA
>DXKH01000081.1 GCA_019415335.1 Citrobacter sp. | reverse complement strand
TCAACACTGCGCTGGAAAAAGTGAAGAAAGATGGCACTTACGAAACCATCTACAACAAATGGTTCCAGAAGTAATTCCTGATGAATGAATTTTTTCCTTTAGCAAGCGCCGCCGGGATGACCGTCGGCCTTGCCGTTTGTGCATTGATTGTCGGGCTGGCGCTGGCGATGTTCTTTGCGGTATGGGAGTCTGCAAAATGGCGTCCCGTCGCGTGGGCAGGTTCAGCGTTGGTGACGGTTCTGCGCGGCCTGCCAGAAATTCTGGTGGTGCTGTTTATCTATTTTGGCTCCTCGCAGCTGCTGCTGACGCTTTCGGATGGCTTCACTATCAATCTTGGGTTCGTGCAGATCCCGGTGCAGATGGACATTGAGAACTTCGACGTTAGCCCGTTCCTTTGTGGTGTCATCGCTCTGTCGCTGCTGTATGCCGCCTATGCCTCGCAAACGCTGCGCGGCGCGTTGAAAGCGGTGCCGGTGGGCCAGTGGGAATCCGGACAGGCGCTGGGGCTGTCGAAATCGGCTATCTTTTTCCGTCTGGTGATGCCGCAGATGTGGCGTCATGCGCTGCCTGGTCTCGGTAACCAGTGGCTGGTGCTGCTGAAAGATACCGCGCTGGTCAGTTTGATAAGCGTGAATGATTTAATGCTACAAACCAAAAGCATCGCTACCCGTACCCAGGAACCGTTTACCTGGTACATTGTGGCGGCGGCGATTTACCTGGTGATCACCCTGCTCAGTCAGTACATTCTCAAACGCATTGACCTGCGCGCGACACGTTTTGAGCGGAGGCCCAGCTAATGTTTGAGTATTTACCCGAACTGATGAAAGGGCTGCACACCAGCCTGACGCTAACCGTTGCCTCGCTGATTGTGGCACTGATTCTGGCATTGATTTTTACCATCATCCTGACGCTGAAAACGCCGGTGCTGGTGTGGCTGGTGCGGGGCTATATCACGCTGTTTACCGGTACGCCGCTGCTGGTGCAGATCTTCCTGATTTATTACGGACCGGGTCAGTTCCCGACGTTGCAGGAGTATCCGGCACTGTGGCATTTGTTGTCAGAACCGTGGTTATGTGCGCTGATTGCGTTGTCGCTGAACAGTGCGGCGTACACCACGCAGCTGTTTTACGGTGCGATTCGCGCGATCCCGGAAGGTCAATGGCAGTCCTGTAGCGCCCTGGGAATGAGCAAAAAAGATACGCTGGCGATCCTGCTGCCGTACGCGTTTAAACGCTCGCTCTCTTCTTATTCCAACGAAGTGGTGCTGGTGTTCAAAAGTAC
>DXKH01000080.1 GCA_019415335.1 Citrobacter sp. | reverse complement strand
AACGGCGAGGAAGGAGATGCCAGCTTTTGAATCTCGGCGGGTACGTACCCATCCGCGCACGGTGACTTCGCTGTCAACGGCTACGCGGCCCTGGAGTACGTCGGCTACAGGCACAACGCTCATAATATTCTCTCTGTTAATTGTCCGATATATAAACACATGTTCCCCGAATGGGGATTTCCTATGTTACCTGGCATCTGCAATCAGACAAGTAGAATTAACAGGAAAAGAAAAGAATTCAGAAATAAATGCTAAAAGGGAGCCGAAGCGGCTCCCTGGCAGGATTAACTGGCTTTTTTGATATGCGGTAAATCAAACGCTTTGCGCAACGCGCGAACAAAGGCTTTGTCGTGACAAATGGTTTTGCCCGGGCTGTCAGACAGTTTGGCAACCGGTTTACCGTTGCACTCCACCAGTTTGATCACAATATTCAGCGGTTTAACCTGTGGAATATCACAGGTCAGACGCGTACCAATACCAAAACTCAACTGCACGCGGGAGGAGAAATGACGGTAAAGATCAACGGCTTTATTCAGATCCAGATTGTCGGAAAAGACCAGCGTTTTGCTGTGCGGATCGATACCTAACTTCTCATAGTGAGCGATAGCTTTTTCACCCCATTCAACCGGATCGCCAGAGTCATGGCGCAGTCCCTGGTAACGGGTCGCAAATTCGCTGCCAAAATCGCGTAAGAACGCATCCATTGTGATGCAGTCGGTCAGCGCAATACCTAACTGATCCGGATATTCATTCAACCATGCGGCGAGGGCGGCACGTTGGCTGGTCGCCAGTTCCGGGCTTATCTGTTGATGCGCCTGGAACCACTCGTGCGCCTGGGTGCCCATTGGTGTTAGCGACAGACGACGCGCCAGATCGTAGTTACTGGTGCCAACAAACCACGACTCCTGCTGCAAACGCTTAACGATAGCCTGTTGCACTTCACGGGAAAAACGACGACGGGTGCCGAAATCCATCAGGTGGAAGCGGGACATATCGAGACTGGACGTTAAAGCAGAGAAATCGACTAGTTTCGTCTCCAGCGTATCGAGGGCCTGCGCGACGCCCATTTCGGGTGAGCGATAGCGATGAACCAGCTCACTGATCACCGCCAGCAGTGGGACTTCCCACATGATGACTTCGCGCCACGGACCGGTTAAGCGGATATTCAGCTTTCCGTTGTCGTTGCTGACGGAAACCTGCTGCGGGTCATAGCGAAAATCGCGCAACCAGTTAAGGTAATCCGCTTTGAAGAAGGGCAGGCCGGAGAGCCACTGATACTCTTCATCCTGCAGGCGCAGATGCTGCATAGCATTGACCTGCTCGCGAATGGTGTCGGCATAAATACCCAGCAGGTCGTCGCCTCGGCAACGAAATTCAGCCGCTACCTGCACATCATAGTAGTGGTGAAATACGGCTTGCTGCATATGCAACTTATAAGCATCTGTATCCAGCAACGAGTGCAGAACAGGAGAAGCGAATTGTGTCATAGGTGCGCAGTAGCATCCTCTCACGGGAGCGTTTAGTACAATAAACAACTAAGAAAACCGCTGGAGTATACCTTGTTTAGCGATTTATTGAACCCCGATCACACCATAAGCTGGCGTGAGGGTCGAGTGCATTTCGTGCCGCGTGTTATAAAAATGTAGCGAAAAGAGTGTTTGTGTCTGAAAAGATAAACATTCTGCGTAGCGCGTTTTACGCAACAGGAATAGACTGGAGTCGAGACTCTTCAAAAGATGCTAAAGGTTTTTTATGACACAACAGCCACAAGCCAAATACCGCCACGACTACCGTGCGCCGGATTACCAGATTACTGATATTGACTTGACCTTTGACCTGGATGCTGAAAAAACCGTGGTCACGGCAGTGAGCCAGGCTGTTCGTCATGGCGCATCGGATGCCCCGCTGAAACTGGACGGAGAAGATCTGACGTTGGTCTCTCTCCACGTCAACGATGAACCGTGGACAGCTTATAAAGAAGAAGCGGGCGCGCTGGTGATCAGCAATCTGCCCGAGCGTTTTACGCTGCGTATTGTGAATGAAATCAGCCCGGCCCGGAATACCGCGCTGGAAGGTCTGTATCAATCGGGCGATGCACTATGCACCCAGTGCGAAGCGGAAGGCTTCCGCCATATTACCTGGTATCTCGACCGCCCGGACGTGCTGGCGCGTTTTACCACCAAAATTATTGCCGATAAAAGCAAATATCCGTTCCTGCTCTCCAACGGTAACCGCACCGGCGAGGGGGAGCTGGAAAACGGTCGTCACTGGGTTCAGTGGCAGGATCCGTTCCCGAAACCGTGCTATCTGTTTGCGCTGGTCGTCGGTGATTTCGACGTGCTGCGCGACACCTTTACCACCCGTTCCGGGCGCGAAGTCGCGCTGGAGCTGTACGTGGATCGCGGCAATCTCGATCGTGCGCCGTGGGCGATGACTTCGTTACAGAATTCGATGAAGTGGGATGAAGAGCGCTTCGGCCTGGAGTACGATCTTGACATCTATATGATCGTCGCCGTCGACTTCTTTAATATGGGCGCGATGGAGAATAAAGGCCTTAATATCTTTAACTCCAAATACGTGCTGGCGCGTACCGATACCGCCACCGACAAAGATTATCTCGATATTGAACGCGTGATCGGCCATGAATATTTCCACAACTGGACCGGTAACCGCGTCACCTGTCGCGACTGGTTCCAGTTGAGCCTGAAAGAGGGCTTGACCGTTTTCCGCGATCAGGAGTTCAGTTCGGATCTCGGTTCCCGTGCGGTTAACCGGATCAGCAACGTGCGCACCATGCGCGGCCTGCAGTTTGCGGAAGATGCCAGCCCGATGGCACATCCGATCCGCCCGGACATGGTCATTGAAATGAACAACTTCTACACCCTGACCGTGTATGAAAAGGGCGCAGAAGTGATTCGCATGATCCACACCCTGCTGGGCGAAGCGAATTTCCAGAAAGGGATGCAGCTGTACTTTGAACGTCATGACGGCAGCGCGGCAACCTGTGATGATTTCGTTCAGGCAATGGAAGATGCGTCTAACGTCGATCTTTCCCATTTCCGCCGCTGGTACAGCCAGTCCGGCACGCCGATTGTTACCGTTAAAGATGACTATAATCCGGAAACTGAACAGTACACGCTAACTCTCAGCCAGCGCACGCCGCCAACACCGGATCAGGCCGAAAAACAGCCGCTGCACATTCCATTTGCCATCGAACTGTATGACAACGAAGGCAAAGTGATCCCGCTACAGAAAGGCGGTCACCCGGTGAATTCGGTACTGAATTTCACCCAGGCGGAGCAGACGTTTGTATTCGATAACGTTTATTTCCAGCCGGTACCGGCACTGCTGTGCGAGTTCTCTGCCCCGGTGAAACTGGAGTATAAGTGGAGCGATCAGCAACTGACGTTCCTGATGCGGCATGCGCGTAACGACTTCTCCCGTTGGGACGCGGCGCAAAGCCTGCTGGCAACGTATATCAAGCTGAACGTGGCGCGCCATCAGCAGGGGCAGCCGCTCTCTCTGCCGGTGCATGTGGCGGATGCTTTCCGCGCGGTGCTGCTGGATGAGAAGATCGATCCGGCGCTGGCGGCGGAAATTCTGACGCTGCCGTCGGCAAACGAAATTGCCGAGCTGTTTGAGAAGATCGATCCGCTGGCCATTGCGGAGGTTCGTGAAGCGTTAACGCGTACGCTGGCGGCTGAACTGGCGGATGAGTTCCTGGCGATCTACAACGCCAACCGCCTGGAGGAGTACCGCATTGAGCACGCGGACATCGGCAAACGTACGCTGCGTAACGCCTGCCTGCGCTTCCTGGCCTTTGGTGAAACGACGCTGGCAGATACGCTGGTGAGCAAGCAGTATCGTGAAGCTAACAACATGACCGATGCGCTGGCGGCGCTGTCTGCGGCCGTGGCGGCGCAACTGCCGTGCCGTGACGCGCTGATGCAGGAGTATGACGACAAGTGGCATCAGGACGGTCTGGTGATGGACAAATGGTTCATCCTGCAGTCCACCAGTCCGGCAGATAACGTGCTGGACACGGTGCGCGGCCTGTTGAAACACCGTTCGTTCAGCATGAGCAACCCGAACCGTATTCGTTCGCTGATTGGCGCGTTTGCCGGCAGTAACCCGGCGGCTTTCCATGCAGAAGATGGCAGCGGATATCAGTTCCTGGTTGAGATGTTGACCGAGCTTAACAGCCGAAATCCGCAGGTGGCGTCACGTCTGATCGAACCATTGATCCGTCTGAAGCGTTACGATGAGAAGCGTCAGCAAAAAATGCGTGCCGCGCTGGAACAATTGAAAGGGCTGGAGAATCTCTCCGGCGATCTGTTCGAGAAGATCGCCAAAGCGTTAGCCTGAGACATTGACCTGTCGTTTTGCAGGCCGGATAAGGCAGTAACGCCGCTATCCGGCAAAATGCCCGGTAGCGCTCACGCTTACCGGGCTACAACGTCCAGAATGCTTATCCATGCCGACGGATCGACTGTTCCGTTACTCCACGCTGCATAACCCGGCTCAACACGTTGGCCTCCAGCTCCGCTAAACGCACCGAGCCCAGGCGGCGGGGGCGTGCAATGTCGACCGTCAGATCCAGTCCAATCTTGCCATCCTCGATCAGCAACACCCGGTCGGCCATCGCCACGGCTTCGCTGACGTCATGCGTCACCAGCAGCACGGTGAAACCGTGTTCCTGCCACAGCGAAACAATAAGATCCTGCATCTCCAGGCGCGTTAACGCATCCAGCGCGCCAAGCGGTTCGTCAAGTAACAGCAGGCCCGGCCGATGGATCAGCGCTCGCGCAAGGGCAACTCGCTGCTTTTGTCCGCCGGAAAGCGCTGCAGGCCATTCGCTCGCCCGGTCTTCCAGCCCAACCGCCGCCAGCGCCTGACGCGCAGCATCCCGCCAGTCGCCCTTCAGCCCCAGCCCCACGTTATCGATAACCGACTTCCACGGCAGAAGTCGGGCATCCTGAAACATCATGCGGGTATCGTCCTGAATATCGCGAAGCGGCGTGGTCCCCGCCAGTAGTTCACCCGCATTCGGCGATTCAAGCCCTGCCAGCAGGCGTAACAGGGTGCTTTTGCCACCACCGCTGCGCCCGACGACAGCAACAAACTGACCGGCAGGAATATGGAGATCCAACTGATTCAGTACGGTGTTAGCCGCGTACTTTTTCGTTACCGCATTCAGCAGGAGCGGTGTACCCTGGTTCAGACGGGCGGTATTCATACGGTGGCCTCCTTCACATGATAAGCCGGGTTCCAGCGCAACCAGACGCGTTCCAGCAGTTGAGCGCTGACGTCGGCCAGTTTACCGAGCAGGGCGTAGAGAATAATGGCGACAACCACGATATCTGTTTGCAGAAACTCCCTCGCGTTCATTGCCAGATAACCGATCCCTGAATTGGCCGAAATGGTCTCCGCGACGATCAGCGTCAGCCACATCAGTCCCAACGCAAAGCGCACACCCACCATAATCGAGGGCAGGGCGCCCGGCAGGATCACATGGAGAAACAGCGAAAAGCCGGATAACCCGTAGCTGCGCGCCATTTCTACCAGACCGCGATCTATATTGCGGATCCCGTGCCAGGTGTTGATGTAGATGGGAAATAGCGTTCCCAGCGCCACCAGGAAGATTTTCGCGGTTTCATCGATGCCAAACCACAAGATCACTAACGGGATGAGTGCCAGATGTGGAACGTTGCGCAGCATCTGGATTGAGGTATCCAGCAGGCGTTCCCCCCAGCGCGATAAGCCGCTGATCAGCCCCAGCGTCAGCCCAATCGAACCACCGATCGAAAAGCCGATCAACGCGCGCCAGGAGCTGATGGCCAGATGCTGCCAGAGTTCGCCGCTGGCGGAGAGCGTCCAGAAGGCGGCAACCACCCCTTCCGGCGAGGGTAAAATACGCCCGGAGAGCCAGCCCATGGAGGAGGCCAGTTGCCAGACGGCGATGATGCCCACCGGTAAAAACCAGGGGGCAACGCGTAACAACCACATTTTCGTTGGCGTTGCCATCATGGTTCTCCTCAGCTCTGCGCAACCTTGCGCGGGATAAATTCATTCGCCACCGCTTCGCCCTGCTGATGCAGGCGTTGCGGCTGCGGGATTTCCGGGATCGCGACGTCCAGATGCGGAAACAACAGTTCGCCGACCCTGTATGCTTCTTCCAGATGCGGATAGCCAGAAAGTACGAAGCTGTCGATACCCAGCGCGGCATACTCATTAATGCGCGCTGCCACCGTTGGACCGTCACCGACCAGCGCGGTCCCGGCGCCGCCACGTACCAAACCCACACCGGCCCACAGATTCGGGCTAATCTCCAGTTGGTCGCGCTTGCCATTATGCAGTGCTGCCATCCGGTGCTGACCGACGGAATCCGTCCGGGCAAACGCCGCTTGCGCTTTCTCGATGGTCTCGTCATCAAGGTGGGCAATCAGCCGATCCGCGGCCCGCCATGCTTCTTCGTTGGTTTCACGAACAATGACGTGCAGGCGAATGCCAAAACGAATGCTGCGCCCGCGCGCTGCAGCTTTGGCCCGCACCTGGGCGATCTTCTCTTTCACCAGCTCAGGCGGTTCGCCCCAGGTGAGGTAAAGATCGACCTGCTCAGCGGCCAGATCCTGGGCGACGTCGGAAGAGCCACCAAAGTAGAGTGGGGGATACGGCTGCTGGATCGGCGGAAAGAACAGCTTCGCTCCGCGAACGTGGATGTGCTTGCCGTTGAAATCGACGGTTTCGCCCTGTAACAAACGACGCCAGACCTGGGTGAACTCCGAAGAGGCCTCGTAACGTTCGCTGTGATCGAGAAACACGCCGTCGCCCGCCAGTTCTTGCGGATCGCTGCCGGTGACCAGGTTAAACAACGCGCGGCCGTTGGAGAGCCGGTCGAGCGTGGCGGCCTGACGTGCGGCGACCGTCGGTGAAGTGACGCTAGGGCGCAAGGCCACCAGGAATTTGAGTCGCTGAGTCACCGGAATCATCGATGCCGCGACCAGCCACGCGTCTTCGCAGGATCGTCCGGTCGGGATCAGCACACCGGTGAATCCCAGACGATCCGCCGCCTGCGCAATCTGTTGCAGATAACCTTGATCCACCGGGCGAGAGCCTTCCTCCGTCCCCAGATAGTGACCGTCACCGTGCGTCGGTAAAAACCAGAACATATTCAGGCTCATAATGATTTTCCTTCCTGTTGAGTGGGGTGCCAGATGCGCTGGCGAATATCGATTTTTTTCGGTACCAGGCGGTTGTCGTAAAACAGATCTGCGGTTTGTTGTTGCAACGCGGCCACAGAGTCGCTGACCGGTGAAATGCTGGTGGGCGGGCGATGATCGAGATATGAAGCAATCACCGGTTCCGGCAGACCCATCGTCTTCGCCAGCAGGGCAATACTCTCCTGACGTTGACTGAGGGTCAGCGCATCCGCCTGACTAAAGGTTTCCAGTACGCCCTGAATGAATGCGCCATTTTTTTCGGCGTACGGTCGCGCGGCGAGATAGAAAGATCCTGTTTGTTTCAGATCGCTGCCGTCTTTCAGCACGCGCACACCGCCCTGCAATAATGCTGCGGAATAGTAGGGATCCCAGATGGCCCACGCATCGACGTTACCCTGCTGGAAAGCCGCACGAGCATCGGCAGGGGTCAGGTACGTAGGCTGGATATCGGTAAATTTCAGCCCGGCCTGTTGCAGTGCCCGCAGCAGCAAATTGTGTGAACTGGAGCCTTTCTGGAACGCCACTTTGTGACCTTTCAGTTCCGCCACCGTTTTGATGGGGCTGTTTTCCGGCACCAGAATCACTTCGGCTTTCGGTTTCGCTGGTTCGACGCCGACGTACACTAAATCAGCCCCGGCGGCCTGGGCGAAAATGGGCGGAATATCTCCGGTGCTGCCCAGATCAATACTGCCGACGTTCAGGGCTTCCAGCATCTGCGGCCCAGCGGGGAATTCAATCCAGGATATTTTTGTGCCGGGATAACGCGTTTCCAGAAGCTGATGGCTTTTCGCCAGCACCATACTGATGCTGCCTTTCTGATAGCCAATGCGCAGAGCATCAGGGGAGGGTTCCGCCGCTTGTGTCAGTGCGGAAAACGCTAACAGCCCAGCGAATGCCAGCCATGTCGTACGGGCCTTGAGAAGATTACGCATGGGCCGCACCTCGCACTGTATCAAAGACGGGAACCTTAACGTCGCGGCGATGCAGGGCGTGCCAGAACGTTTCCAGCGCCTTATCAAGACGCAACTGTAAATTGGGCGTGAAATGCGGCTTATGCTGATAATCGATCACCTGGGTGTCATCGGCAAAGACGCCGTGCAAAATCTCCTGAGCTTTCAGGGCGCTGAGCACCGGTTTCAGCGCGTAATCGACGGCAAGCAGATGGGCAACGGTACCGCCCGTCGCCAGTGGCAGGACGACTTTACCTTCCAGCGCTCGTTCCGGAAGCAGATCGAGCAGCGTTTTTAGCGCCCCGGAATAGGCGGCTTTATAGACCGGCGTGGCAACAATCAGACCATCCGCCTCTTTCAGTTGCTCAACCAGTGTTTTCAACGCCGGGCTATCGAAACGGGCATACAGCAGATCTTCAGGCTCGAAGTTGTGCAAATTCCAGTGGTACACCTCAACGTCCTGACCGTTCAATTTTTCCCGGGCATATTCCAGTAACGCACTGGATCGAGAGGGAAAGCGTGGGCTTCCCGCCAGAGTGATGACGCGCATAAATGCATTCTCCCCTTATAACCAATTGTTCGCTTTTATTTAACATTGATAACAATTTTTGCAGTCTGACAGAGGGGAATCGGGAATCGAAATGATTTATGCGGAATAGAAAAGCTGAAAATTGCATAAAAAGAAGCAGCCAGGGAAAACGTTTGCTTTTTATTGCCGCAGGTCAATTCCCTTTTTGACTCATATCACCCATAATACGCCCCCGGTTTGCACACCGGGAATCCAGGAGAGTTCATGTACTACCCCTTCGTTCGTAAAGCCCTTTTCCAGCTCGATCCTGAGCGCGCTCATGAATTAACATTTCAGCAATTACGTCGTGTGACGGGAACGCCGCTAGAAGCGCTAATCCGCCAGAAAGTTCCGGCAAAACCGGTCACCTGTATGGGATTAACCTTCAAAAATCCGCTCGGTCTGGCTGCCGGTCTGGACAAGGACGGGGAGTGTATTGATGCCCTGGGTGCGATGGGATTTGGCTCGATCGAGATCGGCACCGTGACCCCGCGTCCGCAGCCTGGCAACGATAAGCCAAGACTGTTCCGCCTGGTCGATGCCGAAGGTTTGATCAACCGTATGGGCTTTAATAACCACGGCGTTGATAACCTGGTGGAGAACGTTAAAAAGGCCCATTATGACGGGGTGCTCGGGATTAATATCGGCAAAAATAAAGATACGCCGGTTGAGCAGGGTAAAGATGACTATCTGATTTGTATGGAAAAAATCTATGCCTATGCCGGTTATATTGCCATTAATATCTCCTCGCCAAATACACCGGGATTACGTTCACTACAATATGGTGACGCGCTGGATGATTTACTGACAGCGATTAAAAATAAACAAAACGATCTGCAAACGATCCACCAGAAATATGTTCCGATCGCAGTAAAGATCGCGCCGGATCTTTCTGAGGAAGAACTGATCCAGGTCGCCGATAGTTTAGTACGACATAATATTGATGGTGTTATTGCCACCAATACAACACTCGATCGTTCTCTGGTTCAGGGAATGAAAAATTGCGATCAAATGGGTGGGTTAAGTGGTCGTCCACTGCAATTAAAAAGTACAGAAATTATCCGCCGTCTGTCTCAGGAATTAAAAGGTCAATTACCTATTATTGGCGTCGGCGGTATCGACTCAGTGATTGCCGCGCGCGAGAAGATAGCTGCCGGGGCGTCGCTGGTTCAGATTTATTCTGGTTTTATTTTTAAAGGTCCGCCGCTGATTAAAGAAATCGTTACCCATATTTGATTTTTTCTCTCTCTTTATCAGAATATCAGACAACCAGGGGTTTATTTCCTCCCCTGGTTGTTTTATATTCTTTCACTGTTGCTTATTTAAACATTTTAGGCTTTGCTTATTAAGGTAATAAACGAAGCGGCGAAAAAGGACAATTTTGCAACGGGGCGATGGAGAGGGGAGAGAAAACAATGCGAATTAAACCTGACGATAACTGGCGCTGGTATTATGACGAAGAGCATGACCGAATGATGCTCGATTTAGCCAATGGCATGTTATTTCGCTCGCGTTTTGCCCGTAAAATGCTCACCCCGGATGCATTCTCACCGTCCGGTTTTTGTGTCGATGACGCTGCGCTGTACTTCTCTTTTGAAGAAAAATGCCGCGACCTTGAACTCTCCAAAGACCAGAAAGCAGAACTGGTGCTCAATGCGCTGGTGGCCATTCGTTACCTGAAACCGCAGATGCCGAAAAGCTGGCACTTTGTTGCGCATGGCGAAAACTGGGTACCCGGAACCGGCGATGCGGCTTGTGTCTGGCTGAGCGATACCCAGGAGCAAATCAATCTGTTAGTGGTAGAGCCTGGCGAGAATGCAGCGCTGTGCCTGCTGGCGCAACCGGGCGTGGTTGTGGCCGGACGGACTATGCAGCTTGGCGATGCGATTAAGGTCATGAATGACCGACTGAAGCCGCCGTTCCGTCCGCACAGCTTCAGCCTGGAACAAGCCGTTTAGAGCGCCAGCTTCAGCGCGGTTTTCGGCACGCAGCTACAGCTGAGGATGGTGCCATCATCGCCAAGTGCCGATCGCTTCAGTGGGCTCACTTCCCCTTCCAGCAGTTTGATACGGCAGCAGCCGCAAATTCCCGCCCGACACGAATAGGGAACCCGGATCCCCTGGTTTTCCAGTTGCTCAAGCAGTACCTGTTGATTGTTCCCCTGAAATGCCTGTCCCTGCCAGTCGATGGTGACGGTGGAATCGGGCTGTTGCACGGCGTCAACGGCGTCATTCTGCGCGGCGGCACCGTAAACGCGGGCCGGGCCGGTCGATAAAATTTCAACGTCATCGCCAACGCGAATCACTCCGCTGTTACGGGCAATCAGGTTCAGCCCGAAATCAACATCGCCATTATCCGGAGCGGTACGGAAGGTTTGCAGCGTCGCCAGCGGTTCGCCGGAGGGGTGTTTTTGCCCTTTTTCTGGACTGACCGTGGTAAAAATACAGCGGCTGCACGGCTTCGCCACATCAAAGATAACCTCGCCAATGCGGATCACTTTCCAGTTGTCTTCTTCCCATGCCGTTGCACCGGAGACCACGATGTTCGGGCGGAACTGTTCAACCTGTACGCCTGCCGGACAGCGCTGCTGCAGATCGCGCAACGAAGCATCATTCACCAACAGGTACGGAAAACCATCGGCAAAGGAGAGCGGCACGCCCGCGTGGCGTTTAACCCGTCGGGTCAGTTGCGGCCCAACCCAACGAAGTTGCACGCTGCGTGAGAAGAAACCGCTTAGCCACTGGTTGATCGCTTCGGGGGCGATTCGTGCGGTGAAATGGTTACCCCAGACTTCCGTTGGCGCATCCTGGACGGCGAAATCAGCAAACCGCACCAGCGCGCTGCTGCCGTCAGGCGCGGTCAAATGCAGACCGTCATGCAGGGGGGAAGGGGTAAAGCGTACCATTTGTGGAAATTGACGCGCCGTGATGAAGGTGCCATCGGCTTCGGTGATCATAAAAATACGATCGAAAGCCAGACCGCTGATGTCTGCCAGAGCGTGGGTCAGCCCAATGCCGCGCATTGATTTGACGGGGTGGATGAAAAGTCTGGATAACGTCAACACGGTACGGCCCCTAAAAAGAAATAAGCCCTCAACTTTATGACATAGCGCCCATATTAGCTATAATGCGCAGCAATTTTCTTCGAGTATAAGTGACGCTATGAATTCTTTGTTTGCCAGTACGGCCCGTGGGCTGGAAGAGCTGTTAAAAACTGAACTGGAAAGCCTCGGCGCTGTGGAGTGTCAGGTGGTTCAGGGTGGGGTCCATTTCCAGGGCGACACCCGGCTTGTCTACCAGAGCCTGATGTGGAGTCGCCTGGCCTCGCGCATTATTTTACCTTTGGGTGAGTGCAAAGTTTACAGTGACTTAGACCTTTACCTTGGCGTGCAGGCGATCGACTGGACGGCGATGTTTAATCCGGGAGCGACATTTGCCGTCCACTTCAGCGGGCTGAATGACACCATTCGCAACAGCCAGTACGGCGCGATGAAAGTCAAAGATGCGATTGTTGACGCCTTCACGCGTAAAAATCTGCCGCGCCCGAATGTCGATCGCGAATCGCCAGATATCCGCGTGAACGTCTGGCTGAATAAAGACACCGCCAGCATTGCGCTGGATTTAAGCGGTGATGGCCTGCATCTGCGTGGTTATCGCGATCGCACCGGTCTGGCACCGATCAAAGAGACGCTGGCGGCAGCGATTGTGATGCGTTCCGGCTGGCAGCCGGGGACGCCGCTGCTCGACCCGATGTGTGGTTCAGGCACGCTGCTGATTGAAGCGGCCATGTGGGCGACCGATCGTGCACCGGGCTTACACCGTGGTCGCTGGGGCTTTAGCGGCTGGGCGCAGCATGATGACGCTATCTGGCAGGACGTGAAGGCGGAAGCGCAAACCCGTGCCCGCAAAGGTCTGGCTGACTATACCTCGCGTTTTTACGGCTCTGACAGCGATGCCCGCGTGATTGAACGCGCGCGTAGCAACGCCCGTCGTGCGGGTATTGGCGAGCTGATCACCTTCGAAGTCAAAGACGTGGCAAAACTGAGCAATCCGCTACCGAAAGGCCCTTTCGGGACGGTGATCAGCAACCCGCCTTACGGTGAACGTCTGGACAGCGAACCGGCGCTGATTGCGTTGCATAGCCTGCTGGGACGCACCATGAAGAACCAGTTCGGTGGCTGGAATCTCTCCCTGTTCAGCGCCTCACCGGATCTGCTGAGCAGTCTGCAACTGCGTGCTGATAAGCAATTCAAAGCGAAAAACGGTCCGCTGGACTGCGTGCAGAAGAACTATCATGTAGCGGAAAGCACGCCGGACAGCAAACCGGCGACGGTGGCGGAAGATTACGCCAACCGCCTGCGCAAGAACATCAAGAAACTGGAAAAATGGGCGCGTCAGGAAGGGATTGAATGTTACCGCCTGTATGATGCCGATCTGCCGGAATACAATGTCGCGGTGGATCGTTACGCTGACTGGGTGGTGATACAGGAGTATGCTCCGCCGAAAACCATCGATGCACAAAAAGCACGTCAACGACTGTTCGACATCATCGCGGCCACCCTGTCGGTGCTGGAGATTGCGCCGAACAAACTGGTGCTGAAAACCCGTGAACGGCAGAAAGGGAAAAACCAGTATCAGAAGATGAACGAGAAGGGCGAATTCATTGAGGTTAGCGAATACAACGCTCGCCTGTGGGTGAACCTGACCGATTACCTGGATACCGGACTGTTCCTCGATCACCGCATCGCACGACGGATGCTGGGGCAGATGAGCAACGGCAAAGACTTCCTTAACCTGTTCTCCTATACCGGCAGCGCCAGCGTGCACGCAGGATTAGGCGGCGCGCGCAGCACCACAACGGTCGATATGTCGCGCACCTATCTTGAGTGGGCGGAGCGCAACCTGCGGCTGAACGGTTTGAGCGGACGTGCGCATCGCCTGATCCAGGCCGACTGTCTGGCCTGGCTGCGTGAAGCCAATGAACAGTTTGATCTGATTTTTATCGATCCCCCGACGTTCTCCAACTCGAAACGGATGGAGGATGCCTTTGACGTTCAGCGCGATCACCTGGCGCTGATGAAAGATCTGAAACGTCTGCTGCGTAAAGGCGGCACGATTATGTTCTCCAACAATAAACGCGGATTCCGTATGGATCTTGACGGACTGGCGGCGCTGGGACTGAAAGCACAAGAAATCACCCAAAAAACGCTTTCCCAGGACTTTGCCCGTAACCGTCAAATCCACAACTGCTGGCTGATTACCGCAGCCTGAAAGGATAAGTAAATGTCATTAATCAGTATGCATGGCGCATGGCTGTCGTTCAGCGACGCGCCGCTTCTCGATAATGCAGAACTGCATATCGAAGATAACGAACGTGTCTGTCTGGTTGGCCGTAACGGCGCCGGAAAATCAACGCTGATGAAGATCCTCAATCGCGAACAGGGTCTGGACGATGGGCGTATTATTTATGAACAGGATCTGATCGTTGCCCGTTTGCAACAGGATCCCCCGCGCAACGTAGAAGGCACCGTTTACGATTTTGTCGCGGAAGGCATTGAAGAGCAGGCGGAATACCTCAAGCGTTACCACGATATTTCGCGCCTGGTGATGACCGATCCGAGCGACAGAAACTTAAATGAGCTGGCAAAAGTGCAGGAGCAGCTCGATCACCACAATCTGTGGCAACTGGAAAGCCGAATCAACGAAGTGCTGGCGCAGTTAGGGCTTGATCCCAACGCGGCGCTGTCGTCGCTGTCCGGCGGCTGGCTGCGTAAAGCCGCGCTGGGTCGCGCGCTGGTCAGTAATCCACGCGTTCTGCTGCTGGATGAACCGACTAACCACCTCGACATTGAAACCATTGACTGGCTGGAAGGTTTCCTGAAATCGTTTAACGGGACGATCATCTTTATCTCCCATGACCGTTCTTTTATTCGCAATATGGCGACCCGCATTGTCGATCTCGATCGTGGCAAACTGGTGACCTATCCGGGGAATTACGATCAGTACCTGGTTGAGAAAGAAGAGGCGCTGCGCGTCGAAGAGCTTCAGAACGCGGAGTTTGATCGCAAACTGGCGCAGGAAGAAGTGTGGATCCGCCAGGGCATCAAAGCCCGTCGTACCCGTAATGAAGGTCGCGTGCGGGCGCTGAAAGCGATGCGCCGTGAACGCAGCGAACGCCGCGAAGTGATGGGCACCGCGAAGATGCAGGTCGAAGAAGCTACCCGCTCCGGTAAGATCGTCTTCGAAATGGAGAATGTGGATTACCAGGTTGATGGAAAACAGCTGGTGAAAGACTTCTCTGCTCAGGTACAACGCAGCGATAAAATTGCACTGATCGGTCCTAACGGCTGCGGTAAAACTACGCTGCTGAAACTGATGTTAGGTCAGTTGCCGCCTGACAGCGGTCGTATCCATGTTGGTACGAAACTGGAGGTGGCCTATTTCGATCAGCACCGTGCTGAACTGGATCCAGATAAAACGGTGATGGACAACCTCGCCGAAGGCAAGCAGGAAGTGATGGTTAATGGAAAACCGCGTCATGTGCTCGGTTATCTACAAGACTTCCTGTTCCATCCGAAACGGGCGATGACCCCGGTGCGCGCATTGTCTGGTGGTGAGCGTAACCGCCTGCTGCTGGCACGTCTTTTTCTGAAACCCAGTAATCTATTGATTCTCGATGAACCTACCAACGATCTCGACGTCGAAACGCTGGAATTACTGGAGGAGTTGATTGATGGCTACCAGGGCACGGTATTGCTGGTGAGCCACGATCGTCAGTTTGTCGACAATACGGTGACCGAGTGCTGGATATTTGAAGGTAACGGGAAAATCGGCCGTTATGTCGGCGGTTATCACGATGCGCGTGGCCAACAGGAACAGCATCTGGCGTTTAAACAGCCAGCGGCGAAAAAAACTGAGGAAGTCGTTGCCCCAAAAGCAGAAATTGTAAAACGTGCAGGTAGCAAACTAAGCTATAAACTGCAGCGCGAACTGGAACAGTTACCGCAGCGGTTAGAAGAGCTGGAAGCGAAACTGGAAGCGTTGCAGGCGCAAGTTGCCGATGCCGCCTTTTTCAGCCAGCCACATGAACAGACGCAACAGGTTTTGGCCGATCTGGCAAAAGCAGAGCAAGAACTTGAGCAGGCCTTTGAGCGCTGGGAGTATCTTGAAGCGTTAAAGAATGGCGCATAAATAAGGAGCACACCATGTGCGAACATCATCATGCCGCAAAGCACATTTTGTGCTCGCAGTGTGACATGCTGGTGGCACTGCCCCACCTTGAGCATGGGCAGAAAGCGGCATGTCCAAGATGTGGCACAACATTGACGGTGATGTGGGACGCGCCGAGACAGCGTCCCACTGCCTATGCATTAGCCGCGTTGTTTATGTTGCTTTTATCGAATCTGTTCCCTTTTGTGAATATGAATGTCGCAGGGGTGAGCAGTGAAGTGACTCTGATGGAAATCCCCGGCGTTCTCTTTTCTGAAAACTACGCCAGTCTCGGCACTTTCTTTTTACTCTTCGTTCAACTGGTTCCCGCTTTTTGCCTGTTGACCATTCTGCTGTTGGTGAATCGGGTACAAATGCCCGACCGGCTCAAAGCCCAACTGGCGCGAATTTTATTTCAGTTGAAGAGTTGGGGAATGGCGGAGATTTTTCTCGCCGGTGTACTGGTGAGTTTCGTCAAACTGATGGCGTACGGTGATATCGGCGTCGGCAGCAGTTTTATCCCCTGGTGCTTCTTCTGCATTCTGCAACTACGCGCGTTTCAGTGCGTCGACCGTCGCTGGCTGTGGGATGATATCGCCCCCATGCCAGCGATTAAGCAGACCTTAACGCCTGGCGTCCCCGGCATCCGTCAGGGCTTACGTTCCTGTTCCTGCTGTACGGCAATCCTTCCGGCGGATGAGCACCTTTGCCCACGCTGCGAGACGAAAGGTTATGTGCGCCGCAGAAACAGCCTGCAATGGACGCTGGCGCTACTGTTCACGTCTATCATGCTGTATCTGCCGGCCAATATTCTGCCGATCATGATCACCGATTTGCTGGGATCAAAACTGCCTTCCACCATTCTTGAGGGCGTGGTTTTAATCTGGAGCGAGGGCTCTTACCCGGTGGCGGCGGTGATCTTTATCGCCAGTATTATGGTGCCAACGTTAAAAATGATCGCGATTGCCTGGCTGTGTTGGGACGCCAAGGGGCATGGCAAGCGTGACAGTGAACGAATGCATTTGATTTACGAAGTGGTGGAGTTTGTTGGTCGCTGGTCAATGATTGATGTGTTTGTTATCGCCGTGCTCTCTGCGCTGGTGCGCATGGGAGGTTTGATGAATATATATCCAGCAATGGGTGCATTGATGTTTGCTTTAGTCGTCATTATGACAATGTTTTCTGCGATGACATTTGATCCGCGTCTGTCGTGGGATCGTGAACCAGAACCAGGCCATGAGGAGTCCTGACAACATGGAATCTAAAAGTGGGGAAGCCAAAATCCAGAAGGTAAAGAACTGGTCTCCCGTGTGGATTTTTCCCATCGTCACTGCGCTCATTGGGGCATGGGTTCTGTTTTATCACTACAGCCATCAGGGACCAGAAGTCACCCTGATTACCACTAATGCCGAGGGGATTGAGGGTGGAAAAACCACCATCAAAAGCCGCAGCGTTGACGTGGGCGTGGTTGAAAGTGCCACGTTGACTGACGATCTGACGCACGTTGAAATCAAAGCGCGTCTGAACGCCGGTATGGAAAAACTGCTGCACAAAGATTCCGTATTCTGGGTGGTGAAACCGCAGGTTGGGCGTGAAGGAATTAGCGGCTTAGGCACGCTGCTTTCTGGAGCCTACATTGAATTGCAGCCAGGTAATAAAGGCAGCAAACTGGAAAAGTATGATCTGCTGGATTCGCCGCCTTTGGCACCGCCTGATGCTAAAGGGATCCGCGTGGTGCTCGACAGCAAAAAAGCCGGGCAGCTTAGTCCTGGCGATCCGGTTTTGTTCCGTGGCTATCGCGTTGGATCGGTGGAAACCAGCACCTTTGATCCGCAAAAGCGCAGCATCAGCTATCAGTTGTTCATCAATGCGCCAAACGATCGTCTGGTCACCAGCAATGTCCGTTTCTGGAAGGACAGCGGGATTGCGGTCGATCTGACGTCCGCGGGGATGCGGGTGGAAATGGGATCGCTGACGACGTTGTTTGGCGGTGGCGTCAGCTTTGACGTTCCTGAAGGGCTTGAGCAGGGTCAGCCGGTTGCCGAGAAGGCCGCGTTTAGCCTGTATGACGATCAGAAAAGTATTCAGGATTCGCTGTTCACCGAGCACATCGATTACCTGATGTTCTTTAAAGATTCAATCCGGGGTCTGCAACCGGGCGCGCCGCTGGAGTTCCGCGGTATTCGTCTGGGGACAGTGAGTAAAGTGCCGTTCTTTGCGCCAAATATGCGCCAGGTGTTCAACAACGATTACCGTATTCCGGTGCTGGTGCGCATTGAGCCCGAGCGGCTGAAAGCACAGCTGGGTGAAGAGACGGATGTCGGCGCACACCTGGCAGAATTGCTGAAACGAGGCTTACGTGGCTCGCTGAAAACCGGGAATCTGGTGACCGGGGCGCTGTATGTCGATCTGGACTTCTATCCGAAAGAGCCGCCCATTACCGGCATCCGCGAGTTTAACGGCTATCAGATCATCCCGACGGTGAGCGGCGGTCTGGCGCAGATTCAGCAGCGACTGATGGAAGCGCTTGATAAGATCAATAATCTGCCGTTGAACCCGATGATTGAGCAAGCCACCAATACGTTGAGTGAAAGCCAGCGCACGATGAAACATCTGCAAACGACACTGGATAATATGAACAAGATTACCTCCAGTCAGTCGATGCAACAGCTGCCGGCGGATATGCAGAACACTCTGCGTGAACTGAATCGCAGCATGCAGGGCTTCCAGCCTGGCTCCGCAGCCTACAACAAGATGGTGGCCGATATGCAACGTCTTGATCAGGTGCTCCGCGAACTACAGCCGGTACTGAAGACGCTGAATGATAAGAGCAACGCGCTGGTGTTTGAAGCGAAGGACAAGAAAGATCCAGAGCCGAAGAGGGCGAAACAATGAAAAAGTGGCTAGTGGTGGCGATGGCGTTCTGGCTGACGTCGTGCAGCTCCAGTGGAGACAACAAAAGCTATTACCAGCTTCCTGTTGCGCAAGGTGGCGTGCAGAGTACCGCAAGCCAGAGTAACCGTCTGCTGTGGGTCGAGCAGGTTGCTGTGCCGGATTATCTGGCTGGCAATGGCGTGGTCTATCAGACCAGCGATGTGCAGTACGTGATCGCCAATAATAATCTGTGGGCAAGCCCGCTGGATCAGCAATTGCGCAATACGTTGGTTGCCAATCTGAGTACGCAACTGCCGGGTTGGGTGGTGGCATCTCAACCGTTGGGCAGCGTGCAGGATACGCTTAACGTAACGGTAACCGGCTTCCACGGCCGCTATGATGGCAAGGTAGTGGTCAGCGGTGAGTGGCTGCTGAACCACCAGGGACGTCTTATTAAGCGTCCGTTCCACATTGAAGCCGTACAGACGCAGGACGGATACGATGAGATGGTGAAAGTGCTGGCAACCGTCTGGAATCAGGAAGCGGCGGCGATTGCCCAGGAGCTGAAGCGCATTCCATAGTTTAAATTTTTGTAAATAAAACCGTCTCAGACAGCGCGTGTGGGGCGGTTTTTTTTTACCGATGAGATGGCCCAGGAACTTGTTCCGGCTCACATTTTTTGTACAACTGAGTTTTTCGCTAGCTCACAAATATGACACCCGTGTGAATTTTGTACATTGACGGAACTGGGGATTCGCGGTATTCGTTTAGTGTGATTGCACACTTCGTAATCACTGTTATCTTTTCCACCAGATATAAGTATGAGGGAAACGAGGCATGAAGAGACAAAAACGAGATCGCCTGGAACGGGCACATCAACGTGGTTATCAGGCCGGTATTGCCGGACGTTCGAAAGAAATGTGTCCCTATCAGACGCTGAATCAGAGATCGTATTGGCTGGGAGGCTGGCGAGAAGCCATGGCTGACAGGGTGGTAATGGCCTGATTCTGTCTCTTTAAAAAAGAAACCTCCGCAGTGCGGAGGTTTCGCCTTTTATGACCTGCAATAAACGGCGCTGACTGGCCATTCACCGGGTCTGGCATCAGAACGCAGAGGTGTCCTGGAACAGACCGACTTTCAGATCGTTCGCGGTATAGATCAGACGACCATCCACCAGTACTTCGCCATCCGCCAGTCCCATGATCAGGCGGCGATTCACGATACGCTTGAAGTGGATACGGTAGGTCACTTTCTTCGCAGAGGGCAGTACCTGACCGGTGAACTTCACTTCGCCTACACCCAGTGCGCGGCCTTTGCCTTCGCCACCGAGCCAGCCGAGATAGAATCCAACCAACTGCCACATTGCGTCCAGCCCCAGACAACCCGGCATGACCGGATCGCCGATGAAGTGGCATCCGAAGAACCAAAGATCCGGATTGATATCCAGCTCTGCCTCAACATACCCTTTGTCGAAGTTGCCGCCCGTTTCGGTCATTTTGACGACACGGTCCATCATCAGCATGCTCGGAGCAGGCAACTGCGGGCCTTTCGCACCAAACAGCTCACCGCGACCAGAGGCAAGAAGGTCTTCTTTTGTATAGGATTCGCGTTTATCTACCATGTTCTCTGTAAGCCTTATTTTATTGAAGCACGCAGGATAGCTAACACGTGTACGCTGAACAAGTCCGATCAGTTAGGAAAAAAACCGTTCAGCCAGCGCAGCGGCCACGGAAAACGGTGACGTCCTTCCTGTTGCGTCGCCTGGGCGATACGCTCCTGGATAGTCTGCATCAACGTTGTCTGACCTTCACCATCCCACACTAGATTTAACAGCAGCGGCAGCGCGTCGGTAACGTCATCCACCGCCCAGATAGTGAACTTATCTTCTTCAACGGCCTGTAGCAGCGCAGGTTGCAGGCTAAGATGCCTGACGTTGGAAGAGGGGATGATGACCCCTTGCTTACCTGTCAGTTCGCGCTGTTGGCAAATCGTGAAGAAGCCTTCAATTTTTTCATTTAATCCCCCCACCGGCTGGGCGCGACCAAACTGATCGACCGATCCGGTAATGGCGATGTTCTGATTCACTGGCACATCAGACAGGGCGCTTATCAGCGCGCACAGTTCCGCCATGGAGGCGCTGTCACCGTCAACTTCACTGTAGGACTGTTCAAACGTCAACGAGGCCGAGAAGGGGAGTTGTTGCTCGAGCTGGAGTTCCGACATCAGGAACGCCTGCATGATCATCATCCCCTTAGCATGAATATTACCGCCAAGTTCGGCTTTCCGCTCAATATCGGTGAACTCACCATCGCCGATATGCACGACACAGCTGATACGAGAAGGTTCACCGAAGGCACGCGGGTGGCCTGGAAATTCAATCACCGACAGGGCGTTGATCTGACCTACACGCTCACCCTCAGTTTCGATCAGAATCTGTTCCTGGAGGATCTCATCCTGCATGCGTTCAGCGAGGAACCCTTCACGCCACTCTCTCTGGGCAAGCATCAGGCTGAGCTGTTCACCAGTACAGGTTTCGCTTTCGCACAGCGGCGCGACTTCTGTGAACTGCCTGATGATCCACAGCGGATTGAGCGGTAACGTATCCTGCTCGCCGGTATATCGCACCGCTTCGCGAACCAGCACTTCCCAGGCGTCGGGGGCCGGGTAAGGCAACTGGTTACGTTTCGCAGTCCACGTTACCCACTGGCACCACTGCGTCATGGATTCTGCATCCACAATCTGCAGGTTGTCTTCGAATTCGCTATAGACTGCCTGCTCGGCCAGTTCAGGTTCCATCTCCTGGAAATCTGCCAGAGATTCGCGTTCACCGACTAACAGCACCTTCAGTTTAAGCGGCATAGACGGCACAGAGACCGGCAGCGGACGGGACTCATCAAAGGCTACCCAGTCAAAGCGTTCGCGGCTGACAATCGCTTTCAGGCGCATCCACAGCAGCGGCTGCGCAAGCAGGGTGCGCAGAGAGATAACCAGCACGCCGCCATTGGCCTGGTGAACCAGACCCGGTTGCAGCGTGATGTCGCCATTGAATTGACGCAGGCAGCCAAACAGCTGTTCCGCCTCAACCCAGTCGGCAATGACTACCTGCGATAAGGTGGCAAAATTGTCTTCTGCCCGCTCTGCGTCACGATAGTGAATCGTGCGGCCAGAGACCTCGTAGTGGCCTCCAGTCAGACGACCGGCATTGTGCTGTAAGGCGCGTGCGGCATCGGCAAGAAGATTAAGATACTCGAGCTCTTCCGGCGCTTTGGCCAGCATAAAAGGGGATGAGGCTCTGGGCTGTAGCAATTGCTCCAGGGCAAATTGTAAGCGCGGTTGAGTATCACTCAGTAATGTGTCGTTTTCTTCAGTGACATGTGGCTGTGCAAAAATCTCCTGATAGCTTTCGGTATCAGGGACAAGATCACGCCATGCAAGTTTCGTAATGGTCAAAGTTGATGTTTTATAGTCTGTTGTAAAAGACGCGATTATAGCGTAACCGTCCGCGCTTCACACGTGGAAAGCGACGGCAAACGCACAGGAGGCTGCAGAGTGGCTCACAGCCTGAAGATTCTTTTCTTCAGATGCTGAAAAAGCTGATATTCTGATAGGAGTGACACGGTAACATTGAGATCGCCATGAAATATCAACAACTTGAGAATCTTGAAAGCGGTTGGAAGTGGAAGTACCTGGTGAAGAAGCACCGCGAAGGGGAATTAATCACCCGTTACGTGGAGACCAGTGCTGCCCAGGAGGCCGTGGATTTGTTGCTTACGCTGGAAAATGAACCGGTGCGGGTCAATCTCTGGATTGATGAACATATGAATCCTGCGTTGCAAAATCGCATGAAGCAGACGATACGTGCGCGGCGTAAACGCCATTTCAACGCCGAGCATCAGCATACGCGCAAGAAATCAATCGATCTGGAATTTATCGTCTGGCAGCGACTGGCCGGACTGGCGCAGCGGCGCGGCAAAACGTTATCAGAGACCGTGGTGCAGTTGATTGAAGATGCTGAGAATAAAGAGAAGTATGCCAACAAGATGTCTTCACTGAAGCAGGACCTGCAGGCATTGTTGGGCAAAGAGTAACCTGTTGCATTAAAACTATTTTGCAGATGGCAGACGAAAAAAACCCCGCAAAGCGGGGTTTTTTTATAAGACGGAAACTTAAGCCTGCGGCTGAGTTACAACGTCTTTGATGCCTTTAACTTCGATCTCAACGCGACGATCCGGGGCCAGGCATTCGATCAGTGCAGCGCGAGCCTTCACGTTGTCACAGGTGTTGCCGGTAACCGGGTTGGATTCGCCCATACCACGTGCGGAGATTTTGTCAGCCGGAATACCTTTAGAGATCAGGTAATCAACAACAGACTGAGCACGTTTCTCAGACAGACCCTGGTTGTAAGCGTCAGAACCGATGCGGTCAGTGAAGCCCAGAACCACTACGGAACCGTCTTTCGGATCCAGGTTGCTCAACTGGCTGTACATCTGATCCAGTGCCTGCTGGCCTTCTGGTTTCAGAGTCGCTTTGTTGAAGTTGAACAGAACGTCAGACTTCAGAGTGAAGTGTTTGGTCTGTACTTCTGGAGCTGGAGCCGGAGCCGGAGCTACGATCGGAGCAGCTTGTTCCTGGCCGAAACGGTAAGAAACACCTACGCTCAGCAGACCGTTGTCTGGACGAGTACCGATGGTGTTAGCGTCACCGATGTTGTTGGTCCACTGGTATTCCAGACGGGTAGCGATTTCAGGAGTAATTGCGTACTCAACACCACCTGCGAATACTGGGGATACGCCAGTATCGTGATCTTTGGTAGATGCGCCACCAGGTACATTAGACTTGGTGTCTGCGCGCCATACCATACCACCCAGACGAGTGTAGATGTCCAGATCGTCAGTGATTGGGTAACCCAGTTTAGCGGTCAGTTGAACGCCCTGAGCTTTGTAAGCCCCGTTGATGTTGTCGCCTTTGTACGGCATACGACCTAACCAGTCGTAACCCATTTCAAAGCCAACATACGGGTTAACCTGGTAACCACCGAACGCACCGGCACCCAGTTGATTTTCGTGGGTCGGACCGTTGTTGTTGATGAAACCAGTGTCATGGTACTGGGACCAGCCCAGTTTAGCACCAGTGTACCAGGTGTTATCTTTCGGAGCGGCCTGCGCTACGGTAGCGAAACCAGCCAGTGCCACTGCAATCGCGATAGCTGTCTTTTTCATTTTTTGCGCCTCGTTATCATCCAAAATACGCCATGAATATCTCCAACGAGATAACACGGTTAAATCCTTCACCGGGGGA
>DXKH01000008.1 GCA_019415335.1 Citrobacter sp. | reverse complement strand
CGTGCATCCGCCCTCTGATAGTAGAGATGTACTGGAATTGTCCCCGAGCGGTGGGGTTCCAGAGACTGACGGAGTCGGTTTAAAAGCTGGTCATCAATTTGCCTGTCCGTCAGCGAGATAGCAAGCCCGCGAGCATATTTTTCCCGGGCTTCGTCAATATCCATCACTTCGCGGGCGGTCATTTTAAGCCCCCCGCTGAAGTCATCAAAGCTGACCTGTCCGCTGACGATAAGTATGCGGTCTTTTTCCAGCAATTGCTGGTATTTATCCAGGGCGTCGGTAAATAACATCACCTCCAGCCGTCCGGAACGGTCATCCAGCGTACAGATGCCGATACGATTGCCGCGCTTGGTGACCATAACCCTTGCGGCAATGACGAGCCCCGCAGCCGTGGTCACTTTACCACGTTCTGTCGGATGCATGTCTTTCAGCCGGTAGCCTCCGACATAGCGCTCAATTTCTTTCAAATACTGATTGATCGGGTGCCCCGTCAGGTACAATCCCAACGTTTCGCGTTCCCCATCTAACACCACCTGCTCTGGCCACGGCTGGCAGCTGGCGTAGGACTGTTCAATTTGCTCCGGCTCTTCCGCCAGTACGCCGAACATATCCGCCTGACCAATCGCTTCCGCTTTCGCATGCTGATCGGCGGCTTTCAGCGCATCGCCCAGCGAGTTCATCAGCGCAGCGCGATGCGGCCCCAGCCTGTCGAACGCCCCGGACATGATCAGTTTTTCCAGCACCCGCCGGTTGAGCTTTTTGGTATCGGTACGGGCGCAAAGATCGAACAACTCACGGAAATAGCCGCCGTTATTACGCGCCTCAATGATCGCCTCGATCGGGCCTTCACCCACGCCTTTGATCGCGCCGATACCGTAGACAATCTCGCCGTCGTCATTGACGTGGAAGTGATACAGTCCGGAGTTGATATCCGGCGGCAGGATTTTCAGCCCCATGCGCCAGCATTCATCCACCAGCCCCACCACTTTCTCGGTGTTGTCCATGTCGGCAGTCATGACCGCCGCCATAAACTCAGCAGGGTAGTGCGCTTTCAGCCACAGCGTCTGGTAAGAGACCAGCGCGTAGGCAGCAGAGTGCGATTTGTTAAATCCGTACCCGGCGAATTTCTCCACCAGGTCGAAGATTTTCATCGCCAGTTCACCGTCAACGCCGTTCTTTTTCGCCCCTTCTTCGAAGGTGCCACGCTGTTTGGCCATCTCTTCCGGCTTTTTCTTACCCATCGCACGACGCAACATGTCCGCGCCACCGAGGGTATAGCCAGAGAGCACCTGGGCAATCTGCATGACCTGTTCCTGATACAGGATGATGCCGTAGGTCGGCTCCAGTACCGGTTTCAGGCTTTCGTGTTGCCACTGCACATCCGGATAAGAGATCTCTTCGCGCCCGTGCTTACGGTCGATGAAGTTATCTACCATCCCGGACTGCAACGGCCCCGGACGGAACAGGGCCACCAGGGCGATCATATCTTCGAAACAGTCAGGCTGCAGACGCTTAATCAGGTCTTTCATGCCGCGGGATTCAAGCTGGAATACCGCCGTGGTTTCCGAGCGTTGCAACATGTCGAAGCTTTTCTTATCGTCCAGCGGGATAGCGGCAATATCCAGCGGCGGCTCGCCGTTCTTCTCGCGGCGGGCGTTAATCATCTCCAGCGCCCAGTTGATGATAGTGAGCGTACGCAGGCCGAGGAAGTCGAACTTCACGAGGCCGGCGTATTCCACATCGTTTTTATCAAACTGGGTAACCGGGTGCATCCCCTGTTCATCACAGTACAGCGGCGCGAAATCGGTAATTTTCGTCGGGGCGATAACCACCCCCCCGGCGTGTTTACCCGCGTTACGGGTCACGCCTTCCAGCTTACGCGCCATGTCGATCAGCGCTTTAACCTCTTCATCTGCCTCGTAAATCTCAGGCAGTTGCGGTTCAGCTTCAAAGGCTTTCGCCAGCGTCATCCCCGGATCGGGCGGGACCAGTTTCGAAATCCTGTCGACAAAACCGTACGGGTGACCCAGTACGCGGCCCACGTCGCGAATAACCGCTTTCGCCGCCATCGTACCGAAGGTAATGATCTGCGACACCGCATCACGGCCGTACATGTCGGCAACGTGCTCAATGACCTGGTCGCGTTTCTCCATACAGAAGTCAACGTCGAAGTCGGGCATGGAGACACGTTCCGGGTTAAGGAAACGTTCGAACAGCAGGTCAAATTCCAGCGGGTCGAGGTCGGTAATTTTCAGCGCATAGGCCACCAACGAACCCGCACCGGAACCACGGCCAGGACCTACCGGCACGCCGTTGTCTTTCGACCACTGGATAAATTCCATAACGATGAGGAAGTAGCCCGGGAACCCCATCTGGTTGATTACCTGTAGCTCGATATCCAGACGTTCATCGTATGGCGGACGTTTCTCTTTTCGCTCGGCTTCATCCGGGAACAAGAATTCCAGACGCTCTTCCAGCCCCTCTTTCGATTTCTGGACCAGGAAATCTTCCGTGGTCATATCGCCGGTCGGGAACTGCGGCAGGAAGTACTCACCCAGACGTACGGTGACGTTGCAGCGTTTGGCAATTTCGACAGTGTTTTCCAGCGCTTCCGGAATGTCGGAGAAGAGTTCGCACATCTCCTCTTCCGAGCGCATATACTGCTGCGGCGAGTAGTTACGCGGACGCTTAGGATCGTCAAGCGTAAAGCCATCGTGAATGGCGACGCGAATTTCATGTGCGTCAAAGTCTTCGCTGTTGATAAAGCGCACGTCGTTGGTGGCCACCACCGGCAAACCACGAGCTTCCGCCAGCTCAACGGCAGCATGCAGATAGTTCTCTTCATCCGGTCGGCCAGTCCGGATCAGCTCAAGGAAGTATCGATCCGGGAAGTGCTCTTCATAAAAAGCGACACACTCTTCGACCAGCGCGCTGTTGCCGCGCAGCAGACTGCGCCCGACGTCACCCATGCGCCCGCCAGACAGCAGGATCAACCCTTCTTTCAGCTCGATCAGCCAGTCACGGTCAATGATCGGCCCCGCCGCACCATAGCCACGCTGATAAGCTTTGGAGATCAGCAGGGTAAGATTTTGATAACCGGTGTTATTCGCGGCGAGCACCGTCAGATGCGTGAGTTCATCACCCATCAGCTCGCTCTGAACATGGAAGTCAGCACCAACAATGGGTTTAATCCCTGCGCCATGACCCGCTCCGTAGAACTTCACCAGACCACAGAGGTTAGTAAAATCGGTGATCGCCAGCGCAGGCATGCCCAACGCGGCCGCCTTTTTCACCAGCGGCCCGGTTTTCGCCAGCCCATCGATCATGGAGTAGTCGCTGTGCACCCGCAGGTGAACGAAACGAGGTTCAGACATCTTCAGATTCCTTCGACACAAGAATCAGGACGCGAGTCCCAGTGCGCGTTTAACGGGAGCAAAACTACGTCGGTGATGCTCCGTTGCGCCATGTTCAGCCAGTTTTTCCAGATGGAAAGCGGTTGGATACCCTTTGTGCTGGGCAAAACCATATTGCGGGAAAACGCTATCCAACGCGGCCATTTCGGCGTCACGCGTGACTTTCGCAAGAATAGACGCGGCGCTGATTTCCGCCACCCGGCTGTCGCCCTTCACTACCGCCAGAGATGGTACCGGCAATACCGGGCAGCGATTACCGTCGATCAGCACATATTCCGGCGCAATAGATAGCCCCGCCACCGCTCGCTGCATGGCCAGCATCGTGGCGTGGAGAATATTCAGCTCATCGATCTCGTGCGGTTCCGCACGACCAAGGCTCCAGCTCAACGCTTTTTCTTTGATTTCGTCATACAGCGCCAGACGGCGCTTTTCAGATAATTTTTTGGAATCGTTAAGACCCACAATCGGGCGAGCCGGGTCGAGGATCACGGCAGCGGTGACGACCGCGCCGACCAACGGACCGCGTCCGACTTCATCCACACCCGCCACTAAATGCGTGTGCGGATAAACAAATTCGATCATCGTGCTAACTCCAGGACCGCATCCGCCGCCTGCTCATCAGCATTACAGCGGATCTGCTGATGCAGTTCGCGGAAAGTATCGTGCATCGCATGGCTGGTTTTACCGTTAGCCAGCAAGGGGAGAAGCGCCTCAGCCAACTTTTGCGGCTCGCACTCTTCCTGCAACAGCTCTTTCACCAGTTCCCTTCCCGCCAGCAGGTTTGGCAGCGAGACATAATCTGTCTTCACCAGTCGCTTCGCCAGCCAGAACGTGAAGGGCTTCATGCGATATCCCACCACCATTGGGCATTTCGCCAGCATACACTCGAGCGCAGCGGTACCGGATGCCAGCAGCGCGGCATCGCTGGCGATCATCGCTTCTCGCGCCATCCCGTCCAGCATGTGAACGGAAAGCTCAGGTGCAACCTCGGCTTTGATCTGTTCAAACTGTTCGCGCCGTTTGGCGTTTACCAGCGGCACCACCACCTCAAGGTCGGGATAGCTCAGGCGCAACAATTGGGCCGTTTTCAGGAAGTCGGCGCTGAGCATTTCTACTTCCGCACCGCGACTGCCGGGTAATAACGCCAGACAGTGCGCGTCGTGGGGGATCCCCAGTACATCCCGCGCCGCGTTTTTATCCGGGTCCAGCGGCATCGCATCCGCCATGGTGTGACCGATAAAACGGCACGGCACGTTGTACTTGTCGTAAAACGCTTTTTCGAAAGGCAGAAAAGCCAGAACCATGTTGGTGGATCTGCCTATTTTGAAAACGCGTTTCTGTCGCCACGCCCAGACGGACGGACTGACGTAATGAATCGTTTTGATACCCTGTTTCTTCAGATTCCCTTCTAGGGTGATATTGAAATCGGGTGCATCAATACCAACGAATACATCGGGCTGTAGCTCAGTGAATCGACGGGTCAGATCGGCGCGGATATGCAGCAGACGCCGCAGGCGTCCAAGCACTTCCACAATGCCCATCACCGCCAGTTCTTCCATTTCATACCAGGCTTCACAGCCTTCGGCCTGCATGCGCGGGCCTGCGACGCCGACAAAACGCGCGTCAGGTACGCGCGCTTTCAGCGCCCGGATTAAGCCAGCACCAAGAATATCGCCGGAGGTTTCTCCGGCGACCAGGGCAATCGTTAAGGGGCGCTGTTGAGCCATTAACGAATCAGACCGCGCGTTGAGCGGGCAAAGAAATCGCTGAACGCCTGTACTTCCGGATACTGCTTCGCCAGTTCGGCGATCTCCGGTTTTACGTCTTCCAACGTTTTGCCGCTACGGTACAACGCTTTATAAGCATTGCGGATGGCGGTGATCGCTTCGCGAGTAAACCCGCGACGCTTCAGCCCTTCGATGTTGACGCCAAACGGCGTCGCGTGGTTGCCCTGCGCAATAACGTACGGCGGAACGTCCTGAGCAACGCCAGAACAGCCGCCGACCATCACGTGTGCACCAATAATGCAGAACTGGTGCACGGCGGTCATGCCACCGATGATGACGTAATCATCCAGCGAGACGTGACCGGCAAGCGTGGCGTTATTCGCCAGAATACAACGATCCCCTATTGTGCAATCGTGTGCCACATGGGCATTGATCATCAGTAAGTTATCGCTGCCCACCTTCGTCAACCCACCGCCCTGCACTGTGCCACGATGAATGGTAACGCTTTCGCGAATGCGGTTACGATCGCCAATTTCCACACGAGTCGGTTCACCAGCATATTTCAGATCCTGGTTCACTTCGCCGATGGAGGCGAACTGATATATCTCGTTATCGCGGCCAATTTTGGTATGACCATTCACAACAACGTGAGACTTCAGTACGGTACCCTCACCAATTTCAACATGGGGTCCAACAAGGCAAAAAGGACCAATGTGAACGTTAGCGCCGAGTGAGGCGCCCTCTTCCACAATGGCAGTTGGATGAATAAAGGCGGATTTATCAATCACGTATCAGGCCTCCCGGCTACGAGCGCACATCATCGTTGCTTCGCAAACTACTTTACCGTCAACCAGCGCAACCCCTTTAAAGCGGGTCAGGCCACGGCGCGTTTTCTCGAAAGTGACTTCCATGATCATCTGATCGCCTGGCACGACGGGACGCTTAAAGCGTGCTTCATCGATACCGGCGAAATAGTAGAGTTCTCCTGGCTCCAGTTTCCCAACGCTTTTAAACGCAAGAATACCGGTAGCCTGTGCCATGGCTTCCAGAATCAGCACGCCAGGGAAAATCGGTTTACCCGGGAAATGCCCCTGGAAAAACGGCTCGTTAACGGAGACATTTTTCACTGCGCGCAGAAAACGACCTTCTTCAAAGTCCAGCACGCGGTCAACCAGTAAAAACGGAAAACGGTGCGGCAGAAGTTCTAAAATCTCTTCAATATGCAGAGTATGAGTGTTAGTAGTCAAAATACTCTTCCTGTCCAAATATGCTAAAAGCCAATAATAACACGGCCTGCCGCAATCGTATGAATGCCGACAGGCCGTAAAGTATGTGTGACCGGGTGAGAGTTTAGTCTTGTTGATTAACCTTGCGCTCAATGGCTTTGAGGCGCTTGCTCATATCATCAATGTTCATCACCAGTGCGGCTGTCTTACGCCATACTTTGTTAGGTTGCAGCGGAATGCCTGAGGAATAGACGCCAGGTTCAGTGATGGGACGCATCACCATCCCCATGCCCGTCACGGTAACCTTGTCGCATATTTCCATATGCCCGTTGATTACGCTGGCACCACCGATCATGCAATAACGGCCAATCTTCAGGCTGCCCGCCATGATGACGCCCCCGGCAACCGCCGTATTGTCGCCAATCACAACGTTATGTGCAATCTGACACTGGTTATCAATGATAACCCCATTGCCGATCACCGTATCATCCAGTGCACCACGGTCGATGGTAGTACAAGCGCCGATCTCCACGCGATCGCCAATAATGACGCGACCCAACTGCGGGATCTTCACCCAATTGCCACGATCGTTGGCATAGCCAAAACCGTCAGCACCAATGACCGTACTGGACTGGATCAGGCAATTCTCACCGATCTGAATGTCGTGGTAAACCGATACATTTGCCCACAGGCGCGAACCGGCCCCAATTTTCGTATTTTTCCCGACGAAGCAGCCCGGGCCGATAACTACGTTATCGCCAAGCTCCACGCCAGATTCAATCACCGCATTCGCGCCAATTGAAACATTGCTACCCAGCGTTGCCGTCGCATCAACCACTGCACTCGGTGCAATGTTCTGTGCCGGCTGCGGCGTGGTATCTAAAATTTGCGCCATTCGCGCGTACGTCAGGTAGGGATTCTTCACTACCAGCGCAGCACTCTTAGCAAAAGGAAGATCGTCCTGCGTCATGACAACGGCAGACGCCTGGCATAAGGCCAGGTGTTCACGGTATTTCGGATTCACCATGAACGTAATGTGACCCGTTTGCGCAGATTGCATGGACGCAACGCCGGTGATGACGAGATCGCCATCACCGTGTAATTCTGCATCCAACTGCTCTGCTAAATCAGCCAGTCGAATTGAAGGCATTACTTATTTAACCTGTTTCAGTACGTCAGCGGTGATGTCTTTTACATCGCTGCTGTTGTAAGCAACGGTGTTCGCGTCAACGACCAGATCGATGCTCTGGCTGCTGGCAACAGATTTCACAGCAGTCTGGATACGGGTAACCAGTTTGCCACGTTCTTCGTTGGAACGACGTGCACGATCCTGCTCAAAAGCCTGCGCTTTCTGAGAGAAGGTCTGGCGCTGAGCCATTACGTCTTTTTCCAGCTTAGTACGATCGCTACCTGCTTTCATGGACTGCAGACGCTGCATTTTAGATTGCAGATCGGATTCCATACGCTGCAGTTCGCTCGCGCGGCCTTTAAACTCATTTTCCAACGTGTTGGAAACACCGGTCTTCTGCGCAACCTGCTGGAACAGGCTACCCATGTTGACGATAGCAATTTTGTCAGCAGCCTGCGCAGACGTAACCATTGCTAAACCGAGACCTGCCGCTAATAACCACTTTTTCACAATAAACTCCTTACCATCCCATTTGCACCCGAAGGTGCAGTTCTTTGCGTGGCCAGGCGATCCCATGCAAGATCGCCTAAAGTCATCGCTACACTACCATTACATTCCTTTGCGAAGAACAATTACCAGGTTTTACCAATGTTAAACTGGAACTGCTCTTTTTTGTCTCCATCGTAATCCTTAAACGGCTGGGCGTAGGAGAAGACCAACGGCCCCAATGGGGACATCCATTGTAATGCGATACCAGCAGACATACGGATATTGCTCGGATCACTGTAGTCTGGATAACCGGAATATGCACTTGAATCCCAGTTAGTATCCCAGACGGTACCCATATCCCAGAAGAACGAGGTACGGACCGAGTTCGCGTACTTATCGCTGATGAATGGCGTTGGGGTAATGAATTCCAGACTGGCGACAGCCATGGCGTTACCGCCCACTGCGTCATCCGATTTACACGGCGCTGACTGAGTGCTCTCACATTCGTTATCGTAGTCGTTATCACCATCATGACGACTGCTGGACGGGAAATAGACCGCTTTCGGACCAATGGTGTTGGACTGGAAGCCACGCACGGTGCTGGAACCACCGGCATAGAAGTTCTCATAGAACGGCATCTCTTTGCCGCCGAATCCATCGCCGTAACCCCAACGGGTACGACCGAGAACCACCCACTTGTGATCGTCATCGATCGGTACGTAGGTTGCGGTATCCAGCGTCGCTTTGTAGAACTCGTTATCAGAGCCCGGGATCGTCACCTTACCGTTCAGGTTGACGCGCGTCCCTTCCGTCGGGAAGAAGCCACGGTCAAGCTTGTTATAGGTCCAACCATAGTTGAAGGTGAAGTCATTGGCGCTGTAGGAGTTGCGGTCATTCGAGTTATCCGGGTATTCACCTACGGAGTTCAAATAACGCCACATCGCGACCTGCGGCTGCATGTTGGACAGGGAGTTATGCACATACCCTAGACCTGCACGCAATGTGTTGTATTCGTTGACCGGGAAACCCAGCGTGACGTCTGTACCATAACTTTTGTTGGTATAATCAGACAGATCTGCATCGTTTGCATCGAAGTCGTTATAGAAGACACGACCGCCCAGGCTCACACCGTCAACGGTGAAGTATGGGTTGGTGACGGACAGTTCGCTGTAGGTCTGGTAATCGTTTTTGGTACCGTTAATCCCCACCGAGTAACCCGTACCCAGCCAGTTGTCCTGCTGAACACCCGCCTGGAAGCTTACACCACTTTCCGTACCGTAACCGACACCGAAGTTGAAGCTACCGGTATTACGCTCTTTCACCTTATAGACCACATCAACCTGGTCCGGGCTGCCCGGAACACGCTGCGTGTCGGTGTCGACCGTTTCAAAGTAACCCAGACGGTTCAGACGCTCTTTACCCTGATCAACCATATCGCTGCCCAGCCATGCCCCTTCCATCTGACGCATTTCGCGACGCAGGACGGCATCTTTGGACGTATCGTTACCTTCAAAACGGATCTTACGCACGTAGAAACGGTTACCCGCATCAACGTTTACGCGCAATTTAACGGTTTTGTCAGCATCGTTGATTTCAGGCTGTGACTGAACACGTGGATAAGCATAACCATAGCGACCCAGAAGCTTCTTAATATCATCTTCCATTTTGGTCACTTTGGTGCCGTTATAGAGTTCGCCCGGCTCAATTTTGGTCAAGCTTTCGATCTCCGCAGAGTGCCCCGCCAGGTTCCCCGTTACCTGAACGCCAGAAAGCTTATACTGCTCGCCTTCTGTGATGTTCACAGTAATGTAGATCCCTTTCTTATCCGGGGTCAGGCTGACCTGCGTTGAGTCGATGTTGAAACGCGCGTAACCGCGATCCAGATAGTAGCTGCGCAGGGTTTCAAGGTCACCCGCCAGTTTCTGCTTCTGGTATTTGCGATCGCCAACGACGTTCCACCACGGAACTTCATCACGCAACTGGAAGTGAGAGATCAGTTCATCCGTGCTGAAGGCATGGTTACCGACGATATTGATCTGCTGGATCTTCGCCGATACCCCTTCCTGGAACACCAGTTTAAGGTCAACACGGTTGCGCGGCAGTGGCGTGACAACGGCTTTCACACTGGCACTGTATTTACCGACGCTGTAGTAGAAGTCTTCCAGACCTTTCTCGATATCGGCAATGGTGGTGCGATCCAAAGATTCGCCAACACGCACGCCAGAAGCCTCGAGGTTTTGCTTCAGCATGTCATCTTTCACCGATTTGTTACCGGAGAAGGTGATGCTGGCAATAGTCGGACGTTCTTTTACCTGAACCAGAAGCGTATCGCCATCGCGAAGGACACGAACATCCTCAAAGTTGCCAGTGGCAAACAGTGCGCGAATGGTATTACTGATATCTTCATCATTAACCGTGTCGCCTGTGCGCACCGGCATACTGAGGAGGGCCGCACCAACGGCGACACGCTGCAGGCCTTCGAAATGAATGTCCTTCACTACGAACCCTTCAGCACCGTATACGGTCGCGCTGCTAAACAGCAGCGACGCTATGAGCAACTTTTTCATCGCCATCGTTATTATGCGTTCTTCCTAACTAACTCTCTTACAACCGAGAGAAATCATTGAAAAGTGCAAGCCCCATTAACAGCACCAGCAATATCGAGCCAATGCGATAACTAAAGTCTTGAACCCGCTCGGATACCGGTCCGCCCTTAAGCTTTTCAATCGCCAGGAACAGCAGATGCCCCCCGTCAAGAACGGGCAACGGAAACAGGTTGATTATCCCTAAGTTCACGCTAATCAGCGCAAGGAACATCAGATAATAAATCACCCCGAACTCCGCTGACATCCCAGCCCCCTGAGCGATAGAAATCGGCCCACTGAGGTTGTTCAGTTTCACATCACCGGTTATCAATTTTCCCAGCATACTGACCGTCAGCTTCATCAACTGCCACGTTTTATCCGTGGCCTGTGCAATGGCGCTGAACGGCCCATACTGGCGTACTGTCTTGTACTCATCCGGCAGAGGAATAATTTTCGGCACAACGCCGGCAAACCCTTCTGCCTTCCCATTACCCGTTTTCGAATCCGGAATTAATGTTAAAGACAAGGCACTGCCCTGCCTTTCAATTTCCAGCGCTAACGGCTGACCCGGATTATCGCGCACCAGGTTCACAAACGTCATCCACTGCGTTAGCGGTTGACCATCGACTTTAACGATCCTGTCGCCGGCTTGCAAACCCGCTTTACTTGCGGCGGACTGCGGCTGGACTTCTGACAGCACCGGTTCAATCTGTGGTCCACGCGGTCGAATCCCTAAAGAAGATACAGGATCTTCCTTATCAGGCTCAAATGCCCACTGCCGCAAATCCAGCGTTTTTTCCTGTCGCTGGTTGCTGCCGAAAGGCGCCACGCTGATTGTCGTCTGTTTGTCGCCGATTTTTGCGACCAACTGTAAACGCACTGCATCCCAATCAGGGGTTTCGATACCATCAACGGCTTTAAGTTCCGTGCCTGGAATAATTTGCGCCTGGGCGGCAATCGAGTTGGGCGTTATTTCACCAACAACCGGACGCACACCAGGGACACCGATGATAAACACCAGCCAGTAAGCGAAGATGGCAAAGAGGAAATTGGCAACCGGGCCGGCGGCAATGATTGCTGCGCGCTGTCCGACGGTTTTATTGTTGAAAGCGTGGTGACGCAGCTCCGGGATCACCGGTTCCGCGCGCTCATCCAGCATTTTGACATAGCCGCCCAGAGGGATTAGGGCGATGACATATTCGGTCCCGGACCGATCGGTACGGCGCCAGAGCGCTTTACCAAATCCAATGGAAAAGCGCTCGACACGGACACCGCAGCGCCGGGCAACCCAGAAATGACCAAATTCATGCACGGTGATCAACACACCCAGTGCGACAATGAATGCAGCCAGATTCCAGAGAATACTCAGCATAAAACCTTCCGTTAAAGCGTTTTGAATACCAGTAACAACAGGCAAGCAAAGACCGGTACTGCCGCCGTCAGGCTGTCAATACGGTCCAGAATACCACCGTGTCCTGGAATCAAATGACCGCTGTCTTTAATTCCTGCTTCACGCTTAAACATGCTCTCGGTCAGATCGCCCAGCACAGAAGCCAGTGCAGCGACAATAGAGCAGATTAATAAGGTGACAGGCGCAACATCCAGATTCGCCCACATGCCGTAACCCCAGGAGATAACGGCGGCCGTGGCAAGGCCCCCAAAAAAGCCCTGCCAGGTTTTCCCCGGCGACACTTTTGGTGCCAGTTTATGTTTGCCAAACAGCTTGCCAAACATATATGCCCCGGAATCCGCTCCCCAGACCAGGATCATGACATAGAGCAGCCATATTGCGCCACTGTAATGATTCTCGTCATAGTGCCAGGCACGCAGTGCCAGCATTCCCCAGAAGAAGGGAACAATCGTGAGCACGCCAAAAATTATGCGTAATGTCTTCGAATTACGCCAGATCGTCGCCGAGCCTGGGTAAAAAAACACCAGCACTAATGCAACGCCCCACCAACCCAACGATGCCCACAATGAGACCTCGACCAGCGACTGATGAATATTATGATGATATTCAGGCAGCAGAAACAGCATCAGTGCGAGCAATAACCCACACAGTACCGCCAGCCAGACGCGCTGCGTGCGCGTGGCAAAACCGCTAAATTGTCCCCATTCCCACGCGGCCAGCATACAAACAACCAGCGTCACAATGGCAAACCCCACCGGCGGCAGCAGAAACAACGCCGCGATGACCACGGGTATTAAAACGAAAGCAGAAATCAGGCGATACTTCAGCAAAAGCGACCCCCATCAGGCTTTGTCATCACCGGGCTCGGTGCCGCCGAAACGGCGCTCTCGATTAGCAAAGGCATGCAGTGCACCTTCAAAGTCTTGTTCATCGAAATCGGGCCAGAGAACATCTGTAAAGTAAAGTTCGGCATAGGCAATTTGCCAAAGCAAAAAGTTACTGATTCGATGCTCTCCCCCAGTCCTAATTACTAAATCCACCGGAGCCAGCTCATGCATACAGATTTGTTGGTTGAGCATGTCTTCATCAATCTGATCAGGACGCAGTAAACCTTCCTGCACCTGTTCTGCCAGTTGCCTGACTCCCTGGACAATGTCCCAACGTCCGCCGTAATTCGCCGCAATATTCAGCGTCAGCCCGGTATTCTGGGCGGTAAGCGCTTCAGACTTACGAATACGTTCTTGCAAACGCGCGTTAAATCGACTGGTGTCGCCAATAATGCGCAGGCGGACGTTATGGCGATGCAGGCTTTTAACTTCACTATCAAGCGCCCACACAAATAGCTCCATTAACGCACTCACTTCCTGCGCCGGTCGGTTCCAGTTTTCACTACTAAAGGCATACAGCGTTAACGCATCAATACCATTGTTGGCAGCAAAAGAAACGGCACGGCGGACGGATTTCGCTCCGGCCTTATGCCCAAATGCGCGAATCTTCCCTTGCTTTTTCGCCCAGCGACCATTGCCATCCATAATGATCGCAACATGACGGCAGCCATGTGCAGGCAAATTTTCGCTTACTGGTTGAGTTGCAGACAACATAACGCGTTTATAGTCCCTGAAAGGATTTAGCGGTACTCAGGAATACTGAAGCCTTTTGCTCTTCATCCTTCAGGCTGCCTCTTCGTTGGCGGTGATCATTCGCCCCAGTCACATACGATTTGTATGTTCCCGGGAACTCATTCACTTGTCGCCTTGATGCAACCTGAATGATTTTGTGCATCCACAAAAAAGCCGTGTCAAACCACGGCTTACCTGACCGAAAAAAGCCAAATACCTGCGATCAGGTGGCGCAGACTATATCACTGAAGCACAACGCTAACAAATAGCACGATCTCCTCCAGGAGGATAATCCTCAGCTTGCGAGTCGCATCACTTGTTTTCTGGCGACTTCTCGTGCAATCGCATCCACCCTCAGTACGTCATCGACGCTCTGGGGTTCCTGGAGATCCATCTGCTCCAGCACGGCTAAATTGAGATCGGCAATATCGGTAAAGCGTATTTCTTCAGCAAGAAATGCAGCAACGACAATTTCATTCGCTGCATTCAGCGCGGTTGTGGCGGCCTGCCCCTGCTCAAACGCCGCCATCGCCAGTTTCAGGCACGGGTAGCGTTGGTAATCCGGCGCGCTAAACGTCAACGCGCTGAGTTTGCAGAAATCAAGCGGCTCCACGCCAGAAGTTACGCGATTCGGCCAGGCCATCGTATGAGCGATAGGCGTACGCATATCCGGTTCACCCAGTTGCGCCAGAACGCTGCCGTCCTGATAACGCACCATTGAGTGAATCACCGATTGCGGGTGAATCAGCACTTCCATCTGGCGGGCACTGGCGTTAAACAACCAACGCGCTTCAATGTATTCCAGACCTTTATTCATCATAGTGGCTGAGTCGACGGAGATTTTACGTCCCATCGACCAGTTCGGATGACGGCATGCCTGATCGGGCGTCATCGACACCAGTTCATGCAGCGGCGTTTCCCGGAACGGGCCACCAGACCCGGTAAGCAAAACGGACATTACGCCATTCTGCTCCAGGTCAGCGTATCCCAGATTGTGCTGAATGGGTTGGGGCATACTCTGAAAAATAGCGTTATGTTCGCTGTCTACCGGCAAAAGTTGGGCTTTACTGTGCTTCACCGCGTCCATGAACAGGCGTCCACAGGTCACCAAAGATTCTTTGTTTGCCAGCAGAATCGTTTTCCCCGCACGAATCGCGGAAAGCGTTGGCAGCAGGCCTGCGGCGCCCACAATGGCAGCCATGACTTGATCGACCTCATCAAGCGCTGCCATATCGCAAGCTGCCTGTTGCCCGCTCAGCACTTCCGTCTGGCTACCATGCTGTTTCAGCGAGGCATTGAGGAGGCGCGCGCTGGCGTCATCATCCATCACGGCATAACGGGGGGAGAATTCCAGGCACTGCTCCACCATACGGCTGACATTTTTACCTGCCACCAGCGCGATAACGCGAAAGTGCTCAGGGTTATGGCGCACCACGTCCAGCGTGCTGCAACCGATAGAGCCGGTCGAGCCCAGAATGGTTAATTGCTTCATGAAATGTCCGAAAAATGAGACAGATGGAAAGCAAAACGCCGCCAGCCGATCCTAAACGATCTTCTGAGCGGCGTTTTGAGCGTACAGATGAATCAGAACTGCATCAGTTCTGCTTCTTTATCTGCCAGCGCCGCATCCACTTTCTTAATAGCGGCGTCAGTCATTTTCTGCACGTCGTCCTGAGAACGGCGATCGTCATCTTCGCTGATCTCTTTGTCTTTCAGCAGTGCTTTCACTTTGTCGTTTGCGTCACGGCGGACGTTACGAACGGCAACACGCGCCTGTTCAGCTTCACCACGAACGATTTTGGTCAGATCTTTACGACGTTCTTCCGTCAGCGGAGGCAGTGGAACGCGAATATCGCTACCCGCAGAACTCGGGTTCAGACCGAGGTCAGAAGCCATAATCGCTTTCTCAACGGCCGGGCTCAGGGAGCGGTCAAACACGTTGATTTTCAGGGTACGGGAATCTTCTACCGTTACGCTTGCCAGCTGACGCAGCGGCGTAGGCGTGCCGTAATATTCCACGACAATGCCATCCAGCAGGCTGGGAGAAGCACGACCCGTGCGTATTTTGCTGATTTGGTTTTTGAACGCTTCTACGCATTTTTCCATGCGTACTTCAGCATCTTTTCTGATATCGCTAATCACGTTACGAATCCTTGAAAACTTGTCTCAGTCAGACCAGACAGTACACCTGTAGAGGTGTGCTTAGTATAGCCCTGATTAAAATATTACGGGTAAGCCCGCGATATTAACGCGGAATCTTACCCCGATTTCTACATTACGGGAATTATTCCGTAATTAACGTGCCTTCTTTTTCACCCATGACCACGCGACGCAGTGCGCCTGGCTTGTTCATGTTGAAGACACGAATCGGCAACTTATGGTCACGCGCCAGCGTAAACGCGGCCAGATCCATCACTTTCAGCTCTTTATCCAGCACTTCGTTGTAGGTCAGTTGCTCATACATGGTGGCCGAAGGATCTTTCGCCGGATCGGCAGTAAAGACGCCATCGACTTTCGTCGCTTTCAGCACCACGTCGGCTTCGATTTCAATGCCACGCAGGCACGCCGCAGAGTCCGTGGTGAAGAAAGGATTACCGGTACCCGCAGAGAGGATAACCACGCGGTTATTACGCAGCAGGCTGATAGCCTCTGCCCAACTGTAGTTGTCGCATACGCCATTCAGTGGAATGGCGGACATCAGGCGGGCGTTCACATAGGCGCGGTGAAGCGCATCGCGCATTGCCAGGCCGTTCATTACGGTGGCCAGCATGCCCATGTGGTCGCCCACAACGCGGTTCATACCCGCTTTCGCCAGACCAGCACCACGGAACAAGTTACCGCCACCAATCACCACACCAACCTGAATACCCAGTTCAACCAGTTCTTTGATTTCCTGAGCCATACGATCCAGTATGCTTGCGTCAATACCGAAGCCTTCCGAACCCTGCAGAGCTTCGCCACTTAACTTAAGCAGAATGCGTTTATAGACGGGTTTTGCATTGGTAGCCATGTTTCTTTCCTGAGACTGTCAACGATTAAAAATGGGGGTAAATTCTGGCGACAATGATATGTCGCTACTCAGTACAACGAAATAAGAGTCATACTGATTTTTGCGTGACGGGTGACAAAAAGAAGCCGCCCTCAGGCGGCTCCTTTTCGACAATTAAGACTGCTTGGACATCGCAGCAACTTCTGCTGCAAAGTCAGTCTCAACTTTCTCGATGCCTTCGCCCACTTCGAAGCGGATGAAGCCAGTCACGTCAGCGTTGTGCTCTTTCAGCAGCTGACCAACAGACTTGCTCGGCTCCATAACGAAAGGCTGACCCGTCAGAGAAACTTCGCCGGTGAATTTCTTCATGCGGCCTTCAACCATTTTCTCTGCGATTTCTTTCGGCTTACCAGACTGCATCGCGATGTCCAGCTGAACCTGGTATTCTTTTTCTACCACTTCAGCAGACACGTCTTCCGGCTTAACAAATTCAGGCTTGCTTGCAGCAACGTGCATTGCCAGCTGTTTAACCAGCTCTTCGTCAGCGCCTTTAGCGGCAACCAGAACACCGATGCGCGCACCGTGCTGATAGCTACCCAGAACGTCGCCTTCCAGGGAAGCGATACGGCGGATGTTGATGTTCTCACCGATTTTCGCAACCAATGCAACGCGCTCTTCTTCGAACTGCGCTTTCAGTACTTCAACGTCAGTGATTTTGCCGGCAACAGCAGCATCCAGCACTTTGTCAGCAAATGCCTGGAAACCACCATCTTTAGCAACGAAGTCAGTCTGGCAGTTAACTTCCAGAATGAAAGCGATGTTGCCGTCGATTTTGGTTTTGATTACGCCGTCAGCAGCAACGTTGCCTGCTTTTTTCGCCGCTTTGATAGCGCCGGACTTACGCATGTTTTCGATTGCCAGCTCGATGTCGCCATTAGCTTCAGTCAGTGCTTTTTTGCAATCCATCATGCCTGCGCCAGTACGCTCACGCAGCTCTTTTACCAGGGATGCGGTAATTTCAGCCATTCTAAAATCCTCGGAAGATTTGATCTGCCCGGCGTCAAACCGCACAGATTTAAAAGTGAAAAAGGGGGCCATATACAGGCCCCCTAACCAAACATGATACTACCTGGTTTATAAGGGCTCTTCCCCTTCATATTCCGAGCCGCAGGTGCGTTGTCTTCGCTCGCTCATCCCAGTCACTTACTGATGTAAGCTCCCGGGAGTTCTCGAGCTTGCCGCCTTCCTGCAACTCGAACTATCTCAGGGAAGTTATCAAGCCTTATTATTCAGCTTCTACGAAGCTTTCTTCCGCCTGGGAAGCCAGATCCTGAGAACGGCCTTCACGAACGGTTGCAGCGACAGCGCCCAGGTACAGGCTAACAGCACGGATTGCGTCGTCGTTACCCGGGATAACGAAGTCAACACCGTCCGGATCAGAGTTGGTATCAACGATAGCAAATACCGGAATACCCAGGTTGTTTGCTTCTTTGATAGCAATGTGCTCGTGGTCAGCATCGATAACGAACAGAGCGTCCGGCAGACCGCCCATGTCTTTGATACCGCCCAGGCTGTTTTCCAGTTTCTCAAGCTCACGAGTACGCATCAGCGCTTCTTTCTTGGTCAGCTTTTCGAAAGTACCGTCCTGAGACTGAGTTTCCAGGTCTTTCAGACGTTTGATGGACTGACGAACGGTTTTCCAGTTAGTCAGCATACCGCCCAGCCAGCGATGGTTCACGAAGAACTGGTCGCAGCTGTTAGCAGCGTCTTTCACCGCTTCGCTTGCAGCGCGTTTAGTACCAACGAAAAGGATTTTACCTTTACGAGAAGCAATCTTGTTCAGTTCAGCCAGAGCTTCGTTGAACATCGGTACAGTTTTCTCAAGGTTGATGATGTGAACTTTGTTACGCGCACCGAAGATGAACGGCTTCATTTTCGGGTTCCAGTAACGGGTCTGGTGACCG
>DXKH01000079.1 GCA_019415335.1 Citrobacter sp. | reverse complement strand
GGTCTGGTGGCTGGCCCAAGTCCGGGGTCTATCTTTGCTTACCTGGCACTGACGCCGAAAGGCTCGTTCCTGGCGACAATTGCCGGTGTTACGGTAGGTACCCTGGTGTCCTTTGCTATCACTTCGCTGATACTGAAGATGGAAAAAACGGTGGAAACGAAGAGCGAAGATGAGTTTACCGAGTCAGCCAATGCGGTTAAGGCGATGAAACAAGAAGGTGCATTCTCGTTAAGCCGTGTTAAGCGTATTGCCTTTGTTTGCGATGCAGGGATGGGCTCCAGTGCGATGGGCGCAACCACCTTCCGTAAACGCCTGGAAAAAGCGGGGCTGGCAATAGAAGTAAAACATTACGCCATAGAAAACGTGCCTGCGGATGCGGATATCGTCGTTACTCACGCCAGTCTGGAAGGGCGCGTGAAACGTGTGACGGATAAACCACTGATATTGATTAATAACTATATTGGCGATCCAAAACTCGACACTTTATTTAATCAATTAACCGCTGAACATAAACACTGATTACAGAGGTAAAAATGAAAACCAAAGTTGCTGCTATTTATGGCAAGCGGGATGTCCGTCTGCGCGAATTTGAACTGCCAGAAATTACTGATAATGAACTGTTAGTGAGTGTAATTTCTGACAGCGTCTGTTTATCGACCTGGAAAGCGGCGTTGCTTGGTAGTGAACATAAACGCGTCCCCGACGATTTAGAAAATCATCCGGTTATTACCGGGCATGAATGTGCTGGGGTTATTGTTGACGTGGGTAAAAATCTCACTGGCAAATATAAAAAAGGCCAGCGTTTTGTATTGCAACCGGCGATGGGGTTACCAGGCGGGTATTCAGCGGGCTACAGCTACGAATATTTTGGCGGTAACGCCACCTATATGATTATTCCCGAAATCGCGATTAATTTAGGCTGTGTATTACCGTATCACGGCTCTTATTTTGCTGCGGCCTCGCTGGCGGAACCGATGTGCTGCATTATTGGCGCTTATCATGCCAATTATCACACCACGCAATATGTTTATGAGCATCGTATGGGCGTCAAACCTGGCGGCAATATTGCCCTGCTGGCGTGTGCTGGCCCGATGGGCATTGGCGCTATCGATTACGCCATTAACGGCGGCATACAACCGGCGCGGGTGGTGGTAGTCGATATCGACGACAAACGCCTGACGCAGGTACAAAAGCTGCTGCCGGTGGAACTGGCGGCCAGTAAAGGCATTGAGCTGGTGTATATGAATACCAAAGGGATGAGCGATCCGGTCCAGACGCTGCGGGCGCTGACGGATGATGCCGGATTTGATGACGTATTTGTCTATGCAGCGGTGCCTTCAGTCGTCGAGATGGCTGATGAATTACTGGCTGAAGATGGCTGCCTGAACTTCTTTGCCGGTCCGACGGATAAAAACTTCAAAGTGCCGTTTAATTTCTACAACGTCCATTACAACAGTACGCACATTGTCGGCACGTCCGGCGGTTCCACGGACGACATGAAAGAGGCGATTGCCCTTAGCGCCACGGGGCAGTTACAGCCGTCGTTTATGGTGACCCATATCGGTGGCCTGGATGCGGTGCCAGAAACCGTGCTCAATCTGCCGGATATCCCTGGCGGTAAAAAACTCATTTATAACGGCGTGACCATGCCGCTGACCGCCATTGCCGATTTTGCCGAAAAAGGCAAAACCGATCCGCTGTTTAAAGAGCTGGCGCGGCTGGTTGAGAAAACGCACGGCATCTGGAATGAACAGGCCGAGAAATATCTGCTGGCACAATTTGGCGTTGATATTGGGGAGGCCGCGCAATGATGTCCCTGGCGTGGTCATTATTTCGCGTTACGGAACAGGCAGCGTTGGCTGCCTGGCCGCAAACCGGCTGTGGCGACAAAAATAAAATTGATGGCCTTGCGGTCACCGCGATGCGCCAGGCATTAAACGACGTCGCTTTTCGTGGGCAAGTGGTTATCGGCGAAGGAGAAATTGACCATGCGCCGATGCTGTGGATTGGCGAAGATGTGGGCAAAGGCGATGGGCCAGAAGTCGATATCGCGGTTGACCCGATTGAAGGCACCCGGATGGTGGCGATGGGGCAGAGCAATACGCTGGCGGTGATGGCCTTCGCCCCACGAGGTAGCCTGCTACACGCGCCCGATATGTATATGAAAAAACTGGTTGTTAATCGGCTGGCGGCGGGCGCGATTGATCTGTCCATGCCTCTGGCGGACAACTTGCGCAACGTGGCGAAAGCGTTAGGCAAACCGCTGGACAAGCTGCGTATGGTTACGCTGGATAAACCGCGCCTGAGTGCCGCAATTGAGGAAGCAACACAGCTGGGCGTGAAGGTTTTTGCCCTGCCGGATGGCGATGTCGCCGCCAGCGTGCTGACCTGCTGGCAGGATAATCCTTACGATGTGATGTACACCATCGGCGGTGCGCCAGAAGGCGTGATTTCTGCCTGTGCCGTTAAAGCATTAGGCGGGGATATGCAGGCC
>DXKH01000078.1 GCA_019415335.1 Citrobacter sp. | reverse complement strand
ACAAATTAGCGGTTATATCCTGAATTATTACAATAGCGTCAGGCCTCACCATTACAACGGTGGGTTGACGCCGGAAGAATCAGAGAACAGATACCGTTTTTACTGTAAAACCGTGGCCAATATTACTTGACCACTACAGTTCGCTGTTAAAGCGGCTGTGACAGTACAGTGTTACGCTTGCATTCAGGCACGCTACCGCCGAAGTTTCCGGCATCCGCCATCTCCCGTGAACGTAACCCCTTACTGACAACCTTTCTTTTTACGGCGTAATACAAAAACAGCATCCGGCCTGATAGCCGGATGCTGTTGGCTTAACTTATGCTTCCAGCGGTGCGCGCCAGTCGTCGGCACCGGAGGTGCCAGACTTGACGTGTTCCCACTCTATTTTGCGGTAGGCCAGTGAAACTTCGAGCAACTGGGTGAACTCGCGTTTCGCCGGATCCTGGCAATGCGGCATATGCAGTTTCATATCGACAATCGTCGAATCGGTCAGGCGGGTGGTGAAATAATGCTCCTGTTTGCCTTCCACAGAGGTACGCCACCAGTGAAGTTCAGTGGTTGGCAGCATTTCGCCGGAGGCCAGTGCGTTGTACATCAGCGGAACAGCTTTGTTCAGCGCCACGGTAAAAATGAACGGCTTGTGAGCACGCTGACCCGCAGGCTGGCCGGACTGAGGATCGGTCGGGACAGTAACGTTATGCAGGAATTCCTGCACCAGCATCTCGTCTTCGTGCCCCTGCACATAGATGTTGCCGACAGAATCAGCGGTAAATGCACCTGCAGTAATATTTCCCTGGGTCTGACCAGTGATGGAGATATAACACGGTGTTGGCATTTGTAAACTCCTTGTTAACGTGGTTAATTACTACTTACAATGACCTGCCGTTAATCCCAGACAGGCAGATGCAGCTCACTTCACGGAACCGCATCATTTTTCAGTATTTTTTACATACAAACCGAGCTAGAATTTACGGTTGTCGTAAAAACTATTTTTAAAATCATTAAATCTCTTATTCAGCAATAAGTTAATAATATATATCTGGATAACCATACCCAACTGTTCAAAGTCCGTATTGCCTCCATAAAATGGCCAAAGCTGAATCATGAATAAATATTGCATTTATCCTTTCTGAATTATCGTTTTGATAATTTTTGAGATATTCCTTAAAAATACCCACTTAATCAATCACAAAACAAATATATAAACAAGCAATCATTAGATTAGCTTATGTTTAATGAAATTATTATATATTTCAATAATTTACACAAAAACTCTATATTTAAATTATTACCATAATACACCTGGCGCGAATTGCACAGGTTCACAAAATCTATTTAACGCTTGCAGAATACCCCTCTTTACGATCGATAAAAAGTCCTTTTCTTATTTATTTTTAAGCGTAAAATGCGGGGTGATGAAGGAGTGGTGATTTTATTTTCACCGCCATTATGGCGGCATTGCCGATATTTTTTTGCGGTACAAATATGCCGTGTTCATGGCCTGTACGAGATAACATGACGGATCACTTTTATGAGCAAAAAATTTGAAGGCAGCGTCGCGCCTCGCGAGCGTATTAATATATCGTATGTCCCAAAAACAGATGGCCAGACGGCTGAAGTGGAACTTCCGCTTAACATGCTCGTTGTCGGCGATACCGGAAATACGCAGGAAACATCCCCACTGGATGAACGTCAGGCAGTTTCCGTTAACAAGCACAATTTCGGTGCAGTGATGGCTGAAGCAGCCATTGGCCTCAATTTTACCGTCCCCGCCACGCTGAAGGGAAGCACAACGGACGATGAACTGAATGTGGCGCTGAATATCAAGTCACTGGATGATTTTTCACCAGATAGCGTGGCCCGGCAGGTTCCGGAAGTGAATAAATTGCTGGAACTGCGTGAAGCACTGACTGCACTGAAGGGGCCGATGGGTAACCTTCCGGCATTCCGTACCCAGCTCCAGGCATTGCTGGAAAATGAAGAGTCCCGCGAGCAGTTGCTCAAAGAAATCGGCCAGGTGAGCAATAAATAACCACTACTATTTCATTAAACAGGGTTATCCAGGCATGACGGCACACAAAAATATCTCCGGGACATACCACCTCTCTGTTGCAGACGTTCTGCAGGTGGTTTACCAGGTATGTTTCAGCCCGTCCGTTGAAATCAACCAGGATGGTGTGGCTGCGCTGATTACAACACTGGATCGCCGTATCAGTGATCTATTGGATGAGATTATCCATTTTTGTGAGTTTCAGCAGAGCGCGTCGCACTGGCAGCGCGTACTTCACTGACGGCGAAAAGCCGGTTTCAGAAACACAGCTAAAACAGAAGGATTTTCAGTATGTCTTTACAGGAAGAGGAACTCGTTTCCAGTCATGCCGGGCAGCCTGAGCAGGCATCGTCGCTGCTTGATCAAATCATGGCACAGACCCGTATTCAGCCCGGTTCGGAAGGTTATGACGTTGCCCGCCAGGGTGTGACAGCCTTTATTGCCAGCATCCTGCAATCCACTGCATCTGCCGAACCGGTCAATAAACTGGCCGTGGACAGCATGATTGCAGATATTGATGAACGCATCAGCCGCCAGATGGATGTCATCATCCATGCGCCTGCCTTTCAGCAGGTCGAGTCGTTCTGGCGCTCACTGAAAACCATGGTGGATCGCGTTGATTTCCGTGAAAACATCAAGGTCAACGTGCTTCATGTCACCAAGCAGGAACTTCTGGAAGACTTTGAGTTTGCGCCAGAAATTATTCAGTCCGGATTTTATAAGCACGTTTATTCGTCCGGTTTCGGACAGTTTGGCGGTGAACCCATCGCTGCCGTGCTGGGCGCTTATGAGTTCAAAAATACCGCGCCTGACATGAAACTGCTGCAATACGTCAGTGCCGTGGGCGCAATGGCGCACGCACCGTTCCTGTCCTCCGTTTCCCCGGAATTTATGGGGCTGAACTCGTGGACCGAACTGCCTAATATCAAAGATCTTTATGCCATCTTTGAAGGTCCGGCCTACACCAAATGGCGCGCCCTGCGTGACTCGGAAGATTCGCGCTATTTAGGGCTTACGGCACCCCGCTTCCTGCTTCGCCAGCCTTATTCACCAACAGATAACCCTGTTAAGAACTTTAACTATCACGAAGATGTCAGCCGGAACCACGAAGATTATCTGTGGGGTAATACGGCCTGGATGCTGGCGTGCAATGTCGCAGACAGTTTTGCCAAATACCGCTGGTGTCCAAATATCATCGGTCCGCAAAGCGGCGGCGCAGTGAAAGATCTGCCGGTGCATCTGTTCGAAACGATGGGTCAGATTCAGGCCAAAATCCCAACCGAGGTGCTGGTCACCGATCGCCGCGAATTTGAACTGGCTGAAGAGGGTTTTATCACCCTTACCATGCGTAAAGACTCTGATAATGCAGCCTTTTTCTCTGCAAACTCGGTACAAAAACCGAAGCACTTTCCGGGCAAAGACGCAGAAACCAACTATAAGCTGGGTACGCAGCTTCCTTATCTCTTCATCATCAACCGGTTAGCGCACTACATCAAGGTGTTGCAGCGTGAACAACTGGGGTCATGGAAAGAAAGGAGCGACTTAGAAAGAGAGCTTAATACCTGGATCCGTCAGTATGTTGCCGACCAGGAAAACCCGCCTGCGGACGTGCGCAGCCGTAAACCTCTGCGCGCTGCCAAAGTTGAGGTTATGGATGTGGAAGGCGAACCCGGCTGGTACCAGGTCGCGCTGAGCGTGCGGCCCCATTTTAAATTTATGGGGGCAAACTTTGAGCTTTCCCTGGTTGGCCGGTTAGACAGGGAGTAACACGCCATGATACCGGATCGGGAAAGAACCACAGGTTCTCTTTTTGAGCGTATGGAAGCCTCACCGGCCAGAAACCGGCAGGGAAGCAGTATTCATGCACTCAGGCAGTCCATTCGCCAGAACCTGCGAAACATTCTTAATACCCGGTCCGGTAGTTGCCGGGGTGCGCCTGAACTGGGCATTGATGAACCGGAAGGGGCTGAAAACTTCCGCCAATCAATGAGTCGGGCCATCGCGCAATGTATAGAACGCTATGAACCCCGGATCTCACACGCTGAAGTGCAGGCTGTGGTTTCATCCGCCGCCAGCCCGCTGGATATGACGTTTCATATTACAGCCTGGGTGACATTTAACGAAACGCATGAAGTGCTTGAATTTGATATGGCACCGAATGGCAGCCAGCATTACCGGGTGGACTGACAGATGGAATTTGAAGAACGCTATTTCCGGGAAGAACTCGATTACCTGCGCCAGCTCAGCAAGCTGCTGGCAACGGAAAAACCCCATCTGGCCCGCTTCCTGGCCGAAAAAGATGCGGATCCGGATATTGAACGCCTGCTGGAAGGCGTGGCTTTTCTTACCGGCAATCTCCGCCAGAAAATTGAGGATGAATTCCCAGAACTGACGCACGGGCTTATTAAGATGCTGTGGCCTAATTACCTGCGTCCGGTTCCGGCAATGACCCTTATTGAATATACGCCGGATATGGATAAGTCTTCTGTGCCGGTGTTAATCCCCCGTAATGAGCAGTTTACAACCAACGCCGGGGAAATCAGAGTCGATGAAGTGCTGCCCTCCGATGCTAAAAAGGAGGAGCCGCCTCCCTGTACCTTCACCCTCTGCCGGGATATCTGGCTGCTGCCCGTTCGCCTGGAGCAGATTGAAAACCGCAGTACGACCCGTAATGGTGTTATCAACATCACCTTTTCGGTCGCACCGGGAACGGACTTCCGCACGCTGGATCTGAACAAACTTCGCTTCTGGCTCGGCAATGACGACAACTATACCCGTGACCAGCTTTATTTATGGTTCTGTGAATACTTGCAGGGTGCCGACCTGACTGTGGGTGAACAGCATATTCGCCTGCCTGAGTTTATGCTGAAAGCTGTCGGTTTTGAGCCGCAGGATGCCATGCTGCCCTGGCCGAAAAACGTCCACAGCGGCTACCGGATCCTTCAGGAGTATTTCTGTTACCCGGATGCGTTTCTCTTTTTTGATCTTTGTGGTTGCCCGGCGTTGCCTGACGGATTGCAGGCTGAATCCTTTACCCTGCAACTGCGTTTTTCGCGCCCATTGCCCGTGGACATCCGGCTGCGCCGCGATTCTCTGCGCCTGTATTGCGCACCTGCCATTAATTTATTTATCCACCATGCAGAAGCCATCACGCTGGACAACCGGCGGGCAGACTATCCGCTGGTTCCCAGCCGCCACTATCCGGAACATTACGATGTCTTTTCCGTTAACGGCGTGGTGAGCCAGGTGCAGGATATGTTCAGGAAAAAAGATCTGGGGCGTCCTGTTTCGACGCAGGCCGCGCGCCAGTGGCCTGCCTTTGAAAGTTTCAGCCATCAGATGGAATACAGCCGGAAGCGGGAAGTGGTGTACTGGCATCACCGGACCAAAACATCCCTGTTCCATCGCGGCTTTGATCATACCCTTGCTTTTATACATGCTGATGGCAGTTATCCGTCAGACGAATCGCTGCTCAGTAATGAAGTGGTTTCGGTATCGCTGACCTGTACCAACCGTGAGCTTCCGTCACAAATTCGTTCCGGCGATATCACCGGCACAACCGGTAAAAATGCGGCTGTTGCTTCATTTCGCAACATTACCCGCCCGACGCAACCGCTCTGGCCGGTCATTGATGGCAGCCTGCACTGGTCCCTGCTCTCCGCCATGAACCTGAATTATCTGTCATTACTAGATACGGACGCGCTGAAGCAGGTCATCGCCAACTTTGATCGCCACGCAATCCATCATCCGCAGACGGCGCGGCTGTCACAACAAAAGCTGGATGCCATTGAGCGTCTGGATACCCGCCCTGTCGATCGCCTGTTTACGGGCATTCCCGTCCGGGGGCTGGCCTCCACGCTGTATCTGCACCCGGAGCCGTTTGTCTGTGAAGGGGAAATGTATCTGCTCGGTACGGTGCTTTCGCATTTTCTGTCGCTGTACGCCAGCGTTAACTCATTCCACATGCTGACCGTTGTGAACACAGAAAGCCAGGAGACATGGAAATGGACGGAAAGAACCGGGCAGCATCCTCTTATCTGAGTCCGGGACATCCCCCGGCAGATAAAGAGCAGAATGATCCGCTGGCACAGGTTTTCCATAACGCCTGCTCTTACAATTTTTTTGCGATGGCGGAGCTGTTGCACCGCCTGGCACAGGGTGAAAAGGGGACACCGGAATTATCCCTGCGCGATGATCCGGCACAGGAAACCCTGCGTTTCAGCGCCGATGCCAGCCTTGCCTTCCCGTGCAGTGATATCAGTGGGCTGAAACGGGATACGTCAGGGGCATTCAGGATGACCACCACCTTTATGGGGTTACAGGGGAGCCAGTCGCCTCTCCCCGGTTATTACCTGGATCACCTGGCCTGGAAAGCGGTACATGAACAAAGTCCGGTAGGCGATTTTCTGGATATGTTCAGCCACCGCCTGACCCAGTTTGTCTGGCATATCTGGCGTAAGTACCGCTATCACATCAGTTTTCGTAACGGCGGTGTGGATGCGTTCTCGCAGCGCATGTACTCCCTTGTCGGGCTGGGCCACCGCCAGCTTCGCGATAAGCTGGCGATTAATCACAGCAAAATGCTGGCGTATTCCGGGATCCTGGCAAATCCGGGACGATCCCCGGAAATCATCTGCGGCCTGGTGTCACACTGTTTTGACTTGTCAGACGTGACGCTGCAAAACTGGCAACGTCGCAAGGTGGATATTGAACCGGATCAGCAAAACAGCCTGGGGAGCTATTCCCTTAAAAATGGCGAAAAACTGGCCGGAAGATCGGTACTGGGCAACTTTGTTCTGGGTACACGGGTGCCCGATCTCAGCGGAAAATTCCAGCTCAGTATTACCAGCCTGACCCGAAAACAGCTCCTCTCTTTTCTGCCGTCCGGCGAAAACTTCCTGCCACTGACGATGTTTGTGTCCTTCATCCTGCGCGATCAGCTTGCCTGGGACTTACATCTGGGGCTGGCACCGGAGCAGGTGGGCGCAATGCGCCTGGGCGATAACAAAAGTGCGCTGCTGGGCTGGACCAGCTTCCTCGGCACACCGGAAGAACGACCCTCAGTCACCATCAGGGTACGGTCGTAAATTATGATAATCACGGAGCAGAATATGCCGGAAGAGAAACTACAGACGCTTTCATTGCAGGTCATTAACGGCAGTGAGCTGGAAAGCGGGCGGGCGGCGCGCTGTCTGTTCACGCAGCAGGGAAATGTCGGCCATGGCCCCGAATGCCACTGGTCGGTACAGGATCGTCAGCAGAGCATTCCGGCTCAGGCCTTTACCGTTATCCTGCACGATGGCACATTTTGTCTGCGCCCGCAGACGGCACAACTGTGGCTGAACCAGGCAAAAGTCACAGCAACATCAGACCTGATACAGCTGCGCCAGGGCGATGAGATCCAGATAGGGCGTCTGATGGTGAGGGTTCATCTGAACCGGGGAGATATCCCCCATTACGATGAGGAAATGGCCACTCCCGAAACCATCGTCACCAATCGCGATATGCTCACGGATACCCTGCTGTCAACGGAGGGTGCGCCACACTATCCGGGAATGACTCACCGGCATCAGCTTGCAGACACCGTGGTAAACGGTTTTTCTGCCGATCCACTCCAGGCACTTCAGTCCGAAAGCCTGATTACCGCGGGCGATCCGCTTTCAGGCATTGCGGCTGTCCGGCCATCGGCACCGCTGTCCGATCCGGCAAGTAATGGGGGGATCAATACGCCGTTTATGGATCTGCCGCCCATTTATGCCAGCCCCGGCGAGCGTAATGATGACGTCTCTGTGGCAGAAATGGCGCAACGCCACCTTGCGGTCACCCCCTTACTGCGCGGTCTTGGCGGCTCGCTTACCGTGAGCAATTCCGACGATGCGGATGATTTTCTGGAGGAGGCCGGACGCACGTTACAGGCCGCAATAAAAGGTCTGCTTGATTTGCAGCAGCAGCGTAACAGCCTCTCAGACAAACATTTGCGCCCGCTGGAAGATAACCCGCTGCGCCTGAACATGGATTACGCCACCGCGCTCGACGTGATGTTTGCCGAAGGTAAAAGTCCGGTACATCTGGCGGCTCCCGCCGCTGTCAGTGAAAGCCTGCGCAATGTCCGCCACCACGAAGAAGCTAACCGGGCGGCGATTGTGGAGTCGCTTCGTGTCCTGCTGGACGCCTTCTCACCACAAAATCTGCTGCGCCGCTTTGTGCAGTACCGCCGCAGCCATGAACTGCGCCAGCCGCTGGATGATGCCGGAGCATGGCAAATGTACAGCCATTATTACGAAGAGCTGGCCTCCGATCGCCAGCAGGGGTTTGAGATGCTGTTTAACGAGGTCTACGCCCAGGTCTATGACCGGGTGCTTCGTGAAAAACAGCGGGAGCCGGAAGCATGAACAGGAAGGCGTTTCTGGCCTGCGTGCTGATGTGCGTCATATTAACCGGCTGCGAAACGGCGAAAAAAATCAGTGAGGTGATCAAAAACCCGGATATCCAGGTCGGGAGCCTGAAGGAGCAACCTTCGGAAATAACCGTCACCCTGCTGACCGAACCGGACACCAATACTAATGCGGAGGGTGAATCAGCCGCCGTGGATGTGCAACTGGTGTACCTGACTGACGACTCAAAATTGCTGGCAGCCGACTATGACCAGATAGCCAGTACGCCGCTACCGGATGTGCTGGGTAAAAACTATATCGACCACCAGGATTTCAACCTGTTGCCGGACACCATCAAAACCCTGCCGCCGGTAAAGCTGGATGAGAAAACGCAGTTTATTGGTGTCGTGGCCTATTTCTCCGATGACCAGGCCACTGAATGGAAACAAATCGAGACGGTGGAAGGAACCGGCCACCATTACCGCCTGCTGGTGCATGTACGTCAAAGCAGCATCGAAATGAAAAAAGAGGATGAATAATTATGGCAACCACCCGCAACAAGGTGATGTGGCAGGAAGGGATGCTGATGCGCCCACACCATTTCCAGCAACAGCAGCGTTACAACGACTACCTGGATAACCAGCGTTTCCGGGCCATGAATGATTTATCCTGGGGATTTACCGAACTCACCCTCAACAATGAACTGCTGGCGCAGGGTAAGATCATGATTGACAGCGCGTCAGGCACACTGCCCGACGGCACCGTCTTTTCTATCCCCGACCAGGACGCACTGCCCGATCCGCTGCACCCGCAAAATTTTCCGGACGAAAGAAGCCGCAATATTTACCTTGCTCTGCCGGTCGCCAGTGATGTGAGAAATGAAATCAGCGACGGGCGGCGAATCGGGCGTTACCGGCTGAATTATGCCGATGTCCGGGATCTGCATTCAGAAGAAGGTGACGCGCGAACACTGACGCTGGGTCAACTGACGCCGCGCATTATGAGCGGTGCAGAAGATATGAGCGCCTATATTACGCTCCCGCTTTGCCGTATCAGCGATCGCCATGCCGACGGCTCCCTGACGCTGGATGACGATTTTATCCCCTCCTGCCAGAATATTCAGGTCAGTAAGAAACTGCGTGTTTATCTCAAAGAGGTACAGGGGGCCATTGGCGGACGGACAAGCGATCTGGCAAACCGCATTGGCTCTCCGGCGCAGAGCGGCATCGCGGATGTGGCGGAATTTATGATGTTGCAGTTACTTAACCGTAACCAGACCCGGTTTACCCATCGCGCTCGTCGATCCCAGCTCCACCCGGAAGATTTCTACCTTGATCTTGCCGGGTTGCTGGGTGAACTGATGACCTTTACCGAGCCGTCGCGCCTGCCCTGTCCGCTTGATGTGTATGATCATCATGACCTGACCAAAACATTTAAAACGCTGTTACCGGAAGTCAAACGGGCGCTGCATACCGTACTGTCGCCAAGAGCCGTCAATCTGCCGCTGCATCTGCGTGACGGTATCTGGCAGGCCGATATCCATGACACAGAACTGCTGCAATCTGCCACCTTTGTGCTGGCCGTGGCGGCAAACATGCCGGTCGATCAGATCCAGCGCCAGTTTATCCAGCAGTCGAAAATTTCCTCGCCGGAAAAAATCCGCAATATGGTCAGTGTGCAGATCCCCGGTATTCCTCTGCGTGCACTGATGGTGGCTCCCCGCCAGCTTCCCTACCATTCCGGGTTCAGCTATTTCGAACTCGACAAAAGCGGCCAGGCCTGGGCTGAAATAGCTGCCGCCGGGGCCGTTGCACTGCATGTCTCCGGCAGTTTTCCGGACCTGAATATGCAACTGTGGGCGATAAGAGGGTAAGACGATGGATGAGGAGTCACTGTCTCTGCCACCATTTATCGGACACGACGAAAAAGGCCAGCGCGACTACCATCTCGCGCTTCGTGGCAACAGCCTGAATCCGATGATCGACGCAGCCACGCCGCTCCTCGGTATGGTGATGCGCCTTTCAACCATGAACAGCCAGACGATGCCGGAGCATCTTTTTGCTCAGGTGGTGACGGATGTTCAGGCCGTGGAGCAACTGCTTCAGGAGCAGGGCTACGAACCGGGCGTGATTATCTCGTTTCGCTACATCCTCTGCACGTTTATTGATGAAGCGGCGCTCGGTAACGGCTGGTCGAACAAGAACGAGTGGATCAAGCAGTCATTGCTGGTCCATTTCCACAACGAAGCCTGGGGTGGCGAGAAAGTTTTCATCCTGCTGGAGCGCCTGATCCGTGAACCCAAACGTTACCAGGATCTGCTGGAATTTCTCTGGCTCTGTTTTTCTCTGGGATTTCGCGGGCGCTACAAAGTGGCAGCACAGGATCAGGGGGAATTTGAGCAGATCTACCGCCGCCTGTACCACGTCCTGCATAAACTACGCGGCGATGCCCCTTTCCCGCTGTTACACCAGGACAAAAAAAACCAGGGCGGGCGTTATCAGCTCATCAGTCGCCTGACCATTAAACATATTTTTTGTGGTGGCGTTGTCGTGCTGGCGTTGTTTTACCTGTTCTATCTGTTGCGGCTGGACAGCCAGACGCAGGACATCCTGCACCAGCTAAACAAATTACTTCGATAAGGACGTTTATGATCCAGATTGATCTTCCCACGCTGGTAAAACGGCTTAACCTGTTCTCCCGCCAGGCGCTGGAGATGGCCGCCTCTGAATGTATGAGCCAGCAGGCAGCGGAAATTACCGTCAGCCATGTGCTTATTCAGATGCTCGCCATGCCACGCAGTGACCTGCGGGTTATTACCCGCCAGGGCGATATTGGCATGGAAGAGTTGCGCCAGGCGCTGACGGTGGAGAACTACACAACCGCCCGTTCTGCGGACAGCTACCCGGCGTTTTCCCCGATGCTGGTTGAGTGGCTGAAAGAGGGCTGGCTGCTGGCGTCGGTTGAGATGCAGCACAGCGAACTGCGCGGCGGCGTGTTGCTGCTGGCCCTGCTGCATTCGCCGCTGCGTTATATACCGCCTGCTGCCGCCCGGCTGTTGACCGGCATTAACCGTGACCGTCTGCAACAGGACTTTGTGCAGTGGACACAGGAGTCGGCGGAATCAGTCGTTCCGGATGCAGACGGTAAAGGCGCAGGCACACTGACGGACGCTGCTGACACCCTGCTTGCCCGCTACGCCAAAAACATGACCGAAGATGCCCGTAACGGCAGGCTTGACCCGGTACTGTGCCGCGACCACGAAATCGACCTGATGATCGACATTCTCTGCCGCCGCCGTAAAAACAATCCGGTGGTGGTGGGCGAAGCAGGCGTGGGTAAAAGCGCGCTGATTGAAGGGCTGGCGCTGCGCATCGTGGCAGGCCAGGTGCCGGACAAACTGAAAAACACCGATATCATGACCCTTGACCTGGGCGCATTGCAGGCCGGGGCATCGGTGAAGGGCGAGTTTGAAAAACGCTTCAAGGGGCTGATGGCGGAGGTCATTTCCTCCCCGGTACCGGTCATTCTGTTTATCGACGAAGCGCATACCCTGATTGGGGCGGGCAACCAGCAGGGCGGGCTGGATATCTCCAACCTGCTCAAACCGGCGCTGGCGCGCGGCGAGCTGAAAACCATCGCCGCCACCACCTGGAGCGAGTACAAAAAATACTTCGAGAAAGATGCAGCTTTGTCACGCCGCTTTCAGTTAGTGAAGGTCAGCGAACCCAACGCCGCCGAAGCCACCATTATTCTGCGCGGTCTGTCGGCGGTCTATGAACAGTCTCATGGCGTGCTGATTGATGATGACGCCTTGCAGGCCGCAGCGACATTAAGCGAGCGTTATCTCTCCGGGCGTCAGCTGCCGGACAAAGCCATTGATGTGCTGGATACTGCCTGCGCCCGCGTGGCCATTAACCTTTCATCGCCACCGAAGCAAATCTCGGCGCTGACCACCCTGAGCCACCAGCAGGAGGCGGAAATTCGCCAGCTTGAGCGCGAGCTTCGCATCGGGCTGCGTACCGACACCTCACGGATGACGGAGGTGCTGGTGCAGTATGATGAAACGCTGACGGCGCTGGACGAACTGGAAGCCGCCTGGCATCAGCAACAGACGCTGGTACAGGAAATTATCGCGCTGCGCCAGCAGTTACTGGGTATGGCAGAAGACGATGCGGCGTCGTTGCCGGACGCAGATGCCGCGGAGGATACGCCGTCTGAGGCAGAACAGGATAATACCGATGCCGAACCGGCTGATGAAGCTGGCAGCGAACAGCCGGAAGAGACCGCTGAAACAGTTTCCCCGGTACAACGGCTGGCACAGCTTACTGCCGAACTGGACGCCCTGCATAACGACCGGTTGCAGGTCTCCCCGCACGTCGATAAAAAACAGATTGCGGCGGTGATTGCCGAATGGACTGGCGTTCCGCTTAACCGCCTGTCGCAGAATGAAATGTCGGTCATCACCGACCTGCCGAAATGGCTGGGCGACACCATCAAAGGCCAGGATCTGGCGATTGCCAGCCTGCATAAGCATCTGCTGACTGCACGCGCCGACCTGCGCCGCCCGGGACGCCCGCTCGGCGCGTTCCTGCTGGCTGGCCCCAGCGGCGTGGGTAAAACCGAAACCGTTCTGCAACTGGCAGAACTGCTCTACGGCGGTCGCCAGTACCTGACCACCATTAATATGTCCGAGTTCCAGGAGAAACACACCGTTTCACGCCTGATTGGTTCGCCTCCGGGCTACGTTGGCTATGGCGAAGGCGGCGTGCTGACCGAAGCGATTCGCCAGAAACCGTACTCGGTGGTGCTACTCGATGAAGTGGAAAAAGCGCACCCGGATGTCCTCAACCTGTTCTACCAGGCGTTTGACAAGGGCGAGATGGCAGACGGCGAAGGTCGCCTGATTGACTGTAAAAACATCGTCTTCTTCCTCACCTCCAACCTTGGCTACCAGGTGATTGTCGAACACGCCGATGACCCGGAGACCATGCAGGAAGCCCTCTATCCGGTGCTGGCGGACTTCTTTAAACCTGCCCTGCTGGCGCGTATGGAAGTGGTGCCGTACCTGCCGTTGTCGAAAGAGACGCTCGCCACCATTATTGCCGGGAAACTCACCCGTCTGGATAACGTGCTGCGCAGTCGCTTTGGCGCGGAAGTGATTATTGAGCCGGAAGTGACGGACGAAATCATGAGCCGCGTCACCCGAGCGGAAAACGGCGCGAGGATGCTCGAATCGGTCATTGACGGCGACATGCTGCCGCCGCTCTCCCTGCTGCTGTTGCAGAAGATGGCAGCCAACACGGCGATTGCCCGGATTCGGCTGTCGGCGGCAGACGGCACGTTCACAGCAGATGTGGAAGATGCTCTGGACGACGAGTCCGTCACAGAAGATGAAACGGTTTTATGAGCAGGTTGCGCGTTTTCCGGCAGACAGGATGGTTTATTGCGGGCCTGATGGCGGGCTTACCCGCCAGTGCCGCGCCCGCAGAAACATCGTCAATGGCCGGTGTGGCGGTAGCCGTCGCCACAGCGACCCCGCCGGATGCGACAGCCACATTACAGGCCATGCAGTCCTGTCGGCGGGAGTTCGCGGCGCTGGAGCGGCTTGACTGCTATGACCGCCTGCTGGAACCGCTGTCCCCGTCAGGGTTTGACGGGGCGCTGGTCAAAGCCAGTTTTGTGGGCGAAGCCTGGACCCGTGCCATAGAGCAGGAAAAACGTCGCCAGGGCAACACCACAGAGCTGCTGGTGACGCAGGTGCCGGGGGAACGCCCGACGGTGGTGGTAACCACCCCGGCTATCGGCCATGTTCCGCCTCGCCCGGTGCTGATGTTCAGCTGTGTGGACAATATCACCCGGATGCAGGTGGCGCTGGTGCACCCTCTGGATGTCCATGATATCGCCGTCACCCTGAATGCCGACAGCCGGGTATTGCGCAGCCACTGGTTTGTGCGCGAGAACGGCACCCTGCTGGAGTCCAGCCGGGGGCTGTCCGGGATTGATGAAATTAAGCAACTGTTCGGCGCAACAACGCTGACGGTGGATACCGGCGCAGACAACGCAGCCGGAAAGCTGACCTTTAACATTGACGGGCTGGCACGGGTTATTGCGCCGCTACGCGACGCCTGCCACTGGGCGGGAGAATAAAAATATGGCAATGGACTTACGCGATCCGAATGTCTGGATATCGCACCTGCTGGAAAACCTGCCTGAAGAAAAACAGGCATCGGCGCTAAAAGATGACAACCCGGACTGGGAGTATATCGACGGCGAAATCGTCAAACTGGGTTCACTGGCCCACAGCCAACTGGATATCCCGGAACTCCAGCGCCGGGGGCTGGTCATTCTGGCTTCGGAGAGTAAGGATTTTCGTCTGCTGGCGCATCTGCTGAGAACCCTGCAACATGCCGGTGATCCGCTTCTGGCCTTGCGCCTGCTGGCACTGTATGTGGAACATTACTGGGCGGTGGCCGCGCCGCAGAATATGGCACATAAAAAACGCTTCGCCAGCCAGGTCATTAAACGCTTTGAAACAGGTATTGAAGGCTTTTCACAGAACGCCGCCACAGCGCAGCGCGATGCGCTATTAGGTGAACTGGCGAAACTGGCGCAGTGCTGGCAGTCACATAACGTCCCGGAACTGGCACAGGCTACCGATGATCTTTTTGCCCTGTACCAGCGTACGTTTAATCGTGCGGCTCCTGCTCCGGTCCCCACTCCGGCGGCCTCCGGTAGTTCACCACAAACCACCGTCACGTCTGAAAGCAGCATGACGCAAACCAGTGCTCCGGCTCTACAGATCGCCATCGACAGTCACGACGACAAAGCCTGGCGCGACACGCTGTTAAAAGTGGCGGCTATTTTATGTGAACGCCAGCCGGACTCGCCGCTGGGCTATCGCCTGCGCCGCCATGCCCTGTGGCAATCCATCACCAGTACGCCCCAGGCGGAAAGCGATGGACGTACCCCACTGGCTGCGGTCTCTGCCGATATGGTGGCGGATTACCATGCTCAGCTCGGTAGTGCCGATATGGCGCTGTGGCAGCAGGTGGAAAAAAGCGTATTGCTGGCACCCTACTGGCTGGACGGTCACTGCATTTCTGCACAGACGGCGCACCGTCTTGGCTATACCGCCGTGGCCGATGCCATCCGCGATGAAGTCGTTTCCTTCCTTGGCCGTCTGCCCGCTCTTGCCGATCTTCTGTTTAACGACCACACACCGTTTGTTTCTGAAAAAACGAAGCAATGGCTTGCAACTCAGCCAGGTAACCAGGCCGCGCCAGTCATACAGGTGAGTAATGAAGATATTCAGGCTGCGCGGTTGTGTTTTGATGAACAGGGGCTGGAAGCCGCCTTACGGTATCTGGATACGTTGCCCGCCGGTGAACCCCGCGATCAGTTTCACCGCCAGTACCTTGCCGCACAGTTGACGGAGGAGGCGGGGCTGATACAGCTTGCGCAGCAACAGTACCGGATGTTGTTCAGGATGGGATTGCAGATGATGGTGGCAGACTGGGAGCCGTCCCTGCTTGAGCAGCTAGAACAAAAATTCACGGCAGAACAATAAAAGAGAACAGGAGTTTTTGTGTTCAGATTACCAACACCCCGACTATTCAGCGGACTCAAATCAGCCCTGCGCCCGGCGATGCCCCGGTTTAAAGTTTCTGCATTCTGGCTGCTGATACTGGCGTGGATTTTCCTGCTGGTATGGATCTGGTGGAAAGGCCCGACATGGACGCTGTATGAAGAGCAGTGGCTCAAACCACTGGCGAACCGCTGGCTGGCAACGGCGGCGTGGGGGATTATTGCCCTGGTGTGGCTTACCGTCCGGGTAATGAAGCGCCTGCAACAGCTTGAAAAAATGCAAAAGCAACAGCGCGAGGAAGCCGTTGATGCGCTCAGTGTGGAACTGAACGCCCAGCAGCGTTACCTCGACCGCTGGCTGCTGCGCCTGCAACGCCATCTCGACAACCGCCGTTTCCTGTGGCAGTTGCCGTGGTATATGGTCATCGGTCCTGTGGGCAGTGGCAAAACGACACTGCTGCGCGAGGGGTTTCCGTCAGACATTATTTATGCCCCGGAGGGCGCGCGCGGCGCAGAACAACGCCTGTACCTCACGCCCCATGTCGGTAAACAGGCGGTGATCTTTGATATCGACGGCACACTCTGCGCTCCCGCTGATGCGGATATCCTGCATCGCCGTCTGTGGGAACATGCCCTCGGCTGGCTGAAGGAAAAGCGCGCGCGCCAGCCGCTGAACGGGATTATTCTGACACTCGATTTACCCGATCTGCTGACCGCAGACAAACGCCGCCGCGAGCATCTGTTACAGACGCTGCGCAGCCGCTTACAGGATATACGCCAGCATCTTCATTGCCAGTTACCGGTTTACGTGGTACTGACCCGGCTTGATTTATTGCAGGGTTTTGCCGCCCTGTTTCAGTCACTGAACAGACAGGATCGCGATGCGATTCTGGGTGTTACGTTCACCCGCCGTGCTCATGAAAATGATGACTGGCGAACAGAGTTGAATGCTTTCTGGCAGACATGGGTGGATCGAATGAATCTGGCGTTGCCGGATCTGATGGTCACCCAGACTCACACCCGCGCGTCTTTATTCAGTTTTTCCCGCCAGATGCAGGGAAGCCGTGAGCCGCTGGTGTCACTGCTTGAGGGTCTGCTTGACGGCGAAAATATGAACGTGATGCTGCGTGGTGTCTATCTCACCTCTTCGCTTCAGCGTGGACAGATGGATGATATATTCACCCAGTCTGCTGCCCGCCAGTACCGACTGGGCAATAACCCACTGGCGTCCTGGCCTCTGGTGGACACCGCGCCTTATTTCACCCGCAGCCTGTTCCCGCAGGCATTACTCGCAGAGCCTAATCTGGCAACAGAGAGCAGCGCCTGGCTGATGCGTTCCCGTCGCCGCCTGACGGTTTTCTCTGCCACAGGCGGCGTGGCGGCACTGCTTCTCATCACCGGCTGGCATCACTATTACAACGGTAACTATCAGTCCGGCATCACCGTGCTTAAGCAGGCCAAAGCCTTTATGGACGTGCCGCCTCCGCAGGGGGAAGATGACTTTGGCAACCTGCAACTGCCACTGCTGAACCCGGTACGCGATGCAACACTGGCCTATGGCGACTGGGGCGAGCGCAGCCGTCTGGCCGATATGGGCCTGTACCAGGGGAGACGTATCGGGCCATATGTGGAACAGACCTATCTGCAACTTCTGGAGCAGCGTTACCTGCCCTCGCTGTTTAACGGGCTGGTCAAAGCGATGAATGCCGCGCCGCCGGAGAGTGAAGAAAAACTCGCGGTGCTGCGCGTGATGCGAATGCTGGAGGACAAAAGCGGACGTAACAATGAGGTGGTGAAGCAGTATATGGCAAAACGCTGGAGCGAAAAGTTCCACGGACAGCGCGATATCCAGACACAACTGATGTCCCATCTTGACTACGCGCTGGCTCATACTGACTGGCATGCAGAGCGTCAGGCGGGCGACGGTGATGCCATCAGCCGCTGGACGCCATATGACAAGCCCGTGGTATCAGCACAGAAAGAACTGAGCAAACTGCCTGTCTACCAGCGGGTTTATCAGAGCCTGAAAACGCGGGCGCTGGGCGTTCTTCCTGCTGACCTCAATCTGCGTGACCAGGTAGGGCCAACCTTTGACCAGGTGTTTACATCTGCCGATGATAACAAACTGGTTGTTCCACAGTTTCTTACCCGTTACGGCCTGCAAAGCTATTTTGTAAAACAGCGCGATGAACTGGTTGAACTGACGGCGATGGATTCCTGGGTACTCAACCTCACCCGCAGCGTGAAATACAGTGACGCCGACCGCGCGGAAATTCAGCGCCAGTTGACCGAGCAGTATATCAGCGACTACACCGCCACCTGGCGGGCCGGGATGGACAATCTCAATATCCGCAATTTTGAGTCCATTGGACAACTGACTGGCACTCTGGAGCAGGTTATCAGCGGCGACCAGCCTTTGCAGCGGGCGCTGACCGTGCTGCGTGACAACACACAGCCAGGAGTCTTTTCTGAAAAACTCTCTGCCAAAGAGCGGGATGAGGCCCTGGCAGAGCCGGATTACCAGTTACTTACCCGCCTCGGGCATGAATTCGCCCCGGAAAACAGTACCCTGACAGTACAGAAAGACAAAGAAAGCACGATGCAGGCCGTATACCAGCAGCTCACCGAGTTACACCGCTACCTGCTGGCAATCCAGAACGCGCCTGTACCAGGGAAATCGGCGCTGAAAGCCGTGCAGTTAAGGCTTGATCAGAACAGCAGCGATCCAATATTCGCCACCCGCCAGATGGCAAAAACACTGCCTGCTCCGCTCAACCGCTGGGTAGGCAGGCTGGCTGACCAGGCCTGGCATGTGGTGATGGTGGAAGCCGTTCACTATATGGAAGTGGACTGGCGCGACAGCGTGGTGAAACCGTTTAACGAGCAACTGGCAAATAACTATCCGTTTAATCCACGTTCTGCACAGGATGCCTCACTGGATGCCTTCGAACGATTCTTTAAACCGGATGGCATACTGGATACCTTCTACCAGCAGAACCTGAAACTGTTTATCGACAATGATCTGAGCCTGGAAGACGGCGATAACAGCGTCATTATCCGCGAAGATATTATTGCGCAACTGGAAACCGCGCAGAAAATCCGTGACATCTTCTTCAGCAAACAGAACGGTCTGGGAACATCCTTTGCCGTGGAAACGGTATCGCTTTCCGGCAACAAACGCCGCAGCGTACTGAACCTTGACGGCCAGTTAGTCGATTACAGCCAGGGCCGTAACTATACCGCCCATCTGGTCTGGCCTAACAATATGCGCGAAGGCAACGAAAGCAAACTGACGCTGGTTGGTGCCAGCGGCGGCGCACCGCGCAGTATCAGCTTCAGCGGGCCGTGGGCACAGTTCCGCCTGTTCGGGGCCGGACAACTGACCGGAGTACAGGATGGCAACTTTACCGTGCGCTTTAGCGTGGACGGTGGCGCGATGACCTACCGTGTGCATACCGACACCGAGGATAACCCGTTCAGCGGTGGGTTGTTCAGCCAGTTTGGTCTGTCAGACACACTGTACTGAGGAGGCAGGGATGAATAGTAACGTACTGACACAAACTATCGTTACCGGCAGTGACCCGCGCGGGCTGCCGGAATTCAGCGCCATCCGCGAGGAAATAAACAAAGCCAGCCACCCGTCACAGCCTGAGCTGAACTGGAAACTGGTGGAGTCGCTGGCGCTGGCGATTTTTAAAGCTAACGGTGTGGATTTACACACCGCCACCTACTATACGCTTGCACGGACACGGACACAGGGACTGGCGGGCTTTTGCGAAGGTGCGGAACTGCTGGCGGCAATGGTAAGCCACGACTGGGATAAGTTCTGGCCGCAGGGCGGCCCGGCGCGTACTGAAATGCTGGACTGGTTTAACTCCCGAACCGGCAATATTCTGCGTCAGCAAATCTCCTTTGCGGAATCCGACCTACCACTGATCTACCGCACGGAGCGGGCATTGCAGCTTATCTGCGACAAACTCCAGCAGGTAGAGCTGAAGCGCGTTCCGCGCGTGGAGAATCTGCTCTATTTTATGCAGAACACGCGTAAACGGCTTGAACCCCAGCCGAAGAGTAACGCCGAGAACACCTCACAGACTACGGTCAGAACGCTGATTTATGCCCCGGAAACAATGGCTTCCTCCACGCCAGAAGCGGTAGTGCCTCCCCTGCCCGACCTGCCTGAGATGAAAGTGGAAGTGCGCAGTCTGTCAGAAAATCCCCCACAGGCCAGTGTGATGAAGCAAGGCAGTACGGTAAGAGGGTTTATCGCAGGGATCGTCTGTTCAGTGGCTGTCGCCTCAGCATTGTGGTGGTGGCAGGTCTATCCGGTGCAGCAGCAACTGTTACAGGTTAACGACACCGCTCAGGGCGCAGCAACGGTGTGGATGGCCTCACCTGAACTCGAAAACTATGAGCGCAGGCTGCAACAGCTTCTTGGCGTCTCCCCGGTACAACCGCTGGAAACCGGAATGCAGATGATGCGTGTTGCCGACAGTCGCTGGCCGGAAAGCCTGCAACAGCAGCAGGCCTCGACACAATGGAATGAGGCACTCAAAACCCGCGCACAGAGTAGCCCACAGTTGCGTGGCTGGTTACAGACTCGTCAGGACTTACATGCTTTTGCAGATCTCGTGATGCAGCGCGAGAAAGAGGGACTAACCCTTTCCTATATCAAAAATGTCATCTGGCAGGCGGAGCGGGGACTGGGGCAGGAAACACCCGTTGAGTCTCTGTTGACGCAGTACCAGGATGCCCGTGCGCAGAAGCAGAATACAGATGCGCTGGAAAAACAAATTAATGAGCGACTCGAAGGCGTGTTAAGCCGCTGGCTGCTGCTGAAGAATAACATCATGCCAGAGGCGGCAACCGGGACCACGGCCAAAAAATAATTATTTAATTAAAGGAGATTATCATGGCAAATATGAGTTATTTATCTTTGAGTGGAGAGACGCAAGGGCTGATTTCAGCAGGTTGCTCAACGCTTGATTCTGTCGGAAACAAAGCGCAACCAGGACATAAAGATCAGATCATGGTTTATGCGTTAATGCATTCCATCTCAAGAAGTCAAAATGTCAATCATCATGAATTAATTATCACCAAACCGGTTGATAAATCCTCACCATTGCTGGCAAAAGCACTTAGTGACAATGAAAAAATGGTAACATGTGAATTTATACTCTACCGAACCAGTAAAGCGGGTATTTACCAGCCTTATTATAAAATAAATCTGTCAAAAGCCCGAATATCAAGTATTGATTTTGTCACACCGCATGCTGTCTTGGAAAAAGAACTGGAGCCACAGGAGAGAATTGCCTTTATTTATGAAGATATTTCCTGGGAGCATACGTTAGCCGGTACGAATGCAATGAGTAAATGGCAGGATCGTGTACAGTAACTTACTGTAATAAAATAATAAATCACTATTACGGAGAGATAAAATGGCTGGTTTAAGGAATAATAGCAACACACAGAATGCACAGTGGGCTGATTATGTGGGTGACATTCTTCGGGGGGCTCAGCCGATAAACCAGCTAGTACCTCAGCACCCTTATCTTAACGATATCCCACTCATTGATGAGTTAAGGCGTCAGAACACTCATCATGTTATTCTTTTGACATTTGATGTTGCAAAAAAAATTCTCAGCTCAATAACATCATTTGATTACATTCATTTTATCACTACACATCCTTCAGGTATAAAAGATACACTCGCCTGGTTAGTTAACGCGGGTAAATTAATGACTGAGTTTGATGAAAATGGGAAAATTATATTTAACCTTAATGCCTTAAAGTATACAAAAGCAAGTTACTTTGAAATACTTGGAGAAAAATATATAAAAATCACAACATCCAGCCCCTGGCTTTTAGAAAAGCTCGGTAAATATATTTTCTCTTCACGAGCTCCTCAAGTTCTGGAACTCGCTATTGGCTGGCGAGGAGCTTTATCTGAATCAATAAAAGGAGTTAAGTTCTGTATCTGGTTTTCAGTAGCCTGGAGAACCATAGAATTTATTACGAGTTCAGAGCGAGATCTGGTTAATTTTCTTGGTGATTTTTCAATGGATGTGGCCAAAGCAGTGATTGCAGGCGGTGTTGCAACCGCTATTGGAAGCCTGGCTTCTTTTGCCTGTCTTAGTTTTGGCCTTCCAGTAATTCTTGTAGGAGGAGCAATTTTACTTACGGGGATAGTGTGTACAGTTGTTTTAAATGAAATCGATGTTCAATACCATTTATCAGAAAAATTAAAAGATGCAATTAGAGATGGACTAAAACGGCAACAGGAACTTGATAAATGGAAAAGGGAAAACATGACTCCATTTATGTATGTTCTTAACACCCCCCTGTGATATGAGGATTAACTATGCGTTTACATGTTAAATTGAAAGAGTTTCTTTCGATGTTTTTTATAGCCATATTATTTTTCCCTGCATTCAATGCATCTTTGTTTTTTACCGGAATTAAACCTCTATATTCAATAATAAAAGGCTCCACGGAAATATTTTATGATTGGAGAATGTTGATTCTATGCTTCGGTTTCATATCGTTTTCCTTGTTAAATATTCATGTAATTTTACTAACGATAATAAAATCATTCTTAATAAAAAAAACAAAGGTAATCAATTTCGCCACAGACATAACAATACAGCTAACTCTTATATTTTTACTAATAGCTATCGTAATAGCACCTTTAATAGCTCCTTTTGTCACAGGATATGTTAATGATAATTATCACCCCTGCGGTAATAACACGGGGATTTTCCCAGGAGCAACCTATATTAAAAATGGCATGAAATGTAATAATGAATATATTTCTCGCAAGGAAGATTAAGCAGTTAAATAATTAAATATTCTAAAACAAACAGTTTTTAACTCCGGATTCCATGTCCTTTTTTGCACAGTCTTTGTCAGGAAAAAATTTCTTATGCAAAGAATTCTGTATTATTGCCGCCAGAAATTCCTGGCGGCAGATATAATTTATTATTGATAGCGGTTAACCAAATCTTTTACCATCGCTTTATAGGTCTTTTGCTTAAGTTGCATGATTTGCTGCTCTGTCATATCAGTCGTACTGGCTTCATTCTTGCCGGGCAATGGTGGAAGCACTTTATATTCATAATTCACCGGCGACCAGGCAGCCCACTCACCTGTAGCTACATCCACCAGCGTGAATCGCACCAGATAGCGCAGTGAGATTGTGTTAGTAATTTTTTCATTTTTATAATCGGACCATACTGTTGATTTCAGTGCAGTGTCATATTTTCCTGTCTGCAACGTATCATGGTAAACAATAATCGCTTTCTGATGCCCTTTCGCAGCCACAAAACGCAATGCCTGCATCCAGTTCATATTTTCAGCACTGGCAACATCCTCGTTCTCATTTTTATCTTTGTTTTTGTTACAAGTCAGAGGCTTTTGCCTGTCCGGGATACCAGAGAATGTGGAAACAGTATAATATTTTCGCATCTCCTCCTGCATAATGGTTTCCGGTGCGCGGTTGCCGGATTGAACAAGTATTACAGGAGAATTAAGGGGAACGCGGAACTCATTTCCATCAAGCGCAGCTTGAATATCCTCCTCGGATACGGCCAGAGTGGTTTCATTACCGAATAAATCTTTGTCTGTCAGTTGCAGGGGGGTATTTTTATTAATATTACTTTGTGTGACTTGAGCTTTTTTCTTCTTTTCATCAATAGAAGATTCAGAGGCACATCCTGCAAGCAGCGAGAATAACACACATATGCAACAAACCTTTTTTGAATTCATAATCGGACACTCCCTCGCCTGTCATAATGATTAGAATATTTAGCACTGATAACGAACTCTAATTATATACCCCACTTAAATAATAACAAATAAAATCAATTTGAAATATACATTCACTTAATCAATATAAAATTATTCTCTGAAAATATATTTAAGCTGAATGGCTCGATATCATTATTGAATTTTAATGAATGAGACAACAAGCGAGAATCACGCACTTACGCTAGAGTAAAATCATTGAACAGAGAAATGGCGGGATTCAAATACAAAAAACCGCAAAATTAAAAATCTTGCGGTTCTCTGAACTCATTTTCATGAGTGAATTTGGCGGAACGGACGGGACTCGAACCCGCGACCCCCTGCGTGACAGGCAGGTATTCTAACCGACTGAACTACCGCTCCGCGTTGTGTTCCGTTGGGA
>DXKH01000077.1 GCA_019415335.1 Citrobacter sp. | reverse complement strand
GTTTTCCGAACTATTGAGTCCCTCCCGGAAGATTTACGCATGGCAATAACCTTGCGGGAGCTGGATGGCCTGAGCTATGAAGAGATAGCCGCTATCATGGATTGTCCGGTGGGTACGGTGCGTTCACGTATCTTCCGAGCGCGGGAAGCTATTGATAATAAAGTTCAACCGCTTATCAGGCGTTGACGATAGCGGGATACTGGAAAAGGTATTAGGCATGCAGAAAGAAAAACTTTCCGCTTTAATGGATGGCGAGACGCTGGATAGTGAGTTACTCAACGAACTGGCTCACGATTCGGATATGCAAAAAACCTGGGAAGGCTATCACCTGATCCGTGATTCAATGCGGGGTGATACACCTGAGGTGCTTCATTTCGATATTTCCGCTCGCGTAATGGCCGCTATTGAAGATGAGCCGGTACGCAATACGGTGCCATTCATTCCAGAGGCACAGCCTGCGCCGCAGCAATGGCAGAAAATGCCGTTCTGGAAAAAAATGCGTCCGTGGGCTGCGCAACTTACCCAAATGGGCGTTGCCGCGTGCGTATCGCTTGCAGTTATCGTTGGTGTCCAGCACTATAATGGACAATCTGAAACGTCCCAGCAGCCTGAAACACCGGTCTTCAATACTTTGCCGATGATGGGTAAAGCCAGTCCGGTAAGCCTGGGAGTACCTTCTGATGCGACCGCGAACGGTGGGCAACAGCAGCAGGTACAGGAGCAGCGTCGTCGGATCAACGCAATGTTGCAGGATTACGAACTGCAACGCCGACTGCACTCCGAACAGCTTCAGTTTGAGCAGGCGCAGACACAGCAAGCCGCTGTTCAGGTGCCAGGAATTCAAACTCTAGGAACGCAATCGCAGTAATGAAGCAACTTTGGTTTGCCATGTCACTTGTGACAGGTAGCCTGTTCTTCTCTGTCAACGCCTCGGCCAACACTGCGTCCGGGGCGTTGTTGCAGCAGATGAACGTGGCGAGCCAGTCACTCAATTACGAGCTGTCATTCGTCAGCATTACGAAACAAGGCGTAGAGTCTCTGCGCTATCGCCATGCACGCCTGGAAAATCGTCCGCTTGCACAACTGCTGCAAATGGATGGCCCGCGTCGTGAAGTGGTCCAGCGCGGGAATGAAATCAGCTATTTCGAGCCCGGACTCGAACCGTTCACCCTGAACGGTGACTACATCGTTGACTCCCTGCCGTCGCTTATCTATACCGATTTCAAACGTCTTGCCCCCTATTATGATTTCATTGCGGTGGGTCGTACCCGGATTGCCGATCGCCTGTGCGAGGTGATTCGCGTGGTCGCGCGTGATGGTACGCGTTACAGCTATATTGTCTGGATGGATACGGAAACGAAGCTGCCGATGCGGGTCGATCTCCTCGATCGCGATGGCGAAACGTTAGAGCAATTCCGGGTGATCGCCTTCACCGTGAATCAGGATGTCGGTAGCGGCATGCAGACGCTGGCGAAAGCCAGTTTGCCGCCGCTGCTCTCTGTTCCGGCGGGTGAAAAAGCCAAATTCAGCTGGAATCCAACCTGGCTTCCGAAAGGGTTTAGCGAAGTGTCCAGCGGGCGCAGACCGTTGCCGACGATGGACAACATGCCGATTGAATCGCGTCTCTACTCCGACGGTCTGTTTAGCTTCTCAATTAACGTCAACCGGGCGACTCAGGCCAGCACCGACCAGATGCTGCGCACCGGGCGCAGAACGGTCAGCACCAGCGTACGCGACAACGCGGAAATTACCATCGTGGGTGAATTGCCGCCACAGACGGCGAAGCGTATTGCCGACACCATTAAGTTCGGAGCCGCGCCATGATTAAAGAGTGGGCTACCGTGGTGTCATGGCAAAACGGCGAGGCACTGGTGAGCTGTGATGTGAAAGCATCCTGCAGTAGCTGTGCTTCACGTTCCGGATGTGGCACCCGCGTGCTGAACAAACTGGGGCCGCAGACCACACATACCATTGTAGTGGCGAGTGATGTGCCGTTAGAGCCCGGCCAGAAAGTGGAACTGGGGATTGCCGAAGGTAGCTTATTAGGTTCCGCCATGCTGGTTTATCTGTCACCGCTGGTGGGGCTATTCCTCATCGCCTCCCTGTTTCAGGTGCTGTTTGGCTCCGATCTCGCGGCGTTAAGCGGCGCGATACTGGGCGGCGTCGGCGGATTCCTGATTGCCCGCGGCTATTCCCGCAAGCTGGCTGAACGCGAAGCCTGGCAACCGATTATTCTTAATGTTGCTCTCCCGCCGGATATGATTCGCGTTGAAACACCATCGACCGAAACGACCCCATGATATTCTTGCCGGATGGCGGCTTCGCCTTATCCGGTCTACAAACGATCAGCAAGCCCAGTAGGCCCGATAAGCTTGCGCCATCGGGCATCATGCTTCTCTTACGATATTTTACATCAGAAAAGCGATACCGTTTCCAGTTCCCGCAATCCTGACTCTATGAACATTTCCTCGCCTCAGGGTTGTAGTGTAGAATGCGGCGTTTCAGTTAAACAGCCGTTAAGCTCAGAACAGCGACTTCTCAAAGCCTGTCCAACCAGGCGTAAGGCACAATAATTACACTCTATGAAGAACATACGTAACTTTTCGATCATTGCTCACATCGACCACGGTAAATCGACGCTGTCTGACCGTATTATTCAGATCTGCGGTGGCCTGTCTGACCGTGAAATGGAAGCGCAGGTTCTCGACTCGATGGATCTTGAGCGTGAGCGCGGTATTACTATCAAAGCGCAGAGCGTAACGCTCGATTTCAAATCCGCTGATGGTGAAACTTACCAGCTTAACTTCATCGACACCCCAGGCCACGTTGACTTCTCGTATGAAGTTTCTCGTTCGCTTGCCGCTTGTGAAGGCGCTCTGCTGGTGGTAGATGCCGGACAGGGCGTCGAAGCGCAAACCCTGGCAAACTGCTACACCGCGATGGAAATGGATCTCGAAGTGGTGCCGGTCCTCAACAAAATTGACCTGCCAGCCGCCGATCCCGAGCGTGTCGCCGAAGAGATTGAAGACATCGTCGGTATTGATGCGACCGATGCCGTGCGCTGCTCGGCGAAAACCGGCGTGGGCGTGACCGACGTTCTGGAACGTCTGGTGCGTGATATTCCGCCGCCGCAGGGCAACCCGGATGGCCCGCTACAGGCGCTGATCATCGACTCCTGGTTCGATAACTATCTCGGCGTTGTCTCGCTGGTGCGTATTAAAAACGGCACCCTGCGTAAAGGCGACAAAATCAAAGTGATGAGTACCGGTCAGACCTATAACGCTGACCGTCTGGGGATCTTCACGCCTAAACAGGTTGATCGTACCGAGCTGAAATGCGGCGAGGTAGGTTGGCTGGTGTGCGCTATTAAAGACATCCTCGGCGCACCGGTTGGCGATACCCTGACTCAGGCACGTAACCCGGCAGAAAAAGCGCTGCCAGGCTTCAAAAAGGTAAAACCGCAGGTTTACGCGGGTCTGTTCCCGGTCAGCTCTGATGATTACGAGAACTTCCGCGACGCGCTTGGCAAACTGAGCCTCAACGACGCCTCGCTGTTCTATGAGCCGGAAAGTTCTACTGCGCTGGGCTTTGGCTTCCGCTGTGGCTTCCTTGGTTTGTTGCACATGGAGATCATTCAGGAGCGTCTGGAACGTGAATACGATCTGGACCTGATCACCACCGCGCCGACCGTCGTGTATGAAGTCGAAACCACCGCGAAAGAGACGATCTACGTCGACAGCCCGTCCAAGCTGCCACCGCTGAACAACATCTACGAACTGCGCGAGCCAATTGCGGAATGTCACATGCTGCTGCCTCAGGCATACCTTGGTAACGTGATTACCCTGTGTATTGAGAAACGCGGTGTGCAGACCAACATGGTTTACCACGGTAACCAGGTGGCGCTGACTTATGAAATCCCGATGGCTGAAGTGGTACTCGACTTCTTCGACCGTCTGAAATCTACTTCGCGCGGTTATGCGTCGCTGGATTACAACTTCAAACGCTTCCAGGCCTCTGACATGGTGCGTGTTGATGTCTTGATCAACAACGAACGTGTCGATGCGCTGGCGCTGATCACTCACCGTGATAACTCGCAGAGCCGTGGTCGTGAGCTGGTGGAGAAGATGAAAGATCTGATCCCACGTCAGCAGTTCGATATCGCGATCCAGGCGGCGATCGGGACGCACATCATTGCGCGTTCTACCGTGAAACAGTTGCGTAAAAACGTTCTGGCAAAATGCTATGGCGGTGATATCAGCCGTAAGAAAAAGCTGCTGCAGAAGCAGAAAGAAGGTAAGAAGCGTATGAAGCAGATCGGTAACGTTGAGCTGCCTCAGGAAGCGTTCCTTGCCATTCTGCATGTCGGCAAAGACAGCAAATAATCCTTAAGGAGTTGGCATGGCGAATATGTTTGCCCTGATTCTGGTGATTGCCACATTGGTCACGGGCATTTTATGGTGCGTGGATAAATTTATCTTCGCGCCAAAACGTCGGGAGCGTCAGGCGGCAGCGCAGGCTGCAGCCGGAGATTCACTGGATAAGGCAACGCTGAAGAAAGTCTCGCCGAAGCCGGGCTGGCTGGAAACCGGTGCCTCGGTTTTTCCGGTGTTGGCTATCGTGCTGGTTGTGCGTTCGTTTATCTATGAACCTTTTCAGATCCCGTCAGGTTCAATGATGCCGACGCTGTTGATCGGTGACTTTATCCTGGTAGAGAAATTCGCCTACGGTATTAAAGATCCGATTTACCAGAAAACGCTGATCGAAACCGGTCATCCCAAACGCGGCGATATCGTGGTCTTTAAATACCCGGAAGATCCGCGCCTGGATTACATCAAGCGAGCGGTCGGTTTGCCTGGTGATAAAGTGACCTATGATCCGGTCGCGAAAGAAGTCACTATTCAGCCGGGCTGTCGTTCGGGCCAGGCCTGTGAAAATGCGTTACCGGTCACCTATAGCGACGTTCAGCCGAGCGATTTTGTGCAGACTTTTGCACGTCGTAACGGGGGGGAAGCCACCAGTGGTTTCTTTGAGATCCCGCTGAGCGAAACGAAAGAGAACGGTATTCGTCTGTCTGAGCGTAAAGAGACGCTGGGCGACGTGACGCACCGTATTCTGACCGTGCCGATTGCTCAGGATCAGGTAGGGATGTATTACCAGCAGTCCGGGCAGCCACTGGCGACCTGGATTGTACCGCCGGGACAGTACTTCATGATGGGTGACAACCGCGATAACAGCGCAGACAGCCGTTATTGGGGCTTCGTCCCGGAAGCGAATCTGGTCGGTAAAGCCACTGCCATCTGGATGAGTTTCGATAAACAAGAAGGCGAATGGCCTACTGGCGTTCGTTTAAGCCGCATTGGTGGCATCCACTAATTGCCGCGAATCGTTCACGTTGTCGTCGTAATGATGGCAACGTGAATTATTTCTTCGATAAATCCGCCCAGGCTAACGACATCCCTTGTCGTTGTGTATAGAATATTCCCCCGAAGTTTCAGGTTGGCGCCTTCAGGTCGCCACGGCACACGAAACAGCGTTGGTCCCCCTATATGAGCGTACATAAGCTGCTTAACGCGGCAGGTAGAATGCTACATATATCAGGTCTGTTTCGTGTGCTGAATTGTTGACGCATTTATTTATTGGTATCGCATGAACCCCATCGTAATTAATCGGCTTCAACGGAAGCTGGGCTACACATTTACTCATCAGGAGTTGTTGCAGCAGGCATTAACCCACCGCAGTGCCAGCAGCAAACATAACGAGCGTTTAGAGTTTCTTGGCGACTCAATTTTAAGTTTTGTGATTGCGAATGCGCTGTATCACCGTTTCCCGCGGGTGGACGAGGGTGATATGAGTCGTATGCGCGCGACGCTGGTGCGCGGGAATACACTGGCAGAATTAGCCCGTGAGTTCGATCTGGGCGAATGTCTGCGCTTAGGGCCGGGCGAACTGAAAAGCGGCGGCTTCCGTCGCGAATCGATTCTGGCCGATACCGTCGAAGCGCTGATTGGCGGGGTTTTCCTCGACAGCGATATTCAGACCGTCGAAAAGCTGATCCTCAACTGGTATCAGAGTCGTCTGGACGAAATCAGTCCGGGCGATAAGCAAAAAGATCCGAAAACGCGTTTGCAGGAATATTTGCAGGGTCGCCATCTGCCGCTGCCGTCTTATCTGGTGGTACAGGTGCGTGGTGAAGCGCACGATCAGGAATTTACTATCCACTGCCAGGTCAGTGGCCTGAGTGAACCGGTGGTTGGCACAGGTTCGAGCCGTCGCAAGGCGGAACAGGCTGCCGCCGAACAGGCGTTGAAAAAACTGGAGCTGGAATGAGCGACGAAAAAACCTATTGCGGATTTATTGCCATCGTCGGTCGCCCGAACGTTGGCAAATCCACGCTGTTGAACAACCTGCTCGGGCAGAAGATTTCGATCACCTCCCGTAAAGCGCAGACCACGCGTCACCGTATTGTCGGGATCCATACCGAAGGGGCCTGGCAGGCGATTTACGTCGATACCCCGGGTCTGCACATGGAAGAAAAACGTGCGATTAACCGTCTGATGAACAAAGCGGCCAGCAGCTCCATTGGTGATGTTGAACTGGTGATCTTTGTGGTGGAAGGTACCCGCTGGACGCCGGATGACGAGATGGTGCTCAACAAACTGCGCGACGGCAAAGCGCCGGTGATTCTGGCCGTTAACAAAGTGGATAACGTGCAGGAAAAAGCCGATCTGCTGCCGCACCTGCAGTTCCTCGCGAGCCAGATGGACTTCCTCGACATCGTACCGATCTCTGCGGAAACCGGGATGAATGTTGACACCGTCGCGGGCATCGTGCGCAAGCATCTGCCGGAAGCGGAGCATCACTTCCCGGAAGATTACATCACCGATCGCTCACAGCGTTTTATGGCTTCTGAAATCATCCGTGAAAAGCTGATGCGTTTCCTTGGCGCTGAACTGCCGTACTCCGTGACCGTGGAAATCGAACGCTTTGTGTCAAACGAGCGCGGCGGTTATGACATCAACGGGCTGATCCTCGTTGAACGCGAAGGGCAGAAGAAGATGGTCATTGGCAACAAAGGGGCCAAAATCAAGACTATCGGTATTGAAGCGCGTAAAGACATGCAGGAAATGTTTGAAGCCCCGGTTCACCTTGAACTGTGGGTGAAAGTGAAATCCGGCTGGGCCGATGACGAACGCGCACTGCGCAGTCTCGGTTACGGCGACGATCTCTAAACCTGCGCTCCGAACAGGCGACGAGTATGATGGAGGGCTGGCAACGCGCATTTGTCCTGCATAGTCGTCCCTGGAGCGAAACCAGCCTGATGCTGGACGTCTTCACGGAAGAGTCGGGTCGTGTGCGCCTTGTTGCCAAAGGCGCACGTTCTAAACGCTCTAATCTGAAAGGCGCGCTCCAGCCTTTTACCCCCCTGTTAGTCCGCTTTGGTGGACGTGGCGAAGTTAAAACGCTGCGTAGCGCGGAAGCCGTTTCTCTGGCGCTCCCTCTGAGTGGTATCACGTTATACAGTGGCTTGTACGTCAACGAACTACTCGCCCGCGTGCTGGAGCACGAAACCCGTTTTTCTGAACTCTTCTTCGATTACCTGCACTGCATTCAGGCACTGGCGGGGGCAACGGGAACGCCGGAGCCTGTGCTGCGTCGTTTTGAACTGGCGCTGCTCAGTCATCTCGGTTACGGGGTTGATTTCCTGCATTGTGCGGGCAGCGGTGAACCGGTGGATGACGCCATGACCTACCGCTATCGTGAAGAGAAAGGCTTTATCGCCAGCGTCGTGATCGACAACAGTACCTTTACTGGACGGCATCTGCGGGCGCTGGCAGAGCGCGAATTTCCGGATGTCGATACGCTACGTGCGGCGAAACGCTTTACCCGCATAGCGCTGAAGCCGTATCTTGGTGGTAAACCCTTAAAGAGCCGCGAATTATTCCGGCAGTTCATGCCGAAGCGAACATAAAATCACGAGGATTGTCATGGCTGAATTACTGTTAGGCGTCAACATTGACCACATTGCCACGTTACGTAATGCACGCGGTACCGCATATCCGGATCCGGTTCAGGCGGCATTCATTGCCGAGCAGGCGGGGGCCGATGGTATCACCGTCCATTTACGTGAAGATCGCCGCCATATTACCGACCGCGATGTCCGCATTCTGCGCCAGACGCTGGACACACGTATGAATCTGGAAATGGCGGTGACGGAAGAGATGCTGGCGATTGCCGTGGAAACCAAACCGCATTTCTGCTGCCTGGTGCCGGAAAAACGCCAGGAAGTGACCACCGAAGGCGGTCTGGATGTGGCCGGGCAGCGCGACAAAATGCGCGATGCCTGTAAGCGTCTGGCAGACGCCGGGATCCTTGTCTCACTGTTTATTGACGCCGATGACGTGCAAATCAAAGCGGCTGCTGACGTCGGCGCACCGTACATTGAAATTCATACCGGCTGCTATGCGGATGCAAAAACCGATGCGGAACAGGCACAGGAACTGGCGCGCATCGCGAAAGCCGCCACCTTTGCTGCAAGCCTGGGTCTGAAGGTCAATGCGGGTCACGGTCTGACCTATCACAACGTCAAAGCCATCGCCGCACTGCCGGAAATGCATGAGCTAAACATCGGTCATGCGATTATTGGTCGCGCGGTGATGAGCGGGTTGCGTGAGGCCGTCGCGGAAATGAAGCGTCTGATGCTGGAAGCGCGCGGCTAATGGCCATTCTTGGACTAGGCACTGATATCGTGGAGATCGCCCGCATTGAGGCGGTGATCTCCCGTTCCGGTGACCGGCTTGCCAGACGGGTGCTCAGCGATAACGAGTGGGCTATCTGGGAAACGCACCAGCAACCGGTGCGTTTTCTGGCGAAACGCTTTGCCGTCAAAGAGGCGGCCGCGAAAGCCTTTGGTACCGGTATCCGCAATGGGCTGGCGTTTAATCAGTTTGAAGTGTTTAACGATGAACTTGGTAAACCGCGGCTGAGGTTGTGGGGGGAGGCGTTAGCGCTGGCGGAAAAACTGGGCGTTGCGCATATGCATGTGACGCTGGCCGATGAACGTCACTATGCCTGCGCCACGGTCATTATCGAAAGTTAGATTTTATCGGCGTGGTGCATCTGGACAAACTTGTCCCACAGTTGTTCTTCCGTTTCGACATGTGCCGGGTCTTTGAGGATCGTATTAGGGATCGGGCACACCTTCTGGCAGGTGGGCGTGTCGTAATGACCGACGCACTCGGTGCACTTGTCGCTGTTAATCTCATAGATGCTGTCACCCATCGAAATAGCCTCATTCGGGCATTCGGGTTCGCACATATCGCAATTGATGCATTTTTTTGTGATTAACAGGGCCATCAGGAAACTCTCAAAACAACACAAACCGGGCGGGCATTATACGCGCATTCATTGCTCAGACCAGTTTTTTTACCAGCGCTTCGCTGTGACGAATACGTTCAGGCGCGTGTTCCAGATCCTGCTGTACCAGCGCCATAAAAAGCAGATCGGTGAGCATCATCTGCGCGTGGGTTGAAGAGATCGCCGCACTGCGGGTGGCCTGTTCTTCCGCAATGGTATACAGGCAGTGGCTGGCGCGCTGCTGAAGCCCATTGGGGGTGAAACCGGTGATCGCCAGGATCTGCCCGCCGACGCGTAACGTCTCTTCTGCCGCCAGGTTCAGTTCCCGACGTTCACCGCTATAGGAAATCGCCAGCAGAAGATCGTCTGGCGTCAGCGCCTGGACCGTGGCCAGTAGCGCATGCATATCGCGCTCAACAATGGCGTTCAGGCCGATTTTCATCAGCTTCCAGGCAAAATTCTGCGCCACCAGGCCGGAGGCCCCAATCCCGGTTAACACGATCCGACGGGCGTTACGCAGCATCGTCACGCTATCGTGCAGTTTCTCTTCGGCATTGACATCCAGCGTGGCATGCATCGCCGCCACATTCTCTTTGATCAGTTTTTCGCCGACCAGACGCAGGGGATCGTCGCCACGGATCTGGTTATGTACTGGCACCGAATGCGGGTTCGGATTACTGACCAGCGCTTCGCTGATCGCCAGTTTCAATGCCGGGAATCCCTTATAGCCGAGCTTTTGTGCAAACTTCACCACGCTCGACTGACTGACACCCGCTTCAGCGGCCAACTGCTGTGAACTGAGGTGTCGGGCCGCGTCGGGTTGTATCAGAAGATAATCCGCGAGTTTTTTGTCGCTCTGCGCAAATCCCTGGTAGCGCTGGCGGATGCGAATCAAACAGTTCATGGTCTCTCCTGACGAAAACGTGATGGCGGCGGCAAAATGAAATTTCACTCGCCTGTATGAATATTATATTCCATTATTGGTGGCTAATATGAATTAAAAATTCCTGAGGAGCAAACATGAATCTCGGCGCTTTAGTGTCAGAAACCCGTAATCCGCAAACAATGGACCTTGATGCGCTGTCGACGCTGGAGCTGGTTCACCGTTTTAATCAACAGGATACGCTGGTAGCGGAAGCAGTAAAAGCAACATTGCCTGATGTTGCGAGCGCCGTCGATGCGGCGGCTGAAGCGTTAAAATCCGGTGGCCGGATTATCTACATGGGGGCTGGGACCAGCGGACGACTCGGCGTGCTGGATGCGTCTGAATGCCCACCGACGTTTGGTGTTCCCCACGGACTGGTGGTGGGGCTGATCGCCGGTGGTCCGGGAGCACTGCTGAAAGCCGTTGAAGGCGCAGAAGACAACGCGCAGCTTGGTGAAGACGATCTTATCGCCCTGAACCTCACGCCGCAGGATCTGGTGGTTGGACTGGCGGCCTCAGGGCGTACGCCCTATGTCATCGGCGGACTGAAATATGCCCGTAAAACGGGCTGTACTACGGTTGCTATCTCCTGTAATCCCGATTCTCCCATTGCCCGGGAAGCCGACATCGCCATTTCGCCGGTGGTAGGGCCGGAAGCGTTGACGGGATCTACCCGGTTGAAATCCGGCACCGCGCAGAAGCTGGTACTCAATATGATCTCCACCGGGGCAATGGTGAAGTTTGGCAAGGTGTACCAGAACCTGATGGTGGATATGAAAGCCACCAATATCAAACTGATGGACCGCGCGTGTCGAATGGTGGTTGAAGCCACAGGCATTGCACGCGCAGAGGCGGAAACGTTGCTCAGACAGACCGATTTTGACGTGAAACCGGCCATTCTTATGGCGCTGAGCGGCCTTAACGCTGATGCGGCGCGCGAAAAGCTGGCCGCCCATCAGGGATTCTTACGCGCTGCGTTAGTAGATTCATCGAGGTAACAATGGATAAGACGGCGACCCTTGCCAGCGACATTCTGCAGGGAATAGGCGGAGAACAAAATATTCTGCGTCTGGAAAATTGCATGACGCGCGTCCGGGTGGAAGTGAAGGACGATGCGGTGCTGGATATCCCGCGTCTGAAACAGCTACCTGGTGTCAGTGGCTACGTGAAGCAGGGGGCGCAGCATCAGCTCATCGTCGGACCTGGCAACGCGGCAAAGGTCGTTGATGCCATGCGCTCGCAGCTGACACACGGAGGAGAGCGCCTGGCAGACGATGACATTGAGCGCACGAAATCACAGGCCAAAGCAAAGTACAAAGCGCCAATGAGCGATGCGCTACGCAAGCTGGCGAACGTTTTTATTCCTCTGATCCCGGCGTTTATCGCCTCCGGTTTAATCACCGGCATCATTAACATTCTCAAACGCCCGGATATCGTCGGCGATTTCGCCACCCATTACCCCAACATGCTGGGGCTGATGGGGATCTTCGGCAGTGCGGTCTTCGCCATTATGAACATTCTGGTGGGGGTGAATACCGCCAAAGTCTTCGGTGGTTCGCTGGCGATGGGGGGCGTGATGGCGGGCATTCTGTCGAGTCCGCAACTGGCGCAAATTACCCTCTTTGGCGAAGCGCTGCAGCCAGGGCGCGGCGGGGTCATCGCCGTGCTGCTGGTGGTGGCGCTGATGTGCTGGATCGAGCGTAAGTTCCGTGACATTTTGCCAGGCTCGCTGGAACTGATCCTCAATCCGCTACTGACGACGATCATCACCGGCACGATTGCGATTGTGGCGCTGCAACCGCTGGGGGGCTGGATTTCGGAATCGATCGCTCATGGCGCGTCCTGGGCTATCGATCGCGGTGGTTTTCTGGTGGGGGCGGTCCTGGCGGGGACATTCCTGCCATTGGTACTGACGGGGCTGCATCAGGGACTGGTGCCGATTCATGTCGAGCTGGTACAGGCGCATGGCTATAACGCGCTCTTTCCCATTCTGGCGATGGCGGGCGTCGGACAGGTGGGCGCGGCAATTGCCGTGCTGATGAAAACCCGTAACGCGCGATTGAAAAAAGTGATTAAGGGGGCGTTACCGGTGGGATTACTCGGTATTGGCGAACCGCTGATTTTTGGCGTTACGCTACCGCTCGGCAAACCGTTTATTGGCGCCTGCCTCGGTGGCGCGGTAGGCGGAGCGCTGATCAGCTACTGGAAGGTCGCCACCGTGATCACCTTCGGTATTTCCGGATTGCCGCTGGCGTTAACGATTGTTGCCGGAAAAGTGATGTTCTATCTGTTAGGCTATTTAGTAGCAGTGATAGCCGGGTTCCTGTTTACCTGGCTGTTAGGATTCAACGATCCCGAGGAGTAAGGTTTGACCAATCACGCGCGTCGTGTCGTTTTTTTTGATTTGGATGGTACGTTACATCAGCAGGATATGTTCGGCAGTTTCCTGCGCTATCTGTTGCGTCACCAGCCGCTGAATGCGTTGCTCGTGCTGCCGTTGTTGCCCGTGATTGTCGGTGCGTTACTGATCAAAGGACGCGCTGCGCGCTGGCCGATGAGCCTGCTGCTGTGGGGATGTACTTTCGGTCGCAGCGAGGCCAGTCTACAGGCCAGGCAGGCCGATTTTGTTCGTTGGTTCCGGCAGAGCGTCACGGCGTTTCCTCAGGTACAAGAGCGTCTGACCACCTATCTGCTCAGCTCCGATGCTGATATCTGGCTCATCACCGGTTCGCCGCAGTCGCTGGTGGAACAGGTCTATGTTGATACGCCGTGGCTGCCGCGCGTGAATCTGATCGCCAGCCAGATGAAGCGGGGATACGGCGGTTGGGTGCTGACTCTGCGCTGTCTGGGGCATGAAAAAGTCGCGCAACTGGAGCGTAAAATCGGCACGCCGCTGCGCCTTTACAGCGGCTACAGCGACAGCAATCAGGACAACCCGCTGCTCTATTTTTGCCAGCACCGCTGGCGCGTCACGCCTCGCGGAGAACTCCAGCAACTGGAATAGTTGAAAGCATAGCTACCATGTATAATGCGCCCGCGATGATTTCCGGAGTACCCCCATTGTCAGATGTTGAATTTAGCCACGAATACTGGATGCGTCATGCGTTAACGCTGGCGAAGCGCGCCTGGGATGAGCGTGAAGTCCCGGTCGGCGCCGTATTGGTGCACAACAACCGCGTGATTGGCGAGGGGTGGAACCGCCCGATTGGCCATCACGATCCCACTGCACACGCGGAGATCATGGCGTTGCGCCAGGGCGGCCTCGTCCTGCAAAACTACCGTCTGATTGACGCGACGCTGTACGTGACCCTTGAGCCGTGCGTCATGTGCGCAGGGGCGATGGTGCACAGCCGTATCTCTCACGTGGTGTTTGGCGCGCGCGATGCAAAAACCGGTGCGGCCGGTTCGCTGATGGATGTTCTGCATCATCCGGGAATGAATCATCGCGTTGAGGTCACTGAGGGGATACTGCGTGAGGAGTGTGCGACGCTGCTCAGCGATTTCTTCCGCATGCGCCGTCAGGAGATTAAAGCGTTGAAGAAAGCCGCAGGTCAGTAGTCATTGCAGCCCTGTTTACTCTTTCTCTTCTTTCTTCTGCGGTAAACGCATCAGCGATGGCGAGTGTGTCAGATAGCTGGATGACGATTGCGACAGGAAGGCGGCGAGCGGTCGTCGCTGTTTGCCAAATTCTGTCGGCGAGACGACCGGATACTCTTCTGCCAGTTTCATCTCTTCAGCCAGCTGCTTTTCTTTCTCCTGCAAATAGCCCAACAGGCTTATCTGGTATTTACGGATGTTCTCGACATAGGCGTAGGCCTCATGTCCGCGCGCATAGCCGTAGGTCAGCTTGCTGTAATACTGCTTTTGACTGAGCAACGGCAGGCGCTGTTTGACGTCTGCCCAACTGTCCGGATTTCCCTTTGTTTTGGCCGTCAGCGCCCGCGCATCAAGCATGTGCGCATAACCCATGTTGTAAGCCGCCAGCGCAAACCAGATGCGCTCGTTTTCCGGCACGGTGTCCGGCACTTTACTCATCATGTCCTGTAAATAGCGCGCGCCACCGCTGATGCTCTGCTCAGGATCGGTCCTGTCGGTCAGGCCGAGACTCTGCGCGGTGTTTTTGGTGAGCATCATCATGCCGCGCACACCGGTCGGCGATGTAGCCTGCGGATCCCAGTGCGATTCCTGCCAGGAGATCGCCGCAAGCAGCTGCCAGTCAATCTCCTGGGCGTGTTTCTCAAACAGCGGTTTCAGGTCGGGGAGCATGGCATCAACCGCGCGTAGAAAGGTGCGTGTATCGACATAGTCAAAATCATCACCGTGCCCCAGATATTTTTCTTCCAGACGCGCCAGCGAGCCGTCCTCATTCATACCGTTGAAGAAATCGAGCAGGGCGGCGGACAGCGTGTTGTCATCATCCAGTGGACTAAACCAGGTCACCGGCTGTTCGTCGGTGATATCCAGTGCAACGGCCAGTTCGGGGTGAACGCGCTGGTATAGGCTGATGGCGACAGAGTCGGCGATGGTGTAATCCAGTTGCCCGGCAATCACCGCATCAAGCAGTTCTGTTGAACCTTTTTTCTCATCGATCCGCCAGCTCAGCTCAGGGTATTTTGTCTGTTTCAGGGTTTGCAGATCGTTCGCCACCACATGCCCCGGGGTGATAGTGAGCTGACTTTCCGTCACGCTGCCCAACGTGCGGGGACGATACTGGCCCACTTTGTAGACCAACTGCTGGGACACCGAATAGTAGGTTGGCCCCGGCTGATAGTTTTTCACCCGCTCGCTGTTGTAGACCAGTCCGGCTGCCAGCAGATCGGCGTCGCCATTATCGAGGTCGTCAAACAACTGGCTGATGTTCTGGCGGACGGTAACCTTCAGCTTTACGCCCAGATAGCTGGCGAACTGCTGTGCCAGCTCGTAATCGAGCCCGTACGGCTTACCGTCGAGTTTTGCCCAGGTGAGCGGCGATTCAATGGTGCTCACGCGCAACTCTCCCCGCGACTGGATCGCGGCGATACGATTCTCGGCTTTACCGAACCAGGGGATTGAGGGCCAGAGGGCCGCTGCCAGCAGCAGCGTCAGTATGCCGATGAACAGATAATTAATCTTTAATTTTTTCAATTAGTTAATTCTCTGAACCGTGCGTTGTCTCAGGATGGGAAAAGGAATAGAAAGACCAGGAGTATTCATCAATGAGCGGCATTTTGCTTAAACTTGCGCCAGTTGGCAACTAATTAGAGCAATCGGTAGCATCGTATGACAACAACGCGGGGTGATTTTATTTCGACGCAAACGGTTTCGTCGGCGGCACAGATTCTTTATAATGACGCCCGTTTCCCCACTTGGGCACACCGAAAGCTTAGAAGACGAGAGACTTATGATGGAAATTCTGCGTGGTTCGCCTGCACTGTCCGCATTCCGTATTAACAAACTGCTGGCACGTTTTCAGGCTGCCAACCTCCAGGTAAGCAATATTTACGCCGAGTACGTCCATTTCGCTGACCTGAACGCTCCATTGAACGAGGATGAGCACGCGCAGCTTGCCCGTCTGCTGAAATACGGTCCCAGCCTGAGCAGCCACACCCCGGCAGGGAAACTGCTGCTGGTGACGCCTCGCCCTGGCACCATCTCCCCCTGGTCTTCCAAAGCGACAGATATTGCCCACAACTGCGGTCTGCAACAGATTGACCGTCTGGAACGCGGCGTCGCTTATTACGTTGAGGCCTCCACGCTGACCGCTGAGCAATGGCAGTGGGTTGCCGCCGAGCTGCACGATCGCATGATGGAGACGGTGTTCTCTTCATTAACCGATGCGGAAAAACTGTTTGTTCATCATCATCCAGCGCCGGTTTCCTGTGTTGATCTGCTGGGTGGAGGCCGTCAGGCACTGATTGATGCTAACCTGCGTCTCGGTCTGGCGCTGGCAGATGACGAAATTGATTACCTGCAGGATGCGTTTACCCGACTGGGACGCAACCCGAACGACATCGAACTCTACATGTTTGCGCAGGCGAACTCTGAGCACTGCCGCCACAAGATTTTCAACGCCGACTGGATCATCGATGGCAAGCAACAGCCGAAGTCGCTGTTCAAGATGATCAAAAACACCTTTGAAACCACTCCGGACCACGTGCTTTCCGCTTATAAAGATAACGCGGCGGTAATGGAAGGGTCTGAAGTGGGTCGTTACTATGCCGACCACGCGACTGGTCGCTACGATTTCCACCAGGAGCCGACGCACATCCTGATGAAGGTGGAAACCCATAACCACCCGACGGCGATCTCGCCGTGGCCGGGTGCGGCGACCGGTTCCGGCGGTGAAATCCGTGATGAAGGAGCTACCGGCCGCGGTGCGAAACCAAAAGCGGGTCTGGTGGGCTTCTCCGTCTCTAACCTGCGCATTCCGGGCTTTGAGCAGCCGTGGGAAGAAGACTTCGGCAAGCCGGAGCGTATTGTGACCGCGCTGGATATCATGACCGAAGGTCCGCTGGGCGGCGCGGCGTTTAACAACGAATTTGGTCGTCCGGCACTGAACGGCTATTTCCGTACTTACGAAGAAAAAGTGAACAGCCACAACGGCGAAGAGCTGCGCGGTTACCACAAGCCGATCATGCTGGCGGGCGGGATTGGTAACATCCGTGCCGATCACGTACAGAAAGGTGAGATCGTCGTAGGGGCGAAGCTGATCGTTCTCGGCGGCCCGGCAATGAATATCGGCCTGGGCGGCGGCGCGGCTTCCTCGATGGCCTCCGGCCAGTCTGACGCGGATCTCGATTTCGCCTCCGTACAGCGTGATAACCCGGAGATGGAACGTCGTTGCCAGGAAGTGATCGACCGCTGCTGGCAGTTGGGTGACGCTAACCCGATCCTGTTTATCCACGACGTCGGCGCCGGTGGTTTGTCAAACGCTATGCCTGAACTGGTCAGTGACGGCGGACGCGGCGGTAAATTTGAACTGCGTGACATCCTCAGCGATGAGCCGGGTATGAGCCCGCTGGAGATCTGGTGTAACGAGTCCCAGGAACGTTACGTGCTGGCTGTCGCTGCGGATCAACTGCCGTTATTCGACGAGCTGTGCAAGCGTGAGCGTGCGCCGTATGCGGTGATTGGCGAGGCAACCGAAGAACAGCATCTGTCGCTAAACGATCGTCACTTCGACAACCAGCCTATCGATCTGCCGCTTGACGTACTGCTCGGCAAAACGCCGAAGATGACCCGTGACGTTCAGACACTGAAGGCGAAAGGCGATGCGCTGAACCGCGCTGACATCACCATTGCGGATGCTGTTAAACGCGTTATGCATCTGCCGACGGTGGCGGAAAAAACCTTCCTGGTAACCATTGGCGACCGTACCGTCACCGGAATGGTGTCCCGCGATCAAATGGTCGGTCCGTGGCAGGTGCCGGTGGCGAACTGCGCGGTGACCACCGCCAGCCTTGATAGTTACTACGGTGAAGCGATGTCGATCGGCGAACGTGCGCCAGTGGCACTGCTCGACTTCTCCGCCTCTGCCCGTCTGGCGGTCGGGGAAGCGCTGACCAATATCGCGGCAACGCAGATTGGTGATATCAAACGTATTAAGCTCTCCGCTAACTGGATGGCTGCAGCCGGTCATCCGGGTGAAGATGCGGGTCTGTATGAAGCGGTGAAAGCGGTCGGCGAAGCGCTCTGTCCGGCGCTGGGTCTGACCATTCCGGTGGGTAAAGACTCCATGTCGATGAAAACCCGTTGGCAGGAAGGCAACGAACAGCGCGAAATGACCTCGCCGCTGTCGCTGGTGATTACCGCGTTTGCCCGCGTGGAAGATGTGCGTCATACCATCACCCCGCAGCTTTCTACCGAAGACAACGCGCTGCTGCTGATCGATCTCGGTTGTGGCCATAACGCGCTGGGTGCGACGGCACTGGCGCAGGTGTACCGTCAGCTTGGCGATACACCGGCAGATGTGCGTGACGTCGCGCAACTGAAAGGCTTCTACGACGCGATGCAGGCGCTGGTGGCACAACGTAAACTGCTGGCTTATCACGACCGTTCCGACGGTGGCCTGTTGGTGACACTGGCTGAAATGGCCTTTACGGGTCACTGCGGTATTCAGGCGGATATCGCGGCACTGGGCGACGATCGTCTGGCGGCACTGTTTAATGAAGAGTTGGGCGCGGTGATTCAGGTTCGCGCGGCGGATCGCGACGCAGTCGAAGCGCTGCTGGCGCAACACGGTCTGGGTGATTGCGTGCATTACCTGGGCCAGGCCATCACGGGCGATCGTTTTGTTATCGAAGCCAACGGTCAGGCCGTCTTCAGCGAAAGCCGCACTCAGCTTCGCATCTGGTGGGCAGAAACCACCTGGCAGATGCAGCGTCTGCGTGACAACCCTGAATGTGCCGATCAGGAGCACGACGCCAAAGCTAACGATGCCGATCCGGGCCTCAGTGCGAAGCTGACGTTTGATATCAATGAAGATATTGCCGCGCCTTACATTGCGACCGGTGCGCGTCCGAAAGTGGCGGTGCTGCGTGAGCAGGGGGTGAACTCTCACGTCGAAATGGCAGCGGCGTTCCAGCGTGCAGGCTTTGACGCGATTGACGTACACATGAGCGATCTGCTCGGTGGCCGCACCGGTCTGGGTAACTTCCAGGCGCTGGTGGCCTGCGGCGGCTTCTCTTACGGCGATGTGCTGGGTGCGGGTGAGGGCTGGGCGAAATCAATCCTGTTCAACAACCGCGTGCGTGATGAATTCGAAACCTTCTTCCATCGTCCGCAAACGCTGGCGCTGGGCGTGTGCAACGGCTGCCAGATGATGTCGAATCTGCGCGAACTGATCCCGGGCAGCGAGCTGTGGCCGCGCTTTGTTCGTAACCATTCGGATCGCTTTGAAGCCCGCTTCAGCCTGGTTGAAGTGACCCAGAGTCCGTCTCTGCTGTTGCAGGGAATGGTCGGATCAATGATGCCTATCGCTGTCTCACACGGTGAAGGACGCGTTGAAGTTCGCGACGCGGCCCATCTGGCGGCACTGGAAAGCAAAGGGCTGGTCGCGCTGCGTTTTGTCGATAACGTCGGCAACGTTACGGAAACCTACCCGGCTAACCCGAACGGTTCGCCAAACGGGATTACTGCGGTGACCACCGAAAATGGTCGCGTGACTATCATGATGCCGCACCCGGAACGCGTATTCCGTACCGTCAGCAACTCATGGCACCCGGAAAACTGGGGCGAGGACGGCCCGTGGATGCGTATCTTCCGTAACGCGCGTAAGCAGTTGGGATAAGGTATCCACAATGATGTAAGCCCGGTGAAGGTTACCGGGCTTTTTTTATGACTATTTTTTGACTTCCTGTACGCGCATTGCAGTCACCCGCTGCGGGTCGATAGCGTTACCTTTCTTCAGGTAATCAATCACCGCATCAGAGAGGTTATATCCGCCGCGAACGTGTTTATTTTTTCCGTCGGTAAAGGCCATAAATCCATCGCCGCCCGGCGCGAGAAAGCTGTTGGTTGCCACGCGATAAGTTTGCGTATCGACAATGTTTTTGCCGTTAAGTGTCAATGTTGTCACGCGCTGACCGACCGGTTTACGCGGGTCGTAGCGCATTTCAGCGCCTTTCGACATCTGCAATACGCCGTTGCTCAGCGACGCGCCGTGTTCCATCAGGCTGCGTAATGATTTCCCGCTTAAGTCCATCACGGTCAACTCATTTGGGAAAGGGAAGGCGCTGATGATGTCGCCAAGCGTGAGGGGGCCGGGGTTCAGATCGGCGCGTAAACCACCTGAATTCGTTAGCGCGAGCTGCGCGTCAGGCGCGGCGAACAGCATGGCATCGGTAAACAGGTTGCCCAGCGGGGATGACTCGCCGTATGCCCGGGTCAGGGCAATGGGCGTTTCTCCCACCGGTTGGCGCACGGTGTCAGCGAGCTTTTTGTTCCAGCCATCTATCACCTGCTGAGTGGTTGGATCCGGTTTCCATTCATCCGCATAAACGGTTTTCAGTTCAAAGCTTTTAACCGTGTGGCGATGGGTTTTGGTATTCACATCCAGCACCAGTTTCCCGATATCAATGCCACCGCTGTCGGTCGAGAGGATGAGGGTATTGCCCACTTTAATCGGTTCGGGCGTGCCAACATGCGCATGGCCGGTAATGAGAAGATCGAGGCCTTTGACCTGTTTTGCCGTCTGAATATCCTTATCCAGCGCACGTTTGACATCGGCTGTGCCAATGCTGGACTGACGCGCCGGCGTGCCTTCGTGCACTAACGCGACGGTAATATCGACTCTTCCACGAAGTTCATCCAGATAACGCTGTAGATACTTGACTTCATCACGCGCTTCAATCCCCTGGCGCATGGCAGCAGAAACGGTATCGTCAAAAGCAAATACACCGTGCAAGCCAATGACACCTATTTTAACGCCGTCTTTTTCTAAAATGGTGTACGGTTTATTCCAGAAAGGCAGTGTGCTGTTCTTAAAAAAGATGTTGCCCAATAAAATGGGGAATTTCGCCTGACTGAGCTGCAATAACGTATTATCCCAGCCGTGATCGAATTCGTGATTGCCAACGGAGGCCGCATCAACCGACATCGTATTCATAATATCGATGATGGCCTTCCCTTTGGTCAGACTACTGATATAGGGACCGGTAAAATAATCACCGGCATCAAAATAAAACGTCGCCTTATTTTTAGCTTTTTCCTGTTTCACCAGCGTGGAGATATTGGCAAAGCCACCAACCTCCCGTTTACCTTCGGCGATATACGGCAGCTTATACGGTTCAACGTGGGCGTGGAGGTCATTGGTATAAATGACGGTGATATCCTGCGCTGAGGTATATCCCACATATCCCGCGACGAGTAACGTGGCAATCAATCGTTTTTTCATTCTTTATCCTTAACGTAAAAATGAGAGTGCTATTGTCGTTTCCGCTTGCCTGGATTTTGTGAGCCTTCTCACGACAGTAAAGATGAATGACCGTCAGTATTATTCGACTGACAAAATCAGTTGGTCGAGTGAAATGGAAAGTCCGGATAAAATACATCTCAATGTTTGCAAAAGTTGGTCGTGCCCCAATCTCGGCGTTGCGGAAGCGGCTGACTATATTTATCCCGTTTATCGCCTGGGATATGCGGCACTGGAATGTCAAAAATGTGGCGGTCTTCCGCCTTTATTTAATGAAAGCGAATTTAACCACTGGTTTGCGCGGTTAATGAAAAATAAGCCAGTGACCACCGAAGCAGAATGTCCGCACTGTTCTTCCCGTGAGGTGATTCTCTATGGGCGAACACAGGCAGGCCATGGACGATTCCAGTGTCGTCTCTGTCGGGCCGTTTTCACTCCCCGGCAGACGAAGACCCGTTTCGAACGCACCGTCGAGCCATTTCTTTTGCGACTTCAGCAGGGCGATTACGCGGCAGAGACCACGCAATATCGACTGCTGGCGAAAGCGGTTAGCTGGTGTGAGCAGCAAGCACATCCTGCTAACCGTGATGTGAAACACGTTGCGACAAAGGTTCTGGCTCTCTCTTTTCAGGGGCAGGCGGCAGAACAACAGTTGTATGTGGTGATCAGTGCCGATGCCTGTTCCGGTCATATTCTCCAGGTCACGACTAACTACAGTGATGAGACCGTGGGTGACGCCTTGCTTTATAAAGGTTCGGCAAGTTCTGCGTCGCAAATGGTGCATGAGTGCCCGGTTGAGCACCTTCGCTGGCAGGAAATGCAGTTCATGCAAAGACGTCAGTTTGATGAAATTCACTATGGCAGTGCGCGACTGAAAGGCAACGACCGCGGGTGTATCCTTCGCCCTGCGATCGCGATTCACGGTCATTTCCAACGGCTAAAACGGCGGTTTCCGGCTATCACCGATCACTACCTTGCGCACGAGTGCGTGCTGCGTGGCGCCGCGATTACCGCCTGGTCAGCGGAAGTACAGCGTGGCGCGACGGACCTGTGGTTTGTGCTGGAAGATGCCAACCCGCCGTCCGGGACACAGACGGAGTACAGGCTGACAGGCAGGTGGAACATTGGATGGTGGAACAATGTCTGGCAGCGCTGGAGTTGCGACGGGGCGGACAAGCTTGTCTGCTCTTTAACCGGACAAAAGCAGGCCGGGAACATTGCCCCGGTCTCTCTGCGCGCCTGCGACGCCTTTGTTCGTTGGTTGCATGCGCACCCGTGGTCATCGGTTCAGTCAGGATTAGGACCGAAGGTGCTGAGTCGTCACCTGGTGTGCCTCGCGTATCTTTATAATCACTCTCGCTAATTTTAGCCTGTCGGGAATTCACGACAAATACGTGTGAGGGGTGTCTCCAAAAAGAGACATTTAACTTATTGATTTATATATAGCTAAATGCATTGCGTTTAAGGTGTTGCTAATCGGCGACAGTTCGTTTGAAAATCATTCACGGCATTAATAATGTGATTGTTGGTGAAAACTTAATAAATTCATTGTGTTAATAAATGATTTTGAATATTGGCACAGTTACTGCATAATAATAACCAGTGGCTCATTCACCTTCTTATGTCAGCCCCTTCGGGACGTGCTACATAAACTTCGAATGACGCACAACAAGGTGCCTGCCGTCCAACATCTGATAATAGCGCTGCTTTATCAACCATCGGGCGAAACGTCGAGTTAGGCACCGCCTTATTCCATAACAAAGCCGGGTTAAGCCCGGCTTTGTTGTATCTGGCGTTTCCCTCAGTTAGCATCGTCCTATTCATCTCCTGTGAGAGTAACGTATTGAAGCGCTGGTCTGTTTTCCCCCGGTCGTTACGGCAATTGGTTATGCTGGCATTCCTGCTGATCCTGTTACCGCTGCTGGTCCTCGCCTGGCAGGCATGGCAGAGCCTGAATGCGCTCAGCGCCCAGGCGGCGTTGACGAACCGTACGACGCTTATCGACGCTCGCCGTAGCGAGGCGATGACCAACGCCGCGCTGGAGATGGAGCGCAGCTATCGTCAATATTGCGTGCTTGACGATCCGACGCTGGCGAAGGTGTATCAGAGTCAGCGCAAACGCTACAGTGAAATGCTGGATGCCCATGCGGGCGTCCTGCCGGACGATAAGTTGTATCAGGCGTTGCGTCAGGATCTGAACGACCTGGCACAACTGCAATGCCGTAACAGTGGGCCTGATACCGCCGCTGCCGCGCGACTGGAAGCATTTGCCAACGCCAATACCGACATGGTGCAAGCGACCCGTACCGTGGTTTTCTCTCGCGGGCAGCAGTTGCAGCAGGAGATCGCCGAACGCGGGCAGTTCTTTGGCTGGCAGGCGCTGGTGCTGTTTCTGGTGAGTCTGGCGATGGTGCTGCTGTTCACGCGAATGATCATCGGGCCGGTAAAGGGCATCGAGCGGATGATCAATCGTCTGGGGGAAGGGCGATCGCTGGGCAATACCGTTACCTTTGCCGGACCGCGCGAACTGCGTTCCGTTGGGCAGCGGATCATCTGGTTAAGCGAGCGCCTCTCCTGGCTGGAATCCCAGCGACATCAATTTTTGCGCCATCTCTCCCATGAGCTGAAAACCCCGCTGGCCAGCATGCGTGAAGGCACCGAACTGCTGGCGGACCAGGTAGTGGGGCCGCTGACGCCGGAGCAAAAAGAGGTGGTCGGCATTCTTGATGACAGTAGCCGCAATCTGCAAAAATTGATTGAGCAACTGCTTGATTACAATCGCAAACTGGCTGACAGCGCCATTGAAATGGAAAGCGTGGAGATTGAACCGCTGGTGGATATGGTGGTTTCCGCTCATAGTCTACCGGCTCGCGCTAAAATGATGCATACCGACATTGAGCTGGCGATCGATCGCTGTCTGGCCGAGCCGATGTTACTGATGAGCGTACTGGACAATCTTTATTCCAATGCGGTGCACTATGGGGCTGAATCCGGTAACATCCGTATTCGCAGTCGCTTACAGGGGACAACGGTGTACATCGATGTTATCAATACCGGACCCCCTATCCCTGAAGCGGAAAGAACCATGATTTTCGAACCTTTTTTCCAGGGAAGTCATCAACGGAAAGGGGCAGTGAAGGGGAGCGGACTGGGACTGAGCATCGCCAGAGACTGTATCCGCCGAATGCAAGGGGAGCTGTATCTTGTCGATGAACACGCGCAAGAAGTCTGCTTCCGCATAGAACTGCCGCTATCTGCAACGAAAAACGACTAAATAACGCTAAGCCTGGTGAATATGCCACACGTTTTTGTTCACATTTTCCAACGTTTATTCTCCCGTCAGGTCATCCTGGCGGGTATGCCCTGCCTTGCGCTGATGGGCTGTACGCCACATGCGGTGAAACACATCACCGGGGATGCGCCGCAGGATGCCCTCCCGACGTATCAACTGGCGGATTATCTGTCGGTTGAATGCTCCGATATCTGGGCATTGCAGGGACAATCGACAGACACGAATCCCCTCTACTGGCTGCGCGCCATTGACTGCGCGGATCGCCTGCTACCGGTACAGTCGCGTAACGAGGCCCGCACGCTGAGTGACAACAGTTGGCAAAACGCCTTTAAGCGCGGCATCTTGCTGGCGAACGCTAAAATCACGCCGCTGGAGCGCCGCGAAAATGTCTCGCGGCTGGATGCGCTAAGCCCGCAGATACCGGCGCAGGTACGCCCGCTTTATCAGATCTGGCGCGACGGCCAGTCGTTACAACTCCAGCTTGCCGAAGAACGCCAGCGTTACAGCAAACTGCAGCAAACGACCGATGGCGATCTGGATACGCTGCGTCAGCAGCATCAACACCTTCAGGCACAGCTCGATCTTACCACGCGTAAACTGGAGAACCTGACCGATATTGAGCGTCAGCTTTCCACCCGTAAACCGGCGGGAAATTACAATCCGGATGCGACGCATGGCGGTGACAAGTCTGAGGGACCAGCCACGGAACCATCACAAGATGAGGTGACCCCATAATGAGTCGTAAACCGGCGCATTTACTGCTCGTGGATGATGATCCTGGCCTGTTAAAACTGCTGGGCATGCGTCTGACCAGTGAAGGTTATAGCGTGGTGACCGCAGAGAGCGGGGCCGAAGGCCTGCGCGTCCTGAACCGTGAAAAAGTGGATCTGGTGATTAGCGATCTTCGCATGGATGAGATGGACGGCATGCAGCTGTTCAGTGAGATCCAGAAGGTGCAGCCGGGAATGCCGGTCATCATTCTGACCGCCCACGGTTCGATTCCGGATGCCGTCGCGGCAACGCAAAAAGGCGTGTTCAGCTTCCTGACGAAACCCGTGGATAAAGATGCGCTGTATCAGGCGATCGATGAGGCGCTTGAGCAGTCGGCACCCGCCACGGACGATAGCTGGCGTGAATCGATTGTCACGCGTAGCCCGCTGATGTTGCGTCTGCTGGAGCAGGCGCGGATGGTGGCGCAGTCCGACGTCAGCGTGTTGATCAATGGTCAGAGCGGCACCGGGAAGGAGATCTTCGCCCAGGCCATTCACAATGCCAGCCCGCGCAGCAGCAAACCGTTCATCGCCATCAACTGTGGGGCGCTACCGGAACAATTACTGGAGTCGGAGCTGTTCGGTCACTCGCGCGGCGCGTTTACCGGCGCGGTGAGCAATCGTGAAGGGCTGTTTCAGGCGGCGGAAGGCGGGACGCTGTTCCTTGACGAGATTGGCGATATGCCCGCGCCGTTGCAGGTTAAACTGCTGCGCGTCTTGCAGGAACGTAAAGTCAGACCGCTGGGTAGCAACCGCGACATCGATATTGATGTGCGCATCATCTCGGCAACCCACCGTGACCTGCCGAAAGCGATGACGCGCGGCGAGTTTCGCGAAGATTTATACTACCGTCTCAACGTGGTGAGTCTGAAGATCCCGGCGCTGGCGGAGCGGGCTGAAGATATTCCGCTGCTGGCGAATCATCTGCTGCGTCAGTCGGCGGAACGGCATAAGCCGTTCGTGCGGGCGTTTTCGACGGATGCAATGAAACGACTGATGACCGCCAGTTGGCCGGGCAACGTGCGTCAGCTGGTGAACGTGATCGAGCAGTGTGTGGCGCTGACCTCTTCGCCGGTGATCAGCGATGCGCTGGTGGAGCAGGCGCTGGAAGGCGAAAACACCGCCCTCCCGACCTTTGTCGAAGCGCGTAATCAGTTTGAGCTGAACTATCTGCGCAAATTGTTGCAAATCACCCGAGGCAACGTGACGCATGCGGCAAGAATGGCGGGCCGTAACCGGACGGAGTTCTATAAGCTCCTGTCACGCCATGAGCTGGATGCAAACGATTTCAAAGAATAACTCAGCGTAATATGTTACGTTTATCCGATTAAAAGACAGGCGACCTTTTCAAGGACTAGCATGAAAAAGATTGATGCGATTATTAAACCCTTCAAGCTCGATGATGTGCGTGAAGCGCTGGCTGAGGTGGGGATCACCGGTATGACCGTCACCGAAGTGAAAGGCTTTGGGCGTCAGAAAGGGCATACCGAGCTGTACCGTGGCGCGGAATATATGGTGGATTTTTTGCCGAAGGTGAAAATTGAAATCGTCGTGCCGGACGACATCGTTGACACCTGTGTGGATACCATTATCCGCACGGCGCAGACGGGCAAAATCGGCGACGGTAAGATTTTCGTCTTTGATGTGGCGCGGGTGGTACGTATTCGTACCGGTGAAGAAGACGACGCGGCAATTTAAGCGCGTCGTGCTTGCCGGATGGCGGCGTAAATGCCTTATCCGGCCTACAGCATCCCGTAGGCCTGATAAGCGCAGCGCCATCCGGCACGACGTAATTACAAGACCTTGTGCGGGCCGAAGCATTCGTAATGAATGTTTTCGTTTTTCACGCCCAGTTCAACCAACTGCTTCGCGGCAAACTGCATAAAGCCCACCGGACCGCACAAGTAGTACTGCATTCCCGGAATATCGATAGCCGCTTTCATCGCTTTCAGATCCATCAGACCTTCACTGTCAAAGGCTTCGCTTGCGCGATCTGTCTCGCTCGGTTCGCGGTACCAGGTGTGCGCGGTAAAGTGTGGCAGCGTTTTACCCAGTTCGCTCACTTCGTCGGCAAACGCATGCACATCGCCATTTTCTGCAGCATGGAACCAGTTGACCTGCGCGGTGTGGTTCGCGTTTGCCAGCGTATCCAGCATTGCCAGCATGGGCGTTTGACCGACGCCGGCAGAAATCAGAGACACCGGGGTATCGCGGGCAACCGTCATAAAGAAATCGCCTGCCGGTGCGGCTAAATGAACGATATCGCCAACGTTCGCATGGTTGTGCAGCCAACTGGAGACCTGACCGCCATCTTCACGCTTAACGGCAATGCGGTAGCCTTTGCCATCCGGCTTGCGGGTCAGAGAATACTGACGAATTTCCTGATGGGGGAAACCTTCCGGCTTCAGCCAGACGCCCAGATACTGGCCTGGCTGGTATTCGGCCACGGTGCCGCCGTCTACCGGTTCAAACTCAAAGCTGGTGATCAACGCGCTGCGTGGCGTTTTCGCCACGATACGGAACGGACGCGTGCCTTCCCAGCCGCCGGTTTTGCTGGCGTTTTCACTGTAGATTTGCGCTTCACGGTGGATAAAGACATTCGCCAACACGCCGTAGGCTTTACCCCACGCATCCAGCACCTCCTGGCCCGGGCTGAACATTTCGTCGAGGGTCGCCAGCAGGTGTGTACCGACAATGTTGTACTGCTCTGGTTTGATCTGGAAGCTGGTGTGTTTTTGGGCGATCTTCTCAACCGCAGGCAACAGAGCAGGCAGATTCTCAATATTGCTGGCATAAGCGGCAATGGCATTGAACAGGGCTTCACGCTGGTCGCCATTACGCTGGTTACTCATGTTAAAAATTTCTTTGAGTTCAGGGTTATGAGCAAACATGCGATCGTAAAAATGGGCGGTCAGTTTGGGGCCTGTTTCTACCAGCAGGGGAATGGTGGCTTTTACAGTAGCGATGGTTTGGGCGTCAAGCATACGGTCTTCCTTTATGTGAATCTTTAATGATGTATGTCAAATGCATCTTATAAAAAATACCCCTGCATTGTAAATGGTTCTTTGACGCTTTACGTATTAAACGTTACATCGTGAAAAATCTGCATCACAAACCTGAAAAGAAATCCGTTGAAATTCGTAAGGTCTTCATTCCGCAAAGCCTTGTGTAGTGTGAAGGTAATCGTTTGCGTAAATTCCTTTGTCAAGACCTGTTATCGCAGAATGATTCAGTTATACTGTTGCCCGTTGTCCAACAGGACCGCCTTTTAAGGCCAAAAATTCTATCGTTAGCTGAGTCAGGAGATGCGGATGTTAAAGCGTGAAATGAACATTGCCGATTATGATGCCGAACTGTGGCAGGCTATGGAGCAGGAAAAAGTACGTCAGGAAGAGCACATCGAACTGATCGCCTCCGAAAACTACACCA
>DXKH01000076.1 GCA_019415335.1 Citrobacter sp. | reverse complement strand
CAGACCGCGCGCCTGCGGCATCACCACCAGTTCCTGAATTTCGCCGATCCAGTTGACATGATGCAGATGAAACTGCAAATGCAGGCCGATCATGCCGACAACTTCGCCATCCAGCAGCGCCAGATGGTAGCGCATGTTCGGATCGCGCAGATTGGCGTTAAACCCCACGCGAAACGCGTGGTGGTCAAACTCCGCCTGTTTTAGCTCACAAATCAGCGCGTAAACTGCGTCGGTGTCGTACTGCGTAGCCGGGCGAAGCTCACAAGCAGGCATGGTGTTTCTCCTTCTGATGAATCAGCGTCAGCAGCTTGTCGACCGACTGGCGCAGGCTGCCGTCATTATTGAGCGTAAGACAATCCTGAGGAGTATAGCGGGCAGCGCGCGCCAGCCGGGCGTTAATTTCACTGGCATTTTCACGACCACGGTTTTCCAGGCGCTGGCGCAGGATCTCTGGCGAAACCTGTAAACAAACGGGCAGCAGCGCCGATTGATAGCGCGCCCGCGCCTGCGGCAGATGGGCGCGTGAGCCGTTGACCACCACGTCAAATCCAGCGTGCAGCCAGAGGTCAATCTCGACGCCGACGCCATAATACAGACCGTTAGCGTGCCAGCTTAAGGCCAGAAGGTTCTGCCCCGCGCGGGTAAAAAACTCCTGCTCGCTCAGGGCGATATGGTTTTCACTTCCGGCGCTGGCGGCGCGCGTGATGTAGCGATGCGCTACCAGTAGCTGAGTTTGTTCCCGCTGGCGGAGTTCCGTCAACAGACTGTCTTTTCCGGAGCCAGAGGCCCCCATTAACCAAATCAGTTTTCCCGTCATCAGAACACCCTTTTACCCTGACGCCAGACGTGGTCGATATGAATGTGGTTGCCCTTGCGATGCGCCAGCACCAGGTCGGCGCGTTTGCCCTCGCCAATCACCCCGCGATCCTGAAGATTAAGCGCCTGCGCCGGATTTTTAGTCACCAGCTTCACCGCCTGCGGCAGCGTAAAGCGGTTGCTCTCGTCATCGGCGACGCGAAATGCCGCATCGAGCAGGCTGGCGGGGTAGTAGTCGGAAGAGAGGATATCCAGCAGGCCAAGCTGCGCCAGTTCACTGGCCGCCACGTTGCCGGAGTGCGAACCGCCGCGCACGATATTCGGCGCGCCCATCAGCACGTTCATGCCATGCTTGCGCGAGGCTTCTGCCGCTTCGAACGTGGTGGGAAATTCGGCGATCACGCTGCCAAGCTGGTGGGATTCGGCAACGTGGGCGTGCGTGGCGTCATCGTGGCTGGCGAGGGCAATGTGTCGCGCGCGGCACATTGCGGCGATAGTTTCGCGATTAGGCTGTGACCAGCGTGCGGCAAGCGCCAGCTGTTCCTCTTCGTACTGCTGCATCTGCGCATCGGTGAGGGAATATTTGCCCTGATAATATTCGCGATACTTCTCGCGATTGGCGAACTGGCGCTGGCCTGGCGAGTGGTCCATCAGCGATACCAGCGTCACCGGTTCGCGCTGCACCAGTTTTTCAAACAGCGGCAACGTGGTGTGGTGCGGCAGTTCGCAGCGCAGATGCAGACGGTGCTCGGCGCGGTTGACGCCGCGTTTCTGCGTCTCTTCGATGGCGTTGATCATCTTCTCCAGATTCTCCAGCCGATCGCCGCCGTCGCGCACGTCGCCAATCGCCACCGCGTCCAGCACGGTGGTGATGCCGCTCGCCACCATCAGCGCGTCGTGGCTACTCATTGCCGAGTGGGCGGGCCAGTCCACTTTTGGACGCGGGGTGAAGAATTTATCCAGATTATCGGTATGCAGCTCAATCAGCCCCGGCAGCAGCCAGCCACCTTCGCCGTCCATCGCTTCCGGCTGGCAGCTCTGGCTTTCGGCAAAGGCGCGAATTTCGCCATCCTGTACTTCCAGTGAACCGTGCACCACTTCGTTTTCCAGCACCAGTTTGACGTTATTGATAATCATGAAGAGACTCCCATTGGGTGCAGGCGGTCGGCGACGTCATTGCGTATGGCTTCGTCATGGAAGATACCGACGATGGCCGCGCCACGGGCTTTGGCTTCGCGAATGAGTTCCACCACCGCGGCGCTGTTTTTGGCGTCCAGCGAGGCGGTGGGTTCATCCAGCAGCAGAATCGGATAGTCGACGATAAAGCCACGGGCGATGTTGACGCGCTGCTGTTCGCCGCCGGAGAAGGTCGATGGTGCCAGGTGCCACAGGCGTTCAGGCACGTTCAGGCGCGTCAGTAATCGGGCGGCTTTAGCGGCGCAGGCTTCACGCGGTACGCCGGTATCGAGCAGCGGCTGCATCACCACTTCCAGTGCCGAAATACGCGGGATGACGCGCAGAAACTGGCTCACCCAGCCGATGGTGGTTTTGCGGATCTCCACCACTTTGCGGGCTGGCGCGGTGACCAGGTCTACCCATTCCTCACCGTGTTTGATCTGGATTTGCCCTTCGTCGGGCAGATAGTTGGCGTACAGCGAGCGCAGCAGGGTTGATTTTCCGCTGCCGGAGTGGCCGTGAAGCACCACGCATTCGCCTGCGTTGACGGTGAGCGAGGCACGTTGTAAGACGGGCAGGCGCACGCCGTTTTGCTGATGCAGGATGAAGGTTTTACTGACGTTTTGTACGTTAATCATTTTTCGCCTCGTGGTTCGGGTGTCGGATGTGACGCTGACGCGTCTTATCCGACCTACGGGGAGCGCATTTGTAGGCCGGATAAGGCGTTTACGCCGCATCCGGCACCGGCTCAATTCTGCAAAACCGATGACACCAGCAGTTGTGTATACGGATGGTGCGGGTCGTCGAGCACGCGGTCGGTTAACCCACTCTCCACTACTTGCCCCTGCTTCATCACCAGCAAACGGTCCGCCAGCAGGCGGGCGACGCCTAAATCGTGGGTGACAATCACCACCGCCAGGTTCAGCTCCACCACCAGGCCGCGCAGCAGGTCGAGCAGGCGCGCCTGCACAGATACATCCAGCCCGCCGGTTGGCTCGTCCATAAATACCAGCTTCGGATGCGTCACCAGGTTGCGGGCAATCTGCAAACGCTGCTGCATACCGCCGGAAAAGGTGGTCGGCAGGTCGTCGATCCGGTTGGCGGGAATTTCCACCTCTTCCAGCCACTTCTGCGCGGTGGCACGAATATCGCCGTAATGACGCGCCCCGGTCGCCATCAGCCGCTCGCCGATATTGCCGCCTGCCGACACCTGGCGGCGCAGGCCGTCGAGTGGATGCTGATGCACCACGCCCCATTCGGTGCGCAGCAGGCGACGGCGGTCGGCCTCGCTCATGCCATAGAGGGAACGGTTTTCATAGCGAATTTCCCCCTGCTGCGGCGTCAGGCGCGCGGAGATCGACTTCAGCAGCGTGGTCTTCCCGGAGCCGGATTCCCCGACGATGCCCAGCACTTCCCCCGGCCATAAATCAAAAGAGACATCGCTAAAGCCTTTGCCCGGCGCGTAAAGGTGGGTCAGGTTATTGACCGAAAGTAACGGTTGATTCATTGGTTTTTTGCCTCGCTCTGTTGGCGGCAATAATCGGTATCGGAGCAGACAAACATGCGGTTTCCGGCGTCATCCAGCACCACTTCGTCGAGATAGCTGTGGGTCGATCCGCAGATGGCGCATGGCTCATCCCACTGCTGAACGGTGAACGGGTGATCGTCGAAATCGAGACTTTCCACGCGGGTAAACGGCGGCACCGCATAGATGCGCTTCTCGCGCCCTGCGCCGAACAGCTGCAGGGCGGGCATCATGTCCATTTTCGGGTTATCGAATTTCGGGATCGGCGACGGGTCCATCACGTAGCGCCCGTTCACCTTCACCGGATAGGCATAGGTGGTGGCGATATGACCGAAGCGGGCGATATCTTCATACAGTTTCACCTGCATCACGCCGTACTCCTCCAGCGCGTGCATGGTGCGGGTTTCCGTTTCGCGCGGCTCGATAAAGCGCAGCGGTTCGGGGATCGGCACCTGGAAAATAATGATCTGATCTTCGGTGAGCGGCGTTTCGGGGATGCGATGGCGCGTCTGGATAAGCGTCGCATCGTCCGTGCGTTCGGTAGTGTTTACCCCGGTCACGCGCTTAAAGAAGTTACGGATCGACACCGCGTTGGTGGTGTCGTCCGCGCCCTGGTCAATCACCTTCAGCACATCGCTTTCGCCAATCACGCTGGCGGTAAGCTGGATACCACCAGTTCCCCAGCCGTACGGCATCGGCATCTCGCGCCCGCCAAACGGCACCTGATAACCGGGGATCGCCACCGCTTTTAAGATGGCGCGGCGGATCATGCGTTTGGTCTGCTCGTCGAGGTAGGCAAAGTTGTAGCCGCTCAGATTAGCCATGGTTCTGCTCCTGTTGCAGACGTTTGAGTAGCTCCAGTTCGGCCTGGAAATCGACGTAGTGCGGGAGTTTAAGGTGCGAGACAAAGCCTGCGGCTTCGACGTTGTCGGCATGCGCCAGCACGAACTCTTCATCCTGCGCCGGGCCTGTCGCGTGCTCGCCGTACTCCGGGGCTTGCAGAGCGCGGTCAACCAGCGCCATCGCCATCGCTTTGCGCTCGCTCATGCCGAACACCAGCCCGTAGCCGCGCGTGAAGTGCGGCGGCTCATCCGGCGGGTCGATAAAACCGTTGACCATTTCACATTCGGTCATCAGCAGTTCGCCGACGTTCACCGCAAATCCCAGCTCTTCCGGCACAATCGACACGTCGATATAGCCGCTGCGGATTTCGCCTGCGAACGGATGATTGCGTCCGTAACCACGCTGGGTGGAGTAGGCCAGCGCCAGCAAATAGCCTTCGTCGCCGCGCATTAATTGTTGCAGGCGGGAGGAGCGTGAGCAGGGGTAAACCGGCGGCGTGCGGGTGATGTCGTCCGGCTGTGCGCCGCTATCTTCTTCAAACTTCGCCAGCCCCTGACGCGCCAGCAGGCTGAAAACGTGCGGCGACGGCTGTTGTTCGCTGTCGGCTGTGGTCAGCGTCGGCGCTTCGCCGTTTGCCAGCAGGGTGAAATCGAGCAGGCGATGGGTGTAGTCGTAGGTTGGGCCAAGCAGCTGGCCGCCGGGAATATCTTTATAAACCGCTGAAATACGCCGTTCGAGACGCATCTCCGTGGTGTCGAGCGGCTCGCTTACCGCAAGCTTCGCCAGCGTGGTGCGGTAGGCGCGTAGCAGGAAAATCGCTTCGACGTTATCGCCGCTGGCCTGTTTCAGCGCCAGCGCCGCCAGTTCGCGGTCGGCAATGCCGCCTTCGGTCATCACGCGATCTACTGCAAGATTAAGCTGCTGTTCAATCTGGGCGACGCTCAGTTCAGGCAAATCGGTATTGCCCCGGCGTCGGCTCTCTTGCAGGGCGTGGGCGGCGTCGATCGCCTTCTCGCCCCCTTTCACGGCAACGTACATCAGCACACCTCCACATGAGTGGTTCGCGGGATAGCCAGCAGGCGCTCGCCGCAGGTCAGGATCAGGTCGATGCCGAGCGGGAACGGGTGCGGGCGCTCGGTAAGTTCGTGCAGAATGCACTCCGGCAGCTGCGGGGCGATCATTCGTTCTTCGGCAATACCCGCGCCAGTAAGGCGCAGCATGCGCCCGCCGCTCAGGCTGACGACCTGTAAAATCAGCGTCGCGCCCGCTTCTGGCGCAACAGCGGTGCCGCTGGAAAGGGCGTTAAGCTGTTCGCTGGAAATCGCCTCATCCGTTACCGCGAAGGTCGCCAGTTCCGGCTGATTGACCAGCGGCGCGTTGGTATGAAAACGCAGGCTCTGGCTGACGATATCGTTACTTAATGGCGCAGAAAGCCACACCGGCGTGTCGTTATCGGCCAGCGTCAGCAGCACGCTGGTGGTGGCGATATTCAGCGGCTGCCAGCCGCGTTTGAGCTGATGCAGGGCGACAATCACGCCCGGCTCGCTCATGGCCTTTAACAGGCGACGAAAACTGTGCTGGGCATCCTGCACGGGAAGCATAAAAGCGGTTTCCAGGGTCATGCGTTATCTCCGCGAACCATCGTAAAGAAGTCGACCCGGCTGGCGTTTACTTCGGCCTGGCGTGCGGCAATGCGTGCCATACGGTCAGCGTTCAGCGGGGCAATAAGAGTTTCTGATAAGTTTTGAAAATGGCGGGTTTGCTGCATCAGCGCGTCGATCAGCGCGCAGCGTTCGGCGTGCTGTTTGTCGCGCCCCAGCACCCAGCTGTAGCCGAGCGTGCCGTCAGTCAGGCGTACGGCGGCGCGGGTGAGCGTGGCGTCGCCAGCAAAAAAGCGTTCGCCGGTGCCACCCATCCGCGCCTGAATCTGCACCAGGCCGGTTTCAGCGGCGCGGATTACTTCATAGTCGGCGGTGATGTTCAGCGCGTTCAGGCGGGCTGCCAGCTCAGTCGGTTGGCTGTGCGCCAGTACGGACATCCAGTGCTGGCGGGTCGCGGTATCTGCGTGCATTCAGTGCTCCATAGTGAATTCAATCATGTCGGCGCGCGTCAGGCTGACGGAGTACTCCGCCGGGCTGCTTTCACCGTCACGGTGGTTAAGGGTGCGCACGCACAGCAGCGGCGACATATTCGGGATTTCAAGACGCTGGCACTCTTTGGCCTGGGCGCGGCGGGCGCTGATCCGCGTCTGGCTGCGGCGCAGCGCAATTCCGGTTTGCTCGCGCAGAAAATCGTGCAGTGAGCCGCTGTCGAAGCGTTGCAGCGTCGGCCAGAGGGTGAGGTCCGCAAAGTAGTGGTCGATTAAACAGAGCGCGACGCCGTTGACCCGGCGCAGGGTGCGCAGGTGGATAACGTTCTCGCCCTCGGTTATCCCCAGCGCGTCAGCGACGTGACCGGAGGCCGGGCGCAGCACCGACAGCAGTTTTTCGCTGGTGGGATGGCTGCCCTGATCCAGCAGGTTCTGGCTAAAACGCGCCTGGGCGTTGAGCGGGTAATCGAACGGGCGCATCAGCACCAGTACGCCGACGCCCTGACGGCGCTGTACCCAGCCTTTTTCCACCAGTTGGTC
>DXKH01000075.1 GCA_019415335.1 Citrobacter sp. | reverse complement strand
GGCCAAAACCGTTGATACCTACTTTGATAGTCATATATTCCACCAGCTATTTGTTAGTGAATAAAAGGTTGCCTGTAAAATTACAAAAACCTTACGCAGCGTCAAGCGGAATCGTGTCAATCATTGCGACAAATCAATCCTCTGTACAAGCTTTGCACGGCTGACTCGCCTCACTCTTCCATTGGGCTTGAAACCACATGGGGGCGGCGCCCCGAATTTTAAAGGGCAACTGAGATAAAAATGTGATTTGCATCACGATTCACAAGCTGCCATTTCGCAAGGATCAAGTTTAGAACAAAAGTCTGCACTGAGGTGTTAATGTTTTGTTAGAATCTGTCGCGCAATGTCAGCGTCATGAAAAGTGAGATGTGAGCAAAATGGCGAACAAACCTTCTGCAGAAGATCTGAAAAAAAACCTGTCCGAAATGCAGTTCTACGTGACACAGAATCACGGTACAGAACCGCCATTTACCGGGCAGTTACTGCATAACAAGCGTGACGGCGTTTATCACTGTTTGATCTGCGATGCGCCGCTGTTTACCTCCCAGTCCAAATACGATTCCGGCTGTGGCTGGCCCAGCTTTTACGAGCCGGTGAGTGAAGAGTCGATCCGCTACATCAAGGACTTCTCTCACGGTATGCAACGTATTGAAATTCGTTGTGGAAACTGCGATGCGCATCTGGGACACGTTTTCCCCGATGGCCCGCAACCCACCGGCGAACGTTACTGTGTTAATTCAGCTTCTCTGAGTTTCACCGACGATGAAAACGGTGACCAGATTAAAGGTTGAAAAAACGATTCAGCAAATTATTCCACAGGAGCGGACTTACCATGAATCTTGATGAGATAGTTAACAGCATGACGCCGGAAGTCTATCAGCGCTTATCAACCGCCGTTGAACTGGGGAAATGGCCGGATGGCGTCGCGCTGACCCCGGAGCAAAAAGATAACAGCCTGCAACTGGTGATGCTCTGGCAGGCGCGCCACAATACGAATGCTCAGCATATGACGATCGATACCAATGGGAAGATGGTGATGAAGACCAAACAGCAGTTGAAGGTTGACTTCGGCATTACGCCAGAACCCATTGCGACGTTTAAATCCTGATTGTGCGCAGTGAGGCCCGGCATTCTGTAATTCTGCCGGGCTAACGCGGCGGATTATTTTTTGTTCAGCATTGCTTTCAGGTCGGCGAAGGGGTTGTACGTGGCTTCGCCGACGCTCTTTTGCGCATCCTCGCCTGCCACCACCGTGGAACCATACTGATCGGCTTCCGTATATTTGGAATGCTCATGATCGTGACAGTACAGGCACAACATCTCCCAGTTGCTGCCATCTTCCGGGTTGTTGGAATGATCGTGATCGATATGATGGACCGTCAGTTCGCGAAGATTTGAATAGACAAACTCGCGGGAACAGCGGCCGCAGACCCATGGGAAGAGTTTCAGCGCCTTTTCCCGGTAGCCAACTTCCAGACGGGCGTAATTTTTAGGGATAAAAGCCATACAATCCCATGCCTCCAGTTGAAAATGAAACGTGGCGTCAAACGCTGACGCAACGGGTTGACATCATCATAACCGATCCCGTTTCGCGTAACACATCTCATCTCTGCGCTTATGAAAAAAATGCCCCATGCGGGCGCACAGGGCATTTTCAGTCAAGGACGGGGCTTAGTGCGCAATGTCTAAGGATTCCGCCAGTTGTTTCGCGAGCTGGTTATTGTCGTCCGCGCCGTACTCCCAGAACATCGCGCCCGCCAGTCCACGCTTCTTGATGTAATCTGCTTTGATTGCCACCGAGCGGGGATTCTCGTAAGAGAGGGCAAACAATGGTTTACCGTCAGCCGACTGAACGGACAGCCACGGCATCTTCGCCTGATCGTCCCAGTGCTCGGTAAAACGCTTCTGCGGATCGTTAAGGAACGTCTTGACGATGTCGTTGTATTTCACGTAGGTGTCTTTGGTTAGATCGACACCCAGTGATTTAAACAGCGCGATCTCCTGCTCGCCAAAGTAGGGTTGCGTGACGGGATTTTTTTGCGCGTCTGGCTTTGTCCAGTCAATTCCGGGCTCTACCGAACGTTTGGGAACGCGGCCATAAAAACCGATCCCCAGATTCATCTGCCGGGGCTTCAGTCCTGCGGCCAGGTAGTTGTTGACCACAAAATCGACACTGTATTTATCGGCCGTCGCCACGGTTGGCCAGTCTTTAGAGTCATACAGATTGGCGTTGAAATACTGCGTTCCGTAGGCCATGTCGTAGGTCATCAGGTTGATGTAGTCGAGCAGCGGTGCAATCGCCTTCACGTCGACCCAGCTTTTCGGACTTTCCGCATTGGCCCCAACGGCAATGGTGACCAGTTTCTGATTACCGACTGCCTGACGCAGTTCTTTCAGCAGCAGTGTGAAGTTCTCGCAGTCGGCAGGCTGACTGGCGACCAGTCCCCAGGCGCCGTTAACCGGGTATTCCCAGTCCAGATCGATACCGTCGAGACCGTATTTCTGCATGATTTCCATCGCGGACTGGATAAACACAGCGCGTGTTTCCGGTGTTGCGGCAGCGCCCGAGAATCCGCGCGCACCCCAGCCACCGACAGAAAGCAGGACTTTTAGCTGTGGGTTCTGTTTACGCAGTACCGGGAGCAGGGCGAGGTCAGATTCCACTTTCGGCGACAGCCAGATCTGATGCAGCTTCGTCGGATCTTTTAGCGCGGCGTTGCTTTCGTCTTTTTCAGCGTTGTAAATCAGGCCGAACGAGTAGTTGAGGTGGGTAATCTGGCGGACATCCAGTTTATTGATATCGCCGCCCGGTCCGGCGGTGACATCTCCGCCGCCGTTGAAATAGCCAACGGACATCATAGAACTGGCGGACGCGACAGATGCGCAAAGCAAGGGTAATGCTGCCAACAAGGGCAAACGTTTCATAGCGATCCTCTTTGACATTAAAAATTAAAAGCAAACACGCCACGGAAATGGCGTGGCGAAAAAACAGCCATCCAAGCGTAGCATTCGCGCAGCGTCACTGCCGGTTTCAGTTCATTTTATGTGACGGAAGAGAAAAGATTTTTCGCCGGATGACTATGCAGGCAATCATCCGGCGGGAGGTTAGCGCTGGGTTTCTTCCCAGTCGGCGAGGGTATAGAGTGTGGCACCTGTAGCGGACATCTCCATAAAGGCATGGGCACTGTCCTGCGGTTGAATGTTCACGCCGCGACAGCCGTCGGTAATCACGTTCACCGTGTAGCCCAGTTGCAGCGCATCCATCACCGTAAACTTGACGCAATAGTCAGTCGCCAGTCCCATGACGATCAGCGTATTTACGTCATGCTGGCGAAGCCACGCATCCAGTCCGGTTTTCTGTCGGCGTCCGTTATCAAAAAAGGCGCTGTAGCTGTCGACTTGCGGGTTCTCGCCCTTATGAAAAACGGCCTCTATGGCGTTGTGGTTCAGCAACGGATGAAACGCCGCGCCGTCAGTATTCTGTACGCAGTGATCGGGCCAGAAGGTTTGCGCCAGACCATCCAGTTGTCCCAGGCTATAGGGCTGGGCCTGATGCTGACTGGCGAAACTGCCGTGATTCGCCGGATGCCAGTCCTGGCTTGCGATTACCGCATCGCCACGGGTCTGGCACCATGCAATCAGGCGGTTAGCGATATCTACAGTGCTGTCGCCTTCCGGAACTGCCAGCGCGCCGCCGGCGCAGAAATCGTTCTGTAAATCGACCAGTAATAACGCACGATGTGGCATCAGATCCTCCTTAGTCGTCCGGGGTGAGTTCACCACGCAGGTTTTGCGTCATCGCCTTGCGAATCGCATCCGTATCCAGCCCTTTGCTGAGCAGATAATGCAGTTTGGTCAGCGTCGCTTCAACGGTCATATCCGCACCACCAATCACGCCGGCATGCGCCAGCGCGTTGCCGGTGGCATAGCCACCCATGTTCACTTTCCCTGACATGCATTGCGTGAGGTTCACCACCACGATGCCGCGCTCGCTGGCTTCGCTAAGCTCTTTCAGGAACTCTTTATTCTGTGGCGCATTCCCGACGCCGTAGGAGCGCAGAATCAGCGCTTTTACCGGCTGGCGCAGGAAGTTACGTACTACATCGGCGGAGATTCCTGGATAAATGGTGACGACCCCAATCGGCTGCGGCGTGATCGGATGAACAATCAGTTCACCTTCACTTCGGGGAGCCGGTGGCGTCCCCAGACGGCGGATATGGATACCCGCTTCCAGCAGCGGCTGGAGGTTAGGGGAGGCGAAAGCGTCAAAGCCGTCAGCATGCGCTTTTGTCGTGCGGTTGCCGCGAAACAGACGGTTGTTAAAGAACAGCGTGACTTCGTTGACTGGATAGTTTGCCGCGACGTACAGCGCGTTGAGAAGATTGATTTGTCCGTCAGAACGCAGCTCTGCCAACGGAATTTGTGACCCTGTCACAATGACCGGTTTACCCAGATTTTCCAGCATGAACGAGAGCGCAGAGGCGGTGAACGCCATGGTGTCGGTGCCGTGCAGGATCACAAAACCATCGTACTCATCGTAATGGGTTTTGATGTCATCGGCGATATGCTGCCAGTCTTCCGGCGTCATATCTGACGAATCCATCAGCGGGGCATATTCATGAATAGTGAAGTCGGGCATTTCAGGACGGTGAAATTCGGGCATCAGCGCCAGCTGGCGCTGAAGGTGTCCGGAGACCGGAATGTAACCCTGTTCGGAGCGCTGCATACCAATGGTCCCGCCGGTATAGGCAACGTAAATCGATTTTTTCTGCATGGCTGGTATCTTGTCGCTCAAGGAAAACTCCCTCTTCGCAGGAAGAGGGAGTGGGGATTAACGCACGTTCGCGCAGGTCAGACAGAACGCATAACGGTTTTGCGGATCGTTGAACGCGGCGAGCTTATCGCCTTCCGCTTTGACCGTACTGGCCGCTGAGGCCAGCGGCGCAGGGAGCATGGCCTGAATCGCCTGCGGCAGCATGGCGCGGACAGAACCCGACATGCCGTCCATGATCATATCGAAGAAGGTCGGCTCATCCTGATAATAGTCGATATGCCACGCCTTGAGTTTCGCCAGTTCAGCCGCTTTAGCCACCGCATCGTCGAAGTCGCCCAGACTATCGACCAGACCGTTCGCTTTAGCGTCCTGACCGGTCCAGACGTGGCCCTGCGCGATTTTATCAATCTGCTCAGGTGTGGATTTACGCGCCTGGGCCACCAGAGTGATAAAGCGCTTATAGCCATTCTCAATGCTCAACTGCATCATCTGCTGCGCTTCTGGCGGCAGGGCTTTAGTCAGCGAAATATCGGCCAACGGTGAGGTTGCGACGCCGTCGGTGTGTACGCCAATCGAATCAAGGCTGTTTTCAACGGTGTTAATCACGCCGAAGATACCAATTGAACCGGTCAGCGTGCTCGGGTTGGCCACAATGTAACTGGCCGGTGTGGAGATCCAGTAGCCGCCAGAGGCAGCCATTCCACCCATCGATACCACCACAGGCTTACCGGCAGCGCGCGCGGCGGCCAGTTCCGAACGAATCACTTCCGACGCCGTCACGCTGCCGCCAGGGCTGTTGACGCGCAGAACAATGGCTTTCACTTTCGGATCCAGACGCGCATCGCGAATTTGCGACGCGGTGGTATCCCCGCCGACGTTCCCCGGCGTTTCTTCACCATCCATGATGGCGCCGTTGGCAAAGACGACGCCGATGGAGCTGCCCGTATCCGCAGGCGGATTGAGCGTATAGTCGTAGTAGCTGATCGCGCGATAGTTATTTTCGGCTTTGCTCCAGCCAAACTGTTTGGTCAGCGCTTTTTCCACTTCGTTGCTGGAAAGCAGGGCGTCGACCAGTTTGCTGTCGAGCGCATACTTCGCCGTATCGCCATCGGCTTTCGTCAGCGCATCCAGAACTCCCTGAGCGCCAGGGAAGACCTGTTCTGCCGGGATTTGACGGTTAGCAGCAACGGTATTCAGATAGTTTTGCCACAGCTCGCCAATCCAGCGGCTGTCAGCTTCCCGTGCCGCAGGCGACATGTCGTCACGAATAAACGGCTCGACGGCAGATTTATAAGTGCCCACGCGGAACACATGGGTCGACACTTTCAGCTTATCCAGCAGGGATTTGTAATACAGGCCGTTGGTGGCAAAACCATGAATGTCGACGGAACCCTGCGGCGACAGCCAGATTTTATTGGCGAAGCTGGCGAGGTAATACTGACCCTGACTGAAGTTATCGCCGACGGCATAGACCGGCTTTCCGCTGTCGCGGAATTCACGCAGCGCCTTGCCGATATACTGCATTGACGGCTGATCGGCACCGGCGAAGTTTTTCAGATCCATCACAATACCGGTGATATTGCGATCGTCTTTGGCCTGACGAATGGTATTGACGATATCAAACAGGGAGTTTTCCTGTAAGCGGTCGGAACTGGCACCCAGCAGTTGACGGCTGAGAGCGCCAAGACGACTGGTACTGGACGGCTTATCGACGATCACCCCGGAAATATCTAACATCAGGGCACCGCGACCGACTTTATCGCTGGTGTTATTGCTGCTGACCTGCATCCAGATCCCGACACCGACCAGGATCAGGAAGATAAAGAACAGGTTAAGCACCATTTCGCGGACAAAATTAAGCAGCCGCCACGTCCATTTAAAAAAACCGGCAATGAATCGCCACAGGGTTCGCATGTATTCTCCCTACCATTACAAATACTACACCTGGGTCAGGTGTATGAGATGTGGCTATCCTAATGACCCTGCCGTCTCTTGTCAGCAGGAATCACCGTCGGCGCTGTAACAAAATCTGCTCTCGTGTTAATTTTGTGAATATTCACCCTGACAGGAGTTAACCAAATGGATGCACTTGAATTACTTGTTAACCGACGTAGCGCCTCTCGCCTGGCCGAGCCTGCACCTGCCGGTGAGCAACTGCAAAATATTCTCCGTGCGGGCATGCGCGCGCCGGACCATAAGACCCTGCAACCGTGGCACTTTTTCGTTATTGAAGGCGAAGGACGTGAACGCTTTAGCGCGGTACTGGAAAAGGGGGCGATTGCCGCCGGGAGCGATGAAAAAGGGATCGAAAAAGCGCGTAGCGCACCGTTTCGCGCGCCGCTGATCATCACCGTGGTTGCGAAATGCGACGAAAATCACAAGGTCCCGGTCTGGGAACAGGAAATGTCTGCCGGTTGCGCGGTGATGGCGATGCAAATGGCCGCTATCGCACAGGGCTTCGGCGGGATCTGGCGTAGCGGAGCATTAACCGACAGCCCGGTGGTGCGCGACGCGTTTGACTGTCGCCCGCAGGATAAGATCGTTGGTTTTCTCTACCTCGGTACGCCGCAACTGAAAGCCTCTACTACCATTAGCGTGCCGGATACCGCGCCATTCGTGACAAAATTTTAGTTATTTCTGCAAAACTGTCTGGATTCTGAGCAAAGACGCCGGAATTCGGACACTCTCTCTTATCACATCATGGAATGAGCGCTACCATAGCCCGATTGCAATGACAGGAGATGTCCATGAGCGAGCATGCTATTCGTTTAACGCAGTACAGCCACGGAGCGGGTTGCGGTTGTAAAATTTCCCCGAAAGTGCTGGAAACCATCCTGCACAGCGAGCAGGCGAAGTTTGTCGACCCGAACCTGCTTGTGGGAAATGAAACCCGCGACGACGCGGCGGTGTACGATCTGGGCAATGGTACCAGCGTCATCAGTACCACCGATTTCTTTATGCCGATTGTCGATAATCCGTTTGATTTTGGTCGCATTGCGGCGACCAACGCCATCAGCGATATTTTCGCGATGGGTGGCAAACCGATTATGGCGATCGCGATCCTGGGGTGGCCTATCAGCAAGCTGTCACCGGAAATTGCCCGCGAGGTGACCGAAGGTGGACGCTTTGCCTGCCGTCAGGCGGGGATTGCGCTGGCGGGAGGCCACTCGATTGACGCGCCGGAGCCAATCTTCGGTCTGGCCGTGACCGGCATTGTTCCTACCGAGCGCGTGAAGAAAAACAGCACCGCCGAGGCGGGTTGTAAACTGTTCCTGACCAAACCGTTGGGCATTGGCGTGCTGACCACCGCAGAGAAAAAATCGCTGCTGAAACCTGAACATCAGGGACTGGCGACGGAAGTGATGTGCCGGATGAACATCGCCGGGGCGTCATTTGCCAACATCGATGGCGTGAAAGCGATGACCGATGTAACCGGCTTTGGTCTGCTGGGCCACCTCAGCGAGATGTGCCAGGGCGCAGGCGTGCAGGCGCAGATCCGCTACCAGGACATCCCTAAACTGCCGGGCGTGGAAGAGTATATTCGCCTGGGCGCCGTGCCGGGCGGTACCGAACGTAACTTCGCCAGCTACGGGCACCTGATGGGTGAAATGCCGCAGGCGGTACGCGATTTGTTGTGTGATCCGCAAACCTCCGGTGGTCTGCTGCTGGCGGTGACGCCAGACGCTGAAGAGGAAGTGAAAGCCACTGCCGCCAAATTTGGTATCGACCTGACGGCGATTGGTAAACTGGTTGAAGCCCGTGGCGGTCGCGCCATGGTTGAGATCCGTTAATACAATGCGGTTGTTTATTGCCGAAAAGCCGAGTCTGGCGCGTGCCATTGCCGATGTGCTGCCTAAACCGCACCGCAAAGGCGATGGCTTTATTGAATGCGGTAACGGTCAGGTCGTGACCTGGTGTATTGGTCACCTGCTGGAACAGGCGCAGCCTGATGTCTATGACAGTCGTTACGCGCGCTGGAACCTGGCCGATCTACCGATCGTGCCCGAAAAGTGGCAATTGCAGCCGCGTCCTTCCGTGACTAAACAGCTCAACGTGATCAAGCGCTTTCTGCATGAGGCCAGTGAGGTTATCCATGCAGGAGACCCGGATCGCGAAGGGCAACTGCTGGTGGACGAGGTGCTGGATTATCTGCAACTGGCACCGGAAAAGCGCCAACAGGTGCAGCGCTGTCTGATTAACGATCTCAACCCGCAGGCCGTTGAGCGTGCGATCGAGCGCCTGCGCTCAAACAGTGAATTTGTGCCACTGTGCGTGTCAGCGCTGGCGCGTGCGCGCGCAGACTGGCTGTACGGCATCAACATGACCCGTGCGTATACCATCCTCGGGCGTAACGCCGGGTATCAGGGGGTGCTCTCCGTCGGGCGCGTACAGACGCCGGTGCTCGGGCTGGTTGTCCGCCGGGACGAAGAGATCGAAAACTTCGTTGCCAAAGATTTTTTTGAAGTGAAAGCACATATCGTGACCCCTGCGGATGAACGCTTCACCGCTATCTGGCAGCCGAGCGAAGCGTGCGAACCGTATCAGGACGAAGAGGGACGGTTGCTGCATCGTCCGTTGGCAGAACATGTGGTCAACCGCATCAACGGGCAACCGGCGATTGTCACCAGCTATAACGATAAACGGGAATCAGAATCCGCGCCGCTGCCGTTCTCGCTGTCAGCCTTACAGATTGAAGCGGCGAAACGCTTTGGCCTGAGCGCGCAGAACGTGCTCGATATCTGCCAGAAGCTGTATGAAACCCACAAACTGATTACCTATCCGCGTTCTGACTGTCGCTATCTGCCGGAAGAGCACTTTGCCGGACGCCACGCGGTGATGAACGCCATCGGCGTGCATGCGCCGGACCTGCTGCCGCAACCAGCGGTGAATCCGGATACCCGCAATCGCTGTTGGGACGATAAAAAGGTTGATGCGCACCACGCCATCATCCCTACCGCGCGCAGTAACCACATCAACCTGACGGAGAACGAAGCGAAGGTATACAACCTGGTAGCCCGTCAGTACCTGATGCAGTTTTGCCCGGATGCGGTATTCCGTAAATGCGTGATTGAACTGGACATTGCGAAGGGGAAATTCGTCGCTAAGGCCCGGTTCCTCGCCGAAGCGGGCTGGCGAACGCTGCTGGGCAGTAAAGAGCGTGATGAAGAGAACGACGGTACGCCGCTGCCGGTGGTGGCGAAAGATGATGAATTGCTGTGTGAAAAGGGCGAAGTGGTTGAACGTCAGACCCAGCCTCCGCGCCATTTTACCGATGCCACGCTGCTGTCGGCGATGACCGGGATTGCGCGTTTTGTGCAGGATAAAGACCTGAAAAAGATCCTCCGTGCAACCGACGGGCTGGGCACTGAAGCCACCCGCGCCGGGATCATCGAACTGCTGTTTAAGCGCGGCTTTCTGATCAAAAAAGGGCGCTATATCCACTCTACTGATGCCGGAAAAGCGCTGTTCCACTCGCTGCCGGAGATGGCGACCCGTCCGGATATGACCGCCCACTGGGAGTCGATACTGACGCAAATCAGCGAAAAGCAGTGCCGCTATCAGGATTTCATGCAACCGCTGGTGGGGACGCTGTATCAACTGATCGATCAGGCGCGGAGTACGCCGGTGCGTCGCTTCCGTGGCATTGTGGCACCTGGCGGTGGCGCTGGAGAGAAAGAGAAGAAGAGCGCACCTCGTAAACGCGCGGCGAAAAAAAGCCCGCCATCAGCAGAGGCGGGCCTGTAATACGGTTTGAAGGGGGGAATTAAATCACGCCCTGACCAAACATGGCGTCGGCAATCTTCACGAAGGCGGAGATATTCGCCCCACGAACATAGTTGGTCTGCTTGCTTTCACCGCCGTACTCAACGCAGGCATGGTGAATATCAAGCATGATGTGGTGCAGACGCGCATCCACTTTCTCTGCCTTCCAGCTCAGACGCGCCGCGTTCTGCGCCATTTCCAGACCGGAGGTGGCGACACCACCGGCGTTTGCCGCTTTGCCCGGTGCAAACAACACGCCAGCGTCGAGGAACAGATCGGTTGCTTCGATAGTCGTCGGCATGTTTGCCCCTTCCGCCACCGCCTTCACGCCGTTGGCGATAAGCTGACGTGCGGCGTCGATATCAAGTTCGTTCTGTGTGGCGCACGGCAGAGCGATATCGACCGGCACTGACCACGGTTGTTTGCCTTCCAGATAGGTCAGGCCAAACTCACGGGCGTAGTCCGCCACACGACCGTCACGGCTGGCTTTGATTTCGCACAGACGCGCCAGTTTCTCTTTCGTAAAGCCGCTCTCATCCACGACGGTGCCGCTGGAGTCGGAGGCCGTCACCACGCGAGCGCCAAATTCCATCGCTTTTTCAATGGCAAACTGCGCCACGTTGCCGGAGCCGGAAACCGCCACGCGCATCCCTTCAAAGCCCAGACCATGACGCTTGAGCATCGCTTCAGTGAAGTAGACCAGGCCATAGCCTGTTGCTTCCGGACGGATCAGACTGCCGCCAAAGGAGAGCCCTTTGCCGGTAAACACACAGGCGCTGTTATTGGAGAGCTTACGCATCATCCCGGCCATAAAGCCCACTTCACGACCACCCACGCCGATATCACCGGCAGGAACATCAGTATCCGGACCCAGATGACGGTACAGCTCAGTCATCAGCGCCTGGCAGAAACGCATCACTTCGCCTTCACTTTTGCCTTTCGGATCGAAATCACTTCCGCCTTTACCACCACCCATCGGCAGGGTGGTCAGTGCGTTTTTGAAGGTTTGCTCAAAGCCGAGGAATTTCAGGATCGACAGGTTAACGGAAGGGTGGAAGCGCATCCCGCCTTTGTACGGGCCAATCGCCGAGTTGAACTGCACGCGCCAGGCGCGGTTAACCTGGACCTGATTACGATCGTCCAGCCACACCACGCGGAACTGAATCACACGCTCTGGCTCAACCAACCGTTCCAGCAATGACATTTCACGATAACGCGGGTTTTGCTCAATGAACGGCCACAGGGTGGTCATGACTTCACGGACGGCTTGCGCGAACTCGGTTTGATTCGGGTCGCGCTTTTGTACATGGTTGAGGAATGTTTCCAGAGAGCGTGTCTGATCCATAGATATAAAAACCTCTTATATTTTAATGTGGTTGTAATTATGTTGTTTGTATTAAGTGCGTTTGCAGATTTTGACTATACCACCAGGAATGTGACGGATAGCAAGAAAAAAATGCCGGTGCCAGGCAAATTAATAACCAGACGGCTGTCATAACGAAAAACGATGACAGAAGAGCGTAAAGTTTCCCGCGTGGGTTACCGTTATACTGAGTACAGTCCCGAAATAGTAAGGAAACCCTATGCGTTTTATCGCGATGGCGGCAGCGCTGATGACACTCTCTTTATCCACCCAGGCGAATCAAAGCATTCGCCCTGATGTTCAGGTGAATGTACCGCCGGAGGTCTTCAGTTCCGGCGGACAGCGCGCGCAGCCCTGTAATCAGTGCTGCATTTATCAGGATCAAAATTACTCGGAAGGGGCGGTGATTAAAGCCGATGGTGTGTTGCTACAGTGTCAGCGCGATGAGAAAACGATCAGCACCAATCCGCTGGTCTGGCGTCGCGTAAAATCATAAAGGCGTTAAGCAGCGGAATATCGGCAGGCGCGAGCGGATAGTCCAGCGCGACCTGCGGATCGCACCACACCAGTTGCTGGTGCTCATGCGCCAGCACTTCTCCGCTGAACGCCGGGACATGCCAGGCATGCAGATGAATCATCCGCCCGGAGACTTCACGCTGATGGCTGGCAATATAGCGCCCCACCGTGGCTTCAATTCCTAACTCTTCGCGCAGTTCGCGGACCAGCGCCTGCGGCTGCGTTTCGCCTGCTTCCACTTTGCCACCGGCAAATTCCCATAAGCCTGCCTGATCCGCCTGCGGCGGGCGTTGGGCGAGCAAAATTTTGCCATCACGTTCAATGATCGCGGCAACCACGTCGAGGGTTTTCATCATATTCGTCAATGTTCAACAGCAGAAAGTGACATACTATCGTCATCTTTGATTGACCTGAAGTCCCAGGAGTCTCTCTTGAACGATCCGCAATCGTGGGTAACGCCGCTGACCCGCCTTCCTGCCATGCTTAAACCTCTGGTGATGACGCAAAAAAAACACTATGGCGAGGTATTACACCCGACGCGCTGGTGGGGGCGGTTGCCGTTTTTGTTCTGGCTGGTGGCGCTGTTCGTGGGGTTTCTCGAACGTAAACGTGCGCGTCTGACGCCGGTGATGCGGGCGCTGCTGATGACCCGCGTGTCGCAGGTCTGCCACTGTGCATTCTGCGTGGACGCCAACAGTCTGCGACTGGCAGAGCGCTGTGGCGCGATGGACAAAGTGCTGGCGGTGGCGAACTGGCAGACATCGTCGCTTTTTACGCCAGAAGAGCGCGTTGCGCTGGCTTATGCTGACGCGGTGACCGCCACGCCGCCGCAGGTAGACGATGCCCTGAAAGCACAAATGAAGCAGCATTTCAGCGATGACGTCATTAGTGAAATGACCGCGCTGTTGGCTTTCCAGAACCTCTCGGCGCGTTTCAATGCCGCGCTGGATATCCCTTCGCAGGGACTGTGCGACAGTCTCAAAGGAGCGCCGCGTGCTTGACAGGCATCTGCATCCACGGCTTAAACCGCTGCTCCACCGCTGTGCTGGTGTACTCGACAGACCTGGAATTTCCCCGGATGGCCTGACGCTGGTTGGATTTGGCCTCGGCGTACTGGCGTTGCCGTTTCTGGCGCTGGGCTGGTATCTGGCGGCGCTGGTGGCGATTGTCCTGAACCGACTGCTGGATGGGCTTGATGGTGCGCTGGCGCGACGCCGGGGGCTCACTGATGCAGGCGGCTTTCTCGATATCGCGCTCGATTTTCTGTTTTACGCGCTGGTGCCGTTCGGCTTCATTCTGGCTGACCCGCAGCAGAACGCGCTGGCGGGGAGCTGGCTGTTGTTTTCCTTTATCGGCACCGGCAGCAGTTTTCTCGCTTTTGCCGCGCTGGCTGCAAAGCACAATATCGACAACCCCGGCTACGCGCATAAGTCGTTTTATTATCTGGGTGGATTAACCGAGGGAACGGAAACCATCGCACTCTTTGCGCTCGGCTGCCTTTTCCCGGCGTATTTTGCCGTGCTGGCGTGGATCTTCGGCGCGCTGTGCTGGATGACAACGCTGACACGCGTCTGGAGCGGTTATCTGACGCTGAAAGGGTTACAGGGGAAAAATGCGGGGTGAACGCCGGATAGCGGAAAATGCATTATCCGGCCACGTATGCTAAATGCGCAGGCCGGATAGAGCGCAAGCGCTGCCATCCGGCACTACATTACAAACTGCTGTCCGCGCCACGTTCGCCTGTAGACACCGGGTTCTTCGGATCGCTGCTCCACTCGTACCAACCGCCGTCATAAACCGAGACGTTTTTCCAGCCCATCGCCCGGGCGTACATAAATGTCTCTGACGCGCGCCAGCCGGTGCCACAGTAAAAGGCGACCTGTTGATCCGGCAGAATGTGCCATTGCTTCCACATGCCCGCGATATCATCCGCGCTGCGCATGGTGCCGTCCGGGTTATGGAAATCTTCCATATGGGTCGAGTCGCTGCCAGCATGTCCCCAGCGCGCACCGGCAATTTCACCTTTTGGCTTGATATAGCTGTAGCCGCTGGTGGTGCCGATAAATTCCGGCCAGGAGCGAATGCTGACCAGCGACGCATCCTGACGGTGCAACAGTCCGCGCGCTTGCGCCATATCGAGCATCAGTTGCGGCTGCGCTGGAATGGTCACGCCAAAATCAGGCTCCGGTTTGACCTTCGCCGGCGTGCCACGCTCAACCGGCAACCCCGCGTCGGACCAGGTCTGCCAGCCGCCGTCGAGCAGGCGAACGTCTTTCACTCCGGCATAGAGCATGATTTGCGCCACCCGCGCGGCCGCGTAAACATCGCGCCCGTACAGGATCACCGTAGTGTCGTGACGGATACCGTGTTTCGCCAGCATCGCCTGCAGACTGGCGTCAGAGACCTTGTTCCACAGCGGTTCACTTTCCACCTCGTTGGTGTCGATGTAATCCGCGCCAGGAATATGGCTGAGCAGATAAAACTTCGGTGCCCCCCAGGCCGCTTCGATGATTTTCCAGTCACCGGCAGGTTTCGCGGTTACCTCTTTACCCTGTTGTAGGTCATGCAGCCACTGCGGATAAACCAGTTGTTCGAAATGCGGCAGTCGTTGCAGGCGGGCTGGATCCTGCAGCGCGTCGCTCAGTGTGACAACCTGTTGCAGCCCGGCCTTTTGCAGTCGGTCTTTTACCGCCTGCACGTCGCTGTCGTTGCCGTACAGTGCGACAGGAGCGTCGGCTTTCAACTGATGCTGTTGGATCCAGACGTTGAGCTGTTCGCCACTCATGTTGTCGAGCCAGCGTGCGGAGAGGTTCAGGGCGGAAGGTTCATGTCCGGAAGGGCCATTTAACGACTGCGGCCAGCCATTGTAGAACGCGGAGGGACGGGTATCGATCGCCGTACCCTGTTTTTGCGCCAGTTGTGTGAAGTTGAGCGCCTGCGCCATATCAGCAGCCCAGGAGGAAGCGCAAGCGAGCCCTAAAGCCAGTGCCAGCGCGGTCATTTGAGAAACACGTTTCATCGAATTGCCCGACGTTGAGATAAGGAGGCGCCATTCTGTGCTCGCTATAACTGAAAAACTTTGCGTTAACGCAGTATGTACGCAGTTTCACGATGCGGGTGATAACTGCAAAACAAGGCCACCCGGTGGAACATCCTGCGCGTCATGGGTCACCTGAACAACAGGAATGTTCAGTCGACGTACTTCGTCAAAGACCCACTGGCGAAAATCTGCCCGACGGTCAGTATCAAGACGGCTGAACGGTTCATCCAGCAGTAACGCTCTGGGCTGCGCCAGCAGAGCGCGAAGCAGCGCAACCCGCGCGCGCTGACCGCCGGACAGCGTGGCGGGATCGCGAGAAAAAAATCCCGCCATGCCCGCCCGTTCCAGCGCGTGATGAACCGCATCCTGACGTGCCGCACCTTTCAGGCTGGCGGGAAGCGCCAGCAGCAGGTTTTGTCCCACCGTAAAGTGATCAAACAGCAGGGCATCCTGAAATAAAATACCGATCTGCCGACGGGCGGTGGGGAGCACATCCAGCCGTTGTTCGTCCAGCCACAGTTCACCGCGGGCGTGTAGTGGCGATGCCAACGCACCCACCATCCAGGCCAGCAGTGAAGACTTGCCGCAGCCGGAAGAACCCATCAATGTGACAATGTCACCTTTTGCCACATTGCAGGACAGCGGCCCAAATAGTGGGCTCTGATTAAGGAACAGGGAAAGATAGCTAACGGTAAGCATCAGCGCAATCCTTGTCGGCGGTGGCCGACCCATGATGAAAGCCCGGCCATTAGCATGAACACTAACAGCGGTAACAGCAATTGCCAGAGCGCCTGCGCGGCCAGGATGCCGGTGCTGCCACCACTGCTAAGGGCGACCGCTTCCGTCGTCAGCGTCGGGAGACGACCTGCGCCCAGCCATAGGGTCGGCATATACTGCGCGATACTGACGGAAAACCCCACCGCCAACGCCACCAGCGCAGGGCGTAAAATCTGCGGGCATTTTATGGTGCAAAAGATTTTCATCGACGACCAGCCCAGCGTCCGGGCGATCAGCACCAGACGCGGGTCGATACGTTGCCAGGCCGGTTTCAGGACAAACAACATCCACGGCACCACCCATAGCAGATGTCCCCAGATGAGCGTGACAAGCTGACCGTCCAGTTTAAGGTGTAATGCCAGCGCATATTGGCCCATCACCAGCGGCAGAGCTGGAAGAAGAATTGGCAGCCAGACCCAACGATGTCCGCGCTGCGGTCCCCATTCCAGCCATAGCAGCAAAATGACCAGCCCCAACGCGCAGGCGGCCAGTCCGATCGCTACGCTGTGGGCTAACGCGTCGAGATTGAGCGCAGAGTGCTGCGCAAGAAAGGCCAGTAATATCGTGCAGAGCACGCCCGTTGCGGGCAGCGACAATGACAGCGTATTTCCCGTTACGGGAGACACGCGGCGTTGACGTACGCCACTGACGTCAGGAAGGGGGCATCGCCAGCCGCGCCAGAGCAGATAACCCGCGAGCGCAAAGAGGGCGAGCAGCGCCAACAAAAGCAGGCTTGCCAGCGCGCCTTTGATCTGCTGTTCGCTGTCTCCCTGACTAAGCCACTGCCACGAGAGAACCGCCAGCGTCGGCGGATTACCGGGGCCGAGGATAATGGCAACATCCACCGCCGAAATCGTCCATGCCACTACGGCCAGCATCACGGCACCCAGTCCGGGAGCGATGGAGGGTAATAACAACCAGCGGAGCGCCTGTCGGCGATTGTAGCCCAGCGAATCCAGGACGATGACCTGCTGCGCAAGCCGTTTCTCACTCAGCAGGATCGACAAAATCCACAGCACGAAAGCGCTCTCTTTCACCGCCAGCGTCACGCCCAGACCAATGCCGTAGCGATCAAGCGTGGGAGAGAGAAACGGCAGCGCGCGCCAGAGTAATCCGCCTTCGGCAAACAGCAGCAGCGCGGCACTGGCAAACGCGACATGGGGAATGGCTAACAGCCACGGCAGGCGATGACTCAGCCGCCGCCAACGTGCACCGGGCCAAATCGCCACCACAATCGATAGCGCAATAAACAGCGCGCCAGTGGCGGCGATGAACACCGAAATCAGGGTTGCCAGCAACGCCTGCGGTAATTGCGGATCGGCAAAAAGTGCCTGCCAGTTCGCCAGGGACAGCGCGGCGCAATCAGCAACACGCAGGCAGGCAGTATTGGCGCGTAAATCGCGGCCATGCCCAACCAGGCCAGAAGCATCAGCGCGAGCCGTAGCGGCGCAGCCATTCTTGTTCCAGTGCGTTAACCCATGCCGCATGCGGTTCGGGCAGGACGGCGGGCAGCCCGTCCGGAATGTGTGCTTCCAGCGCAGCCTGTTGTGCAGCAGGCAGTTTTTTCGCATCCAGTACCGACGGATCGCCCCAGACTGTCGGATCGGCCTTACGCAACTGCGCGTCAGGTGAGAGCAGGAAGTTGGCGACCAGTTTTGCTCCGGCGCTGGCACGGGCATTGGCCGGAATCGCGACAAAGTGCACGTTGCCAATCATCCCTTCGCTAAAGCCAAAGCTGTAGCTACTTTTCGGCAATTCACCCCGAGTGACCTTTTGCTGAGCGTGTGCGGGATTGAAAGTCAATGACAGACGCAGCGTCCCGCTGTTGAGCAACGCGTCCATCCGTGCCGGAGAGGGCGGGAAATCCTTGCCTTCGCGCCACAACGTCGGGTGCAGCGCGTCGAGATAGCGCCACAGCGGCGCGGTCACCCCGGCAAAGGTGGCGGTGTCCGGCGCGACGGTGAGCGCGTGCGGATCGTCAGTTAACGAGATCAGTAACTGCTCCAGAAACGCCGTACCGGTAAAGTCCGGCGGACGCGGGTAACTGACGGTGCCTGGATGTGCCCGGGCAAATGCCAACAGCGCCTGCGGACTCTGCGGACTCTGCGGCGGCTGTGGCGTTACGTTGCGATCCGCGATAAACGTTAACTGCGCGCCACCCCACGGAGATTCAGCGCCGTCAGTGGGAATCGAGAAATCTTCACGTACCGGTTTTTGCGTATCGACATAGCGCCAGTTGGGCAGCGTTTCCGCCCACTGAGTCTGCAACAATCCCGCCTCTTTCAGTGTGCGGAAGTTTTCGCCATTGACCCACAGCAGGTCGACAGAACCGCCGGTTTTGCGTCCGGCGGCGGCTTCTGTCTGGATCCGCTTCACGGCATCAGCGGCATCGGCGAGACGCACGATTTTAAGATCGACCGCGTAATGGGTTTTCATTTCGCCGCTGACCCAATCAAGATACTGGTTGATGGCGTTGTCGCCGCCCCAGGCGTTGAACCAGACGGTCTGGCCTTTGGCCTCATCTTTGATCTGCTGCCAGCGTTGTTCGGCGTGTCCCGGAGCGGTCAGCAACAGACTCGCGAGTAGTAATCCCCAGCGCATAATTACTCCTGAAAAAAACGTGTGACCAGCCAACGGGAGGCCAGCGGTAATACCCCCAACAGGGCAAAAGCGGCCAGCATAGCGGGAGAAAGAATGTCGCGTATTGATGTTAACTGGCTTAACTGGCGTCCGGCATTCAGATAGACCACCGTAGCAGGTAGCATCCCCACCTGGCTGACCCACCAGTAACGGCGCACGCCGACGGCGGTGAGACCGGCCAGCAGGTTAACGACAACGAACGGGAATAACGGCATCAGGCGTAGCGCAAAGAGATAAAAGGCGCCGTCTCGCGCCATCCCCTGATTCACTGTGGTCATGTGCCGGGCAAAACGCCGTGATATCCAGTCACGCAACAGATAACGACTGGTGAGCATGGCGAAGGTTGCGCCCAGCGTTGAGGCAAAAGAGACCAGCAACATGCCTTGCCAGAGGCCAAACAGCGCGCCGCCGAGCAGCGTCAGCAGCGCCGCACCAGGAATCGACAGCGCCGCGACGGCGGTGTAGAGCAGAAAATAGAGGCTTGCGCTGAGGAAGGGGGACTGATGTTGCCAGTCCGCCAGCAGTGAATGATTGCGCTTAAGCGTCTCCAGCGTGAGCAGGCCGGGGGGCAACGCCCAGAGCACCCCGGCGAGACAGAGGATCAGTACGCCTGTTAATCCTATTTTCTGGCGTTCACGACTGAGCATCAGACCTTAAACTTTGCCCATACTGGCGCATGGTCAGACGGTTTTTCCATACTGCGAATTTCATAGTCAATACCGGTTTCCACACAGTGCTCCGCCAGCGGATGGCTTGCCAGCAGCAGATCGATACGCAGACCGCGGTTATCATCAAACCCTTTCGAGCGGTAATCAAACCACGAGAATTTGTCGGTGGTTTCCGGGTGCGCGTGGCGGAAGGTGTCAACCAGACCCCAGCCCAGCAGACGGTCCATCCATTCACGCTCTTCCGGCAGGAACGAACATTTGCCCGTACGCAGCCAGCGCTTGCGGTTCTCTTCGCCAATGCCGATATCCCGATCGGACGGACTGATATTCATATCGCCCATGATCAGCACCGGGTTGTCGCGCTTCAGTTGGTTGTCGAGATAGTTTTGTAAGTTCTGATAAAACTGCGCTTTGGCCGGGAATTTAATCGGATGGTCGCGGCTTTCACCCTGCGGGAAGTAGCCGTTGATTACCGTCAGATTGCCCAGCGGAGAAGGGATTTCCGCCATGATGATGCGGCGCTGAGCCTCTTCACCATCATCGGGAAAACCCCGGCGCACGGCGATGGGTGTCTCTTTGGTCAGCAGCGCCACGCCATAGTGACCTTTCTGCCCGTGGTAGAAAACGTTGTAGCCGAGTTTTGCGACATCTTCGAGCGGGAACATGTCGTCGTGAACTTTTGTCTCCTGCAGGCCAATGACATCGGGTTGGTGTTTTTCGACGATGGCTGCCAGTTGATGAGGTCTGGCGCGCAGGCCATTGATATTAAAAGAGACAAATTTCATAGTCGCTGCCATTTTGCTGGATGAATAGTGCATGGATGGTAGCAGAATTTCCGCAGACTGACTGCCCATAATGGTGAGATTCCGGCAATGAGTGCGAATGGTATTAACAATGGGGCAACGCCTGCCCTGTTTTAGGGCAGATTGCGTCAGAATGGCGCAGTCATTTCCTGTAAATTTCGTAGATGATCACATTTCCAGAATTATATCTTGGCTGTGCATAATATTGCGGTTTTTCCTCTATTTACTCCTCTTTCACGCAAACATATTCACTTTCTATGCACATGTAGTGAATATCGCTGGGTTATAACTCGTTGATTTTACGTTCCAGTCAGCCGTTTATGCATTTTTTTCGCTGGCTGGCACGAAGACTGCAATCTACATTTACAGCGCAAACACTACTATTTATTAACATATAAATAACTATTTATTTACCGATGAGGTCGCTATGTCTCAGCCAATTACGCGTGAAAATTTTGATGAATGGATGATGCCCGTTTATGCACCGGCGCCTTTTATTCCGGTTCGTGGCGAAGGTTCGCGCTTGTGGGATCAGCAGGGTAAAGAGTATATCGACTTCGCGGGGGGCATTGCGGTTAATGCCCTGGGACACGCACATCCGGAACTGCGTGAAGCGCTGAATGTGCAGGCGAGCAAATTCTGGCATACCGGCAACGGCTATACCAACGAGCCGGCGCTACGACTGGCGAAAAAGCTCATCGACGCCACTTTCGCCGATCGCATCTTCTTCTGCAACTCCGGGGCTGAGGCCAACGAGGCGGCGCTGAAACTGGCGCGCAAATATGCACACGACCACCACGGCAGCAATAAGAGCGGTATCGTGGCGTTTAAGAACGCCTTTCACGGACGTACGCTGTTCACGGTCAGCGCCGGAGGACAACCGGCCTATTCGCAGGATTTCGCGCCGCTGCCGCCGGATATCCGCCACGCCGTCTACAACGACATTAACTCTGCCAGCACGCTGATTGACGATACCACCTGCGCCGTCATCGTCGAACCGATGCAGGGGGAAGGCGGTGTTGTACCTGCAACCCAGGCTTTTCTGCAAGGGCTGCGCGAGCTGTGCGATCGACATAATGCGTTGTTGATTTTTGATGAGGTGCAGACCGGCGTGGGCCGTACCGGTGAACTCTACGCCTACATGCACTATGGCGTGACGCCGGATCTGCTGACCACCGCCAAAGCGCTGGGCGGTGGATTCCCGATTGGTGCGCTGCTGGCCAGTGAAAAATGCGCCAGCGTGATGACCGTCGGGACACACGGCACAACTTATGGTGGTAATCCGCAGGCGACCGCCGTCGCCGGAAAATTACTCGATATCGTCAATACGCCCGCAATGCTGAACGGGGTGAAACAGCGCCATGACTGGTTCGTGGAGCGTCTGAACGCCATCAATTTACACACCGGGCTGTTCAGTGAAATCCGTGGACTGGGACTGCTGATTGGCTGCGTGCTGAACGATACGTTCGCCGGTAAAGCCAAACAGATTTCCCAGGAAGCGGCGAAAGCGGGCGTAATGGTGCTGATTGCCGGAGGCAACGTGGTGCGTTTTGCACCGGCGTTGAACGTCACGCAGGAAGAGGTCGCCAGCGGTCTCGACCGTTTTGCGCTGGCCTGCGAACAGATTAAAGCCGGAGGTTCATCATGATGGTGATCCGTCCCATTGAGCACGCCGATATTCGCGCGCTGATGCAACTGGCCAGTAAAACCGGTGGTGGGCTGACCTCGCTGCCGGCCAATGAAGCCACGCTGGCGGCGCGTATCGACCGTTCCCTGAAAACCTGGCAGGGCGAATTGCCGAAAAGTGAACAGGGCTATGTCTTTGTGCTGGAGGATCTGGAAACCGGCACTGTGGCGGGGATCTGTGCCATCGAAGTCGCCGTCGGGCTCAACGATCCCTGGTACAACTATCGCGTAGGGACGCTGGTGCATGCTTCAAAAGAGCTAAACGTCTATAACGCGCTGCCGACGCTGTTCCTCAGTAACGATCACACTGGCAGTAGTGAACTGTGCACGCTGTTCCTCGACCCTGACTGGCGCAAAGAGGGCAACGGCTATCTGCTGTCGAAATCGCGCTTCATGTTTATGGCGGCGTTTCGCGACCGCTTTAATGAAAAAGTGGTGGCGGAAATGCGCGGGGTGATCGACGAACACGGCTATTCCCCGTTCTGGCAAAGCCTGGGGAAACGCTTCTTCTCGATGGAGTTTACGCGGGCTGACTTTCTCTGCGGCACCGGACAGAAAGCGTTTATCGCTGAACTGATGCCGAAGCATCCGATTTATACCCACTTTCTCTCCGACGAAGCGCAGGCCGTGATTGGCGAAGTGCATCCGCAAACCGCCCCGGCACGCGCTGTGCTGGAGAAAGAGGGGTTCCGCTATCGCAATTACATCGACATTTTCGACGGTGGGCCGACGCTGGAGTGTGACATCGACCGGGTGCGGGCGATCCGCAAGAGCCGGCTGATAGAGGTTGCCGAAGGACAACCTGCAACCGGTGATTTCCCGGCCTGCCTGGTGGCCAATGAGAACTACCACCACTTCCGCGTCATGTTGGTGCGCGCCGATCCGAATACACAGCGTCTGGTACTGACCGCCGCACAGCTGGATGCCCTGAAATGTCACGCAGGCGATCGGGTTCGTTTTGTCCGTCTCTGCGCAGAGGAGAAAACGCTATGACTTTATGGATTAACGGTGACTGGGTGACCGGTCAGGGTGAGCATCGGGTGAAAAAAGATCCGGTACAGGGCGACGTGCTCTGGGAAGGCCGCGATGCCGATGCTGCGCAGGTGATGCAGGCGGCCCGTGCCGCGCGCGCGGCTTTTCCGGCCTGGGCCCGACGTCCCTTCAGCGAACGACAGGCAATTGTGGAAAAATTCGCCGGGTTGCTGGAGAGCAATAAAGCGGAACTGACCGCCATTATCGCCCGTGAAACCGGCAAGCCGCGTTGGGAAGCCGTAACGGAAGTGACGGCGATGATCAACAAAATCGCCATTTCCGTGAAAGCGTATCACGCCCGTACCGGCGAACAGCAAAATGAGTTGCCCGACGGCGCGGCGACGCTTCGCCATCGTCCGCATGGCGTGCTGGCGGTATTTGGCCCGTATAACTTTCCGGGACACCTGCCGAACGGGCACATTGTGCCGGCACTGCTGGCGGGCAACACCTTACTCTTTAAGCCCAGCGAACTGACACCGTGGACCGGAGAAGCGGTGATCCGACTCTGGGAGCAGGCCGGTCTACCGCATGGCGTGCTGAATCTGCTGCAGGGCGGTCGGGAAACGGGTCAGGCGCTGAGCGCGCTGGATACTCTCGACGGATTGCTGTTTACCGGCAGTGCGAATACGGGCTATCAACTGCATCGCCAGCTTGCCGGACAGCCGGAAAAAATCCTTGCCCTCGAAATGGGCGGCAACAACCCGCTGATTATTGAAGATCCGGCGGATATTGATGCGGCGGTCCATCTGGCAATTCAGTCTGCGTTTGTGACGGCGGGACAGCGCTGTACCTGCGCGCGTCGGTTGTTGGTGAAGAAAGGCGCGCAGGGTGACGCGTTCCTTGCGCGACTGGTGGACGTCAGCCAGCGTCTCCAGCCAGGCCGCTGGGATGATGAGCCACAGCCGTTTATGGGCGGGCTCATCTCTGAACAGGCGGCGCGCCATGTGTTTGACGCCTGGCAGCAGCTTGAATCACTCGGCGGACAGACGCTGCTGGCACCGCGCTTGTTACAGGCCGGTACCTCGCTGCTATCCCCTGGCATCATTGAGCTGACGGGCGTGGCGAATCTGCCGGATGAAGAGGTCTTCGGTCCATTGCTTGGTGTCTGGCGCTATGAGCGCTTCGACGAAGCGATCGCCATGGCCAACAACACCCGCTTTGGTCTGTCCTGTGGACTGGTTTCACCCGATCGCGCGCAATTCGATCAGCTACTGCTGGAAGCGCGCGCGGGGATCGTCAACTGGAATAAACCGTTAACCGGTGCTGCCAGCACCGCGCCGTTCGGCGGCGTAGGCGCTTCCGGAAACCATCGTGCCAGCGCGTGGTATGCCGCTGATTATTGCGCCTGGCCGATGGCGAGTCTGGAATCCCCGGCGCTGACGCTACCAGCCACGCTGAGTCCCGGCCTCGATTTTTCGCGTGAGGGGGCGGTATGAAAGCACGTGAGGTCAATTTCGATGGGCTGGTAGGGCTGACGCATCATTATGCCGGGCTGTCGTTCGGCAACGAGGCGTCCACCCGGCATCGTCATCAGGTTTCAAATCCCCGTCTGGCGGCGAAGCAGGGGTTGCTTAAAATGAAGGCGCTGGCGGATGCGGGATATCCGCAGGCGGTGATCCCGCCGCATGAGCGACCGTTTATTCCTGCATTGCGTCAGTTGGGGTTTAGCGGTAGTGATGAGCAGGTGATCGAGAAAGTGGCGCAGCAGGCGCCACACTGGCTCTCCAGCGTCAGCTCCGCGTCGCCGATGTGGGTCGCGAATGCGGCGACGGTGGCACCGTCGGCGGATACGCTGGATGGCAAAGTGCACCTGACGGTCGCGAACCTCAATAATAAGTTCCACCGTTCGCTCGAAGCCCCCACCACGGAGGCGTTGCTGCGAGCGATCTTTCGCGATGAACGCTATTTTGCCGTGCATTCCGCACTGCCGCAGGTGGCGATGCTCGGCGATGAAGGGGCGGCTAACCATAATCGCCTCGGCGGTGAGTACGGTGAGCCGGGGACGCAGCTGTTTGTCTACGGGCGCGAAGAGGGCGGCAATACGCGGCCTTCCCGCTATCCGGCGCGTCAAACCCGTGAAGCCAGCGAGGCGGTGGCCCGCCTGAATCAGGTGAATCCACAGCAGTGTATTTTTGCTCAGCAGCACCCGGAAGTCATCGACCTTGGCGTGTTTCATAACGATGTGATTGCGGTCGCGAACCGGGAAGTGCTGTTCTGTCATGAGCAGTCCTTTGCAAGACAGAATGAGGTCATGAATCAATTGCGCGCCAGAGTGCCCGGCTTTACCCCCATTGTGGTGCCAGCGGCTGACGTGTCGGTACCGGATGCAGTCGCGACGTATCTGTTCAACAGCCAGTTGTTGAGCCGTGATGACGGTTCAATGATGCTGGTTCTACCGCAGGAGTGTCGTGAACACGCGGGCGTGTGGCGCTATCTGACGAACCTGCTGGAAGACGATAACCCGATCCGCGACATGCGGGTATTTGACCTGCGTGAAAGCATGTCAAACGGCGGTGGGCCAGCCTGTCTTCGGTTGCGAGTGGTGTTAACCGCAGAAGAATGCCAGGCGGTCAATCCGGCGGTGATGATGAATGATGTTCTGTTTACTACGCTCAACGACTGGGTGGATCGCTATTATCGCGACCGCCTGACCGCCGCCGATCTCGCCGATCCGCAACTGCTGCGTGAAGGACGCGAAGCGCTGGATACGCTGACCCAATTGTTGCAGCTCGGTTCTGTCTATCCGTTCCAGCAATCGGGAGGTGGGCATGGATGATTTCCTCGCCGCCACGCTTGCGGACAGGATGCCCGATATCCGGGAAGGTGATGGGGCGGGCTTTCACTGGCGCTGGGTAGACGCTGGTATTCTCGAACTTACGCCCGCTATCGCCACCGATCGCGCACTGGTGATCTCTGCCGGTATTCACGGCAATGAAACCGCACCGGTGGAGATACTTAATGCACTGCTGCTGGCGCTGTCGAAGGGGGACATTACACTGCGCTGGCGGCTGCTGGTGATCCTCGGTAACCCGCAGGCGCTGGCTGCAGGGAAGCGCTACTGTCACAGCGATATGAACCGGATGTTCGGTGGGCGCTGGCAACGGTTTGCCGAAAGCGGCGAGACGCAGCGCACACGTCAACTGGAGCACTGTCTTGAAGCATTCTTTGCGGCGGGCACAGAGTCGGTTCGCTGGCATCTCGATCTACATACCGCCATCCGGGGTTCGTACCATTTGCGCTTCGGCGTGTTGCCACAACGCCCCATCCCCTGGGATGAGACGTTTCTCGGCTGGCTGGGCGCAGCAGGACTGGAAGCGCTGGTGTTTCATCAAACGCCAGGAGGCACCTTTACCCACTTCAGCGCTGAACATTTCGGCGCGCTCGCCTGTACGCTGGAACTGGGCAAAGCCTTACCGTTTGGCCACAACGATCTCCGTCAGTTTGCTCCGACATCTGCTGCGCTGACCTGTTTACTGTCCGGGCAGATTGACCAGGCTGACGGCACACCGCCCGTCCGCTATCGGGTGGCATCGCAAATCACCCGGCGCAGCGACGCGTTTGTGCTGCACATGGACAGCCAGACGCTCAACTTCACGCCGTTTACCGCAGGTACGCTGCTGGCGGAAGAGGGCGACGAGCGTTTTGTTGTCACGCATGATGTGGAATACGTTCTATTTCCCAACCCCGGCGTGGCGCTGGGATTACGTGCGGGTCTGATGCTGGAAAAAATGCGCTAATGTATTTCCCGCAGGCGAGAACCTGCGGGGTTTATTTTTGCGTACGTCGGAAAATTAATCCAGATTATTCCTGGTGAACTGCTTTATTTATCATCAGTGCTGAGGTATAGTTCTTCATATTCCCTGAAAAATCATGCTGTTGTCATTTTTCCTTTCAACTCTTCGCAATAATTTCTTTTTTTCTCCACAATTGGTGAAAAAATGTTTTTTACACTTTCATTGTTTTACCGATGCTCTGACTAATTGACGATTAAGTCGTTAAAGTTAATCTCGTCAACACGGCACTGTACTTCTTCGGAGGTGACAAGAAAGCCGTAAAATAACTGAAAGGAAGGATAAAGATTATGCGTAAATTAACTGCACTGTTTGTTGCCTCTACCTTAGCGCTGGGCGCTGCGAACCTGGCTCATGCGGCGGATACCACCACCGCGGCACCGGCAGACGCTAAACCGATGATGCAGCATAAAGGCAAATTCGGCCCGCATCATGACATGATGTTTAAAGACCTGAATCTGACCGATGCTCAGAAACAGCAGATCCGCGACATCATGAAAGACAAGCGTGACCAGATGAAGCGTCCGCCGGTTGAAGAACGCCGCGCAATGCACGACATCATCGCCAGCGACACCTTCGATAAAGCGAAGGCCGAAGCGCAGATTGCGAAGATGGAAGAGCAACGCAAAGCCAACATGCTGGCACACATGGAAACGCAGAATAAGATCTACAACATTCTGACCCCGGAACAGAAAAAGCAGTTTAATGCCAATTTTGAGAAGCGTCTGACAGAACGTCCGGCGCGTGACGGTAAAATGCCTGTGCCTGCTGAGTAATCGCTGAGCAGACCTATTCGAAGACCGCCGGTCTTGTCCATCCTCTCCACTGAGGCGATGGGCAGGATCGGCGGTTTTTTCTTTTTCAGACCCTAAGGAAAATCATCATGGCTGCCGATAACGACGTTGTGCTTTATTATGCTGCATGATGTTTATCAGGAGCGATGATGGAATACTTTGATATCCGCAAGATGCCGGTCAATCTCTGGCGCAACGGTGCCGGTGAAACGCGTGAAATTTGCTGTTTTCCTCCGGCGACCCGCGACTTTCACTGGCGCGCCAGCATTGCTTCTATCGCCGGTAATGGCGAGTTTTCACTCTTTCCCGGCATTGAGCGGGTGATTACCTTGCTGGAAGGCAGTGAAGTGACGCTGGAAAGTCAGGGCGCGTTCAGCCATACCCTTAAGCAGCATCAGCCGTTTACCTTTGCCGGTGAGCGCGTGGTGAAGGCCAGATTGACAGAGGGGCAGATGTCGATGGATTTTAATATCATGACCCGGCGTGACTCCTGTCAGGCGAAAGTGCGGGTGGCCGATCGCACCTTTACCACCTTTGGCTCGCGTGGTGGGGTGGTGTTTGTCATTAGCGGTGCCTGGCAACTGGGCGATAAACTCCTGACTGCCGATCAGGGTGCCTGCTGGCACGACGGAAAACATACGCTGCGGCTGCTGAAAGCAGAGGGGAAACTGTTGTTTAGTGAGATCACCTGGCTGAAGGGGCATTCTCCGAATTCAGTTCAATAATTTCGCAGGCTCCGGAAACGAGCGGCTTACAGAGAATTTTGTAACCGTCATGATCAAAACCGGCTGGCGTCTGTACCAGGGTTGCCGCATCCTCCAGCGTATCAACCGCCCCCAGCCACAGCCAGTTGTTAATGACGTGGTACTGCGTCATTTGCGCACGACTCTCTTTGAGCGCAATGGCGTTTTTCCACGGCCAGCAGATAACGCGCAGTTTTTCCAGCGATGTCTGTAAGCGGGCGTCGTGTTCCTGTGGATGTTCTTTATTACAGCAGACGCCAGCGCAGCGTTTTAGCGCAGAGCGAAAGCAGGCCCGGCCACGGCTCAGGGGTTCAAGACCCAGCCGCCCGTAACACAATTTTTGTTCGTCAGCGAGTGACTGTAAGGCGGCAAGCGCAGCGCGGCGGTTGGCAAAAAGACCAAACAGATCCGGAGCGTGGGAGAAATCAACGTCACGCGAATAGACGACGTCCACTTTTCCATCCCTGAGCGTTAATGCGCAGAGTTGGCGGTTGCGGCGCAGGCGTTTATTAAAGAGCGGTTGTTGCTCTTTAATCAGCCGAGCCTCGAGTAATAGCGCGCCGATTTCACCGGCGGTACCGATCCAGGAGATACGCCTGGACTGGCGCAGCATGGCGGCTTCCTCCGGTGTGCGTAAATGCGACAGTACCCGACTGCGAATATTGACACTTTTACCAATGTAAAGCGGCAGGGTGTCGCTTTCGCTGTGAAAAAGATAAACACCGGGCACGGCTGGGAGCGACTCCAGGAAAGGACGCAGATGTTCAGGATATTCGTAAACTGTTGCTTCAAGCTCAAGACGAGGAACTGATTGACGCCGTACCACGGTTAACTCCGGATGCTGGTTATTCATCCAGTATAGCAGCGCCAGTATGATTAAAAAAGAGATGGCGTGGGCGACTGCGGCGCGGGAGCCGGATGGCAACGCCATCCGGCCGGTTCATTCTTACTGTTTCCAGAAGTCATCAAATACGGTAATCGGCGGACGGCGCTTATGCTCCGTCTTCAGATACCAGCCTTCAATGATTTTCGCAATGTTCGCATCCACCGCTTTTCCTTCCAGATAGTCATCGATGTTTTCATAGGTCACGCCCAGCGCGGCTTCATCCGGCAGAGAAGGGCGATCGTCTTCGAGATCGGCGGTAGGCGCTTTCTTATAAAGGTGTTCCGGGCAACCTAATGCCGCCAGCAGCTGTTTCCCCTGGCGCTTGTTGAGGCGAAACAGCGGGTTGATATCCGTACCACCGTCGCCATACTTGGTGAAGAAACCGGTGATGGCTTCCGCCGCATGATCGGTGCCGACCACCACGCCGCTGGTCATACCTGCGATACTGTACTGTGCCTTCATACGCTCACGGGCTTTTTCATTGCCACGAACGAAATCGCTCAGTTCAATACCGGCTTCACGAAGAGCCTGCTCACTCGCCAGCACTGCACCTTTGATATTGACCGTCAACACGCGGTCCGGCTGGATAAAATCGATGGCGTCCTGACAATCCTGCTCATCAGCCTGAATGCCATAGGGCAGGCGAACGGCGATAAACTGTAGCGCGTCGTTACCGGTCTCAGCACGCAACTCGTTAATGGCGGTCTGGCAAAGTTTACCTGCCAGCGTCGAATCTTGTCCCCCGCTGATGCCCAGCACCAGGCTTTTCAGGAAGGGATAACGTTGCAGATACGCTTTCAGGAAATCCACGCTGCGGCGAATTTCTTCTTCTGGATTAATGTGCGGTTTTGCGCCAAGTGCTTTGATGATCTCGTGTTGCAGAGTCATTTACCCCCTCCCAATATAAAAAGAATAAAATCAGACTGTGTTTAAGCTAACCCTTTGCTGTGCAAACGACAAGATAACGCAGGCTGAGTGGCGCTTAAAACGACATCCTGCCGCCTGAACGGAATCTGGTGAAATATTCGCGTGCTAAGTGTTAGCTTGAAAAATAACAGATTCTATTCCAGGCTTATATAACACGCTGATAAACAAGAGGACGGAAAATGAACAGGACTATTGCAGGAATTTTCAGTGCAGCAGCAGTATTAACGATGCTGGCAGGGTGTACGGCGTATGATCGTACGAAAGACCAATTTGTCCAGCCTGTGGTCAAAGATGTGAAAAAAGGCATGAGCCGCGCGCAGGTTGCACAGATTGCCGGGAAACCGTCGTCTGAGGTGAGCATGATCCATGCTCGCGGTACCTGCCAGACCTACATCCTGAGTCAACGTGATGGTAAAGCAGAAACCTATTTCGTGGCGCTGGATGACACCGGTCATGTTATCAACTCAGGCTACCAGAGCTGTGCGGAGTACGATACCGACCCGCAGGCAGCGAAGTCACAATAACTGTTTATTGCCTGTACAGCACAACGAACCGGCCACTGGCCGGTTTTTTTGTAACGAAGATGATCTTATTTATTGATGCGAATTATTTGCCCGAAGTGTGAGGGGGGTCATAACGCCAGGTCAATGAGAGACAATTTAGTTGGTCAAGGAAATACCATCAGCGGGTGCGATGCCGTATACTCATTTCAGACACAGAAATAAGTTATTCGGTTACGCAGGTTGTCCAGAGCATAGATGCAGGTTGAGACTTGCGGCGTGTCTGGCTGACAGATAATCGCACATGAGGAAGGTCTGAATGGAAAAGAAACACATTTATCTGTTTTGCTCTGCGGGTATGTCTACCTCTTTGTTAGTGTCAAAGATGCGCACGCAGGCGGAAAAGTATGAAGTCCCGGTTATTATTGAAGCATTCCCGGAAACGCTTGCCGGAGAAAAAGGACCGAATGCCGACGTTGTATTATTAGGTCCGCAAATCGCTTATATGTTGCCCGAAATTCAGCGTTTGTTACCGAACAAACCTGTAGAAGTAATTGACTCGCTGCTGTATGGCAAAGTCGATGGTTTAGGCGTGCTTAAGGCTGCGGTTGCAGCAATTAAAAAAGCCGCTGCAAATTAATATTTTAAATTTTCCCGTCAAAGAGTTATTTCATCTACATATACCGCAATAATTAATTGCGGTTTTTAAGGGTATTTTTCTATGAGTAACGTCATTGCTTCACTTGAAAAGGTACTCCTTCCTTTTGCTGTCAAAATAGGAAAGCAGCCACACGTTAATGCAATCAAAAACGGCTTTATTCGTTTAATGCCATTAACCCTCGCGGGGGCTATGTTTGTATTAATCAATAACGTTTTCCTGAGCTTTGGGGAGGGGTCGTTTTTTTATTCCCTCGGTGTTCGGCTGGATGCGTCAACCATTGAAAATCTCAATAGTCTGAAAGGCATCGGCGGAAACGTCTATAACGGTACGCTGGGTATTATGTCACTGATGGCGCCATTTTTTATCGGTATGGCGCTGGCGGAAGAACGCAAAGTCGACGCCCTGGCGGCCGGTCTGTTATCGGTTGCAGCCTTCATGACCGTCACGCCTTATAGCGTGGGTGAAGCCTATGCGGTAGGGGCGAACTGGCTGGGCGGCGCGAATATCATTTCCGGTATTATCATCGGTCTGGTGGTCGCGGAAATGTTTACCTTTATTGTCCATCGCAACTGGGTCATCAAATTACCCGATAGCGTACCGGCATCCGTCTCCCGCTCATTCTCAGCATTAATTCCGGGTTTTATTATCCTCTCGATTATGGGGATCATCGCCTGGGCGCTGACGACCTGGGGAACCAACTTCCACCAGATCATTATGGACACCATCTCTACACCGCTGGCATCGCTGGGCAGTGTGGTTGGCTGGGCGTACGTGCTCTTTGTTCCGCTGCTGTGGTTCTTCGGTATTCATGGTTCCCTGGCGCTGACGGCGCTCGACAGCGGCATCATGACGCCGTGGGCGCTGGAAAACATCGCTATCTATCAGCAGTACGGCTCCGTGGATGCTGCGCTGGCTGCCGGTAAGACGTTCCACGTCTGGGCCAAGCCGATGCTCGACTCGTTTATCTTCCTCGGCGGTAGCGGCGCAACGCTGGGTCTGATCCTTGCCATCTTTATCGCTTCTCGCCGTGCGGATTATCGTCAGGTGGCAAAAATGGCACTGCCACCCGGAATCTTCCAGATTAACGAACCGATTATGTTTGGCCTGCCGATCATCATGAACCCGGTGATGTTTATCCCGTTCATTCTGGTCCAACCGATTCTGGCCGCGATTACGCTGACTGCCTACTATCTGGGTATCATCCCGCCGATTACTAACATCGCGCCGTGGACCATGCCAACCGGGCTGGGGGCGTTCTTTAACACCAACGGCAGCATCGCTGCACTGCTGGTCGCGTTGTTCAACTTAGGGATTGCGACGCTGATTTACCTGCCGTTCGTGATGGTTGCGAATAAAGCGCAGAACGCTATCGACAAGGAAGAGAGCGAAGAAGATATCGCTAACGCACTGAAATTTTAAGTTTAACCCGGCATGTGGCGACGCATGCCGGGCCGTCAAAGAGGAATGAATTATGATGGATCTCGAGAACATTACGGATACCCAGACCGAAGCCGAAGCGCTTGAAGAAGTGGTGATGGGACTTATCATCAACTCCGGACAGGCGCGCAGCCTGGCCTATGCGGCCTTAAAACAGGCAAAGCAGGGCGACTTCGAAGCGGCGAAAGCGATGATGGAGCAGTCGCGCATGGCGCTTAACGAAGCGCATCTGGTGCAGACAAAACTGATTGAAGGCGATCAGGGCGAAGGTAAAATGAAAGTCAGTCTGGTTCTGGTTCACGCGCAGGATCACCTGATGACGTCAATGCTGGCACGTGAACTGGTGACAGAGTTGATTGAGCTTCACGAGAGGCTGAAATAGTAAGGAGTTGATGATGCAACACCAGGCTACCGCACCGGAAATCACGATTGCCCGTGAACAGCAGTTGTTTAACGGTAAAAATTTCCATGTCTTTATCTACAACAAGACGGAGAGCGCCTGCGGTCTGCATCAGCACGATTACTATGAGTTTACGCTGGTGCTCACGGGTCGCTATTACCAGGAGATCAACGGTAAACGCGTGCTGCTGGAACGGGGTGACTTTGTGTTTGTTCCGCTCGGCTCGCACCATCAGAGCTTCTACGAGTTTGGCTCGACGCGTATTCTCAACGTTGGCATCAGTAAACGCTTTTTTGAACAGCACTATAGCCCGCTCATGCCGTTCTGTTTTGTGGCATCGCAGGTCTATCGCACCAACAGCGCATTTTTAACCTATGTCGAAACGGTTATCGCCTCGCTCAACTTTCGTGATACCGGGCTGGAAGAGTTTGTTGAAGTGGTCACCTTCTACATTATCAACCGCCTGCGCCATTATCGTGAAGAACAGGTTCTTGATGATATTCCGCAGTGGCTGAAAGCCACCGTGGAAACCATGCACAATAAAGCGCAGTTTGGTGAAAATGCGCTGGAAAATATGGTTTCTCTGTCCGCGAAATCTCAGGAATACCTGACGCGAGCGACCCAGCGTTATTACAGCAAAACGCCGATGCAATTAATTAATGAAATTCGCATCAACTTTGCCAAGAAACAGCTGGAGATGACCAACTACTCGGTCACGGATATTGCCTATGAAGCGGGATACAGTAGTCCAAGTCTGTTTATTAAGACGTTTAAAAAGATGACGTCGTTTACACCTAATAGCTACAGAAAAAAACTCACGCAATATAATCAGTAATTATTTTATTCAACAACCAGGTTTATGCTTGCCCATTATTGACGCGGGACGCCTGCGTCATACCTGACAGACGGGCAGAGCCTCATTCACGCCAGTGTTTAGCACTGAAGGGAGAAACGATGAGCCAGAAATTAAAAGTCGTCACCATTGGTGGCGGCAGCAGCTACACCCCGGAATTGCTGGAAGGATTTATTAAGCGCTACCACGAACTGCCGGTTTCCGAATTGTGGCTGGTTGACGTCGAAGGTGGTGAAGAGAAACTGGATATTATCTATCAGCTTTGCCAGCGCATGATCGAAAAAGCGGGCGTACCGATGAAGGTGTTCAAGACCCTGGATCGCCGTGAAGCACTGAAAGATGCCGATTTCGTGACCACGCAGTTGCGTGTTGGGCAGTTGAAGGCGCGCGAACTGGATGAACGTATTCCACTGAGCCACGGCTATCTGGGCCAGGAAACCAACGGTGCTGGTGGCCTGTTCAAAGGACTGCGCACGATCCCGGTGATTTTCGAGATCATTAAAGATGTGGAAGAACTGTGCCCGAATGCGTGGGTAATCAACTTTACCAACCCGGCTGGCATGGTGACGGAGGCGGTCTATCGCCATACGAACTTCAAACGCTTTATTGGCGTATGCAACATTCCGGTCGGGATGAAGATGTTCATCCATGATGTGCTGGCGTTGAAAGAGAGTGATGAGCTGGCGATCGACCTGTTTGGCCTCAACCACATGGTGTTCATCAAAGACGTGATCGTCAATGGTCAGTCACGCTTTGCCGAACTGCTGGATGGCGTGGCCTCGGGACAGCTTAAAGCGTCTACGGTGAAAAACATTTTCGATCTGCCGTTCAGCGAAGGGCTGATTCGCTCTCTGAATCTGCTGCCATGCTCGTATCTGCTGTACTACTTCAAGCAAAAAGAGATGCTGGCAATTGAGATGGGCGAATACTACAAGGGCGGCGCGCGGGCGCAGGTGGTGCAGAAGGTCGAGAAACAGCTGTTCAATCTGTATAAGAACCCGGAACTGAACGTCAAGCCGAAGGAACTGGAGCAGCGCGGGGGCGCGTACTACTCTGACGCCGCCTGTGAAGTCATTAATGCGATTTTCAATGACAAGCAGACCGAGCATTACGTCAATATTCCGCATCACGGCCATGTCGATAACATTCCGGCCAACTGGGCGGTCGAGATGACCTGTACGCTGGGTCGCGATGGAGCGACGCCGACTCCGCGCATCACCCATTTTGACGAGAAAGTGTTGGGATTGATCTATACCATCAAAGGCTTTGAAGTGGCAGCCAGCAACGCGGCGCTGAGCGGTGAGTTTAACGATGTGTTGTTGGCGCTGAACCTGAGCCCGCTGGTGCATTCGGATCACGACGCAGAAGGTCTGGCGCGTGAACTGATTCTGGCGCACGAAAAGTGGCTGCCAAACTTTGCCGGGTGCATTGCGAAGCTGAAAGGCGCACAACACTAAAGAGGTTGGCTATGGAACGCGTATTGATAGTAAATGCGGATGATTTTGGGCTCAGTAAAGGGCAGAACTACGGCATCGTGGAGGCCTGTCGCCACGGCGTGGTGACGTCAACTACGGCGCTGGTGAACGGTGATGCCATTGAGCATGCGGTCACCTTAAGTCGCGATCTGCCGACGCTGGCGGTGGGTATGCACTTTGTCCTGACGCTGGGAAAACCGCTGACCGAGATGCCGGGATTAACCCGTGAAGGGCGTCTGGGAAAATGGATCTGGCAGATGGCAGAGGAAGGTACGCTACCGCTGGACGAAATCGCCCGTGAGCTTGCCTGTCAGTACCAGCGTTTCATCGACCTGTTCGGGCGGGAGCCTACGCATCTGGATAGTCATCACCATGTGCATATGTTCCCGCAGATCTTCCCCCTCGTCGCGCATTTTGCCGCAGAGCGTAATATTGCGCTGCGTATTGATCGTCAGCCGGTGTTCCAGGCCGGCGATCTTCCGGCGACATTGCGCAGTTCGCAGGGATTCAGCAGTGAGTTTTACGGGGAAGAGATTACGGAAGCGTTGTTCCTGAAGGCCCTCGACGCATCCGCAAAGCGTGGAGAATCCTCACTGGAAGTGATGTGTCACCCGGCGTTTGTCGACAATATCATCCGTCAAAGCGCCTATTGTTACCCCCGTTTGGCTGAACTGGACGTGCTGACCTCTGCATCGCTCAAGTATGCGATTGCAGAACGCGGCTACCGTCCTGGCAGTTTTCTTGATGTCTGACTCCTGAGTTTGCGGCGCGTGGTGCGCCGCTTTTTTTTGCCTGTGATTTGCCTCAGGCTGGTACGGTCGGGATTTTCGCCGTGCGCGACCAGACGCGATGAGCAGCCATCAATGTAAACAGCGCATCCATAAAGCGGCTATCCGCGTCTGCGCGTTCAATAACGCCTTCCTCTCCCTGACTGTCGATATGAAGCAGCGCTTTAAAGCGTCTCGCTTCACCGGCGAGTGCGATGGGTTTGAGATGCTTATAGGCTTCCAGCAGGTAATACTGTACGTCGCCGTTGTCCTCAATATCAGCGATGTCACCGCACGGCACAATTACCGCATCTACGGTGAGGGATGGCGCACCGGAAAACGTGGCGGCGATGGTCAGCGTTGAGCCGTCATCAGCGACCACCTCGCCCATGCGCGAGTAGAGCAGTTTCGCGTGGACGCCTTTCGCCTTAAGCGCCTGGAGTATAGAAAGCAGATCGGCGGATTTGACCTTGCCGTTGAGTAAAATCCCGACGACGCGGCCTTTAATATCACCGTCGGGCACGGCATACAGACTGAGCGAAGGATCTTTCTTCAGGCCGCTCACCTCTGGTGGCGGTGCAATTTGTGTCTGTTCATCGCTTAACGCGATGCCCAGATTTTTCCCGACCGCCTGCGCGAGGTTAATGTCGATATGTGCCAGTTGATCGACCACCCGTTCACGGATCCAGGTACGAACAACCTTACTCAACTCAAAGCTGAAGGCATCGACGATATGCAACTGCTCGACAGGCGTCTGGCTTGACCAGAACAGGCGTGGATGGGCGTAATATTCGCCAAACGAGGGGCTACGTTCGCGGATTTTGTCACCTTCGATGCGTTCCTGATATGACTCAAAGCCGCCGCGTTTCGGCCCCGGCGGCGTTTCACGGGGCCAGTTGTCATTGATGGAATTGGGTTCATAGTTGGCCGGGTTGGTGTCGATACTCATCCGATGCATCCCGTCACGCTGGAAGTTGTGATACGGGCAGGTCGGGCGGTTGATTGGGATTTCGTGGAAGTTAGGTCCGCCAAGACGGCTAATATGCGTATCGGTATAGGAGAACAAACGGCCCTGCAACAGCGGATCGTTGGTGAAATCAATGCCGGGAACGATATGGCCGGGATGGAAGGCGACCTGTTCGTTTTCGGCGAAGAAATTATCGGGGTTACGGTTCAGTACCATTTTACCGACGCGCTGCACCGGAACCAGCGCTTCGGGGATCAGTTTGGTCGGATCCAGTAAGTCAAAGTCGAATTTCAGCTCGTCCTCTTCCGGGATCAGTTGCAGTCCCAGTTCATATTCCGGGAAATCCCCGGCTTCAATGGCTTCCCACAGTTCCCGGCGATGGAAGTCCGGGTCGCGACCGGTCAGCTTCTGCGCTTCATCCCATACCAGGGAGGCTTTTCCCGCCAGCGGTTTCCAGTGAAAACGAACGAAGGTGGCTTTGCCTTCGGCGTTAATCAAGCGGAATGTATGAATACCGAAACCTTCCATTGTGCGATAGCTACGTGGGATACCACGATCGGACATCGCCCACATGACGTTGTGCAGGGTTTCTGGCTGTAACGACACATAATCCCAGAAGGTGTCATGCGCACTTTGTCCCTGAGGGATGGCCCAGTGCGGCTCCGGTTTGACGGCGTGGACGAAGTCAGGAAACTTGTGCGCATCCTGAATAAAAAAGACAGGGGTGTTATTGCCAACCAGATCAAAAATGCCTTCTTCGGTGTAAAACTTGGTGGCAAAACCACGGATATCACGCACCGTATCCGCCGATCCTGCGCCGCCCTGAACAGTGGAAAAGCGCACGAAGACCGGGGTGATTTTATCCGGGTCGCAGAGAAAGTCGGCTTTGGTGATGTCGCTCAGATTTTTGTAGGGTTGGAAGTATCCGTGGGCGGCTGAGCCGCGCGCATGGACGATCCTTTCGGGAATGCGCTCATGGTCAAAATGGGTGATTTTTTCGCGCAAGATAAAATCTTCGAGCAGCGTAGGGCCACGGTGTCCGGCGCGCAGTGAATTCTGGTCGTCGGCAATGCGTACCCCCTGATTGGTGGTGAGGGCATAATTCTCGCTGCCTGTGCGGACGTTCTCCAGTTCACTCAGTTTTTTATTGCCGATATCCGGTGCTTTCAGACTGCCGGACGCCGTGGGGTGCATGCCGGGAGGCGTCGGTTCAGGAACAGGACGATACGATCCGTCGTCAGGTGCCAGAGAGTCCAGGCCCGGTTTTGCTTCGCGCGGATCGTGCACCGGTGATTGATGTGGATGGGGATTTTTCTCATTATGCGACATTGAACTCGTCTCCATTTTTCATTGCTGAAAGGGTCGTTGTTTTTTTGTCAAAAACCCCCTAACTATAGTCCACTCGTGTGATCCCGCCGGGCAGAACGCGGATGACAACGCCAGTTGACAAGAGGAAGAGCACACCTGAAGCAGGACGGGCGGGGGTAAAATCGGCTAAGATAGTTCTTTTCTGATTTTTGAATTTGTCTTAGTGAAGCAATTAATGATGAAACCTCTTCGCCAACAAAATCGCCCGGTTATTAGCTATGTTCCGCGTGTTGAACCTGCGCCGCCCGAACATGCGATAAAAATGGACGCGTTTCGTGACGTGTGGATCTTGCGCGGGAAGTATGTCGCGTTTGTCTTAATGGGGGAGTCGTTCCAGCGATCGCCGGCGTTTAACGAGGCGGAATCGGCCCAGCGCTGGGCGAATCAGGTTCGTCAGGAAAACGAAATAGCAGATTAATTCCGGCATAAAAAAACCGCCCCGAAGGGCGGTTTTCTGTTTCTGGGACGCTTAGTGATGCGCCAGTTCGGCGTCGTCTTCGCTGTCCAGAATGGTTTTATCCGTTTGCTTCAGCCACTGGCTGGTCAGCGTACCGGCAGTCATCGACCCGCTGACGTTCAGCGCGGTACGACCCATGTCGATCAGCGGCTCAACGGAGATGAGCAGCGCCACCAGCGTGACAGGCAACCCCATCGCAGGCAGTACGATCAGCGCAGCGAACGTGGCACCACCACCGACACCGGCTACCCCGGCGGAGCTGACGGTCACAATGCCGACCAGCGTCGCAATCCAGAGAGGATCCAGCGGGTTAATGCCAACCGTCGGCGCCACCATTACGGCCAGCATGGCCGGATACAGCCCGGCACAGCCGTTCTGACCAATCGTCGCACCGAAGGAGGCCGCGAAGCTGGCGATAGATTCCGGCACACCCAGGCGGCGGGTTTGCGCTTCCACGTTCAGCGGGATAGAGGCGGCGCTGGAACGACTGGTGAAGGCGAAGGTCAGAACCGGCCACACTTTGCGGAAGTACTTGAGCGGGCTCACGCCGTTCACGCCCAGCAGCACGCCGTGGACAACGAACATAATCCCCAGACCGAGGTACGAGGCGACAACAAAGCTGCCCAGCTTAATGATGTCCTGCAGGTTGGAGCCGGCGACTACTTTGGTCATCAGCGCCAGTACGCCGTAAGGCGTTAATTGCATGACCAGACGGACCAGTTTCATCACCCAGCTTTGCAGGGGGTCGATAGCCGTCAGCACGCGCTCGCCTTTTGGCGCGTCATCTTTTAGCAATTTCAGAGCCGCGACACCGAGGAAGGCGGCGAAAATCACCACGCTGATGATGGAGGTTGGGTTCGCACCGGTCAGATCGGCAAACGGGTTTTTCGGCACAAATGAGAGCACCAGTTGTGGGACGCTGAGATCGGCCACTTTACCGACATAGTTGGTTTCAATGGCATTCAGACGTGCCGTCTCTGCACCGCCCTGAACCAGACCTTCAGCGGTCAGACCAAACAGATTGGTCACCAGTACACCGACCAGCGCGGCAATCAACGTGGTAAACAGCAGGGTTCCGATGGTCAGGAAGCTGATTTTTCCCAACTGCGAGGCGTTATGCAGGCGGGCAACTGCGCTCAGAATCGAGGCAAATACCAACGGCATGACGATCATTTGCAGCAGTTGAACATAGCCGTTACCGACGATGTTGAACCACTGGACGGAATCTTTCAGCACCTGGCTGTCAGAGCCATAAATGGTGTGCAGCGCAAGGCCAAAGACCACACCCATGACCAGACCGACCAGCACTTTCTTTGCCAGACTCCACTGTTTATGACGGGCTTGCGCCAGCACAAACAGCAGAATAACGAACACCACGATGTTCGCGATTAATGGAAAATTCATCCCCGTTCTCCTGATTTTATTATTCGTCCCGCTGAGTCACAGCGATCCTGTTGCCGCAAGGTTAGCAGAACTGTGACCTGGCTCTTATATTCAAATGGAATTGTTTATGCCAAAAACGTTTTTTCCGCTGTTTTACTGGTCGATTTGATGCTTTATAAAGCGATTAAACTGCCATTGCAGCGTATTAATCATATCGGATGACCAGCGAACTGCACTGTTCTGGGGCAAGGTTTGAGGCATCCATACCGCCCAGGCAAACAGCGCCATGCAGAGAAACCGTTCCAGTTGATTCCCTTTCTGCGGGACCAGAATCGGCAGGCGAAAGCGCCAGCGACAGGGCCAGAGCAGGGGGACGCCCGCTGGCGTCAGCATATCCGCGGCAATATGGCTCAGATAGCCCACTACCATGCCTTGTAAGGCATCGGCGGGGATGACCCAACTCTCCGGCACTTTCAGGTAGAAGGTGGCCAGCAGCGCAAAGACGGCCAGCAGACTGTGAGTGAATCCGCGATGGCCGAACGCCCGGGCGATCGGTTTCGAAATCCATTTCAGGCGCTGACCGAGGAATGACTTTGGGTGATCAATGTCCGGTAACAGACAGGTCAGAATGGCGGAAGGAACAATATGCCACCAGTCACCCTGTGCGAGCACGGGCGTGAGTTCCGCGTTTTTAGCGAACACCGCGCAGGCAATGGAAAAGAGGAGGTGACCTTCCGCCGTCATGATAAAACCTGATAAACTGTGAATTCGTACAGTATAGGATTTTTATACAGTGGGCGGAAGTGGTGACGTTGTAACTCTTTGTCAATAATGCGCGTTTATCGCGCTAACCAACCCCCATCGACAGCCAGCGTATAGCCGTTGATATAATCCGACGCCGGTGAAGCGAGGAAGACGACCGGGCCTTGCAGGTCGTCCGGTGTTCCCCAACGGCCCGCCGGGATACGATCGACAATCTCTTTATTGCGTTCGGCATCTTTCCGCAGTTGTTGGGTGTTGTTGGTTGCCATGTAGCCGGGGGCAATGGCGTTGACGTTAATCTGATGCTGCGCCCACTCGTTAGCTAACAGTCGTGTAATGCCCAGTACGCCACTCTTGGAGGCCGTATAGGACGGGACGCGAATGCCGCCCTGAAATGACAGCATCGACGCGATGTTGATGATTTTGCCGCCCTGACCCTGAGTGATGAACTGGCGTGCAACGGCCTGGGAGAGAAAGAAGAGCGACTTGAGATTCAGGTTCATCACGTCGTCCCAGTCCTTCTCAGTAAAACTGAGTGCATCTTCGCGACGAATGGTCCCGGCGTTGTTCACCAGAATGTCGATGCGACCGAATTTCGCTACCGCCTGGGCGATAACGTCCGCGATGACGGCTTGCTGGCTTAGATCGGCCTGTATGGCGAAAAAGCGACGACCCAGCGCTTCTACTTTGGCGGCGGTGTCATGAGGAACCTTGCGGTTTACACCGACGATGTCGCAACCGGCTTGCGCCAGCGCGACAGTCATCCCCTGTCCAAGTCCGGTATCGCAACCGGTGACAATAGCGACTTTACCTGTGAGACGAAATGCTTCCAGAATCATAATGACCTCGGCTATCCGTTTTTATCTGTTATGTGCCCTGAAAGAAGGATAGGAGAGGAGCGCAAGGAATACAATTAAAAATGAAACGTTGTTTTAATTTTGTTGAATGGCTGGCGAAACGGGCAATGCGGTCATTGCCCAATTCCGGTTAGCCACGTAAATCGGCGATAGTCAGTTCCGTAAGTGTGTTGAGCCTGACGTCAGCGAGGATATAGCGCGGATCGTCTCGCACCTCTTTGTCCGGTACGACGATGGAGCGCATCCGCGCCGCTTTCGATGCCACCATACCGTTGACGGAATCTTCCAGCGCTACACAACATAGCGGGTCAACGCCCAGTTTCGCCGCACAGTCGATGTATACCTGAGGATGCGGCTTGCTGTAGGGCAGTTTTTCCGCGGAGGCGATGGCGTCAAAGCTCTCCCGCAGGTCGAACATCGCCAGTACTTTTTCCAGCATATGCAGAGGGGATGCTGACGCCAGTCCCACCTTCAAACCCTGCGCTTTGCACAACGCGACCGCTTCTTTGACGCCCGGTAGCAGCGGACGTGTCTCTTCAACCAGCGCGATGGCGCGGGTAATGACCCGATCGGTGACCTCCTGGCGACTCGGCCCGTTCCACGGTTGCTGAGCAAACCAGAGATCGACAACCATATCGATGCGCAGCCCCAGCGTATCCGGGAGTTCATGACGACGAGTGATATCGACACCGATGCTGGACAGCACGTCCAGTTCAGCCCGATCCCACAGCGGCTCGGAATCAATCAGCAATCCATCCATATCGAATATGGCCGCAAGAATTTGACGCGGGGTTGACATTACAACCTCTCCTGTTGAGCATTAAATGTAGGGTATTCAGCGTTAGCCGCTATCATAACGTTTTTAAAGATCGGGCGAAAAGGGTTATCAGCAGGTAGACTTAAGCCAAAACGACGCGTCTTCATCAAGGGGAACTCATGACGTATCAACAAGCTGGACGCATAGCCGTGTTAAAAAGGATTTTAGGATGGGTGATATTTATCCCGGCACTCCTCTCCACGCTGATTTCAGCCCTGAAATTTATGTACGCACACAGCGAAAAACAGGAGGGCATTAACGCGGTAATGCTCGATTTTACGCACGTCATGATTGATATGATGCGAGTGAATACCCCGTTTCTGAACCTCTTCTGGTACAACTCGCCGACACCGGATTTTCAGAATAGCCTGAACATTCTGTTTTGGCTGATTTTTGCGCTGATTTTTATCGGGCTGGCGATGCAGGATTCCGGTGCGCGTATGAGTCGTCAGGCGCGGTTTTTACGTGAAGGCGTTGAAGATCAGTTGATTCTGGAGAAAGCCAAGGGCAGCGAAGGGCTGTCACGCGAGCAGATTGAGTCGCGTATTGTGGTGCCGCATCACACGATCTTCCTGCAGTTTTTCCCGCTCTACATTCTGCCGGTGATTATCATCATTCTCGGCTATGTGTTCTTTTCCCTGCTGGGATTTGTCTGAACAAAAAGACCGCCATCCGGCGGTCTTTGAGAGTGATGATAAACCTCGTCCCGTTACCGGACAAGCAGAGAACACCTGATTAAAAACGAGGAAAATCAATTCATTGATTTTCGGCTGATAACCACAAAGAAGGAAAAACGTGGTTTTTCCTTCTTTGTTAGCGGTCTGAAAGGCCGCCATCCGGCGGCCTGTTGACGTCAGCGATGATTACGCCGCGAGCAGTCTGTCCATCGCCTTCTGCGCAATCACCAGGTGTTGACCACCAAACAGTCTTGCCCGGTTGAGCAAGGTATACAGCTGATATACCGGTTGCCGGTCGAGAAAATCTAACGGCAGCGGCGATACCGACTGATAACCATCATAAATTTGCGGTGGCTGTTCAGTATGCAGCGGTAACATCGCCAAATCGCACTCTCTGTCTCCCCAGTAACAGGCCGGATCAAACAGATACGGGCCATCCGGACCCAGCGCGCAGTTACCGGACCACAAATCGCCGTGTAGCAAAGAGGGCTGCGGCTGGTGGGAGGAGAGACGCTGCTGCACATGTTCGACAATGGCGTCGATATTGCCAAAGGCAATCCCTTTTTCTGCCGCCAGTTCGAGTTGCCAGCCAATGCGCTGTTCGGCGAAGAAGGTTGACCAGCGGCGCTGCCAGGCATTGGGTTGTGGCGTGGTCGAAAGTGCGTTATCGAAGTCCAGCCCAAACTGTGGCTGATCGCTCCATTCGTGCAGGTGGGCAAGCTGTTGCCCCAGAATAAACGCACTGTGCGCATCCAGCGGACGGGGAGGGAAATAATCCATCACCAGAAAGCTGTAATCACGATCCGCACCCACCGCCCACACTTTGGGGACCGTCACCGTTTGGCTGCGTGATAACAGTTCTAATTGATCGGCTTCTGCCGTGAAGCCTGGAAGCAGTTCTCGCTCATCACATTTAACGAAGAAATCGCGTCCCGCATAGCGTAAATGCCACGCGGCATGAATTTCTCCGCCAGGCAGTTCGTTACGCAGTTCGATTTCGCCTTCACCGAGTTGCTCGCTTAAAAGACGACTGATAGCCTGCCACATGATGTCTCTCCCCATGTTGTCTGCCAGATCATAAGGTTAGCGCAAAGATGCGGTTAAAAAACACGAACTAACGCACACCGTGGACGTGTTTTCGTGGTAATGGCATTTATTGTCTGCTGAGATCCCACTCTTCCCAGGTCACCACGCTGACTTCCGGCACTTTGTCTAACGCGCTTTCAGCCAGCCCCGCGGCCAGTGCTTTGATCTCATCCGGGCTCTGGGCACTAATCAGCCCAAAGGTATTGGTTCCCAGTTCGTGCACATTCCCGTCATCATCCGTGAGGGTGAGCAAAAAACCGGCTCGGGTGAGATGGTTATTCAGCTCATTTATCTCCGTTAATGAGTCCTCGTGAAACATGATGGTGATGACATATCGGGTGATTTCCCCACTGGCCATTTGACACCCCTTTGTAATCTCATGAGTTTGTAGCATAGACGGTGAACGCGTAAGTCGACAGGTTTACGTAAAATTCCCCCTCGAAAAGAGGGGGAAATCATTATGGCTGGCTAAGGTACGCGTAGATTTTTTGTGTGTCGTCGTGGGAGCACAGACGCGTTCCCTGATTGAGGGTTGCGGCACTCCCGGCCGCAACGCCGAAGCGCACCATCTCCTCAAGCGAGGCGCCTTCAGCCAGTTTGAGGGTCATTGCTCCCACCATGCTGTCGCCCGCGCCAACGGTGCTCTGGCTTTTAACCGGCGGCGGCACAACCTGCACGCAGGTTTTACTGTCCACGCCCAGCGCGCCCTGCGGTCCGAGGGAGACGACAACGCGCTGCGCTTTGCCACTGCGGATAATTTCCTGCGCCGCGTTGCGCACGTCATCAGGCTGGGTAAGTTCGCGATTAACCAGCGCGCTCAGTTCTTTCTGGTTGGGTTTGACCAGTTCAATATTGCCAATGGCTAACGCGGCCGTCAGCGCCTCGCCGGAGCTGTCAATGATGCAGCGGATCCCCTGTTTCTGCGCGGCGGTAATTAACTGGCTGAGTTTTTGGACTTTGACGCCTGGCGGCAGACTACCGCTGATCACCAGAATGGCGCCGGACTCGATCTCCAGAACCTGCTCTTCTATCTGACGAAACTCATCGTCATTCAGGGCCGCGCCGGGCATCACAAAGCGATACTGTTCGCCGCTGGATTCGACATGAACGTGCAGGTTCTGACGCGTCCAGTCTTTTGCATCAATGGTCGCGACCGGAACGTTTTCATCGGCAAGCAGGGCCACCAGGTGCTCACCGGTTGCACCACCGACGGGGAAAATGGCGGTCGCCGTCCCACCCAGATGGGCAATGGCGCGAGCGACATTAATGCCACCGCCGCCAGGCTCAAATACCGGGGCAGTACAGCGGAGTTTCCCTTCGGGATAGATTTGCGGGGTGATCGTTGCGCTATCGAGAGAGGGCGCAAGCGTCAACGTATAGATACGTACCATCGTTACCTCCTGTTAGGCTGTGTTCAGTCTGGCACCGAATAGCCTTAAAGTGAAGTTATTAACAATATGATTAATTAAAGTTTATTGTTTTAATTTGCCGTAAAGTTATATAAATATTTAATTGTTTTGAGAGCTCTCTTATTCAAAAAATGAAATAATAATTCATTGCTATGTTATTCGAGCCTTTTTATAATTTGTTACCTTTCCTGGGGCGTTTGTCATTGATCCCTCTGAAAGTTTCCGGGACCGTAAAGGTCTCTTTTTTTGTTGTACGGACTCTTTATAAATGAAGCTTTTAAAGACAGTTCCTGCTGCCATTATGCTGGCGGGGGGCGTGTTTGCATCGATGTATGCAACTGCCGATGATTCCGTTTTTACTGTCATGGATGACCCCTCAAGTGCGAAGAAACCCTTCGAAGGCAATCTCAACGCCGGTTACCTTGCGCAGTCAGGCAACACGAAAAGTTCTTCTTTGACCGCGGACACAACCATGACCTGGTACGGACAAACCACGGCCTGGTCACTGTGGGGGAACGCGAGCAACACCTCTTCCAATGATGAACGCTCTTCAGAGAAATATGCGGTTGGTGGTCGTAGTCGTTACAACGTGACCGATTATGACTATCTTTTTGGCCAGGCGAGTTGGCTGACGGATCGTTATAACGGCTACCGTGAGCGCGATGTATTCACCGCCGGTTATGGTCGCCAGTTCCTGAATGGCCCTGTACACAGTTTCCGTTTTGAATTCGGTCCGGGTGTACGTTATGACGAACATACCGATGGCAAGACGGAAACACAGCCTTTGGGCTATGCCTCTGGTGCGTATGCGTGGCAGATCTCAGACAACACTAAATTTACGCAAGGCGTGTCAGTGTTCGGTGCTGAAGATACAACGCTGAACTCCGAGACGGCGCTGAATGTGGCTATCAATGAACACTTTGGCCTGAAGGTGGCGTACAACGTGACCTGGAACTCCGAACCACCAGAGACGGCGCCGGAGCATACGGACAGACGTACTACCGTCTCTCTGGGCTACCGGATGTAAACCGAGGCCAGACTGTTCCCCAGTCTGGCTTTTTAATTGCGGCGCATAATAACGATTCGCCCGCCATCATTTTTATCCAGAATTTCACTTCGCCACATCACGACATCTGACATGACGGGGCGTCGTTTCGCGGCTATCCCCAAATCATTGCCGCCCAGCGTAGCAATAGCATTGCACCACAGATGACGATCAGGACGACCACCATTTTCCAGTGTTTTTTGGCGAAGCGATTTGATGGCATCATTTATTTCCTGTCGGTTTCAGACGGTTAATCCTAGTGTAACAAATCTGTCAGCCAGGCAGTGAATGGATATGCATCTTGCCTCGTCCATGCAGGAAGGAAAAGAGGAGGACTATGGCCCGCACTCTGCGAGCGTGTAGGTATAGTAGTTAAGCTGTCGGTATTGACACTTCAAAAGTTCAGTGGGCGTCAGGTCAGTATAGAGTCGACATGTTTTGATGAAATGCGCTTGATCGTAGTAGCCGTGGCTGAACGCACTGGTCAGGACATCGCCGTCCGCCAGTAACTGGCGCAGCGTTCGCTGAAATCGGGCTGTGCGGCAAAAATAGCGCGCATCGACACCAGTGAATTGATGTACGCGTCGTAGCATCGTCCGCTCAGTCATTCCCAACTGGCTACGGATAGTCGGGAACGACTCGCCGTAATACAGTCGATTCACCGCCTGTATGAGATCGGTGTTCGCCAGTTCGCAACGGTCAACCATTGTCAGCAACCAACGTTCTAACCGGCTGATACGCTGGTTATACGGTAAGTTAATCAATTCCGGGATGGCACAACGTAGACCCTGGTCGGTGAAGGAAACAGGAACATCATCCAGTTCATCCATCGCAATACCCAGCAGGGGAAAACAGGTTGCAGAGCGCAGTCGGATTGAGAGTAAATCGATTTCTCCCTGGGGGGTAAATATCATTCTGGACTTGCGTGGGCGAAGCAGGACAGCCTCGCCCTTTGGGACAATACGGTAATTTGATGGCTGCTGGCTATCCAGCGGTATCGTAGCAATGAGCAGAGGATCGCCCAGGTTGAGCAGCAGTTCGCCTCCGGTACCGGGAAAGAGCGTGGGTAAGGGCGTCCCTGCTGTCATTTGCCAGCACCAGAAATGGGCTATCCAGTTAGCCAGCGCTATACTGGGCGCACTGCATCGTTGCATGTTGATATTTACCTCAGACACCTTGCCTTACTCAAACAGACTGTCTCCACTGCGGTTTCCCAGTCCCGGATGAAGGTCAAAGCGAACGACGCCGACGTGCATTCTGCCTGCTGCCGCTTTCACCATATGCGCAACACCAAGATGGCCGAAACCCGCACACAATTCGATTGCCCGGATCCCCTCATCATAGAGCGCATCAAGAAGTTTACCTGCCTGCTGATAATCGCGCACCGCGATGGTTTTAACCTGCACCTGCTCGGTTTTCACCCAGGCGTTATGGGTTTCGGCCACTGCGTGAGGCGCAACAAATATAAATGCAGCTTTTAACATATCGCTCATGTCACTTGATCCTGTTTCGTTATCGGAACCCGGATCTTACGTTTGACGACGTGAACGGTATTGTACCAATCCGCCAGTAATGTGGTGTAACTCCTCCTCAGGAGCGAAAAACGGCTTGCTAACGTCATGATCCCGCCCAATATAAAACAGAAGGGTGCATTCTCCCTTTTTTTAGTGTTACCATCGTTCGACCACATTGCCGCGCTTGCGTAGCGAAAGCGGATGTGTTCCAGATTGTGTGCCAATTTAGCAATTGTTGGTTAGATGGCTTCACAACTAACTGTAAACAAATAAATTTTCTCTTTGTATGTGATCTTGCGTATGGGTCACCACTGCAAATAAGGACATAACATGCCTGTTATTACTCTTCCTGATGGCAGTCAACGCCATTACGACCACGCTGTAAGCCCCATGGATGTTGCGCTGGACATTGGTCCAGGTCTGGCGAAAGCCACCATCGCTGGCCGCGTTAATGGCGAACTGGTTGATGCTTCTGACCTGATCGAAAATGATGCGACGCTCTCTATCATCACCGCAAAAGATGAAGAAGGGCTGGAGATCATTCGTCACTCCTGTGCGCACCTGTTAGGTCATGCGATCAAACAACTTTGGCCGAATACCAAAATGGCTATCGGTCCGGTTGTCGACAACGGCTTCTACTATGATGTGGATCTTGACCGTACGTTGACCCAGGAAGACATCGATGCGCTCGAGAAGCGGATGCACGAGCTCGCTGAGAAAAATTACGACGTCATTAAGAAGAAAGTTAGCTGGCACGAAGCGCGTGAAACCTTCGTGAAGCGTGGCGAGATTTATAAAGTCTCCATTCTTGATGAAAACATTGCCCATGATGACAAGCCTGGTTTGTATCATCATGAAGAATATGTCGATATGTGCCGCGGTCCGCACGTGCCGAATATGCGTTTCTGCCATCACTTTAAACTGATGAAAACCGCAGGTGCATACTGGCGTGGCGACAGCGACAACAAGATGTTGCAGCGTATCTACGGAACGGCCTGGGCAGATAAAAAAGCCCTCAGCGCTTATCTGCAACGTCTGGAAGAAGCGGCAAAACGTGACCACCGTAAAATCGGTAAGCAGCTTGACCTGTATCACATGCAGGAAGAAGCGCCGGGTATGGTGTTCTGGCATAACGACGGCTGGACTATTTTCCGCGAACTGGAAGTCTTTGTGCGCTCCAAGCTCAAAGAGTATCAGTACCAGGAAGTGAAAGGGCCGTTCATGATGGACCGCGTGCTGTGGGAAAAAACCGGGCACTGGGACAACTACAAAGATGCGATGTTCACTACCTCTTCTGAGAACCGTGAATACTGCATCAAGCCGATGAACTGTCCGGGTCACGTACAGATCTTTAATCAGGGCCTGAAATCTTACCGCGACCTGCCGCTGCGTATGGCAGAGTTTGGTAGCTGCCACCGTAACGAGCCGTCAGGTGCGTTGCATGGTCTGATGCGTGTACGCGGCTTCACCCAGGATGATGCGCATATCTTCTGTACTGAAGAGCAAATCCGCGATGAAGTTAACGCTTGTATCCGTATGGTCTACGATATGTACAGCACATTTGGCTTCGAGAAAATCGTCGTCAAACTCTCTACTCGTCCCGAAAAACGAATCGGTAGCGACGAAATGTGGGATCGTGCTGAGGCGGATCTGGCTGTTGCGCTGGAAGAAAACAATATCCCATTTGAATATCAACTGGGTGAAGGCGCATTCTACGGTCCGAAAATTGAATTTACCCTGTATGACTGCCTCGATCGCGCATGGCAGTGCGGTACTGTACAGCTGGACTTCTCCCTGCCGTCTCGTCTGAGCGCCTCCTATGTGGGCGAAAACAACGAGCGTCAGGTACCGGTGATGATTCACCGCGCAATTCTTGGGTCTATGGAACGCTTCATTGGTATCCTGACTGAAGAGTTCGCTGGCTTCTTCCCGACCTGGCTTGCGCCGGTTCAGGTAGTGGTGATGAACATTACCGATTCACAGTCTGAATACGTTAACGAATTGACGCAGAAACTTCAAAATGCGGGCATTCGTGTAAAAGCAGACTTGAGAAATGAGAAGATAGGCTTTAAAATCCGCGAGCACACATTACGTCGTGTCCCTTATATGTTGGTCTGTGGTGATAAAGAAGTGGAAGCAGGCAAAGTTGCCGTTCGCACTCGCCGCGGAAAAGACCTGGGCAGCCTGGACGTAAGTGAAGTGATTGAGAAGCTGCAACAAGAGATTCGCAGCCGCAGTCTTCAACAACTGGAGGAATAAGGTATTAAAGGCGGAAAACGAGTTCAAACGGCACGTCCGAATCGTATCAATGGCGAGATTCGCGCCCAGGAAGTTCGCTTAACAGGTCTGGAAGGCGAGCAGCTGGGTATTGTGAGTCTGAGAGAAGCAATCGAAAAAGCTGAAGAAGCTGGAGTAGATTTAGTTGAAATCAGCCCTAACGCCGAACCGCCAGTTTGTCGTATCATGGACTACGGCAAGTTCCTTTATGAAAAGAGTAAGTCTTCTAAGGAACAGAAGAAAAAGCAAAAAGTTATCCAGGTTAAGGAAATTAAATTCCGTCCTGGTACCGACGATGGCGATTATCAGGTAAAACTCCGCAGCCTGATTCGCTTTCTGGAAGATGGCGATAAGGCCAAGATCACACTGCGTTTCCGCGGTCGTGAGATGGCCCACCAACAGATTGGTATGGAAGTGCTGACGCGCGTTCGTGACGATCTGAGTGAACTGGCAGTAGTCGAATCCTTCCCAACGAAGATCGAAGGCCGCCAGATGATCATGGTGCTCGCTCCCAAGAAGAAACAGTAGGCCTTCAAGTAGCATTTCCTGTGGAGCCTTTGGGCTTCACAGGTTTTGTTCGCCTGGGTTTCATTTATTAACAATGCGAAGTGGAAGTTATTAAAATGCCAAAAATTAAGACCGTACGCGGTGCTGCTAAGCGCTTCAAAAAAACCGGTGGTGGTGGATTTAAGCGTAAGCACGCAAACCTGCGTCATATTCTGACCAAAAAATCAACTAAGCGTAAACGTCACCTGCGTCCAAAAGGCCTTGTTTCTAAAGGCGATCTGGGTCTGGTTATCGCGTGCCTGCCGTACGCATAAGCCGTTAACGTTTTTTTTACTTTTTAATGCCTAACCGATTTCACAGTGGTGAAAGAGGGGGCAAATCAGAATAGATACAGGAGAGCACTATGGCTCGCGTAAAACGTGGTGTAATTGCACGCGCACGTCACAAGAAAATTTTGAAACAAGCCAAAGGCTACTACGGTGCGCGTTCTCGCGTATACCGCGTTGCCTTCCAGGCCGTCATCAAAGCAGGTCAGTATGCTTACCGTGACCGTCGTCAACGTAAGCGTCAGTTCCGTCAACTGTGGATTGCGCGTATCAACGCAGCAGCACGTCAGAACGGTATTTCTTACAGCAAATTCATCAACGGCCTGAAAAAAGCCTCTGTTGAAATCGACCGTAAGATCCTGGCTGACATCGCAGTATTCGACAAAGTCGCGTTCACCGCGCTGGTCGAAAAAGCGAAAGCAGCTCTGGCATAAGCCAGTGAAAAGAGGGAGCCTGGCTCCCTCTCTTTTATTTGTTGTTCCGTCAATGAGTTGACAATTGATCCGTAACCCTTTTCAATAAAGGTTCTCCGGTTTTACCACACAAGGTAACGCAAGCATGAATGCTGCTATTTTCCGCTTCTTTTTTTACTTTAGCACCTGACTCCGGGAGGCTAGCGCGTGAAAGAAGAAACGAAAAACAGCGCAAAAAAGCCTCCTGATGGAGGCTTTTTTTGTGCCCGAAATCGAGAGATTACGTTCAACGAACCGGTGTCTTCACCGACACAATGAGGAAAACCATGTCACATCTCGCAGAACTGGTAGCCAGTGCGAAGGCGGCCATTAACCAGGCGTCAGATGTTGCCGCGTTAGACAATGTGCGCGTCGAATATTTGGGCAAGAAAGGACACCTGACCCTTCAGATGACGACGCTGCGCGAGCTGCCTCCTGAAGAGCGTCCTGCCGCCGGTGCGGTGATTAACGAAGCGAAAGAGCAGGTACAGCAGGCGCTCAATGCGCGTAAAGCGGATCTGGAAAACGCAGCGCTGAATGCACGTCTGGCAGCGGAAACCATCGACGTTTCTCTGCCGGGTCGCCGCATTGAAAATGGTGGTCTGCATCCGGTTACCCGCACCATCGACCGTATTGAAAGCTTCTTCAGTGAGCTTGGCTTTACCGTGGCAACCGGCCCGGAAATCGAAGATGACTACCACAACTTCGATGCGCTGAATATCCCGGGCCACCATCCGGCCCGTGCCGATCACGACACCTTCTGGTTTGATGCAACGCGTCTGCTGCGTACGCAGACGTCGGGCGTGCAGATCCGTACCATGAAAGATCAGCAGCCGCCGATTCGTATTATCGCGCCGGGTCGCGTGTATCGTAACGACTACGATCAGACGCATACCCCGATGTTCCACCAGATGGAAGGCCTGATTGTGGATACCAACATCAGCTTTACCAACCTGAAAGGGACGCTGCATGACTTCCTGCGTAACTTCTTTGAAGAAGATTTGCAGATTCGTTTCCGTCCTTCTTATTTCCCGTTTACTGAGCCGTCTGCCGAAGTGGACGTGATGGGTAAAAACGGCAAATGGCTGGAAGTGCTGGGTTGCGGCATGGTGCATCCGAACGTTCTGCGCAACGTTGGTATCGACCCGGAAATCTATTCAGGTTTCGCGTTTGGGATGGGGATGGAGCGACTGACCATGTTGCGTTACGGTGTGACTGACCTGCGTGCGTTCTTCGAAAACGATCTGCGTTTCCTCAAACAGTTTAAATAAAGGCAGGATAAAACAATGAAATTCAGTGAACTGTGGTTACGCGAGTGGGTTAACCCGGCTATCGATAGCGATGCGCTGTCGAACCAAATCACCATGGCAGGCCTGGAAGTTGATGGTGTTGAAGCGGTCGCCGGCGCATTTAACGGCGTCGTCGTGGGTGAAGTGGTTGAATGCGGCCAGCACCCGAACGCGGACAAACTGCGCGTGACGAAAGTTAACGTCGGTGGCGAGCGTCTGCTGGACATCGTCTGTGGCGCGCCAAATTGCCGTCAGGGGCTGAAAGTGGCGGTTGCCACCATCGGCGCCGTTCTGCCGGGCGATTTCAAAATTAAAGCGGCTAAGCTTCGTGGCGAGCCGTCTGAAGGCATGCTGTGTTCCTTCTCCGAACTGGGGATTTCCGACGATCACAGCGGCATTATTGAACTGCCGGCCGATGCGCCGATCGGTACCGACATTCGTGAATACCTGAAGCTTGATGACAACACCATTGAGATCAGCGTTACCCCTAACCGCGCTGACTGCTTAGGTATCATCGGTATCGCCCGTGACGTGGCCGTGCTGAACAAAGCGCCGCTGGTTGAGCCAGAAATCACGCCGGTTGCGGCAACCATCAGCGATGTCCTGCCGATTACCGTAGACGCCACCGATGCCTGCCCGCGCTATCTGGGTCGCGTAGTAAAAGGCATCAACGTGAAAGCGCCAACGCCGCTGTGGATGAAAGAGAAACTGCGCCGTTGCGGTATCCGCTCCATTGATGCGGTGGTTGACGTGACCAACTATGTGCTGCTTGAGCTGGGCCAGCCGATGCACGCCTTTGATAAAGACCGCATTGAAGGCGGTATTGTCGTTCGCATGGCGAAAGAGGGCGAAACGCTGGTGCTGCTTGATGGTACAGAAGCGAAGCTTAACGCGGATACGCTGGTGATTGCCGATCATGATAAAGCGCTGGCGATGGGCGGTATCTTCGGTGGTGAGCATTCTGGAGTGAACGACGAAACGCAAAATGTGCTACTGGAATGTGCGTTCTTCAGCCCGTTATCAATTACCGGTCGCGCGCGCCGTCATGGCCTGCATACCGATGCGTCCCACCGTTATGAGCGCGGTGTGGATCCTGCTCTGCAGTACAAAGCGATGGAACGTGCCACCCGTCTGCTGATTGACATCTGTGGCGGTGAAGCCGGTCCGGTCATTGATGTGACTGATGAAGACACGCTGCCGAAGCGCGCCACCATTACGCTACGCCGTAGCAAACTGGATCGTCTGATTGGTCATCACATTGCCGATGAGCAGGTGAGCGACATTCTGCGCCGTCTGGGTTGCGAAGTGACCGAAGGTGAAGGCGAGTGGCAAGCCGTTGCGCCAGGATGGCGCTTTGATATGGAAATTGAAGAAGACCTGGTTGAAGAAGTCGCCCGCGTGTATGGCTACGACAACATCCCTGATGAACCGATCCAGGCGGGTCTGATCATGGGGACGCACCGTGAAGCGAATTTGTCGCTGAAACGTGTGAAAACGCTGTTGAATGACAAAGGCTACCAGGAAGTCATTACCTACAGCTTCGTCGACCCGAAAGTACAGCAGTTGCTGCATCCGGGCGAAGAGGCATTGCTGCTGCCAAGCCCGATCTCCATCGAAATGTCGGCAATGCGCCTGTCGCTGTGGACAGGGTTACTGGCAACGGTGGTGTATAACCAGAATCGCCAGCAGAACCGCGTGCGTATTTTTGAAAGCGGGTTGCGCTTTGTACCGGATACTCAGGCCAATCTGGGCATTCGTCAGGATCTGATGCTGGCGGGCGTTATCTGCGGTAACCGTTACGATGAACACTGGGATCTGGCAAAAGAGACCGTTGATTTCTATGATTTGAAGGGCGATCTGGAAGCGGTGTTGGATCTGACCGGTAAACTCGGTGACATTCAGTTCAGAGCAGAAGCCAATCCGGCGCTGCATCCTGGACAGTCTGCAGCGATTTATCTGAAAGGTGAACGCATTGGTTTCATTGGTGTTGTTCATCCTGAGCTGGAACGTAAGTTGGATCTTAATGGCCGTACTCTGGTGTTCGAACTGGAGTGGAACAAGCTCGCAGACCGCGTGGTGCCTCAGGCGCGCGAGATTTCGCGCTTCCCGGCGAACCGTCGCGACATCGCTGTGGTTGTCGCCGAAAACGTTCCCGCTGCCGATATTTTATCCGAATGTAAGAAAGTTGGCGTAAATCAGGTAGTTGGCGTAAACTTATTTGACGTGTACCGTGGTAAGGGTGTTGCGGAGGGGTATAAGAGCCTCGCCATTAGCCTGATCCTTCAGGATACCAGCCGTACACTCGAAGAAGAGGAGATTGCCGCTACCGTCGCCAAATGTGTAGAGGCATTAAAAGAGCGATTCCAGGCATCATTGAGGGATTGAACCTATGGCGCTTACAAAAGCTGAAATGTCAGAATATCTGTT
>DXKH01000074.1 GCA_019415335.1 Citrobacter sp. | reverse complement strand
AAAGATTCCACTGGCACGGAGATCGCCGGTAATAACGGGAAAGTTATTCAGGACGGTATACTGGATGTCAGCGGCGGCGGTCACGGGATTGATATCACCGGCGACAGCGCCACGGTGGACAACAAGGGCGGTATGACGGTTACCGATCCGGATTCCATCGGTATTCTGATCGACGGTGATAAAGCCATCGTCAACAATGACGGCGACAACGCCATCAGCAACGGCGGCACCGGCACGCAGATTAATGGCGATGAGGCCACTGTAAACAACAACGGTAACACCACCGTTGATGGTCAGGGCTCTACAGGTACCGAAATCGCAGGTAATAACGCGGTGGTGAATCAGGACGGCACGCTGGACGTCAGCGGCGGCGGTCACGGGATTGATATCACCGGCGACAGCGCCACGGTGGACAACAAGGGCGGTATGACGGTTACCGATCCGGATTCCATTGGTATTCTGATCGACGGTGATAAAGCCATCGTCAACAATGACGGCGACAACGCCATCAGCAACGGCGGCACCGGCACACAAATTAACGGTGACGATGCGACCGCGAACAACAACGGCAAAACCATTGTCGACGGCAAAGATTCCACCGGCACGGAAATCGCGGGTAATAACGCTGTAGTGAATCAGGACGGTACGCTGGACGTCAGCGGCGGCGGTCACGGTATTGATATCACCGGCGACAGCGCCAAAGTGGATAACAAAGGCGGGATGACGGTTACCGATCCGGATTCCATTGGTATTCTGATCGACGGCGACAAAGCCATCGTCAACAACGACGGTGACAACGCCATCAGTAACGGCGGCACCGGCACGCAGGTTAACGGTGATGAAGCCACCGTAAACAATAACGGTAAAACCACCGTTGATGGTCAGGGCTCGACCGGTACCGAAATCGCGGGTAACAACGCGGTGGTGAATCAGGACGGTACGCTGGACGTCAGCGGCGGTGCTCACGGAATTGATATCACCGGAAACGGCGCCATTGCAAACACGACAGGAGCGATAACTGTAGCGGATACGGACTCTGTCGGTATTCAGGTTGACGGTAATGACGTGACCGTCAGCAATGACGGGGACAGCACCATTACTAACGGTGGTACGGGCACGCAGGTTAACGGCAACGATGCTCAGGTCAACAACACTGGCAATACCACGGTAGACGGCAAAAACTCCACCGGAACAGAAATTACGGGCAACAATGGCACTGTAAATCTGGATGGTAGTCTGATTGTGACGGGTGGTGCCTATGGCGTGGAGATCGTTGGCGACAGCGCCACGCTAAACAATGAAGGAGATATTTCGGTTGCCGATGAGGGCTCAATTGGCGTACTCATCAACGGTGAAAAAGCAACCGTATCCAACACGGGTGATGTTAACGTCAGCAATAACGCGACAGGTTTTGACATTACCACTAATGAAGGGAATATTTCGCTGGCAGGCAGTATGCAGGTGGGCGACTTCTCTACCGGGATGGATCTAAACGGTAATAACAACAGCGTCACGCTGGCGGCAAAAGATCTGAACGTCACCGGTCAGAAGGCGACAGGCGTGAATATATCCGGCGATGCCAACACGGTGAAAATCACCGGTAATGTTGTGGTAGATAAAGATCAAACGGCTGATAACGCGGCAGATTATTTCTACGACCCGTCTGTGGGGATTAATGTCAACGGTAGTGATAACAATATCACTCTGGACGGTAAGTTAACGGTTGTTGCTGACAGTGAACTTACTACAAACAGTTATACCCAATTTGATGGTAGCCAGGAGAATATTACCGGACTCAGCATTGCAGGCGATGGTAATACTTTCCGTCTGAATGGCGGTATTCAACTGGTTGGTGAGGCGAACAAGCTAACTGACGGTTCCACTATTGCATCCGAGCGGAAAGGCAGTGGAAAGGTACCTCTTGTCAGTGTTGATGGAAAATCGTCCGTTCATCTGAACGGGGATTCCACTATTAGCGGTGATGTGCTGCTCGGCAATACACAAATCATTGATTTGCGGAATGGTGCCATGCTGGACGTCGGTGCGGATGCCACGATCAACATGCAGGTTGATACTTACGAGCGTTATGCTATGTCAGCCGATCACCTCATTGATGCATCGTCTGGCTCTCAGTTGGTCAATAACGGTGATATTAATCTCCGAAGCATCGGTTTTGCCGCTATTACTGGTGAGGATTCATTCGGAAGCAACACTGGCAATCTCACGCTTTCTCAGTACCTCGATGGGCTGTTTGCAAACGGAGGGTATGGCTATTTAGCCACCAAAGGGGCCAGTGTCGTGAACACAGGCACTATCACTACGAAAGTGGCGGAACAAGAGAGCGTAATCAACCTTGGCGCGTCACTGGGTTTTAATGATTTAGTCTTTTATAACGCAGCGAACAGTATGACGGGCCTTAGCGCCAAAACTCATGGTTATGTACTTAATGAGAACGGCGGCAAAATCGAGATGTTCGGACGTGGCAATGTCGGTATGTTGGCCATCGATGAAAGTACGGCAGAAAACGCGGGGCAGATTACACTGGATGCACTGTGGGTTGATGTAAACGATACAACAACTTTGCGTGACAACATTGGTAACGACGCCAGAGGATATTCTGTTGGTATGGGCGTTGGGACAGATGCTGGCAGTGGACCGAGGAAGAACGCCACAGCAGTCAACCAACAGAGTGGTGTTATCACCGTTTATAACGCCGGAATTGGTATGGCCGCCTACGGCGCTGGTAATACGGTTATTAACCAGGGCACCATTAATCTGGAGAAAAACGGTAATTACGATAGTAGCCTGGGCGTGAATTCGCTTATCGGTATGGCTGCATATAACAGTGGTACCGCCATTAACGATCAAACCGGTGTTATCAATATTAATGCTGACAATGGGCAGGCATTTTATAGCACTGGTAACGGTGTCATTCTTAACTATGGCACCATTTGTGTTAACACTAATTGCCTGACGGGCAATGACTATAATGATACTGACTCCTATACCTCGATATTATACACGGGTGGCGATGTCATCACTGCACAGAGTGAAACACAAAGTCTGACCAAAAAAGCCACGATTAGCGACAAAAAAGACGGTAATGTTGTTAACAGTGGTGCGCTTTCCGGTGCTGATATTGCGATTAGTAGCGGTAAGTTAGTTAATACATCAACGGGTACGATTAATAACGCAATAATTATCAACGGCGGTGCGTTAAGTAACGAAGGCTCTGTGGCGAAGGTGACGCAAAACGCCGGTACTTTCAATAACACAGGGTCGGTTAACAGTCGTATGACTCAGACAGGAGGAACGTTCAATAACCAACAGGGCGGGACGGTGAAGAACGGCTCCAGACTGGCCAACAGCGCTATTGCTAATAACATGGGGATCTGGTCCCTTGGCGATACGAGTAGTGGTGGTAATGCCAGCATGCTGGAAATTAATAATAATGCCGTGTTCAAAAACAGTGGTGACTTCATTCTGGATAATAGCAAAAACGCTGTTCATCTGAATCAGTCAGGTACGTTCTACAATACCGGGAAAATGTTGCTATCCAACTCTTCCCATAACGGCGTACTAAATTTCTGGGGTGGGAATGGGCGCTTTATTAACGGCGGTATTGCGGATGTCACGGCGAAATCTTTGGCCGTAAGCGCCAGTGATGCCGGGAGCAGCAATGCCTTCTTCTGGAACCAGAGCAATGGGGTCGTCAATTTTGATAAAGACAGCGGCGTTGCAGTGAAATTCACTCACAGCAATTACGTTGCGCAGAATGACGGCACCATGAATATTAGCGGTAATAACGCTATTGCGATGGAAGGGGATAAAAACGCACGACTGGTTAACAACGGCACGATCAACCTCGGAACGTCGGGCACGACCGACACGGGCATGATCGGGATGCAACTGGACAGCGGCACGACAGCTGATGCGGTCATTGAGAACAATGGCGCCATCAACATTTACGCCAACAACTCCTTTGCATTTAGCATGTTGGGTTCCGTAGGCCACCTCGTGAACAACGGCACAGTGACTATTGCCGATGGAGTGACAGGTTCCGGGCTAATCAAGCAAGGTGACAGCGTTAACATTGAAGGTGTGAACGGCAATAACGGTAACAATAGCGAAGTGCATTATGCTGATTACACTTTGCCTGATGTACCTGGCTCGTCGGTTTCTGTTGCGGCCAGCACCCCGTCCAGTGACGGAAGCCAGAACAAACTGAATGGTTATGTTGTAGGAACCAGTTCTGACGGCAGTGCCGGCAAGCTGAAAGTGAACAATGCAAGCCTGAAAGGGGTTTCTGTTAACACCGGATTTACGGCTGGAACCAGCTCCACCTCCGTGACCTTCGACAACGTCGTTCAGGGCAGTAATCTGACCGACGCAGAGACGATTACATCGACCTCTGTGGTATGGAACGCGCAAGGCACTACTGACGCCAGCGGCAACGTTGATGTCACGATGACTAAAAATGCCTACACCGATGTAGCAACAGATTCATCTGTTAACACCGTCGCGCAGGTACTGGATGCGGGCTATACCAACAACGAGTTGTACAGCAGCCTGAACGTAGGCACCACGGCGGAACTGAACAGTGCGCTGAAACAGGTCAGCGGCAGCCAGGCAACAACGGTATTCAATGAAGCACGAGTGTTAAGTAACCGCTTCAGCATGTTGTCCGATGCAGCACCGGAAGTCGCAAACGGTCTGGCCTTCAACGTGGTAGCGAAAGGCGACCCGCGTGCTGAACTGGGTAACGACACACAGTACGACATGATGGCGCTGCGTAAATCTCTGACGCTGACTGAACATCAGAACCTGAGTCTGGAATACGGGATTGCGCGTCTGGAGGGTAATGGTTCAGATACCGCAGGCGATAACGGAGTGACAGGCGGTTACAGCCAGTTCTTCGGTCTGAAACACCAGATGGCCTTTGACAACGGTATGAACTGGAATAACGCCCTGCGTTATGATGTGCACCAGCTCGACAGCAGCCGCTCGGTAGCGTACGGCGATATCAATAAAACAGCCGATGCTAATGTGAAACAACAGTACCTGGAGTTCCGTAGTGAAGGGGCGAAAACCTTTGAGCTGCGTGAAGGGCTGAACGTCACGCCATATGCCGGGGTTAAACTGCGTCACACACTGGAGGGTGGCTATCAGGAACGCAATGCGGGTGACTTTAACCTGAGCATGAACAGCGGTAGCGAAACGGCAGTGGACAGCATTGTTGGGCTGAAACTGGACTATGCCGGTAAGGACGGCTGGAGTGCGAACGCCACGCTGGAAGGCGGCCCGAACCTGAGCTATGTGAAAAGCCAGCGAACTGCGAGCGTTTCGGGCGCGGGAAGCCAGCGTTTCAACATTGATGATGGTCAGAATGGTGGTGGTTTCAACAGCCTGGCGACAATGGGTGTGAAATACAGCAGCCAGGAAAGTGCGTTGCAGGTAGATGCATTCCACTGGAAAGAAGACGGCATCAGTGATAAAGGTGTGATGCTAAACTTCAAGAAAACGTTCTAATTTTTAGCATGTAATGCATAAACCGCAACGCTGATACAGGTTGCGGTTTTTTTATTGCCGGATGCGGTGCTTGACGTGTCTTAACCTGCCTGGGGTTTCGTGTCTTTCAGGGCAACAGTACAACTCATCCCGCAATCTTGTTTACACCCTCGCATTATTTATCTCTTTTCGTTTCTATACTGATTTTTCTTAATCCGTTTTATTACAGGGCAGGGTGCGATGAGCAGCAACACATTTACTCTCGGTACAAAATCCGTTAACCGTCTTGGTTATGGCGCGATGCAACTGGCTGGTCCTGGGGTTTTTGGCCCCCCAAGAGATCGCCACGTCGCTATAACCGTGCTGCGCGAGGC
>DXKH01000073.1 GCA_019415335.1 Citrobacter sp. | reverse complement strand
CGGAGATGTGTATAAGAGACAGCATGTAGACAGGACAGTGCAAAACCTGACGCCGCTGAACGAAGAGTTTCAGCATTTTATTACCCGTTATGCCTGGGGGGATATCTGGAGCCGTCCCGGACTGGATCGGCATACGCGCAGTATGATAACCATTGCGATGCTGATTGCGCTGAACCGCGAGGCGGAGCTAAAAATGCATCTCAATGCCGCCTTCAACAACGGTGTGACGCGTGAAGAACTGAAAGAGCTGATCATGCATTCGGCGCTATATTGCGGACTACCCGCCGCCAATGCGACGCTGCATCTGGCGCAGCAGGTATTTGACCAGCGCGATGCCGCCGGGACGTAAATCAGGCCCCCCGGCGACGGTACGTGTCGTCGGGGGCGCTGTTCATCAGGCTGCCAGTACCCGGTTTCGACCATCGTTTTTGGCCCGGTAGAGCGCAGCATCCACCCGCTTAAACAGCTCATCGATACTTTCGTTCGGTTCGTGGTGGGCCACGCCAATGCTCACGGTAAAACGTGGCAGGCCGGGGAGGCCGATTTTCGCCACCGATGCGCGGATGGATTCGGCTAACTGCAATGCGGTCTCCAGCGGAGTGCGCGGTAACAGCAGGACAAACTCCTCGCCGCCCCAGCGGAACACTAAATCTCCTTTGCGTGCGCAGGACTCGAGGTTTCGCGCCAGTTCGCAGAGAACCTCATCCCCCTTCAGGTGACCATACAGGTCATTTATGCTTTTAAACCGGTCGGTATCAATGAGCAGCAGGCTGTAATCCTGGGTCAGGGGCAGGTGATGCGTCTGCCCCGGTTCAGTCAGTTGATAGAACTGGCGACGGTTGAGCAATCCGGTCAGGGCATCGTGTAGCGCGGCGCGCTCCAGTTCCTGTTCGAGACGTTTCTGCTCGGTGATGTCGTGAATGATGCACAGCATCAGTCTGTCGCCATAGATTTCAATGGGTCCGGCATAGGTTTGCACATGCCGAGTAGTGCCATCGGCAATTTTATGAACAAAATTTAACGGTTTATGCCCGCCCGGAAGGCGAGCAATCTCATGCATAACTGGCAGAATCTGCCGACCCAGCATATTGATTTCCCAGGTATGCTTCTGACACATCGCCTCCAGACTGTAACCGTAGAAATTGAGCGCCGCCAGATTGGCATCGACAATCAGGCCATCTCTCGCAGGGTCGATCAGCAGCATGGGGGCGGAGTTAGTGAGAAAAAACCGGGCGTAAAATCCCTGCTTTTTCCGCTGATAGGTGGCGGACCGACTGGCTTTTAACCCGTGAACCGCCGGGGTATCAATCCCTTCGAAGAGAATCACTTCACCGGAACCCGGCAGATCGTTAATTGACAACCGGCAGGTGAGCGCAGCCGGGTTATTTTCACGAGGCACCGTCAGAATTTCGACAATATCCCGCTGGTTGCGAAGATCCGTAATATAATTTGGCAAGGTATTCTGCGCGTGCGTGGAATACACCCCCTTACGCAGTTGGCTGAACGTGTATCCCTGCATTACCTCTCTGGCGATGCGGTTGGCAAAGAGTAGTTCTTCGGTGCATGGAGAGACGATCCAGACCGGAAGCGTTAATAAATCCAGTGCATTTAGGTTATGTGCAATCATCAGTCATCCCGTTATTTTTATTAATTATTTGCGACCATGCGAGAATGGTTTTTTTATAGTGTAATAGAGCGTTGTTGGGGTAAGCAGGAAACAATGTTTAGCTGTTTAATGAGGCTATCCCTTTGTAATAACGTCGGTATTTGTTGCGCTGGTAAAGGTTGAGCATATAAAAAGCCTTGCAGTACACCACACCCCATTCGCGTCAGGAGTCGTTCTTGTTCTGGCGTTTCAATCCCCTCCGCGACAACGCGTAAATTCATGGCGTGGGCGATATCAATAATCGTCGAGACTATTTTGCTGTTCTTGTTGTTCTCATTGATATCTTTAATAAAGACACGATCGATCTTCAATTCCCGGGCAGGGAGCGATTTCAACATTAACATGTTTGAATATCCGGTGCCGAAATCATCAATGGAAACAGTAATCCCGGCTGTCGAAAAGGCATTCAGGATCTCGATGCTGCGTCCGAGATTTTTCAGCGCGGCACTTTCGGTTATTTCCAGCGTTAAGCGGGACGGCGGGATCTGATAACGGGCAAGCGCACTACAGACGATATCGACGATATCGTGCTGTTCAAACTGCGTCGCAGAGAGGTTAACCGCGAGCGACCAGTCGCTATACCCTTGTTGAGTCCACTGATTGAGCTGTGAACAAGCCTGTTGAATCACCCATTTCCCGACAGAAAGCATGAGGCCGGTATCTTCAAGCGTGGAGAGAAACGCGCCGGGCAGCAGTAGCCCTTGCTCCGGATGTCGCCAGCGCAGTAGCGCCTCAAACCCGGTCAGCGTGTGGTCGCTGGCGGTGTATTTCGGCTGATACCACAACTCAAATTCATTGCGCGCCAGCGCCTGCGACAGATCCTGTAAAAAAGCCGGCGCAGTGGTCACGATGGCTTCCATTTCCGCCTGGTAGATGGCCCAGCCATCACGACCCTGTTGTTTCACATGGTACATGGCGACATCCGCTTTCACGCGTAGCTCATGGGTGGTGGTGCCATGTTCGGGGTAGAAGCTGAGTCCGGCGCTGAGTGAAACACGAATGATATGACCTGAGAGAGAGAAAGGCATGCGTAGGGCGTTGGCAATACGATCCATCCGCGAGGAGATGGCTTCGGTATCATTCTCCGGCATCAACAGGATAAATTCGTCGCCGCCCAGGCGGGCAAGCGTCATCGTCTCATCAAGGCAGGCGAGGATGCGCTGGCTACTGGCGACCAGTAATTGATCGCCAATATGGTGTCCCCAGGTGTCATTGACGACTTTAAAGCGGACAAGGTCGATAAAGGCAAGGGCAAACCGCCGCTGGTGAAGCGCCGAATCTTCCATACAGTTGAGTAAGCAGGTATCGATTTGCGCACGGTTTGGCAGTCCCGTCAGCGCATCAAAATGACGTTGCTGCGTCAGTTGTTTATTGAGATGAGAGAGCGTTTCCACCAGTTGCGACGTCCGCATCTGCGAGTTCAGCATGGCGATCACCTGCGTCACCCCCAGCGTGACCAACGTGATACCAGCGACGCAAACGGCGAGTTCAACCTGACTTAAGCCCGTGTGGAGTGCATGGTTATGATGACTGAATGTGGCGGCGCTCATGCCGGTGTAATGCATGGCGGAGATCGCCAGGGCGACAATCAGTGACGCCGCCAACTGGTTGAGCAACGTCAGGCGTGTATTCTGGCGCGGTGAAAAAGCCAGCCGCAGGCCGAGACCCGAAGCCGCAACGGCAATGATAACGGACAGAGCAACCAGCCCCGGGTTCCAGATAATAGCGCTATGCCCAACGATCGCGGCCATCCCGACATAATGCATGGCGACCATTCCCATGCTCAGAACAATCGTTGAGGCGATCAGTCTGATTCGCGAAAGTATTGCGCCGGAAATGGCAATGTGAATCGCAAGCGATGCCGCGATCAGGGCGATTGCAAAGGAGAGGGCGGTCAGCGAGAGATGATAGTTAAGGGGCATGCTCATTTTCATCGCCAGCATTGCGATGAAATGCATTGACCAGATCCCCATACCGAGCGTAATACCGCCCGATAAGCGCCAGAATGTCGATTCTTGCCGCACAGAAATAGCCACTTTACCCGCGCTGTCGAGGGAGACAAATGCAGCTATGAACGCAACAAGAAACGAGATACCGATTAAAACCGGATCCCATGATACGTGCAACATCTGGCTTTCCATCGAGTGTCTGTCGTGAAATTAAATTTAGAAAGGATTCATCCATTCGCATGAGAAATGAAAGGCAAGGATGCAAATTTTTACCTTCCTCATTAGTGTTCTCAGGCGTAAAGGCAAAAAAGCGCGAAAGTTCTTATTTAAACATCATTAAAACTAATCATTTAAGCAGGGTTTAACCTGCATTGCTAAGTGTGTTGCGTCACTTAACTGTTCAGGAGTGGAATCTCGCGGAGCTGGGAGGGGAAAGTCATTGTTGTCATGATTAACGGGAGGCATAAAGCAAATTTAATTGTCATTATACTTCCTTAATGTAAATTTTATAGATCTCAGCGTGAAGTTTGCATAGAGCGCTGAACGAGGAGAATATATGCTTTTCTGGTGCTATATAAATATGACCTGCCATATTAACCACTAACAGGTTTAACATGTTAAAACACATTAGCGTCAGAACATTTATTATCGTATTTCTGCTATTTACTTTTGGCCTGATTAACATTGTGCAAATAATGTACTCGGTCAGACTACCGGTGATTATTTCAATGAACGTGATTTTTCTGTTGGCGCTATTCGCATTATGGTGCTACATGACAATATATCTCGTCACGCCTATCAATACCGTAAAGAAAAGTATTGAACAGGTGACCGCGGGAAATCTCGCCGTTCATATTCCTGAATTCGGTAATAACTGTGCCGGGAGACTGATTCCGGGTATCAACAGTTTATCCGGCAGTATCGCAACGCTGGTGCGGGAGATTCGACTTTCCTCGAAAACAGCGCTGCTACTGTCAGAGCAACTGGCCGCCCGTAGCGCGGAATTATCCGTGAAAACGGAACAGCAGTCCGCCTCATTAATCCAGACCGCCGCCAGTATGGAACAAATGGCAGCCAGCACCCGTAACAATGCCGACCACACTCGACTCGCTAACCAACAGGCCGATAGCGCGATGCAATGCGCGTACAGAGGCAGCGAATTAATGGTTCAGGTCGCCAGTAATATGCATTCGATTACGGCGTGTGCACAGCAAATGACAGAAATAATCACGCTGATTGACGATATTGCATTTCAAACTAATATTCTGGCGCTGAATGCCGCAGTAGAAGCTGCGCGCGCTGGAGATCACGGAAAAGGCTTTTCCGTTGTGGCGACAGAGGTGCGAAATCTGGCCCACAGAAGTGCAGAGGCTGCAAAAAATATTCGCGGGCTCATCGACGTCACGCATCAAAATGTGCAGCAAGGCGCAACGGTTGTGGGCGAAACAGAAAAGAATATGCAGGAAATTGTTCAGGGCGCAGGGCAATTAAGTCAGTTGATGAGTGAAATATCGGTCACCACGGCTGAACAGGAAAAAGGGATCATTCAGATAACCCAGGCGATGAGTGAACTGGAAAAGGTGACGCAAAGTAATGCCCTGATGGTGGATGAATTATCCGGATCGTCGGATGTACTGAAATCACAGGTTATCGATCTCCAGTCGAAAACACATCAATTCTGTTTAAGTGAATCGGCAGAAGCGATTTCCGCCACGGCACTCAAGCACTATGCCCGTGGGTATTCATGAACCATTTCAGCACAATGGGAGAATGAGTGGTTGCTTAACATACGTCGACGGCTAGACTAACCAGAAAAGCGCGAGGTATGGGAGGCGAAATGGAAGCCATTAAAGGGTCTGAAGTCAGTGTGCCGGATGCGGTGTTTGCCTGGTTGCTGGACGGCAAAGGCGGTGTGAAACCACTGGAAGATGATGACGTGATCAACAGTGAACATCCGTGCTGGCTGCACCTGAACTACACGCATCCGGACAGCGCACAATGGCTGGCAACGACGCCGTTACTGCCGAACAACGTCCGGGATGCGCTGGCGGGTGAAAGTCTTCGACCGCGCGTTAGCCGCCTGGGGGAAGGGACGCTTATTACGCTGCGTTGTATCAATGGCAGCACTGATGAACGCCCCGACCAACTGGTGGCGATGCGTCTGTATATGGATGAACGGCTGATCGTCTCCACGCGACAGCGAAAAGTGCTGGCGCTCGACGATGTGGTCAGCGATCTTCAGGAAGGCACCGGGCCTGCCGACTGCGGCGGCTGGTTGGTTGACGTCTGTGATGCGTTGACGGACCATGCCAGTGAATTTATCGAAGAATTGCATGATAAAATCATCGACCTCGAAGACAACCTGCTCGATCAACAAATCCCGCCTCGTGGCTTCCTTGCGTTGTTGCGAAAACAACTGATCGTGATGCGCCGTTATATGGCGCCGCAGCGCGATGTGTATTCGCGACTGGCCAGCGAGCGTCTGCCATGGATGACGGACGATCAGCGACGCCGGATGCAGGACATTGCCGACCGACTGGGAAGAGGGCTGGATGAAATTGATGCCTGCATTGCCCGTACCGGCGTCATGGCGGATGAGATTGCCCAGGTAATGCAGGAGTCGCTGGCAAGGCGTACCTATACCATGTCATTGATGGCGATGGTGTTCCTTCCCAGCACATTTCTGACCGGACTGTTCGGCGTTAATCTCGGCGGCATACCGGGTGGAGGGTGGCAATTTGGCTTTTCACTCTTTTGCATTCTGTTAGTGGTTCTGATTGGTGGTGTTACTTTATGGTTGCATCGTAGTAAATGGTTGTAAAAACGGGTGTTTTAAGAGATTTCTCTGCCTAAAAAAGGCTTTAAGATTGAGCGAAGTCAATAAACAGGGCGCCTGTTCGGGGCAATATCACTCTTGCAGGTGAATGCAACGTCAAGCGATGGGCGTTGCGCTCCATATTGTCTTACTTCCTTTTTTGAATTACTGCATAGCACAATTGATTCGTACGACGCCGACTTAAATAAGTCGGCTTTTTTTTGTCTGCCTGTTTTCAGCGACTACCCTAATAGGGAGTCAATGAAAGACCGGAGGCAACCATGTTTCATTTGTTAACCCTGTACGATCGGACGAAGCATTTCGCTGAATCTGTGCCCACCGACCCCATTCCCATCCCTGACCCGATTCCCCGACCGCAGCCGATGCCGGATCCACCACCGGATGAAGAACCGATTAAAATGTCGCATCGCACGCGCAGATCTGCGAGGATACGCGCCTGCTGACTGTGAGTCGTTTACCGTGAGATTAAATTGTGACTGCTTTTGCTACCCTGAATGTGTTACCCGCTGCCCAGCTTGAGAATCTGAACGAGTTGGGATATTTGTCCATGACGCCTGTCCAGGCGGCAGCGCTGCCGGCGATCCTTGCCGGGCAGGATGTTCGGGTGCAGGCGAAAACCGGCAGCGGTAAGACGGCAGCATTTGGTCTCGGGCTGTTACAACATATTGATGTCACCTTGTTTCAGACGCAGTCGCTGGTTCTGTGTCCGACGCGCGAACTGGCGGATCAGGTAGCGGGTGAACTGCGTCGTCTGGCGCGTTTCTTACCGAATACCAAAATCCTGACGCTTTGCGGTGGACAACCCTTCGGTGCACAGCGTGATTCTCTTCAGCATGCGCCGCATATTATCGTCGCCACACCTGGTCGTTTGCTCGACCACCTGCAAAAGGGCACCGTTTCACTGGACGCGCTGACCACTCTGGTGATGGACGAAGCCGATCGGATGCTGGATATGGGCTTCAGTGAGGCGATCGACGAGGTGATCCGCTTCGCGCCCGAATCGCGTCAGACGCTGCTGTTTTCTGCCACCTGGCCGGAAGCGATTGCGGCAATCAGCGGACGCGTACAACGAAATCCACTCTCTATCGAAATTGATGCGGTGGATGCGCTCCCCGCCATCGAACAGCAATTCTTTGAAACTTCCACTCACGGTAAGATTCCGCTGCTGCAAACGTTGCTCAGTCAGCATCAGCCGGCCTCCTGCGTGGTGTTCTGTAATACCAAAAAGGATTGTCAGGCGGTGTGCGATGCGCTGAATGAGGCCGGGCAAAGCGCGCTGGCGCTTCATGGCGATCTGGAACAACGCGACCGCGATCAGACGCTGGTACGTTTTGCCAACGGTAGTGCGCGGGTGCTGGTGGCGACGGACGTTGCGGCACGCGGGCTCGATATCAAATCGTTGGAGCTGGTGGTGAATTTCGAACTGGCGTGGGACCCGGAAGTCCATGTTCACCGCATTGGACGTACTGCGCGCGCCGGGAACAGCGGTCTGGCCATTAGCTTTTGCGCACCGGAAGAGGCGCAGCGGGCGAATATTCTCTCTGAAATGCTACAAATCACCCTTAACTGGGTCCCTGCGCCAACGCAACGCATGGTCGCGCCGCTGGTCGCTGAAATGGCGACGTTGTGTATCGACGGTGGTAAGAAAGCCAAAATGCGTCCGGGCGATGTGCTGGGGGCGTTAACCGGAGATATTGGTCTGGATGGCGCGGATATTGGTAAAATCGCCGTGCATCCGGCGCACGTCTACGTGGCGGTCCGTCAGTCAGTGGCGCATAAGGCATGGAAACAACTGCAGAATGGGAAGATCAAAGGCAAAGCCTGTCGGGTTCGTTTGCTGAAATAAACCCATGTTGGGGCGGAAACAAAAAGTGTCCGGCCCCGTTCATACTACTTCACTTCAACGACGTTCAGGCGGAGTTCATCAAGCTGATTGTCGTCTTCTTCCGGTTGCCAGCCTGCAGGCTGAAGCGGGATCTCTTCACGATCAAACGCCAGATCGCCGCCATCGACAACGTCGGAGCCGTGCTTAATGCCTTTGAAGTCGAACAGGTTAATATCGCTCAGGTGTGAAGGCACCACGTTCTGCATCGCGCTGAACATAGTCTCAATACGGCCTGGATAGCGTTTATCCCAGTCACGCAGCATATCGGCAATCACCTGACGTTGCAGGTTCGGCTGTGAACCGCACAGGTTACAAGGGATGATCGGGAAGCCTTTGGCTTCGGCAAAGCGTTCGATATCCTTTTCACGACAGTAGGCCAGCGGGCGGATCACGATATGTTTACCATCATCGCTCATCAGTTTCGGCGGCATACCTTTCATCTTCCCGCCGTAAAACATATTCAGGAACAGGGTTTGCAGAATGTCATCGCGATGGTGGCCTAGCGCAATTTTTGTGGCGCCCAGTTCCGTCGCCGTGCGATAGAGAATACCGCGGCGCAGACGTGAACAAAGAGAGCAGGTGGTTTTGCCTTCAGGGATTTTATCTTTCACGATCCCGTACGTGTTCTCTTCAACTATCTTGTACTCAACGCCCAGTTTCTCAAGATACTCAGGCAGAATGTGCTCAGGGAACCCGGGTTGTTTCTGGTCCAGGTTAACGGCGACCAGCGAAAAACTAATCGGGGCGCTTTGTTGCAGATTGCGCAAAATTTCCAGCATCGTGTAGCTGTCTTTACCACCGGACAGGCAGACCATGATGCGGTCGCCATCTTCAATCATATTGAAATCGGCAATCGCTTCGCCCACGTTACGACGCAGACGTTTTTGTAGCTTGTTCAGGTTGTACTGTTCTTTCTTTGTAACTTGTTCATTTTCTTGCATTATTTCAGTTCTCTGGTACTAAATGGGGCAAGTTGGGGGCAAACTTTCTAACGACGATAACTGCGCATTCAACATGGCTACATGTTCGTTGTTCATGTCATCAATCCACATACCGTAAATTTCATACACCATCTGCGGAGTTTCATGCCCCATCTGGCTGGCTATAAATGCCGGGTTCAATCCTGCCGATAACAGCCAGCAAGCAAAAGTATGTCGCGTATGGTACGGATTCCGACGGCGAATGCCAGTACGTTTTACAGCAATGTTCCATCCGAAACCGATGATGGACACGAAGTAATACGTTTTTAGCTCTACCTTACGCATCCTCAGCATGTTAGAGGCGTTTACTGGTTTTGTATTATTCATTTTCAGGACGACAAAGATTCAACGTAGAAATACATGTAGTAATAGATTACTGTTGTGGATAAACACAGAAGGGAGGGATTGTTTTGGAAAATAACGATGACGTTTATGAATTCTACGAGAGCAGATTCGACGAGGCTAGCCGTTTCTCAGATAATCCGCTGGAATTCATTCGCACTCAGGACATTATCAAACGATTTCTAACTCAGGCTCCAATGATTATCGCTGATATTGGCGGCGCAACAGGCGCTTATTCATTCTGGCTGGCTGAGCAAGGACACAAAGTGCATTTGTTCGACTTGTCTAATAAGCATATAGAGCAAGCCAGACATCGTGGGCAACAAAGCAACATCGCGCTGGAGTCCTATATTTGTGGCGATGCCCGGCAACTCCCCTGGAACGACAATACATTCGATTTGGTATTGCTGATGGGGGCACTATATCACTTACAGAAAAGCGAGGATCGGTCTCAATGCATAGATGAATGTTTTCGCGTGCTGAAACCGGGTGGAAAGGCAATTTTTGCTTATATCTCGCATGCAGCTTCGTTGGTGGACGGTTATAAGTACCAGTTTATCAATGATCCGGTATTTCAGCGTATAGTGGAAACCGATCTGCAAACGGGACACCATGAAAACCCGGAAGGGCATCCGCACTATTTCACTACTGCCTTTTTCCATACGCCACAGTTAATTATGCAGGAGTTACAGCAGGGTGCTTTTCAGGATATCAGGTTGTTCGCAGTCGAAGGATTTGCAAGCATTATTGATACGGACGAGATAATGCAATTCGAAGACAAAAAGGCTCTTTTACTTAATCATCTTCGCTTGACAGAAGAGTCTCCTGATTTATTGGGCATTTCATCACACCTGTTGGCTGTCGCAAAAAAAGCATAAGAAGGGATGAGACAAAAAGCCCGCAGCGATGTGCGGGCTGAAAATGTTAGCGTACGACCAGTACGGAACACTCTGCATGGCGTACCACGGCAGCGGCGTTCGACCCCAACAGATACGTCGTAATGTCCGGACGGTGCGACGCAATAATCACCATATCCGCAGGCAGTTTTTTCGCCATTTCCAGAATCTTGTCTTTCGGCGAGCCTTCAACGACATGGATCTGCACTCTGTCCGACGGGATAGTGAACTTCTTGATAATCTCTTCCAGTTGAGATTTCGCTTCGGCTTTCAGATCGTCCATGGCAGGCAACTCCGCAGAGTAGGCCAGGCCCAGTGCAGAATAGTAAGGCAGAGACGGGATGACGGTCAGGAAATGAACCTGTGCATCGTCAATTTTCGCCTCGGCCTCGACATGATTAATTACACGTTGAGTTAATTCTGAGTCTGAAATATCGATGGGTACAAGAATTGTTCTGTTCATTAAACCTCCTGTTTGAGTATCCATATAAAGTGTAACGTCTTATCACCGATTCAGTACAATGACAAAGATCACAATTCAGCATTATTTGCTTTTGATTTCCGGGTATTTACCCTTAATAACCCCGTCATAAAACCGACCTTTTGAGACCACAGAAAGGAAATTTTGGTATATACGCGCAGGGACACCGCGATATTGCAGAACACCCGTCTGGTAGAAACGGATTTCCAGTGTAGATGATTTCTCGTCATAGCCGACGGATGCAATTCGTGATGATTTTACAGGTTGATGGTTCATGGCGGGCATCCTCGACGGCAGGTCATACCCTGAATATATCATCTAACCGATGTGGATTTTAGTCTACGTGATATCGCATTTTGTTATAGGCAAAACGAATGGGTTATGACGGCGAGGAAAATGACAGAAGCCCGCCGTTGCCAGCGGGCTGAGGGGCTTAGAACTGATAGACCATACCGAGTGCGACGACATCATCGGTATTAATATTGTTGCGAGAATAGAAGCTGTCGTCGTTGTCCAGCAGGTTGATTTTATAATCAACGTAGGTGGACATGTTTTTGTTGAAGTAGTAAGTCGCGCCAACATCCGCGTATTTCACCAGATCTTTGCTGTCGTCATTGCCCTGACCGCTCAGATCTTTACCTTTTGACATCAGGAAGGACACCGCCGGACGCAGACCGAAATCAAACTGGTATTGTGCAGTTACTTCAAAGTTCTGGGTTTTGTTTGCTACGCCTTCATCACCGTACGGGGTCATGTTGCGGGTTTCAGAGTACATGGTAGCCAGATAAATGTTGTTGGCGTCATATTTCAGACCCGTCGTCCATGCATCCGCCTTATCACCACCCGCGACGCGGCCACCTTTATTGACCTGCTCATTAGTACGATCGGAGGAAGTATAGGCAGCACCGAAGCTAAAGCCCATCCCGAAGTCATAGGTCGAAGAGATACCGAAACCGTCGCCGTTAGAATTCTGGACAGTACGATCGCTGTCATTAACAAAATCATCACGATAGCCGCCATTGCCGGTGCCTTCCTGCTCATTGGGGATCTGTGCTTCGTTGGCACCCTGATACTGAAGGGCGACGTTCAGACCGTTCACCAGACCGAAGAAATCAGTATTGCGATAAGTTGCGACGCCGTTGGCACGGCCAGTCATAAAGTTGTCTGAGCGGGTATAGGAGTCACCGCCGAATTCAGGCAGCATATCGGTCCAGCCTTCTACGTCGTACATAACGCCGTAGTTACGACCGTAGTCGAATGAACCGTAATCGCCAAATTTCAGGCCAGCAAAAGCAAGACGGGTAAAGCTGTTGCCGTGGTCGCCTTCGGTGGTATTGGCGTTTACCTGATATTCCCACTGACCGTAACCGATCAGTCGATCATTAATTTGTGTTTCACCTTTAAAACCCATACGGGCATAGGTTTGGTCGCCGTCGCTGCCAGGCGCGTCTGAGAAATAATGCAGACCATCTACTCTGCCATAAAGATCTAATTTGTTGCCGTCTTTATTATAAACTTCTGCGGCGTGTGCTGCGCCTGCGGCTAACAGGGCAGGGATAACAAGGGCCAGTACTTTTCTTTTCATCGAATTAATCCTTTAGTTTTTATTTACCTGTAACTCCCTCTGTTGGGGAGTGAAAAACATGCTAAAGGAGAAGTTCCGTAAAGAGATAAATATCAATTGTTACATCTTAAGCAAAAACTTAAATAATTAATTCCACAGAAATGACAATAATTTTTGTGAATATAATTACTCAAAACATATAAAATAAAAATTATACAAAATAAGTGTGATGCGATATTCTGCGCGCGTTATATGCCTTTATTGTCACATTCTGCTTTTTTGTTGGTCCATGCGACGCGTACTGATTTGCCGACAATGAAATTGACAAGCCCGAACAGATGTTCGGGCTTTTTTTGTGCACAGAAAACCCCCAGCTAGGCTGGGGGTTCCGGAAAGCTTTCAGCTTTAGGCCAGTTATTAAAACCCCTTTTGATTTGTTAAAACACCTTGCGGTCTGGCAACTGCAAGAGTCAAACAAGAAATCAAAAGGGGGT
>DXKH01000072.1 GCA_019415335.1 Citrobacter sp. | reverse complement strand
CCGCGAAACGATGGCGGCAGAACTGCAACGTACGAATCCAGCGGAATTACTGTATGCGGAAGATTTCGCCGAGATGTCGCTGATTGAAGGTCGCCGCGGCCTGCGTCGTCGCCCGCTGTGGGAGTTTGAAATCGACACCGCGCGCCAGCAGTTAAACTTGCAATTTGGCACTCGCGATCTGGTCGGTTTTGGCGTCGAGAACGCGCCGCGCGGACTTTGTGCCGCCGGTTGTCTGTTGCAATATGCGAAAGATACCCAACGCACGACCCTGCCGCATATTCGTTCTATCACTATGGAACGTGAGCAGGACAGCATCATTATGGATGCCGCGACGCGTCGTAACCTGGAAATCACCCAGAATCTGGCGGGTGGTGCGGAAAATACGCTGGCTTCTGTGCTCGACTGCACCGTCACGCCGATGGGCAGCCGTATGCTGAAACGCTGGCTGCATATGCCAGTGCGCGATACCCGCGTCTTGCTTGAGCGCCAGCAAACTATTGGCGCATTGCAGGATTTCACCGCCGAGCTGCAGCCGGTACTGCGTCAGGTCGGCGACCTGGAACGTATTCTGGCGCGTCTGGCTTTACGAACCGCTCGCCCACGCGATCTGGCCCGTATGCGTCACGCTTTCCAGCAACTGCCGGAGCTGCGTGCACTATTAGAAAATGTCGAAAGCGCACCGGTACAGGCGCTGCGTGAGAAGATGGGCGAGTTTGCCGAACTGCGCGATCTGCTGGAGCGGGCCATTATCGACACACCGCCGGTACTGGTGCGCGACGGTGGTGTTATCGCGCCGGGCTATAACGAAGAGCTGGATGAGTGGCGGGCGCTGGCTGACGGCGCGACCGATTATCTGGAGCGTCTGGAAATCCGCGAGCGTGAACGTACCGGCCTGGACACGCTGAAAGTCGGCTTTAACGCGGTTCATGGTTATTACATTCAGATCAGCCGTGGACAAAGCCATCTGGCACCCATCAACTATATGCGTCGCCAGACGCTGAAAAACGCCGAACGCTACATTATTCCAGAGCTAAAAGAGTATGAAGACAAAGTACTCACCTCGAAAGGTAAAGCACTGGCACTGGAAAAACAGCTTTATGAAGAGTTGTTCGACCTGCTGTTGCCGCATCTGGAAGCGTTGCAACAGAGCGCGAGCGCGCTGGCGGAACTCGACGTGCTGGTGAACCTGGCGGAACGGGCCTATACCCTGAACTACACCTGCCCGACCTTTATTGATAAACCTGGCATTCGCATTACCGAAGGCCGCCATCCAGTGGTTGAACAGGTACTGAACGAACCGTTTATCGCTAACCCGCTAAACCTGTCGCCACAGCGCCGCATGTTGATCATTACCGGTCCGAACATGGGCGGTAAAAGTACCTATATGCGCCAGACCGCGTTGATTGCGCTGATGGCGTATATCGGCAGCTACGTACCGGCGCAAAAAGTCGAGATTGGCCCGATCGACCGTATCTTTACCCGCGTAGGCGCGGCAGACGATCTGGCATCCGGGCGTTCAACCTTTATGGTGGAGATGACCGAAACCGCCAATATTTTACATAACGCCACCGAATATAGTCTGGTGTTGATGGATGAGATCGGGCGTGGAACGTCCACTTACGATGGTCTGTCGCTGGCGTGGGCATGCGCGGAAAATCTGGCAAATAAGATCAAAGCGTTGACGCTGTTTGCTACCCACTATTTCGAGCTGACCCAGTTACCGGAGAAAATGGAAGGCGTCGCCAACGTGCATCTCGATGCGCTGGAGCACGGCGACACCATTGCCTTTATGCACAGCGTGCAGGATGGCGCGGCGAGCAAAAGCTACGGCCTGGCGGTTGCAGCTCTGGCAGGCGTGCCAAAAGAGGTTATTAAGCGCGCACGGCAAAAACTGCGTGAGCTGGAAAGCATTTCGCCGAACGCCGCCGCTACACAGGTTGATGGTACGCAGATGTCCCTGCTTTCTGCGCCAGAAGAAACGTCGCCTGCGGTCGAGGCACTGGAAAACCTCGACCCGGATTCACTGACTCCGCGTCAGGCGCTGGAGTGGATTTATCGGTTGAAGAGTCTGGTGTAATAACAATTCCCGATAGTCTTTTGCTATCGGGAATATTAACGACAACTGACGAATCAAATAAAAATACCCTGTATAATAGGAAATCTTATTTTACAGGGTAAAACCATGCCATCTACACGCTATCAAAAAATTAATGCCCATCACTATCGTTATATATGGGCCGTTGGTGATATTCATGGTGACTATCAATTATTACAATCCCGCTTACATCAACTCTCTTTTTGCCCTGAAACCGACTTACTTATTTCCACAGGCGATAATATTGATCGTGGGCCGAAGAGTCTTAACGTGCTGCACCTGCTAAACCAACCCTGGTTTACGTCGGTTAAAGGCAACCACGAAGCGATGGCGTTGGATGCATTCGAAACTGGCGATGGAAATATGTGGCTTGCCAGCGGTGGTGACTGGTTTTTCGATTTAAATGATTCAGAGCAACAAGCGGCAATAGATCTGTTGCTGAAATTCCATCACCTTCCACATATTATTGAAGTTACTAACGACAACACAAAATATGTCATCACACATGCAGATTATCCGGGGAATGAATATCTCTTTGGTAAAGAAATAGCGGAGAGCGAATTACTCTGGCCTGTTGATCGTGTGCAGAAATCGCTTAATGGCGAGTTACAACAAATAAACGGCGCTGATTATTTTATATTTGGACATATGGTGTTTGATAACATTCAGACGTTCGCAAACCAGATTTATATTGATACCGGATCGCCGAAAAGCGGGCGGCTGTCATTTTATAAAATAAAGTAATGAGGCCGGGTAAAGCAAAGCCACTACCCGGCACTTTTTATTAACGCTTATCTGCCGCCAGCAGCGGCGGGATGCTCGGCACCATCGGCGCGTCATCAATATCTTTCTGCGTCATGCGGAACGCTTCAGGGTAATGTTCGCGGCTGGTGCGGCGCAGCGGTTCAGTATCGCGCCAGGTATAAAGGCAATGCTGGCACTGATATACCGTCCAGACATCTTTCACTGGCGATTTCGCCATCACTTCAATCTGTTCATCGGCACAACGTGGACAAATCATCTTGTTCTCCTTATTTACGTGCGGCCAGCATAGCGGTCAGTTTTTCAGCCCAGGCTTTGGTTTCCGGTAAATCCACCACCGGCTGGCTGTAGTGACCACGGTTGTCCGGGGCGACAGGCGTGGTGGCGTCGATAATCAGCTTGTCGGTGATCCCCGCCGGGCTTGAGCCGGGGTCGAGTTCCAGCACGGACATATTCGGCAACTGTACCAGGTCCCCTGCCGGGTTCACTTTCGACGAAAGCGCCCACATCACCTGCGGCAGGTTGAACGGATCAACATCTTCATCGACCATAATCACCATCTTCACGTAGCCCAGTCCGTGTGGTGTGGTCATCGCACGCAGGCCTACTGCGCGGGCAAAACCGCCGTAGCGTTTTTTGGTGGAGATAATCGCCAACAGGCCGTGGGTGTACATGGCGTTCACCGCCTGCACTTCCGGGAACTCGGCTTTCAGTTGCTGATACAGCGGCACACAGGTGGCTGGCCCCATCAGGTAGTCGATTTCCGTCCACGGCATCCCGAGATAGAGCGATTCAAAAATGGGTTTGCTGCGATAAGAGACTTTATCGATGCGCACCACGGTCATGTTACGCCCGCCGGAGTAGTGCCCGGTAAACTCACCGAACGGCCCTTCGATTTCGCGTTTACGGCTTTCGATGACCCCTTCGAGGATCACTTCTGAACCCCACGGCACATCAAAACCGGTCAGCGGGGCGGTGGCGATCGGGTACGGACTTTCACGCAGCGCGCCTGCCATTTCATACTCAGACTGATCGTATTTCAACGGCGTGGCCCCCATCAGCGTGATGATCGGATCGTTACCGAGCGTGATCGCAATCGGCAGATCTTCACCGCGCTCTTCTGCTTTATGCAGATGCAGGGCGATATCGTGCATCGGCACCGGTTGCAGACCGAGCTTACGCTTACCCTTCACTTCCATACGATAGATACCGACGTTCTGCTTGCCGAAGTTATCCGGGTCGAGCGGATCGCGGGAAACCACGCAGGCTTTGTCGAGATAGAAACCGCCATCGCCATCGTTTAAACGAAACAGCGGCAGAATATCGAACAGATTGATCTCATCTCCATCGACGGTGTTCTGCGCCCAGGCTGGATTGGCGCGGCGTTCCGGGGCTATCGGGAAGTTATCCCAGCGGCGGATAAACTCATCAATCTGTTTTTTAACCGGGGTATTTGGCGGCAAGCCGAGAGAAATCGCGTGGTTCTGCCAGGAACCGATGGTGTTCATCGCCACGCGCGCATCGGTAAAGCCGCGAATATTGTCAAACCACAGCGCGGGCGCGCCGTCGCCGATACGCCCGGTGGCGTTAGCTGCTGCTGCCAGATCCGGTTCCGCGTTCACCTCTTCGCTGATTTTCAGCAATTGCCCATGGTCGTCGAGCGCCTGTAAAAAGCTGCGTAAATCATCAAATGCCATTATTCATTCTCCTGAGAAAAATTCCGGGCCTGCGGCAATCCTTGCCAGCGCCTGGCGTGAGGATGTTCGAGGCCAAATTGATCCAGCACGCGGGCTACCACGTGCTGGACAATGTCATCTACCGTTTCGGGATGGTTATAAAAGGCAGGCATCGGCGGCACCATCGCCACGCCCATGCGCGAAAGTGCGAGCATATTTTCGAGATGGATGGTGCTAAGCGGCATTTCACGCGGCACCAGCACCAGTTTGCGGCCTTCTTTGAGCACGACGTCCGCCGCGCGCCCTACCAGGCCATCGGCGTAACCAGCGCGGATACCGGCGAGCGTTTTCATACTGCACGGAATAACGATCATGCCGTCGGTACGAAAGGAACCTGAGGAGATGGTTGCGGCCTGATCCGCCGGGTTATGGCAGAAGTCTGCGAGGGCAGCAACATCGCGGGCGTTGTAAGGCGTTTCCAGTTCAATGGTGGTTTTCGCCCACTTCGACATCACCAGATGAGTCTCGACATTCGGCATCTCCCGCAGCGCTTGCAGTAATGCCACACCTAAGAGGCGCACCGGTAGCCCCTGTCATCCCGACGATCAGTTTCATTGCTTACTCTCTTAATTGTTCGTATACGAACGTTATTATTAACATACTCCTTCATTTCCACAGCGGCAAGGATTGAAAAGTAACAACATCTTCTTCGTCACTGAAAAACCGCTATGATAGCGACAGAGAATTAGCCCGGAGTTTACATGGCGTTACGAAATAAAGCGTTCCATCAGTTACGACAGCTTTTTCAGCAGCATACGGCCCGCTGGCAGCACGAGTTACCTGACCTGACCAAACCACAGTACGCGGTGATGCGCGCCATTGCTGATAAGCCTGGTATCGAACAGGTGGCACTGATAGAAGCAGCAGTCAGCACCAAAGCAACGCTGGCAGAAATGTTGGCAAGAATGGAAAATCGTGGCTTAGTCAGACGTGAACATGACGCCGCTGATAAGCGGCGACGCTTTGTCTGGCTGACTGCCGAAGGAGAAAAGGTACTTGCTGCGGCGATACCGATTGGCGACAGTGTGGATGAGGAATTTTTGGGGCGTTTGAGTGGAGAAGAGCAGGAGCTGTTTATGCAGCTGGTGCGCAAGATGATGAGCAAATAGGATGTTGATTGCCGGATGGGACGCTGACGTGTCTTATCCAGGCGACGAAACACACCAACTCCCCATACAAAAGAAAAAGGCCAGCCTCATAAGAGACTGGCCTTTATGACAGATGCTTACTTATTCGCGGAACAGCGCTTCGATATTCAGCCCCTGCGTTTGCAGGATTTCGCGCAAACGGCGCAGGCCTTCAACCTGAATCTGGCGAACACGTTCACGGGTGAGGCCAATTTCACGACCTACATCTTCCAGTGTTGCCGCTTCG
>DXKH01000071.1 GCA_019415335.1 Citrobacter sp. | reverse complement strand
CTGGAGGGTGTTTTGATTAAGTCAGCGCTATTGGTTCTGGAAGACGGAACCCAGTTTCACGGTCGGGCCATAGGGGCAACAGGTTCGGCGGTTGGGGAAGTCGTTTTCAATACTTCAATGACCGGTTATCAAGAAATCCTCACTGATCCTTCCTATTCCCGCCAAATCGTTACTCTTACTTATCCCCATATCGGTAATGTCGGCACCAATGCCGCCGATGAAGAATCCTCCCAGGTCCATGCGCAAGGCCTCGTCATTCGTGACCTGCCGCTGATTGCCAGCAACTTCCGCAATACCGAAGACCTCTCTTCTTACCTGAAACGCCATAACATCGTGGCGATTGCCGATATCGATACCCGTAAGCTGACGCGTCTGCTGCGCGAGAAAGGGGCGCAGAACGGTTGCATCATCGCGGGCGACAACCCGGATGCGGCACTGGCGCTGGAAAAAGCGAAAGCCTTCCCGGGCCTGAACGGCATGGATCTGGCGAAAGAAGTGACCACCACGGAATCTTACAGCTGGACCCAGGGGAGCTGGACGCTGGCGGACGACCTGCCGGAAGCAAAGAAAGAAGACGAACTGCCGTTCCACGTTGTCGCCTACGACTTTGGCGCCAAGCGCAACATTTTGCGCATGCTGGTGGACAGAGGCTGCCGCCTGACGGTTGTCCCGGCAAAAACGTCGGCAGAAGACGTGCTGAAGATGAATCCGGACGGGATCTTCCTGTCAAACGGTCCTGGTGACCCGGCACCGTGCGATTACGCTATCGATGCAATTCAGCAATTCCTCGAGACCGATATTCCGGTGTTCGGCATCTGCTTAGGCCATCAGCTGCTGGCGCTGGCGAGCGGGGCGAAAACCGTGAAGATGAAATTCGGTCACCACGGTGGTAACCATCCGGTCAAAGATATCGACAACAATACGGTGATGATTACGGCCCAGAACCACGGCTTTGCGGTGGATGAAGCGTCCATGCCGGCCAACCTGCGCGTCACCCACAAGTCGCTGTTCGATGGCACCCTGCAAGGGATTCATCGCACCGACAAACCGGCATTCAGTTTCCAGGGCCACCCGGAAGCGAGCCCGGGTCCTCATGATGCCGCGCCGTTGTTCGACCACTTTATCGAGTTAATTGAGCTTTACCGTCAGTCCGCGAAATAATCAGGAGTTAAGAGAGCCATGCCAAAACGTACAGACATAAAAAGTATCCTGATTCTGGGCGCGGGTCCGATTGTTATCGGTCAGGCGTGTGAGTTTGACTACTCCGGCGCGCAGGCGTGTAAAGCGCTGCGTGAAGAGGGGTACCGCGTCATTCTGGTGAACTCCAACCCGGCAACCATCATGACCGACCCGGAAATGGCCGATGCGACCTACATCGAGCCGATTCACTGGGAAGTGGTACGCAAGATTATTGAGAAAGAGCGCCCGGATGCGGTGCTGCCGACCATGGGCGGCCAGACGGCGCTAAACTGCGCGCTGGAACTGGAGCGTCAGGGTGTACTGGCCGAATTCGGCGTAACCATGATTGGTGCGACCGCCGATGCCATTGATAAAGCCGAAGACCGTCGTCGCTTCGACATCGCGATGAAGAAAATCGGTCTCGACACTGCGCGTTCGGGCATTGCCCATACGCTGGAAGAGGCGCTGGCGGTAGCGGCTGACGTCGGTTATCCGTGTATCATCCGTCCGTCCTTTACCATGGGCGGCACCGGTGGCGGTATCGCTTACAACCGCGAAGAGTTTGAAGAGATTTGTACCCGCGGTCTGGATCTCTCGCCAACCAACGAACTGCTGATTGATGAATCGCTGATTGGCTGGAAAGAGTACGAGATGGAAGTGGTGCGTGATAAAAACGACAACTGCATCATCGTCTGCTCCATCGAGAACTTCGATGCAATGGGCATCCACACCGGTGACTCCATCACCGTTGCACCCGCCCAGACGCTGACCGACAAAGAATACCAAATCATGCGTAACGCCTCGATGGCGGTACTGCGTGAAATCGGCGTAGAAACCGGCGGTTCAAACGTTCAGTTCGCGGTGAACCCGAAAAACGGTCGCCTGATTGTCATCGAAATGAACCCGCGCGTATCCCGCTCCTCGGCGCTGGCGTCGAAAGCCACCGGCTTCCCGATTGCGAAAGTGGCGGCGAAACTGGCGGTGGGTTACACCCTCGATGAACTGATGAACGACATCACTGGCGGTCGTACCCCGGCATCGTTCGAGCCGTCCATCGACTATGTGGTCACGAAAATCCCGCGCTTCAACTTTGAAAAATTCGTCGGGGCTAATGACCGTCTGACGACCCAGATGAAATCGGTCGGCGAAGTGATGGCGATTGGCCGCACCCAACAGGAATCCCTGCAAAAAGCGCTGCGCGGTCTGGAAGTGGGCGCCACCGGCTTTGACCCGAAAGTAAGCCTGGATGACCCGGAAGCGTTGACCAAAATCCGCCGCGAGCTGAAAGATGCAGGCGCAGAGCGTATCTGGTATATCGCTGATGCGTTCCGTGCGGGCCTGTCCGTCGACGGCGTGTTCAACCTGACCAACATCGACCGTTGGTTCCTGGTACAGATTGAAGAGCTGGTGCGTCTGGAAGAAAACGTGGCCGAGCTGGGCATTAACGGTCTGACCCCTGACTTCCTGCGCCAGTTGAAGCGCAAGGGCTTTGCCGATGCGCGCCTGGCGAAGCTGGCCGGTGTACGTGAAGCGGAAGTTCGCAAACTGCGCGACCAGTACAACCTGCACCCGGTCTACAAACGTGTGGACACCTGTGCGGCAGAATTCGCCACCGATACCGCCTATATGTACTCCACGTATGAAGATGAGTGCGAGGCAAACCCGTCCGTTGACCGTGACAAAATCATGGTGCTTGGCGGCGGTCCAAACCGTATCGGCCAGGGGATCGAATTTGACTACTGCTGCGTACACGCCTCTCTGGCGCTGCGCGAAGATGGTTACGAGACCATCATGGTCAACTGTAACCCGGAAACGGTCTCTACCGACTATGACACCTCCGACCGCCTCTACTTTGAGCCGGTCACGCTGGAAGATGTGCTGGAAATCGTGCGCATCGAGAAGCCGAAGGGCGTGATCGTGCAGTACGGCGGTCAGACCCCGCTGAAACTGGCCCGTGCGCTGGAAGCGGCAGGCGTACCGGTTATCGGAACCAGTCCGGACGCGATTGACCGCGCAGAAGACCGTGAGCGTTTCCAGCATGCGGTCGACCGTCTGAAGCTGAAACAACCGGCTAACGCCACCGTGACGGCCATCGAGCAGGCTGTCGAAAAAGCCAAAGAGATTGGCTACCCGCTGGTGGTGCGCCCGTCCTACGTGCTGGGCGGCCGCGCGATGGAAATCGTCTACGACGAAGCGGACCTGCGTCGCTACTTCCAGACCGCTGTCAGCGTTTCCAACGACGCGCCGGTTTTACTCGACCGCTTCCTCGATGACGCGATTGAAGTCGATGTGGACGCCATTTGCGACGGCGAAATGGTGCTGATTGGCGGCATCATGGAGCACATTGAACAGGCGGGCGTCCACTCCGGCGACTCCGCGTGTTCTCTGCCAGCTTACACTCTGAGTCAGGAGATTCAGGATGTGATGCGCCAGCAGGTGCAGAAACTGGCCTTCGAGCTGCAGGTTCGCGGTCTGATGAACGTTCAGTTTGCGGTGAAAGATAACGAAGTCTATCTGATTGAAGTTAACCCGCGTGCGGCGCGTACCGTACCGTTCGTCTCCAAAGCGACCGGCGTACCGCTGGCGAAAGTGGCGGCGCGCGTGATGGCAGGCAAATCGCTGACCGAGCAGGGTGTGACCAAAGAAATTATCCCGCCGTACTACTCGGTGAAAGAAGTGGTGCTGCCGTTCAATAAATTCCCGGGCGTCGACCCGCTGTTAGGGCCAGAAATGCGCTCCACCGGGGAAGTGATGGGCGTAGGCCGTACCTTCGCAGAAGCGTTCGCCAAGGCGCAGCTGGGCAGCAACTCCACGATGAAGAAACAGGGCCGTGCGCTGCTCTCCGTGCGTGAAGGCGATAAAGAGCGCGTGGTGGACCTGGCCGCGAAACTGCTGAAGCAGGGCTTTGAGCTGGATGCCACCCACGGTACCGCGATTGTGTTGGGTGAAGCCGGTATCAACCCGCGTCTGGTGAACAAGGTGCATGAAGGTCGTCCGCACATTCAGGATCGAATCAAGAATGGCGAATATACCTACATCATCAACACCACCGCAGGTCGTCGCGCCATCGAAGACTCCAGGGTGATTCGCCGTAGCGCGCTGCAGTACAAAGTGCACTACGACACCACGCTGAACGGGGGCTTTGCCACGGCGATGGCGCTGAATGCCGATGCGACGGAAAAAGTGACTTCCGTTCAGGAAATGCACGCGCAAATTAAAAAATAAGCGGCGGCATCATTTGTCCTCTGTTTAAAAAACGGTTCCGGAAACGGAGCCGTTTTTTTATGCACTCAGTTCATTCCTGGGGATATATTGCCCACAAAGACTGCATTCAATGTAACAAGCAAGATTTGGCTCACACTAATGCGTCGTTAAGTTGCTTACTATCGTTTAATCCCACAATTTTAATATGGTCTTGTCTTGTATTTTACGGACAGGGCATAACAAGATTTTTAATTTGTGAAATGGTGTGCTTATGTGTGAAGAATATGTTGAAAAGCCGCTTTACCTGCTGATCGCCGATTGGGTGATGGCAGAAAAGCGCTGGGTGAGTGCAAAAGAGATTGCGAAGCACTTTAATATGGATCACTGCAAAGCGATCAATACCGTCTCTTATATTCTCGCTGAGGTCGGGGAAATTAATTGCGAGACTAAGACTATCCCTAATCAACTGGAAGGTCGCGGATGTCAGTGTCAGCGTCTGGTCAGAGTGACACACATTGATCCGCAACTGTATGTCCGTCTTGGGCATAGCGCGCAGGAGAAGATGGTCAGCAAATCGCCGCGGATGTCGGTCGTGCCGCCGTCAGAACTGAACCGCGAGCAGAAATGGCAGATGATGCTGTCAAAAAGTATGCGTCGGTAAGGTTGGTTTTGCCGGATGGTGCCTTGTGCCGCCATCCGGCATGATTACATGGTCGATTTTGGTTTCACCTCGGTAGTGCCCTTCAGGCGCGGCCGGTTTGCCTCAACCGCCATTAACGGCGACGTTTCCCGTAGCGATGTCCGACAGCGCACGGCGAGATCCTGATATTCCTGCGTATTCAGCCGCTTCCAGTGTAATTCCTGTTCGCTGACGTCACGAACGACGCGGGCTGGCGTACCGACCAACAACTGCCGTGCCGCGCCGGTAAATCCGGCTTTGACGAAACTCATGGCAGCGACAATGCTTTCCTCGCCGATCACCGCACCATCCATAATCACGCTGTTCATACCGACCAGCGCGTCCCGGCCAATCACACAGCCGTGCAGGATGGCGCCGTGTCCGATATGCCCGTTCTCGCGTACCACCGTATCCGTATCGCAATAGCCATGCATGATGCAACCATCCTGAAGATTGGAACCCGCTTCGAGGATCAGACGGCCATAGTCACCGCGCAGTGAGGCGAGCGGACCGACGTACACGCCGGCCCCTACGATGACATCGCCAATCAGGACGGCGCTGGGATGCACATACGCCTCGGGGTGAACCACCGGAATTAAGCCTTCAAAGGCGTAGAAACTCATCGACATTCCTCAATTATTTTTTGCCGGATGACGGCGTAAACGCCTTATCCGGCCTACGGGCTGGTGCATTTTTTTCCGGATGACGGCACAAACACCTTATCCGGCCTGCGGGCTGGTGCATTTTTTGCCGGATGGCGGCGTAAACGCCTTATCCGGCCTACGGGCTGGTGCATTTTTTGCCGGATGACGGCGTAAATGCCTTATCCGGCCTACGGGCTGGCGTATTTTTTGCCGGATGGCGGCGTAAACACCTTATCCGGCCTACGGTCTGGCGTTTTTTTGCCGGATGACGGCGTAAACGCCTTATCCGGCCTACGGGCTGGTGCATTTTTTGCCGGATGGCGGCGTAAACATACGGGCCAGCGTAGGCCTGATAAGCGCAGCGCCATCAGGCATTACCGTCCTTTCCAGACGGGATCGCGCTTTTCAGCAAACGCCAGCGGTCCTTCGAACGCATCTTCGGAGTGCAGCACGGCCGGATAGTGCTTCAACACGCCGCTGCGGATGAAGCGATAAGCCTCTTCCACGGGCATTTCACTGGTCGTGCGGTAAATCTCTTTCAGTGCGGCGATCGCCAACGGCGCGCTATTCACCAGTTGTTGCGCCAGCTCACGCGCGCTGTCCATCAGCTCCTGCTGGCTGACCACGCGGTTGACGATCCCCCAGCGCAGCGCTTCTTCCGCATTCATGCGCCTGCCGGTCATGACCATTTCGTTGACGATGGCCGGGGGCAGTATTTTCGGCAGGCGCAGGACGCCGCCGCTGTCCGGTACGATGCCGAGTTTGGCTTCAGGGAGGGCAAAGCTGGCGTTATCGGCACAAACAATAAAGTCCGCTGCCAGCGCCAGTTCAAAGCCACCGCCGAAGGCATAGCCATTGACGGCGGCGATCACCGGTTTGTCGAGATTGAATATTTCGGTCAGGCCAGCGAATCCGCCGGGGCCAAAATCGGCGTCCGGCGCTTCACCTTCCGCAGCGGCTTTTAAATCCCAGCCGGCGGAAAAGAATTTTTCCCCCGCGCCGGTGACGATCGCCACGCGCAGTTCGGGATCGTCACGGAAATTAAGAAAAGCCTCGCCCATTTGAAAACTGGTTTTTGCATCAATGGCATTCGCTTTAGGTCGATCCAGCATAATTTCCAGAATCGATCCGTTGCGGGTTAAATGTAAAGATTCACTCATGGTCCATCTCCAAAAATAGGATGTCTGGCAGGGGCTATTCCTGCCAGTAGGGTTATTTCAGGTTTTTTTTGATTATTTTTCCTGAACAATTTCGGGGCAGGTCGGTTCTAATCTCCATAATTGAAGGGACTTTAAATTTCGCCATATTTTTTTCGCAGAAGCTGAAAAACTCCTCTTCACTGAGCGTTTCACCCTCGTTGAGTACTACAAAAGCTTTTATCGCCTCGTCGCGGATCGAATCTTTAATTCCGATTACGACGATGTCCTGTATTTTGGGGTGGGCTGAAATAATATTTTCCAGTTCCACGCAGGAGACGTTTTCTCCTCCTCGCTTAATCATGTTGCAGCGGCGATCGACAAAATAGAAAAAACCGTCTTCGTCGCGATAACCGGAATCACCGGTATGCAGCCAACCGGTCGGCTCGAGCGCTTTGGCGGTGGCGTCCGGCCTGCCGTAGTACTCTTTGAAAATCGTTTTCCCCGGCACGCCCTTGATACAGATTTCCCCAATTTCACCGGCGGGCAGCGCACGGTTTTGCTCATCGCGAATTTCCGCTTCGTAGCAAAAGCCGGGGCGTCCAATAGAGGGCCAGCGTCGCTTATCACCGGGGCGATCGCCGATGATGCCGACAATGGTTTCCGTCATACCGTAAGAGGTCAGCAGACGTACGCCGAAGCGTTCAAGAAACGCGTCTTTTTCCCGCACTGACAGGTTGAGGTAGTACATCACCTCCCGTAAGCAGTGCTCTCTGTCCAGCGGCGAGGCGGGTTGAACCATCAGCGTTCTGATCATCATCGGGATGCATTCCGTGACGGTTGCGCGGTATTTACGTACTTGTCCCCAGAAGGCGCGGGCGCTGTACTTCTCAATCAGCACGAAGGTTGCACCTGCCGAGAAGGCGGCCATGGCGGCAGTGCACTGGCAGTCGATGTGAAACGCAGGCATCACCGTCAGGTAAACATCGTCATCGCGCAGGGCGCATTGCCACGACGAGTAGTAGCCGGAAAAACGCAGATTGTAATGGGTGATCACCACCCCTTTGGGGCGGGAGGTGGTGCCAGAGGTGAACAGGATCTCAGCCATGTCATCCGTGGACAACGGTGGGGTATAGCGCAATGTCGTCGGCTGTTGGTCCTTTAACGGCGTGAAATGGCTCACGCCGTCAGCCACTGGTAACGCCTCACCAATCAGACAGATATGGTTAAGCAGCGTCGCGTTTTCCTGTTGGATCTGGCGATACATCGGATAAAACGCGGCGCTGGTCACCAGCAACTGAACGTCGCTGTTTTGCAGGATCCACGCGCTTTCATCGCGCAGCAGACGGGCATTGATCGGCACCATGACCGCACCCATTTTTGCCAGCCCAAACCAGCAGAAGAAAAACTCCGGGCAGTTATCCAGATGCAGGGCGACCTTATCGCCTTTGCGAATGCCCTGCGTGTGGAAAAGGTTTGCCGTCCGGTTGATTTCCTCGTTAAGCGAGGTGTAGCTGTACTGGCGCACGTCCCCTTCACTGGATTCGCAAATCAGCGCCGTTTTACTGCCATAAACCCCGGCCAGGTCGTCCCACATCTGACGTAAGTGTTGTCCGCCAACGATATCCATTGCACTCCTGTCCATCTTCACTGGCGAGGCGCTAACCAGACGAGCCGGTCAGCGCGTCGCGTCTAGTTCTCAACTTTGGCCAGACCTTTACTGACCAGTTCCTTAATGTCTGCGTCGTTGTAGCCGATATTTTTCAGAATGGCGGCAGTATCCATGCCATGCGACGGCATGCCTCGCCAGATTTTCCCCGGGTTGTTTTTGAATTTCGGCATGATGTTTGGCCCTTTGCAGGTGCGGCCATCCATCGTTTGCCATTGGGTAATGGATTCGCGGGCAACGTACTGCGGATTGCCTTCCAGTTCCGGAATGGTCAGCACTTTGGCACAGGCGATATTCAGCTCGGCGAAACGCGCCTGCACTTCCGCTATGGTGTGCGCGGCCAGCCACGCATCCAGCTTCTCTTCGACCAGCGGCCCGTACGGACACTCGACGCGGTGAATCAGTTGCGTTCCTTCCGGCACTTCCGGTGTACCGAGAATATGGGCCAGACCGATGTCTTTGAAGCATTCGGTGACCTGCGTAATCCCGACCAGCTCCATCACGATGTAACCATCGGCGCATTTATACAGCCCGCAACCGGCGTAGTAGGGGTCTTTACCTTTGGTCATGCGCGGGCAAATGTCGCCGCCGTTGAAGTAATCCATCATGAAGTACTGACCCATACGCAACATCACTTCGTACATCGCAACATCAATGCTTTCGCCTTTGCCGGTTTCCCGCACCTTATGCAATGCTGCCAGTGCGGCAGTGGTGGCCGTCATGCCGGAGAAGTAGTCGGCGGTGTAGGGGAACGCGGGCATCGGCTGGTCGACGTCGCCGTTTTGGATCAGATAGCCGCTGAAGGCCTGAGCGATGGTGTTATAGGCCGGAAGGTTGGTGTACTCCTCAGTACCGTACTGGCCGAAGCCGGACAGGTGAGCGATAACCAGTTTCGGGTTATGTTGCCACAGAACGTCATCGGTGATCCCGCGACGGGCAAACGCCGGACCTTTACTGGCTTCAATGAAGATATCGGTAGTTTCCATCAGTTTCAGAAACGCTTCCCGACCTTCATCTTTAAAAATATTCAGCGAGAGCGCGTGCAGATTACGCCGCGACAGCTGCGGATAGTTCGGCTGAACGCGGATGGTATCGGCCCAGGCAACGTTTTCAATCCAGATAACTTCAGCGCCCCACTCGGCAAACATCTGCCCGGCGAAGGGCCCGGCGATTTCGATCCCGGAGAAGACAACCCGCAACCCGGCAAGCGGCCCAAAAGCAGGCATTGGTAGACGATCCATAAAAGACTCCTGATAAATTTGTAGGCCTGATAAGACGCAAGGCGTCGCCATCAGGCAATCGACGCCGGATGGCGGCGTAAACGCCTTATCCGGCCTACAAAGCATTGGCCCGGTAAGGGCACCGGGCATGTCGCCGTCTTAACGGTATTGCTTCAACACGGCGCGGCCGAGTGTCAGGATCTGCATTTCATCAGAGCCGCCGGATACGCGGTCAACGCGCAGGTCACGCCAGAAGCGGGTGATGCGGTGGTTGCCGGCAATCCCCACGCCGCCAAGAACCTGCATGGAGGTGTCCACCACGTCAAACGCCGCATTGGCGCAGAAGTATTTACACATCGCCGCATCACCCGAGGTGATGGTGCCGTTGTCGGCTTTCCACGCGGCTTCCAGCAGCATGTTTTTCATGGAGTTTAATTTGATCGCCATATGGGCGAACTTCTCCTGGATCAGCTGGAAACGACCGATCGTTTCACCAAACTGCACGCGCTGGTTGGCGTAGCGCGCGGCATCTTCAAAGGCGCACATTGCTGTACCGTAGTTGGTGAGGGCTACCAGGAAACGTTCGTGGTCGAACTCTTCTTTTACGCGGTTAAAGCCGTTACCTTCCCGACCGAACATGTCTTTTTCGTCCAGCTCGACATCGTCAAAGTTGATTTCACAGCAGCTGTCCATGCGCAGACCCAACTTCTCAAGTTTGTTGACCTTGATGCCGGGTTTACTCATGTCGACAAACCATTCGGTATAGACAGGTTTATCCGGGGAAGCGCCGTCTCTTGCCATAACCACGATATAAGGGGTGTAGGCGCTACTGGTGATAAAACACTTACTACCATTAAGATAAACCTTACCATTTTTACGGGTATAAGTGGTTTTCAAACTCCCCACATCCGATCCCGCTCCCGGTTCGGTGATGGCGGAGTTCCACATTTGTTTCCCCGTTCCCTGGAACGCCATGATTTTATCGATCTGCTCCTGGGTGCCTTCGCGCAGGAAGGTATTAAAGCCGCCCGGCAACTGATACAGCACGTAGGTGGGCGCGCCGAGGCGTCCCAGTTCCATCCAGACGGCAGCCACAGTGACGAATCCGGCTTCCAGGCCGCCATGTTCTTCCGGGATCAGCAGGCTATCGATGCCCATATCCGCCAGCGCTTTCACGAAACGCTCCGGATACACGCTGTCGCGATCGCACTCGGCAAAATAGGCTTCCCAGTTCTCACTGGCCATCAGTTCACGAATACCGGCGACAAACAGTTCCTGCTCATCATTGAAATTGAAATCCATCTTCTAACCTCTATGTCATGGGGTAATTAGGTTTATTTATCTTTCCAGTGCACTTTGGCGTCTTTGATAAAGGAGAGCGTCACCATAATGTTGACGAAGAACAGCGGGCAGCCCCCGGCGATGATCGCGGTTTGAATCGGCTTCAGGCCGCCGAGCGCCAGCAGTACGATGCCAATCACGCCGACCAGCACCGACCAGCCGATACGCACCAACAACGGCGGCTCTTCGCCATCGCGCACTTCACGACAGGTCGACATCGCCAGGGTGTAAGAGCAGGCGTTGATCAGCGTAACGGTGGCAATAAAGCAGAGGATAAAGAATCCCCACATGGTGGCGGTACTGAGCGGCAGGGCAGCCCAGGTTTCGATAATCGCGCGCGGCACGCCGTGATCGGCAATCAGTTGCGGGATGTTGATGATGTTTTTATCCATCAACAGCAGGGTGTTACTGCCCAGCACCGTCCACAGGATCCAGGTTGACGCCGTCAGGCCCAGCACCATGCCAAAGCACAGTTCACGCACGGTACGACCGCGAGAGATACGCGCGAGGAAGATGCTCATCTGGATGGCGTAAATTACCCACCACGCCCAGTAGAAGACCGTCCATCCCTGCGGGAAACCGCCTTTCGCGATCGGGTCGGTGTAGAACAGCATGCGCGGCAGATACATCAGCAGCATCCCGACGGAGTCGGTGAAGTAGTTCATGATGAAACTGGCACCGCTGACGATGAACACCCAGCCGAGCATCAGGAAGCTCAGATAGCTACGTACATCACTGGCGATCCTGACCCCTTTTTGCAGGCCGCAGGCCACGCAAATGGCGTTCAGAATGATCCAGCAGGTAATGATGATTGCATCCAGTTGCAGCGTATGCGGGATACCAAACAGATACTGCATACATTCGGTGACCAGCGGTGTCGCCAGCCCAAGACTGGTGCCCATCGCGAAGATCAGTGCGACCAGATAGAAGTTATCAATAATGGTGCCGAACAGTCCTTTGGCGTGCTTTTCGCCGACCAGCGGTACCAGCGTGGAGCTGGGACGAATCACGTCCATCTTGCGCACAAAGAAAAAGTAGGCGAAGGCCACGGAGAGGAAGCTATAGGTCGCCCACGGCAGCGGTCCCCAGTGGAACAAGCTGTAAGCGAGGCCAATCTCTTTCGCCCCGGTAGAGTTGGGTTCGAGGCCAAACGGCGGCGTGGAGATATAGTAGTAAATCTCTATCGATCCCCAGAACAGCACGGCGGCAGAGGTACAGGAGGCGAACATCATGAAGATCCAGCTGGCGGTGCTGAACTCCGGTTTCTCATCACCTAATTTCTTTTTCGCGTAGGGACCGAACACCAGCCAGAACCAGCCGATGAGCATAATGACCATATACCACTCAAATGCCCATCCCCAGACATTGGTGACATAACTGAAGACGGCATTAATAACGACGTTTGCGGCATCGAGATCGCGTACCGTTAGCCAGCAAAGTATTCCGACTATTATTAGCGGCGGGAAAAAAACCTTTGGCTCAATTCCAGACTTTCTCTTTTCATTTTTCATGAGTGAATTCCAGGTTGAAAACGAAATTTATTTAGCGTTCCCGTTTGTTTTATTTTTGTTTATTTTTATTAAATATTTGTTGATACCCGTTTAACCTCAGGACGCGTTGGCGAGTAACTCATAATGAGTATTCATTTTGCGGCATTCTGTAATGTTCGTCACACTTTTGTTTTGGGGCGTTTTAGCACTAATTTTCTTTAAAAATTAATATAAATCATTATGTTAACATTGAAGTTGTTCGGTTTTACACCGTTTGATGTTCAATATTGGTGATCTGTCAGGCAATATTGAAAATATTTCTTTTTGACGCTGGGTTTCAATATTGGTGAGGTGCTTAACAATATTGAAAGTTGCGAATATCAGTGTGTGACATTTTCAATATTGGTGATTATGGTTTTATTTCCGAATTAAAGAGCGTGATATCTGTATTTAACACCGCCGATATAAATACGTTTCCTTCATGATATCTGGAGATGCAATGAAGATAATTACTTGCTACAAGTGTGTACCTGATGAACAGGATATTGTCGTCAATCACGCCGATGGTTCATTAGATTTCAGCAAAGCAGATGGAAAAATCAGCCAGTACGATCTGAATGCGATTGAAGCCGCCTGCCAGTTGAAACAGCAGGTCAGCGACGCGCAGGTCATCGCCCTGAGCGTAGGTGGCAAAGCGTTAACCAGCGCGAAAGGGCGTAAGGATGTCCTCTCCCGCGGCCCGGACGAACTGGTGGTGGTCATTGACGACCAGTTTGAGCAGGCGCTACCTCAGCAGACCGCAGCAGCACTGGCCGCTGCCGCGCAAAAGTCGGGTTTTGACCTGATTCTCTGCGGCGACGGCTCCTCCGATCTCTACGCCCAGCAGGTCAGCCTGTTGGTAGGGGAAACGCTGAATATTCCCGCCATCAACGGTGTGAGCAAAATCCTCTCCCTGACGGAAAGCACCCTGACCGTTGAACGTGAACTGGAAGATGAAATTGAAACGCTGAGCATTCCGCTTCCGGCGGTCGTGGCCGTCTCCACCGACATTAACTCCCCACAAATTCCATCCATGAAGGCCATTCTGGGTGCGGCAAAAAAACCGGTTCAGGTCTGGTCGGCGACGGATATTGGCTTTAGCGCCGGGGACGCCTGGTCTACACAAACGGTGGCCGCACCGAAACAACGTGAGCGCCAGCGCATTGTGATTGAAGGCGATGGCGAAGATCAGATCGCTGCGTTTGCCGATAGTCTGCGCAAAATCATTAATTAAGAAGGGGATGTTATGAGCAAGTTTTCCAGCGTCTGGGTATTCAGCGATACCGCGTCTCGCCTGCCGGAACTGATGAGCGGCGCGCAGGTTTTAGGTGAACAGGTTAACGCATTTGTGCAAAACGGCGATGAGGCTACCGCCGCCATTCAGTTGGGCGCGCAACATGTCTGGCAACTGAGCGGCAAACCGGACGATCGCATGGTGGAAGATTATGCGGACGTGATGGCGCAGACCGTTCGTCAACAGGGCGATTCTGGCCTGGTGCTGCTGCCCAACACACGTCGCGGCAAGCTGCTGGCGGCAAAACTGGGCTATCGCCTTGCGGCGGCGGTCTCTAATGATGCCAGTGCGGTGACGCAGCAGGATGGCCGGGCAACGGTCAAACACATGGTGTATGGCGGTCTGGCGATGGGAGAAGAGACGCTCTCCACGCCGTTCGCAGTACTGACGCTCAGCAGCGGCACTTTTGAGGCGCAACAGCCGGATGCGACCCGCAGCGGCGAGACGCACAGCGTAACCTGGCTGGCACCGGGAATTACTGTTACGCGTACCGCCACCCAACCACGTCAGAGTAACAGCGTCGATCTCGACAAAGCCCGGCTGGTGGTCAGCGTGGGGCGCGGTATCGGCAGCAAAGAGAATATCTCACTCGCGCAAGCGCTGTGTCAGGCCATTGGCGCGGAGCTGGCCTGCTCGCGTCCGGTCGCTGAAAACGAGAAGTGGATGGAGCATGAGCGTTATGTCGGGATCTCGAATCTGATGCTCAAACCGGAACTGTACCTGGCGGTGGGGATCTCCGGGCAGATCCAGCACATGGTAGGGGCGAACGGCGCGCAGACTATTTTTGCCATCAACAAAGACAAAAATGCGCCGATCTTTCAGTACGCGGATTACGGTATTGTCGGCGATGCGCTGAAGATCCTGCCCGCGCTGACGAGCGCACTGGCACGCTAATCCATTCAGGCAGGGAGTACGTATGTCCGAAGATATCTTTGATGCCATCATCGTGGGCGCGGGGCTTGCCGGTTCTGTCGCGGCCCTGGTGCTCGCCCGCGAAGGGGCCCAGGTGTTGGTTATCGAGCGCGGAAATTCCGCTGGCGCGAAGAATGTCACCGGTGGGCGCATCTACGCCCACAGTCTGGAGCGCATTATTCCAGGCTTTGCTGAGCAGGCCCCTGTTGAACGGGTCATTACTCACGAAAAGCTCGCCTTTATGACCGATAACGGGGCGATGACCGTGGACTATCTCAACGGTGAAAAGGCGGGCCCGTCGCAGGTCTCTTACTCGGTGTTGCGCAGTAAATTTGACGCCTGGCTGATGGAGCAGGCGGAAGAGGCCGGTGCGCAGTTGATCACCGGGATCCGCGTGGATAACGTTGTGCAGCGCGATGGCAAAGTGGTGGGCGTAGAAGCGGACGGCGACGTCATCGAATCGAGAGTGGTGATCCTCGCCGATGGCGTCAACTCCCTGCTGGCGGAAAAGCTCGGGATGGCGAAACGCGTTGAGGCCGCGCACGTGGCGGTCGGTGTGAAAGAGCTGATCGAACTGCCGAAGTCGGTGATTGAAGATCGCTTCCAGTTGCAGGGTAACGAAGGGGCGGCCTGTCTGTTCGCTGGCTCTCCCACGGATGGCCTGATGGGCGGCGGCTTCCTGTATACCAACGAAAATACCCTGTCACTGGGGCTGGTATGCGGGCTTCATCATCTGAAAGAGGCGAAAAAATCGGTCCCGCAAATGCTGGAAGATTTCAAACAGCATCCGGCCGTTGCCCCGCTGATTGCCGGCGGCAAGCTGGTGGAGTACGCGGCGCATGTGGTGCCGGAGGCCGGGATGAACATGCAGCCTGAACTGGTGGGCGACGGCGTGCTGATTGCCGGTGACGCGGCGGGTATGTGTATGAATCTCGGCTTCACGATTCGTGGAATGGATCTCGCGGTGGCGGCAGGTGAAGCGGCGGCGAAAACGGTGCTTTCCGCCATGCAAAACAACGACTTTAGCCGTCAGGGGCTGGCGGAATATCGTCAGCATCTCGACAACGGTCCGATGCGTGATATGCGCATGTACCAGCGACTGCCTGCGTTCCTTGATAACCCACGCATGTTTACCCGTTATCCGGAAATGGTCGTCGGTATCGCACGCGATCTCTTTACCGTCGACGGCAGCGCGCCAGTGCCGATGCGTAAGAAGATCCTGCGCCATGCGAAGAAGGTGGGATTCATCAACCTGATGAAGGATGGCATTAAAGGAGTGACCGTATTATGACTTCTCCCGTCAACGTGGACGTCAAACTGGGCGTCAACAAATTCAATGTCGATGAAGAGCATCCGCACATCATCATGAAGACAGAACCGGACAAACAGGTGCTGGAGGTGCTGATCAAAGCCTGTCCTGCCGGGTTATACAAAAAGCAGGATGACGGCAGCGTGCGCTTTGATTATGCCGGATGCCTGGAGTGTGGAACGTGTCGAATTCTCGGACTCGATACGGCGCTGGAAAAATGGGAGTACCCGCGCGGCACCTTCGGCGTGGAGTTTCGTTACGGTTAAACCAGGTGCCGGATGGCGGCTTCGCCTTATCCGGCCTACAGGCACAGCGCGTAGGCCTGATAAGTACAGGTATACGCTCCACTGCCGGATGGCGGCGAAAACGCCTTATCCGGCCTACGGGTGATCAGTAGGCCTGATAAGCGCAGCGCCATCAGGCAGTTAAGCACTAATGCCGAATGTCGGCAAACAGGACATCGCCATGCAACAGCCCAGGAACTTTGATGACATCCAGTTCTCCTCTATTCACCGCAGGATCATGCTGTGGGGAAGCGGTGGACCGTTTCTGGACGGTTATGTGCTGGTGATGATTGGCGTCGCGCTGGAACAACTCACGCCTGCGCTGAAGCTGGATGCCGACTGGATCGGCCTGCTGGGCGCAGGGACGCTGGCCGGGCTGTTTGTCGGCACCTCTCTGTTTGGCTATATCTCGGACAAGGTGGGGCGGCGCAAAATGTTTCTCATCGATATCATCGCCATTGGGGTGATATCGGTGGCCACTATGTTTGTCTCATCCCCGGTTGAACTGCTGGTGATGCGGGTGCTGATTGGCGTGGTGATTGGCGCGGATTATCCCATTGCCACCTCGATGATTACCGAATTTTCCAGTACCCGCCAACGCGCCTTCTCAATAAGCTTTATTGCGGCGATGTGGTACGTCGGCGCGACCTGCGCCGATCTGGTTGGTTACTGGCTGTATGACGTCGAGGGCGGCTGGCGCTGGATGCTGGGCAGCGCGGCGATCCCTTGCCTGCTGATCCTGATCGGTCGCTTTGATCTGCCCGAGTCTCCTCGCTGGCTGTTGCGTAAAGGGCGGGTCAAAGAGTGCGACGCGATGATGATCAAGCTGTTCGGCGAGCCGGTGGCGTTCGATGAAGACACGGCGCAGGAGACGCGCTTTTTGCAGTTGTTTAATCGTCGTCACTTTCCGTTTGTACTGTTTGTCGCCGCGATCTGGACCTGTCAGGTGATCCCGATGTTTGCCATTTACACCTTTGGTCCGCAGATCGTTGGCCTGTTGGGACTGGGCGCCGGGAAGAGCGCGGCGCTGGGAAATGTGGTGATCAGTCTGTTCTTTATGCTGGGCTGTATTCCACCGATGTTCTGGCTGAACAGCGCGGGGCGGCGACCGCTGCTGATTGGCAGCTTCGTAATGATGACGCTGGCGCTGGCGGTGCTGGGGCTGATCCCGGAAATGGGGATCTGGCTGGTGGTGACGGCATTTGCGGTGTACGCCTTTTTCTCCGGCGGGCCGGGGAATCTGCAATGGCTCTATCCCAATGAACTGTTCCCGACCGATATCCGCGCCTCCGCCGTGGGGGTGATCATGTCGTTGAGCCGTATTGGCACCATCCTCTCTACCTGGGCGCTGCCGATCTTCATCACTAAATATGGCATCAGTCAGGTGATGTTGATGGGGGCGGGGATCTCGTTGATTGGGCTGCTGGTCTCCATTGCCTTCGCGCCAGAAACGCGCGGCCTGACGCTTGCCCAGACCAGTACGATGACGATTCGCAGGAAACCGCTGTGTTAAGCTGAGCCTTCAGAGTGTTCTGTATTTGCCCTCAACCTCAGTCAGTGTGTCTACAGTTAATGGGTATATCACTGAAAATGACTGAAAAGCAGGGAGAACACCATGCAAAAGAAACTGTTAATCGCTTCCATTTTTGCCGCAGCAACCGTCTTCACTCTCGCCGGCTGCTCCTCGAACCAGGCTGTGCGTACGACGGATGGCCGAACCATTGTCACCGACGGTAAACCGCAGGTGGACGATGACACGGGTCTGGTCTCCTATAAAAACGCGGAAACGGGCCAGACGGAGCAAATTAACCGCGATCAGGTGAAAAATATGAGCGAGCTGGATAACTAGTTCAATTTTCCCCATTCATCCGCTCAATAATATTCACTATTAGCCTGTTGGTTTACTGACTACACTCTCTTATAAAACAGAGTGGTAAAATAACAGGCTAATCATGATTCTCATCATTTATGCGCATCCTTATCCGCAGCATTCGCATGCGAATAAACGGATGCTTGAGCAGGCAAGGACGCTGGAAGGCGTCGAAGTTCGTTCTCTTTATGAACTCTATCCTGACTTCAATATCGATATTGCCGCGGAACAAGAGGCGCTTTCTCGCGCTGATCTGATCGTCTGGCAGCATCCTATGCAGTGGTACAGCGTTCCCCCCTTACTCAAACTGTGGATGGATAAAGTGCTTTCCCACGGCTGGGCCTATGGTCACGGCGGGACCGCGCTGCGCGGTAAGCAGGTCATGTGGGCGGTGACCACCGGTGGCGGCGATAATCACTTCGATATCGGCTCGCACCCGGGTTTTGACGTACTCTCACAGCCGCTCCAGGCGACAGCCATCTACTGCGGGCTCAACTGGCTGGTGCCGTTTGCAATGCACTGTACGTTTATCTGCGACGATGAAACGTTGCAGGCGCAGGCGCGCCATTACAAGCAACGACTGATGGAATGGCAGGAGGCGCACCATGGATAGCCATACGCTCATACAGGCGCTGATTTATCTTGGGTCGGCGGCGCTGATTGTGCCGATTGCCGTTCGGCTGGGCTTAGGCTCGGTGCTGGGCTATCTCATTGCGGGCTGCATCATCGGCCCCTGGGGTTTGCGCCTGGTGACGGACGCCGAATCTATTCTGCACTTTGCTGAAATCGGCGTGGTGCTGATGCTGTTCGTCATTGGCCTGGAACTCGATCCCCAGCGTGCGCGCCTCGGTGTTTGGCGGTGGCGCGCTACAGATGGTGGTCTGTGGCGGCCTGATTGGTCTGTTTTGTATGTTCCTTGGCCTGCGCTGGCAGGTGGCGGAACTGATTGGTATGACGCTGGCGCTCTCCTCCACGGCGATAGCCATGCAGGCGATGAATGAGCGCAACCTGACCGTTTCGCAGATGGGGCGCAGCGCTTTTGCCGTGCTGCTGTTCCAGGACATCGCGGCAATTCCGCTGGTGGCAATGATTCCGCTACTGGCGACCAGCGGGGCATCAACCACGCTTGGGGCATTCGCGTTGTCGGCACTGAAAGTGGCTGGTGCGTTGGTGCTGGTGGTACTGCTGGGGCGCTACGTGACCCGCCCGGCGCTGCGTTTCGTTGCGCGTTCTGGCCTGCGCGAAGTATTCAGCGCCGTGGCGCTGTTTCTGATCTTTGGCTTCGGGCTGCTGCTTGAAGAAGTCGGGCTGTCGATGGCGATGGGGGCATTCCTGGCCGGTGTGTTGCTGGCAAGCTCTGAGTATCGTCACGCGCTGGAAAGCGACATCGAGCCGTTCAAAGGGCTGCTGCTGGGACTGTTTTTCATCGGCGTCGGCATGTCTATCGACTTCGGGACGCTTATCGATAATCCGCTCCGGATCATCATTCTACTGATCGGTTTCCTGGTGATTAAAACCGGGATGCTATGGCTGATTGCCCGTCCTCTACAGGTGCCAAATAAACAGCGCCGCTGGTTTGCGGTACTGCTCGGGCAGGGCAGTGAGTTCGCGTTTGTGGTCTTTGGCGCGGCACAGATGGCGAACGTGCTCGATCCACAATGGGCGAAAGCACTGACGCTGGCGGTGGCGCTGTCGATGGCGGCGACGCCGATTTTACTGGTCATCCTCACGCGAATGGAGAAATCGGCCACTGGTGAAGAGAGGGAAGCCGATGAAATTGATGAAGAACAGCCACGGGTGATTATTGCCGGATTTGGCCGCTTCGGGCAGATCACCGGTCGTTTACTGCTCTCCAGCGGCGTGAAGATGGTCGTCCTTGATCACGACCCGGACCACATCGAGACGCTGCGTAAATTCGGCATGAAGGTGTTCTACGGCGACGCAACGCGGATGGATCTGCTGGAGTCCGCCGGGGCGGCGAAAGCGGAAGTGCTGATCAACGCCATTGACGATCCGCAAACCAGCCTGGAACTGACGGAGATGGTAAAAGATCATTTCCCGAACCTGCAAATTATTGCCCGGGCGCGCGATGTCGATCATTACATTCGTCTGCGCCAGGCGGGCGTGGATCAACCTGAACGTGAAACGTTTGAAGGCGCGCTTAAAACCGGGCGTCTGGCGCTGGAAAGCCTTGGGCTTGGCCGTTATGAAGCGCGTGAACGCGCGGACCTGTTCCGCCGCTTTAATACGCAAATGGTAGAAGAGATGGCGAAAGGTGAGGACGATGCCACCTCCCGGGCGGCAGTCTATAAACGTACCAGTGCAATGCTGAGCGAAATCATCAGTGAGGATCGCGAACATCTGTCGCTAATTCAGCGTCATGGCTGGCAGGGAACTGACGAAGGCAAGCACACCGGAGACGTTGCCGATGAACCGGAAGTCAAACCGTCAACCTAAGTCAAAAATGTGATGTACTGCAAACTTTACTGTTAACCGTTTGTTTTTGAACTACTGTAATGCAGGGAGTCCACGGCGAAGTCGTGGACTCGCCAGCAGATCGGAAAATTTTCGTGCTCTTCTTCTGTTCGTTAGTCGACGAAAGATTGCTCTTTCCGTATAGTGGCGACAATTTTTTTTGCTCCGGGAAATATTCAATGATCAGTCTGATTGCTGCGTTAGCGGTAGATCGCGTTATTGGCATGGAAAACGCCATGCCGTGGAATCTACCTGCGGATCTCGCCTGGTTTAAACGTAATACGTTAAATAAACCTGTCGTTATGGGACGCCATACCTGGGAATCCATCGGCCGACCGTTGCCGGGACGTAAGAACATCGTCATCAGCAGCCAGTCGGGCACTGACGATCGCGTGCAGTGGGTGAAATCGGTTGATGAAGCGATTGCGGCCTGTGGTGATGCGCCAGAAATCATGGTGATTGGCGGTGGACGTGTGTACGAACAGTTCCTGCCCAAAGCGCAGAAACTGTATCTGACGCATATCGACGCGGAAGTGGAAGGGGATACGCATTTCCCGGACTACGAGCCGGACGACTGGGAATCGGTATTCAGCGAGTTTCACGACGCTGACGGGCAGAACTCACACAGCTATTGCTTCGAAATTCTGGAACGTCGCTAAGCGATGAGTGCCGGATAGCGACGCTTAGCGTCTTATCCGGCCTACAAAACTATCTCGTAGGCCTGATAAGCGTAGCGCCATCAGGCGAAAAGACGACATACATGCAGGATGGCGCTGTGAATGTTTTATCCGGCCTACAAAACTATCTCGCAGGCTTGATAAGCGTAGCGCCATCAAGCGAAAAGACGACATACATGCAGGATGGCGCTGTGAATGTTTTATCCGGCCTACAAACTATCTCGTAGGCCTGATAAGCGAAGCGCCATCAGGCAAAACATATCAGGCGTTAACCGCCGCACCTTCATCCAGATCCATCTGCCGGTTTGACGGTTGCACAAAGTACTGCTTATCTTCCCAACGCAGGCAGGTTAGATTCCCTCCCCAGCAGCACCCGGTATCCAGCGCATAGATCCTGTCCGGCGTCCCTTTTCCTTCCAGAGAAGCCCAGTGACCAAACGCGATGCTGTAGGCCTCGCTGACCGGTCCGGGGATGGCAAACCATGGTTTCAACGGCGCCGGCGCATCCTCCGGGGACTCTTTGCTGTACATATCCAGTTGCCCGTTCGGGAAGCAGTAACGCATCCGGGTAAAGGCGTTGGTGATAAAGCGCAGGCGTGCCAGTCCGCTCAGTTCCGGCGTCCAGTTATTTGGCATGTCGCCATACATGGCGTCGAGAAAGAAAGGGTAAGAGTCGCTCGACAGCACCGCTTCAACATCGCGTGCGCAGTCTTTGGCCGTCTGCAAATCCCACTGTGGTGTGATACCCGCATGCGCCATCACCAGTTTCTTTTCTTCATCTATCTGCAACAGCGGTTGACGACGCAGCCAGTTGAGCAGTTCATCCGCGTCAGGCGCTTCCAGCAGCGGGCTCAGACGGTCTTTCGGTTTGTTACGACTGATACCGGCGAAGACGGCCAGCAGATGCAGGTCGTGATTGCCCAGCACCAGGCGCACACAGTCACCGAGTGATTTCACATAACGCAGCACGTCCAGTGAACCGGGGCCACGGGCAACCAGATCCCCCGTCAGCCACAGGGTATCGCTTTCAGGGGTAAAATTGACTTGTTGTAGCAATGCGATCAGTTCGTCGTAGCAACCGTGAACGTCGCCAATAAGGTATGTTGCCATAGCTATTGTTTTAGTGAATGAGAGTGGAAACGGCGAGTCGGAAAACCGGAATATCGATGGTAAAGGCGACGCCGTTCTCATCAATCATTTCGTAATGACCCTGCATCGTGCCCAGCGGTGTTTCGATAACGGCACCGCTGGTGTACTGGTACTCTTCGCCAGGTTCAATGTGCGGCTGAACGCCGACCACACCTTCTCCCTGGACTTCGGTTTCTCGGCCATGACCGTTGGTGATCAACCAATAGCGCCCCAGCAGCTGCACGGGCGCTCGCCCCAAATTGCGGATGGTTACGGTGTAGGCAAAAACGTAACGTTCATCATCAGGTGAGGATTGCGCCTCAATATAGACGCTCTGGACCTGAATACACACTCGGGGCGAATTGATCATGCTTAACTCTCCTTCGATGGCGCGTTTTCTGACAGATAGTTCGCCATCTGGCAGTACTGCGCGACAGAGATATTTTCCGCTCGCATTGCCGGGTCAATACCCAGTTCCGTTAAGACCTCAACGCTGAACAGATTGCCGAGGCTGTTACGAACCGTTTTACGACGCTGGTTGAACGCTTCAGTGGTGATGCGGCTCAACAGGCGAATATCTTTTACCGGGTAGGGCATCGTAGTGTGCGGCACCAGGCGCACCACGGCGGAATCCACTTTTGGCGGCGGCGTGAAGGCGGACGGCGGTACTTCAAGCACCGGGATCACGTTGCAATAATATTGCGCCATCACGCTTAAGCGACCGTACGCCTTACTGTTTGGTCCTGCAACCAGACGATTCACCACCTCTTTTTGCAACATAAAGTGCATATCGGCAATGGCATCAGTATAGCTAAACAGGTGGAACATTAGCGGCGTAGAGATGTTATAGGGCAGGTTACCGAACACGCGTAGCGGTTGTCCCATCTTTTCAGACAATTCGCCAAAATTCATGGTCATGGCGTCCTGCTGGTAGATAGTCAGCTTGGGTCCCAGGAAGGGATGCGTTTGCAGACGTGCGGCCAGATCGCGGTCAAGTTCAATGACCGTCAGCGCATCCAGACGTTCGCCAACCGGCTCCGTCAGTGCAGCCAGACCGGGGCCGATTTCGACCATCGCCTGACCCTTTTGTGGGTTAATGGCGGAGACAATACTGTCGATCACAAACTGATCGTTGAGGAAGTTTTGCCCGAAGCGTTTACGGGCTAAGTGGCCCTGATGGACTCGATTATTCATTGGGTATTAACAATCATTTTGATGGCGAGATTAAGCGCCGTAATAAAACTGCCGACATCAGCTTCACTCCGACCCGCCAGTTCAAGCGCGGTGCCGTGATCAACCGAGGTTCGAATAAAGGGTAGGCCCAGCGTAATATTCACGCCACGACCAAATCCCTGGTATTTTAGCACGGGGAGACCCTGATCGTGGTACATCGCCAGCACCGCATCGGCATCTTGCAAATATTTAGCCTGAAACAGCGTATCAGCCGGCAGCGGACCCATCAATTTCATCCCCTGCGCGCGTAGTGTGTCGAGCACCGGAATGATCGTGTCGATCTCTTCGCTGCCCATATGGCCCCCTTCACCGGCATGAGGGTTCAGACCACAGACCAGTATGCGCGGATCGTTCACGCCAAATTTGGTGCGCAGATCGTGATGCAGAATGCCAATCACTTCGTGCAGTAACGCTGGCGTAATGGCATCGGCGACGTCGCGCAGCGGCAGGTGGGTGGTGGCCAGTGCGACGCGTAACTCCTCCGTCGCCAGCATCATCACCACTTTTTTCGCCTGCGAGCGCTCTTCAAAAAACTCGGTGTGACCGGTGAAAGGCACGCCTGCGTCGTTGATCACGCCTTTATGTACAGGCCCGGTGACAAGTGCTGCGAATTCACCTTGCAAGCAGCCGTCACAGGCGCGGGCCAGCGTCTGCACCACATACTCGCCATTCTCCACGGCCAACTGCCCAGGGACGACAGGCGCGTGAAGCGCAACCGGTAACAGCGTAAGCGTACCGGCAGTCTGCGGTTTAGCAGCGCTTTGCGGGGAGTAAGGGAGTAGTGTGAGGGGAAGACCGAGCAGTGCCGCCCGGTCGGTCAGTACCGTGGCGTCGGCACAGACCACCAGTTCAACGGGCCAGTCGCGCTGGGCAAGTTGAACGACGAGATCCGGACCAATCCCGGCGGGCTCGCCGGGAGTGATCACTACGCGTTGAGCTGCCGTCATTAATTGCTCAGGATTTTAACGTAAGCGCTGGCGCGCTGTTCCTGCATCCAGGTTGCTGCTTCTTCCGAGAATTTACGGTTCATCAGCATACGGTAAGCACGATCTTTCTGCGCGGCGTCAGTTTTATCAACGTTACGCGTATCCAGCAGCTCGATCAGGTGCCAGCCGAAAGAGGAGTGTACCGGTGCGCTCATCTGCCCTTTGTTCATACGGGTTAACGCATCACGGAATGCCGGATCGAAAATGTCCGCAGCCGCCCAACCCAGATCGCCGCCCTGGTTAGCCGAGCCGGGATCCTGAGAGAACTCTTTTGCTGCGGCAGCAAAGGTGGTTTTACCGCTCTTAATATCAGCCGCGATCTGCTCAAGCTTCAGACGCGCCTGCTGATCGGTCATGATCAGTGACGGCTTCAGCAGAATATGGCGAGCGTGCACTTCGGTCACGGAGATGCTCTGGCTCTGGCCGCGCATGTCGTTTACTTTCAGGATATGGAAACCGACACCGGAACGAATCGGACCAATGATGTCGCCTTTCTTCGCGGTACTCAGCGCCTGGGCAAAAATGCCAGGCAGTTCCTGAATACGACCCCAACCCATCTGGCCGCCTTTCAGTGCCTGCTGGTCAGCAGAGTAGGTGATCGCCAGTTTGCCGAAGTCGCTACCGTTACGGGCTTGATCAACAATGGAACGTGCCTGGGATTCTGCGTCGTTCACCTGATCAGACGTTGGGTTTTCCGGCAGTGGGATCAGGATGTGGCTCAGATTCAGCTCTGTACTGGCATCATTTTGATTGCCAACCTGCTGCGCCAGCGCATCGACTTCCTGCGGCAGGATCGTTACGCGGCGGCGCACTTCGTTGTTACGCACTTCAGAGATGAGCATCTCTTTACGGATCTGATTACGGTAGGTTGAATAGCTCAGACCATCGTAAGCCAGACGGCTGCGCATCTGATCCAGCGTCATGTTGTTCTGTTTAGCGATATTGGCAATCGCCTGATCAAGCTGTTCGTCAGAGATTTTGACGCCCATCTTCTGACCCATCTGCAGGACAATCTGATCCATGATCAGTCGTTCCAGAATCTGATGACGCAGCGTAGCGTCGTCCGGAAGTTGTTGACCTGCCTGGTTGGCGTTCAGTTTGACAGACTGCATCAGGCCATCAACGTCGCTTTCCAGTACGACACCGTTATTTACGACGGCTGCGACTTTATCAACTACCTGCGGGGCAGCGAAACTGGTATTCGCGATCATGGCGATACCGAGAAGCAGCGTTTTCCAGTTCTTCATACTTTTTCCATTTCAATTAACCGCACTGCGGATTACGTGGTAAATCAATCAGATCACAAAGAGTTTTGATATGGCAAAATGTTGGAACGCAACATCTCGCTCGTGCCGAGACCATAGTTGGAACTCAGGCCGCGAAGTTCGATGTTAAAGCCAATCACGTTGTCATACACCGCGTGTTCTTTATCGCTATCCCAGCCGTTCAGCTTACGCTCGTAACCGACGCGGATCGCATAACAGCAGGAGTTGTACTGCACACCTAACATCTGGTCGGCGGGTTTACTAACGTTAGTATCAAAGTAGTAGGCACCGACGATCGACCAGCGATCGGCGATTGGCCAACTGGCGACAGTACCGATCTGACTGATCCCGTTTTTGTACTGCTCAGCCGTGGAATAGCGCGAAGGCAATGTCGCCTGAATATATTCCGGGCTGGCGTAACGGTAGTTCAACTGGACCAGACGGTCTTCATCACGACGATATTCAAGACTGGAGCTGCTGGTGGCGACGCTATCCAGACGGGTGTCGTACTGAATACCGCCACGCAAGCCCCAACGTTCCGAAATACGCCAGTAGGTATCACCTGCCCATACTAACGAACCTGTCTGGTTATCGTTCTCCCATTGGATGTTGTCATCGCCAGTGCGAGACTCCGTGAAATAGTAGATTTGACCAACAGAAACGTTAAAACGTTCAACCGCTGCGTCATCATATACACGAGATGTGACGCCGGTCGTGACCTGGTTGGCGGAAGCAATGCGGTCCAGGCCACCATAGCTACGGTCACGGAACAGGCCGGTATAGTCAGATTGCAGCAGGGAAGAGTCGTAGTTGTAGATGTTGCTCTGGTCGCGATACGGCACGTACAGATACTGCGCGCGCGGCTCCAGCGTCTGGGTATAACCCGGCGCGAGCATATTCATATCACGCTCAAAGACCATCTTGCCGTCGACTTTAAACTGCGGCATCACACGGTTTACCGTATCATCAAACTGGGTTGAATAACGGTTGTTATACCAGTCCAGATTGGTCTGCTGGTAATGGGTCGCCAGAAGTTTTGCTTCGGTGTTAATGCTGCCCCACTGATTCGACAGCGGCAGGTTGATGGTCGGCTCCAGGTGCAGACGCGTCGCTTCCGGCATGTTGTCATTGGTATTTACAAAATGCACGGCCTGACCGTAAATACGGGTATCAAACGGACCAATGTCGTTCTGGTAATAGTTAACGTCTAACTGCGGTTGCGCAGAATAGCTGTTGCTGTTTACCGTATCAAAGACCTGGAACTGCTTGGTTGAAACCGTGGCGTCAAAGTTCTGCACCGCATAGCCGACGCTGAATTTCTGTGTGGCGTAACCATCGGTACTCGAACCGTACTTATTATCGAAATCGTTAAAGTAACTGGAGTCGCTCACCTTGGTATAGTTGACGTTGAAGCGCCACACCTGGTCCATTACACCGGAGTGTTGCCAGTAGAACAGCCAGCGGCGCGAGTTGTCATCGTTCGGGTGTTCATCGTCGTACACGCGGTCGGAATTGAGATAGTCAAATTCCATGATGCCGGCACCCGCCTGGCTCAGGTAACGGAATTCGTTCTCCCACATGACGCCACCACGACGGTGCATATAGTGCGGCGTAAGGGTCGCATCCATGTTTGGTGCGATATTCCAGTAATACGGCAGATAGAACTCAAAATAGTTCTTTGTCGTGTACTTGGCGTTCGGGATCAGGAAACCGGAGCGGCGTTTATCGCCCACCGGCAACTGCAAATACGGACTGTAAAAGATTGGAACCGGACCTAGCTTAAAGCGGGCGTTCCAGATTTCAGCGACCTGCTCTTCGCGGTCGTGGATCACTTCGCTACCGACGACGCTCCAGGTATCAGAACCCGGCAGACAGGAGGTGAAACTCCCGTTTTCAAGAATGGTATAGCGGTTCTCGCCGCGCTGTTTCATCAGATCCGCTTTACCGCGGCCCTGACGGCCCACCATCTGGTAGTCGCCTTCCCAGACGTTGGTGTCTTTGGTGTTCAGGTTCGCCCAGCCCTTCGGTCCTTTCAGGATAACCTGGTTGTCATCGTAATGGACGTTGCCGAGTGCATCGACGGTACGCACGGGCTCAGGCTGACCCTGAGCCTCTTTCTGATGAAGCTGCACCTCATCGGCTTGCAGACGACTGTTGCCCTGCATGATGTCCACATTGCCGGTAAACACCGCGTCGTCGGGATAATTCCCTTTCGCGTGATCGGCATTAATCGTGACGGGGAGTTGATTTGTCTCGCCCTGCACCAGAGGACGGTCATAGCTTGGCACGCCTAACATACATTGTGAGGCGAGACTGGCTGCCAGACCCTGTTGACTGTAAAGGGCTGTGGCAATCATGGTGGCCAGGAGGGTGGGAATACGTTTTTTCATACGTTGTATTTTATTGTTCCATCATCAGTAGCGTCGCGCGTGACAAACCGCCACAGCCTAACTTACTCATGTTCGTAGCGCTAGTGTTAATCCTGCCGCTATAGCGTCTGTGGGGTTAGTCACGGCTGTGAATGACAGGTATGATAATGCAAATTATAGGCGATGTCCCACAATTGACCGTAGCTGTAAGATCGTAAAAAGCCGCTTATTTTGTGGGACCTGGCCTCACCGAGAGTGAGACAAATTGGGGAGTCTATGCAGTACTGGGGAAAAATAATTGGCGTGGCCGTGGCTCTGCTCATGGGCGGCGGCTTTTGGGGCGTGGTTCTGGGGCTGTTGGTAGGCCACATGTTCGACAAGGCCCGCAGTCGAAAAATGGCGTGGTTTGCCAACCAGCGTGAGCGTCAGGCGCTGTTTTTTGCCACCACTTTCGAGGTAATGGGGCATTTAACCAAATCGAAAGGGCGCGTCACCGAAGCGGACATCCATGTCGCTAATGTGCTGATGGATCGGATGAATTTGCACGGTGAATCGCGATCGGCTGCGCAAAATGCGTTCCGTATCGGAAAATCAGATAATTACCCGTTACGCGAAAAAATGCGCCAGTTTCGTAGTGTCTGTTTTGGCCGCTTCGATCTTATCCGCATGTTTCTCGAAATTCAGATTCAGGCGGCGTTTGCCGACGGTTCGCTGCATCCCAACGAGCGTGAAGTGCTGTATGTGATTGCTGAAGAACTCGGCATTTCCCGTACTCAGTTCGATCAGTTCCTGCGCATGATGCAGGGGGGCGCACAGTTTGGCGGGGGTTATCAGCAGCAGTCCGGCGGCGGTGGCTGGCAACAGGCGCAGCGTGGCCCGACGCTGGAGGATGCCTGCAACGTACTGGGGGTTAAACCTACTGATGATGCGACCACCATTAAACGTGCTTACCGTAAGCAGATGAGCGAGCACCATCCGGATAAGCTGGTGGCGAAAGGCCTGCCGCCTGAAATGATGGAGATGGCGAAGCAAAAAGCGCAGGAAATTCAGAAGGCTTACGAGCTGATCAAAGAGCAGAAAGGCTTTAAATAAATATACACGGCATCCTTCAAGCTGCCTCTTTGTTGGCCGCGCTGTGAAACCCCAGTCACATAGTTATCTATGCTCCTGGGGATTTCTTCGCTTGCCGCCTCGATGCATCTCGAATGATTTGTGTCTATTCGCGAGCGTAATTCAAAGGGGCGACGTTATAAGATTAAAAATCAGCCGGCGCTTTAAATGTCATGCTGTTGCCGTATGTGGGATGGGTGATGGTCAGCATCTCGGCATGCAACTGGAGTCGGGGGGCCATCGCCAGTGCGTCGGGTGGTGCATAAAAGCGGTCACCGAGAATCGGGTGACCTAACGCCAGCATATGCACGCGCAGCTGATGCGAACGCCCGGTGATGGGCTTCAACACGACCCGCGCGGTGTTATCTGCCGCAAACTCTACCACTTCATATTCGGTCTGCGCCGCTTTGCCGGTTTCATAACACACTTTCTGTTTCGGACGATTCGGCCAGTCGCAGATCAGCGGTAAATCCACCAGTCCCTCTGCGGGCGCAGGATGTCCCCATACCCGCGCCACATACTGTTTTTTCGGCTCGCGCTCGCGAAACTGACGCTTCAGCTCTCGCTCTGCCGCTTTGGTGAGGGCCACTACAATCACGCCGCTGGTGGCCATATCCAGACGATGCACGGATTCTGCCTGCGGATAGTCGCGTTGAATTCGCGTCATCACGCTGTCTCTGTGTCCCTCAAGACGCCCCGGCACGGACAACAGACCGCTCGGCTTGTTGACCACCATAATGTGCTCATCCTGATACAGGATCACCAGCCAGGGATCCTGCGGCGGATTGTAGTTTTCCATCCCCATATTTGACTCCGTTACTGATGCGTGACGACAATAAGACGCAGCGCATCCAGACGCCATCCCGCCTGACTCAGGCTTTCCAGCACCTGCTGACGGTTGCTTTCGATCGCCGCGAGTTCGTCATCACGAATGTTCGGGTTGACGGCGCGCAGCGCTTCCAGACGTGACAGTTCGGCAGACAGTTTTTCATCGGCTTCATTACGCGCAGCATCAATCAGGGCGCGGGCGGACTTCTCAACCTGTGCTTCACCCAGTTGCAGAATCGCATGGACATCCTGCTGCACCGCGTTAACCAGCTTGCTGCCGGTGTGGCGGTTTACGGCACTCAACTGGCGGTTGAAGGTTTCAAACTCCACTTGTGCAGCGAGGTTGTTGCCGTTTTTATCCAGCAGCATGCGCACCGGCGTTGGCGGCAGGAAGCGGTTAAGCTGCAGTTGCTTCGGTGCCTGGGCCTCCACGACATATACCAGTTCCAGCAGCAGTGTGCCAACCGGCAAGGCTTTGTTCTTCAGCAACGAAATGGTACTGCTGCCGGTATCACCAGAGAGGATCAGATCCAGACCGTTACGAATCAGTGGGTGCTCCCAGGTAATAAACTGGGCGTCTTCACGCGACAGCGCCACGTCACGTTCAAAGGTAATGGTGCAGCCGTCTTCCGGCAGGCCCGGGAAATCCGGAACCAGCATATGATCGGATGGGGTTAGTACAATCAGGTTTTCGCCGCGATCGTCCTGATTAATCCCCACGATATCAAACAGGTTCATGGCAAAGGCGATCAGGCTGGTGTCGTCGTCCTGCTCTTCAATGCTCTCAGCCAGTTGTTGCGCCTTTTCTCCGCCGTTGGAATGGATCTCCAGCAGGCGGTCACGACCCTGTTCCAGTTGTGTCTTCAGTGCTTCGTGCTGTTCGCGACAGCTTTTGATCAGCTCATCAAAGCCGTCGGTCTCTTCGGGCGACGCCAGGTAGTTAATCAGGTTGCTGTAAACCGAGTCATAGATGGCGCGCCCCGTCGGGCAGGTATGTTCGAACGCATCCAGACCTTCGTGATACCAGCGAACCAGCACCGATTGCGCGGTTTTCTCTAAATACGGGACGTGGATTTGGATATCGTGCGCCTGACCGATACGGTCGAGACGGCCAATACGCTGCTCCAGCAGGTCCGGGTTAAACGGCAGGTCGAACATCACCAGGTTGCTGGCAAACTGGAAGTTACGTCCTTCCGAGCCGATTTCTGAACACAGCAGCACCTGCGCACCGCTGTCCTCTTCGCCAAACCAGGCAGCGGCGCGGTCACGTTCGATAATCGACATCCCTTCGTGGAAGACCGCCGCGCGGATGCCTTCGCGCTCGCGCAGCACTTGCTCCAGTTGCAGGGCGGTTGCCGCCTTTGCACAAATCACCAGCACTTTCTGCGAGCGATGGCTGGTCAGATAGCCCATCAGCCACTCAACGCGCGGGTCGAAGTTCCACCAGGTTCCGGTATCACCTTCAAATTCCTGATAAATCTGTTCCGGATAGAGCATATCGCGCGCTCTGTCTTCGGCGTTTTTGCGCACCCCCATGATGCCGGACACTTTAATGGCCGTCTGATACTGCGTTGGCAGCGGCAGCTTAATGGTGTGCAGTTCGCGTTTCGGGAAGCCCTTCACCCCATTACGGGTGTTACGGAACAACACGCGGCTGGTGCCGTGGCGGTCCATCAGCATGGAGACCAGCTCCTGACGCGCGTTCTGCGCACCGTCGCGGTCGCTGTTCGCGGTTTGCAGCAGCGGCTCAATATCCTGCTCGCCAATCAGTTCACCCAGCATGTTGAGTTCTTCATTGCTGAGCTTGTTACCGGCGAGCAGCATGGCGACGGCGTCGGCAACCGGGCGATAATTTTTCTGCTCTTCAACAAACTGTGCGAAATCGTGGAAACGGTTGGGATCCAGCAGACGCAGACGTGCAAAGTGGCTTTCCATTCCCAGTTGTTCCGGAGTGGCAGTCAGCAACAGTACGCCTGGCACGCGTTCCGCCAGTTGCTCTATTGCGACATATTCGCGGCTCGGCGCCTCTTCGCTCCACACAAGATGGTGGGCTTCATCGACAACCAGCAGGTCCCATTCGGCATCACACAGGTGTTCCAGACGCTGTTTGTTGCGGCGGGCGAAGTCCAGAGAACAGATCACCAGTTGTTCGGTCTCAAACGGGTTCAGCGCGTCATGCTGCGCTTCGGCGTAGCGTTCGTCGTCAAACAGGGCGAAGCGCAGGTTAAAACGGCGCAGCATTTCGACCAGCCACTGATGCTGTAAGGTTTCCGGCACAATGATCAGTACGCGTTCTGCTGCACCGGAAAGCAGTTGTTGATGCAGGATCATCCCGGCTTCAATGGTTTTCCCCAGACCCACTTCATCCGCCAGCAGTACGCGAGGAGCGTGACGGCGACCCACGTCGTGGGCGATGTTGAGCTGATGGGGGATCAGACTGGTGCGCTGGCCGCGCAGACCGCTCCATGGCATGCGGTACTGTTCACTTTGAAATTTACGTGCACGATAGCGCAACGCAAACCGATCCATGCGGTCAATCTGACCGGCAAACAGCCGATCCTGCGGTTTGCTGAACGCCAGTTTGCTGTCGAGCAGAACTTCACGCAGCGTCACGCCCGTTTCTTCGGTATCAAGACGGGTACCAATGTAGGCAAGCAAACCATTTTCTTCTTTTACTTCATCGATTTGTAGCTGCCAGCCTTCATGGCTGGTAATGGTATCACCAGGGTTGAACATTACGCGGGTCACCGGGGAGTCACTGCGCGCATACAGACGGTTTTCACCGGTGGAGGGGAAAAGTAAAGTGACGGTGCGCGCATCCATTGCGACGACGGTTCCAAGTCCCAGTTCGCTTTCTGTATCGCTGATCCAGCGTTGACCAAGTGTAAAAGGCATATTTGTTCGGCTCTATATCTTTAATTGCAGGCAATAATCACCCTCTGCCAGGGAGATGCTATGACAGAACGGTAAATGGGGTCCAGGAATGGAAAGGGCGCTATGGTAATGGATGGCGACGGATTCGTCACGCGTCAAAATAACCCTAATTGGCCTGTCAGTAGTGTAGCAAAGTTATCATCAATGAAGGGAAGAATTCCTTCCGCGACGGGCTGGAGCTGGCGTGTCAGATAGTGTTCGTAATCCAGCGGCGAGTGCTGATAATCCTTTGGCTCCGGGCCGTTCAGGGTCCAGACATAGTGAATGGTGCCGCGATTCTGGTACTGCGCCGGACGTCCCCGCTTCAGGTTTTCTTCGTCAGCCAGTCTGGCGGCGCGCACGTGCGGCGGAACGTTGCGCTGGTACTCGCTCAACGGTCGACGCAGGCGCTTGCGATAGACCAGACGATCGTCCAGCTCGCCCGCCATCAGCCGAGCAATGGTGTCACGTACGTAATCCTCGTACGGTTCGTGACGAAAAATGCGCAGATACAATTCTTGCTGGAACTGCTGCGCCAGCGGTGTCCAGTCGGTTCGTACGGTTTCCAGCCCTTTAAACACCATCCGCTGGTTTTCTCCTTCCTGAATCAGACCCGCGTAGCGTTTTTTGCTGCCGGTATCCGCCCCACGAATGGTGGGCATCAAAAAGCGGCAGAAATGCGTTTCATACTCCAGTTCCAGCGCGCTGGTAAGGTTCTTCTCTTGTAGTGACTGCGTCCACCAGGCGTTGACGTGTTCCACTAACGCGCGGCCAATCTTCGCCGCTTCCTCTTCTGTGTGGGCGCGTTTCAGCCAGACGAAGGTGGAGTCGGTGTCACCATAAATCACGTCATAGCCCTGGGCTTCAATGAGCGCTTTGGTCTGGCGCATGATCGCGTGACCGCGCATAGTGATCGACGACGCCAGGCGCGGATCGAAAAAGCGGCAGGCCGTCGTACCGAGCACACCGTAAAAGGCATTCATGATGATCTTCAGCGCCTGAGAAAGCGGTTTATTACCGTGCCGTTTGGCGTCATCGCGGCCGTGCCAGATATTTGTCACGATCTCTGGCAGACAGTGTTTTTCCCGTGAGAACCAGGCGTCGAGAAACCCTTCGGTGCTGTGTTCGGGGTCCGGGTGCGCCATCCCTTCCACCAGACCGACAGGATCAATCAAAAAGGTGCGAATGATTGAGGGGTACAGGCTTTTGTAATCCAGCACCAGCACGGAATCATACAACCCGGGACGCGAATCCATCACGTAACCGCCGGGGCTGGCGTGGGGCGGCACTTCGCCGAGGTTTGGCGCAACATATCCGGCGCGATGCATACGCGGAAAATAGAGGTGGCCGAACGCGGCGACCGAACCGCCGTGACGATCGACAGGTAATCCGTTGACCGTGGCGCGTTCTAACAGGAACGGCATAATCTCGGTTTTATGAAAGATCCGCGTCACCAGCTCGCAATCTTTCAGGTTATAGGTGGCGAGCGCGGGTTTATCTTCGGCAAAACGCCTGTCGATCTCATCCATGCGATCCCACGGATTATCGATCGACTTGCCTTCTCCGAGCAGTTCCTGCGAAACGGTCTCCAGCGAAAACGACGAGAAATTCCAGAAGGCAGACTTTAGCGCTTCAATGCCGTCAATAATCAGTCGGCCTTTCGCCTGGGCGAAAAAAACGCCATTCTTAAAACCGTGCTCACGCCACTCAAGTTCGCTGTTATCGCGGCCGAAACGCAGCGGGATACGGTAGCGCTCAGCATGTTTTTGCAACACGCGCAGGTCGAACTGCACCAGATTCCAGCCGATGATAATGTCGGGATCGTGGCGGGCAATCCACTCGTTCAGCTTTTCCAGCAGTTGTGGGCGGCTGTTGACGTATACAAGCTGGAAATCGAGCGCTGATGAATCGCCATTTTCGGGGCCGAGCATAAAGACAACGCGCTGCCCGCAACCTTCAAGCCCAATGCAGTACAGTTCGCCGTGGCGGGTGGTCTCAATGTCCAGAGACAACCACTTGAGCGGTGGACGATAGTCGGGATGGGGCTTTAATCGCGCATTGACGATCGCGCTGTTGCGCGTCTCACCTTCGACCCACACCGGCGAGGTGATAAAGCGTTCCATCAGATAGCGTTCTGGCGGGCGGACATCGCCTTCATAAACCGTCACGCCATTCTCACGCAACAGCTTTTCCAGCCGCATCAACTGGCGATGCGAGCGGCAGTAAAGACCTGAAACCGGCTGGCGATGAAAATCTTTGAGGTTGAGCGGCGTCAGGCGGTAGCCATTTTCACTGCTTAATAACGACGTGACGCGGGCGGTCAGCGCGGTAGGGATAAACGCAACGGATTCCTGCGGCGCAAGCGTGACCTGCAAAGGCCCGCTGTCTGTTGCCAGCCAGAAGGAGACTTCTGTTCCCTGCGACGTATCCCGCCAGTGCCGGGTTAAGATAAAACCTGCCTGCGCCACGCTGTTTATCCATCAAAAAAACCAGGCATGATTATAGCCTGGTTCAACGTGTTGTGCTGGGGTTTTATACAGTTATCGGCGTGGCTACTGCCCGTAATAGGCTTTCGCTCCGTGCTTGCGCAGGTAATGCTTATCCAGCAACGTTTGCTGCATATCCGGTAGCTGCGGCGCGAGCTGGCGGCAGAAAATGCCCATATAGGCGACCTCTTCTAAGACGATGGCGTTATGCACGGCGTCTTCGGCGTTTTTCCCCCACGCGAAGGGACCGTGTGAATGCACCAGTACACCGGGCATCTGTGCGGCATCGATGCCTTGTTTTGCAAAGGTTTCGACAATCACATTGCCGGTTTCCCACTCATACTCGCCGTTGATTTCGCTGTCGGTCATTTTACGGGTGCAGGGAATTGCGCCATAGAAATAGTCGGCGTGCGTGGTGCCCGTTGCCGGAATGGATTGTCCGGCCTGCGCCCAGATAGTCGCGTGGCGCGAATGGGTATGCACAATACCGCCAATGGCAGGAAAAGCCTGGTACAGCAGACGGTGCGTCGGCGTATCGGACGAAGGCTTTTTCTTACCTTCAACTACTTCACCGGTCGCGATACTGACAACCACCATATCTTCTGCGGTCATCACACTGTAATCGACGCCGGAAGGTTTGATCACAAAGACACCGCGTTCACGATCGACCGCGCTGACGTTCCCCCAGGTGAGCGTGACCAGGTTATGCTTTGGTAGCGCCAGATTCGCTTCCAGTACCTGGCGTTTGAGATCTTCTGGCATGTTTTTCTCCCTGCCTGATGACGGCGTAAACGCCTTATCAGGCCTACGCAGAGAGGTAGGCCTGATCAGCAAAGCGCCATCAGGCAACCATTTGCTTAACGTTTAAAGCCGTAATACACGTCGTTCCAGCGCAGCGCGTCCTTGAAGGCGGGCAGGCGGGTATCGTTATCAATTACGGTGATTTCGATATCGTGCATTTCGGCGAACTGACGCATGTCGTTGAGATCCAGCGCATGGCTGAAGACGGTATGGTGCGCTCCGCCGGCCAGGATCCACGCTTCCGACGCGGTCGGCAGATCCGGCTGAGCTTTCCACAGCGCGTTGGCGACCGGCAGTTTCGGCAGCGCATGCGGGATCTTCACGGTATCAATGCAGTTGACCAGCAGACGGTAGCGATCGCCGAGGTCGATCAGGCTGGCCACGATCGCGGGACCGGTTTGGGTGTTGAAGATCAGGCGGGCGGGATCGTCTTTACCGCCAATGCCGAGAGGCTGGACATCGAGGATCGGTTTTTCTTCCACGGCGATGGTCGGGCAGACTTCCAGCATGTGCGAGCCAAGTACCAGATCGTTACCTTTCTCGAAGTGATAGGTGTAATCCTCCATAAAGGAGGTGCCGCCCTGCAGACCGGTTGACATCACTTTCATGATGCGAAGCAGAGCGGCGGTTTTCCAGTCACCTTCGCCGGCAAAGCCATAACCCTGCTGCATCAGACGCTGTACGGCCAGACCCGGAAGTTGCTTCAGACCGTGCAAATCTTCAAAGGTGGTGGTGAACGCGTGGAAGCCGCCTTGTTCCAGGAAGCGCTTCATGCCCAGCTCAATACGCGCCGCTTCCAGCACGTTCTGGCGTTTTTCACCGTGAACCTGCGTGGCGGCGGTCAGGGTGTAGCTGCTTTCGTATTCGTCAATCAGGGCGTTGATGTCGCCGTCACTGATGGAATTGACCACCTGTACCAGATCGCCCACCGCCCAGGTGTTGACCGAGAAGCCAAACTTGATCTGCGCAGCGACTTTATCACCATCGGTAACCGCCACTTCACGCATGTTATCGCCAAAGCGGCACACTTTCAGATGACGAGTATCCTGTTTCGACACCGCGTGGCGCATCCAGGCACCGATGCGCTGCTGCGCCTGCGGGTCCTGCCAGTGACCGGTCACTACCGCGTGCTGTTGACGCATACGCGCGCCGATAAAGCCGAATTCACGGCCGCCGTGCGCGGTCTGGTTCAGGTTCATAAAGTCCATATCGATGCTGTCCCACGGCAGGGCAGCATTGAACTGGGTGTGGAATTGCAGCAGCGGTTTGTTGAGGGTTGTCAGACCGTTGATCCACATCTTGGCCGGAGAGAAGGTATGCAGCCAGACCACCAGACCTGCACAGCGTTCGTCATAGTTTGCGTCACGGCAAATGGCGGTGATCTCATCCGGTGTGGTCCCCAGTGGTTTTAACACCAGCCTGCAGGGCAGTTTCGCTTCGGTATTCAGCGCCTTGACGACGTGCTCCGCGTGCTGAGTAACCTGACGCAGCGTCTCTGGGCCGTACAAATGCTGGCTGCCAATTACAAACCACACTTCATAGTTATCAAAAATAGTCATTGTCGTGTCCTTAGTGAGTCAGGGTTGCCTGGTCAGCCGGCGCAGTCGTTACCGGGGTGGCAGTCGGAAGATAATGTTGCTCAGCGCTTACCGCCCACTGTTGGTAGCGGTGATAAAGCTGTTCGAAACGTTGTGCCTGGTCGGGGCGAGGTTGCAGCGTGTTTTCCACTGCGCTGGCCATTTTCTGTTGGGCAGCAGGAATGTTGGCATGCACGTTGGCTGCTACAGCAGCGAAGATGGCCGCACCCAGCGCACAGCACTGATCGGAGGCAACGATTTGTAGCGGTCGGTTCAGGACGTCGCAGCAGGCCTGCATAATGACCTTGTTTTTCCGGGCGATACCGCCCAGTGCCATCACGTTGTTGACCGCAATGCCTTGTTCGGTAAAGCATTCCATGATGGCTCGCGCGCCAAAGGCGGTTGCGGCGATTAGCCCGCCGAACATTGCCGGGGCGTCCGTGGCCAGATTCAGATCGGTCATCACCCCTTTCAGACGCTGGTTTGCGTTCGGCGTGCGGCGACCGTTAAACCAGTCAAGTACCACCGGCAGGTGATCCAGCGACGGATTCTTCGCCCAGGCTTCGGTTAACGCTGGCAGCAGTTGCTTCTGGCTGGCGTTAATCTGCGTTTTCAGTTCCGGGTGCTGCGCGGCGAGCTGCTCCAGCGGCCAGCCGAGAATGCGGCCGAACCACGCATAGATGTCGCCAAAGGCTGACTGACCTGCCTCCAGACCGATAAAACCGGGCACCACACTGCCATCGACTTGCCCGCAAATGCCTTTCACGGCGCGTTCGCCGACGCTCTGTTTATCCGCAATCAGGATGTCGCAGGTTGAGGTTCCAATCACTTTCACCAGCGCATTGGGCTGTGCGCCCGCGCCGACGGCACCCATGTGGCAGTCGAACGCGCCGCCAGAAATGACGACGTTCCCCGGCAGACCAAGGCGCTGTGCCCACTCGGCGCACAGGGTCCCAACCGGCAGATCGGCGGTGAAGGTGTCTGTAAACAGGGGGTATTGCAAATGTTGGTTAATCAGCGGATCGAGTTCGTCGAAGAAGCTGGCGGGTGGCAGACCGCCCCAACTTTCATGCCACAGCGATTTGTGCCCGGCACTGCAGCGACCCCGGCGGATATCCTGCGGGCGCGTGGTACCAGAAAGCAGAGCTGGCACCCAGTCGCACAGTTCAATCCAGGAGACGGCGGCCTGGGCGACTGCGCTGTCCTCGCGGGTGACGTGAAGGATCTTAGCCCAGAACCATTCGCTGGAGTAAATGCCGCCGATGTAGCGGGAGTAATCGACCTTGCCCGGCGTATGGCACAGACGAGTAATGGCTTCCGCTTCTTCCACCGACGTGTGATCTTTCCACAGGACGAACATCGCGTTTGGGTTTTTCGCGAACTCTGCCCGCAGCGCCAGCACGTTGCCGTCGGCGTCAATCGGCGCTGGCGTTGAGCCCGTACTGTCGACGCCAATCCCAACGACCTCCGCGCGCTGCGCCGCGTTCAGTTCAGCCAGCACGCTTTTTAGCGCTGCTTCCATTGATTCCATGTAGTCGCGCGGATGATGGCGGAACCGGTTGTTCGGCGCGTCACAGTAACGCCCTTCCTGCCAGCGTGGGTACCACTCTACGCTGGTGGCGATCTCTTCGCCGGTAGCGCAATCCACTGCCAGCGCGCGCACAGAATCACTGCCAAAATCGAGGCCAATTGCAATTGCCATCCTCTTACTCCATCCAGAAATACGGGTATGGAGAAACAGTAGTGAGTGGGGATAAAAACCGTCAGGTAGGATCCGCTAATCTTATGGATTAAAATGCTATGGCATCGCAAAGTGTGACGCCGTGCAAATAATCAATGTGGACATTTCTGCTCTAGTTATAGACACTTTTGTTACCCGTTTTTGTCGCTGTCACCGCGCGGAGTTGTTACATAATGCTTTTCACAAGCGGGGTTGATGGTCTGCCCGTGACATTACGGCGGCGAAGCAGGGCGCAAACCATGCCGCCTTGCATAATATGGACAATTTGTTTCCTCACCGAACCTCGGGAGTCGTTAAATTATGGCTGAACCGCAAAATGACCCTCTCCTGCCGGGGTACTCGTTTAACGCGCATCTGGTTGCCGGTTTAACGCCGATAGACGCTAACGGATATCTGGATTTTTTTATCGACAGGCCGTTGGGGATGAAAGGCTATATCCTTAACCTCACGATTCGGGGGGAAGGGGTGATCAAAAATCACGGCAAGGAGTTTGTCTGTCGACCGGGTGATATTTTGCTGTTCCCGCCGGGCGAAATTCATCACTACGGACGCCATCCGGATGCCAGCGAGTGGTATCACCAGTGGGTTTATTTTCGCCCCCGCGCTTACTGGCAGGAGTGGCTGGCCTGGCCGTCTATTTTTGCGCAGACCGGTTTTTTCCGTCCGGACGAGACGCATCAGCCGCACTTTAATGAACTGTTCGGCCAGATCATCAGCGCCGGACAGGGAGAAGGGCGCTACTGCGAGCTGCTGGCGATCAACCTGCTGGAGCAGCTACTGCTGCGGAGAATGGAAGCGATCAACGCCTCGCTGCACCCGCCGATGGATAACCGCGTGCGTGATGCCTGCCAGTACATCAGCGATCATCTGGCGGACAGCCACTTCGATATTGCCAGTGTTGCCCAGCACGTCTGCCTGTCGCCATCGCGCCTGTCGCACCTGTTCCGTCAACAGCTGGGGATCAGCGTGTTGAGCTGGCGTGAGGATCAGCGTATCAGCCAGGCGAAGCTGCTGCTCAGTACGACACGCATGCCAATTGCCACCGTCGGACGTAATGTTGGGTTCGACGATCAACTCTATTTCTCCCGCGTCTTTAAAAAATGTACCGGCGCCAGTCCGAGCGAGTTCCGCGCCGGTTGTGAAGAAAAAGTGAATGATGTGCCCGTGAAGATGTCATAACCTGTAACTAATCTGATAACTGATAGCTTGACGACGCAGGGATGGATTAGCAGAATCCCTGCTTCGTAAATCTGACGGACGCATTATGCAAGCATTGCTGGAACACTTCATTCTCCAGTCCGCCATGTACTCTTTGATTGCTGTGGCGCTGGTGGCCTTCCTGGAATCGCTGGCGCTGGTGGGGTTGATTTTACCGGGAACGGTAATGATGGCCGGGCTGGGTGCCCTGATCGGCAGTGGGGAACTCAACTTCTGGCATGCCTGGCTGGCGGGCATTATCGGCTGTCTGCTCGGCGACTGGATCTCGTTCTGGCTGGGCTGGCGCTTCAAAAAACCCCTGCATCGCTGGTCGTTCATGAAAAAGAACAAGGCGCTGCTCGATAAAACCGAGCATGCGCTGCATCAGCACAGTATGTTCACGATTCTGGTGGGACGCTTTGTCGGACCGACGCGTCCGCTGGTGCCGATGGTCGCCGGAATGCTGGATCTACCGGTAGCGAAATTCATCACGCCCAACATCATTGGCTGCCTGCTATGGCCGCCGTTTTATTTTCTGCCGGGGATTCTGGCCGGTGCGGCAATTGATATTCCGGCGGGGATGCAAAGCGGCGAGTTTAAGTGGCTGCTGCTGGCGACAGCCGTCCTGCTGTGGCTCGGTGGCTGGCTTTGCTGGCGCCTGTGGCGTAGCGGAAAAGCCGCGACGGACCGCTTAACGCATTACCTGCCAAAAGGGCGTCTGCTCTGGCTGGCACCAATGGTGCTGGGGATGGGGATTGTCGCGCTGGTGACGTTGCTCCGCCACCCGCTGATGCCGGTGTATTTCGATATTCTGCAAAAAGTGGTGGGCTACTGATATTTTTGCCGGATGGCGTTTACGCTTATCCGGCCTACGTGGATCCCTGTCTGTAGGCCGGATAAGGCAACGCCGCCATCCGGCAACCCATTATTTTTTAATCCCCAACAGCGCTGAGGCGCTGGCTCTACCGCTCAGCAATTCATCGGTTTTACCCTGCCACGCGATGCGACCGTCGGCCACGACGACAGAGCGCGGGGCAATGCGCACCGCATCTTCGACGCTGTGTGACACCATCAGCAGCGTCAGTTGCCGGGCATGACAGATATCTCTTACCAGGGTCAGCATCTCCTGGCGCAGCGCGGGATCGAGGGCTGAAAACGGTTCGTCCAGCAGCAGTACCGGCTGTTCGCGCACCAGACAACGCGCCAGTGCCACACGCTGGCGCTGACCGCCGGAAAGCTCGCCGGGCAGGCGGGCCATCAAGGTCTCGATCCCCATTTGTCGCGCGATATGTCGGCGCTTCTCTTTCTGTTCTGCGCTTAACTTCAGGCCGGGATCCAGTCCCAGACCGATGTTTTGCTCAACGTTTAAGTGGCTGAACAGATTGTTTTCCTGAAACAACATCGAGACCGGACGGCGTGACGGCGGCGTGGTGGTGTGGTCTTCCCCTTCGATCAGCAGGGTGCCGCGGGCAGGCGTGAGAAAACCAGCAATCAGACTCAGTAGCGTACTTTTCCCTGCGCCGCTTGGCCCCAGAATCGCCACCTGTTCACCGCGCGCCACGGACAGCGTAAAGCGCATGGGCAGATGGTGGTAGAGCCAGGTGATATCAGTCAGTCTTAGCATTTCGCCCCGGTAACGTCTCAATGACGGTAAATAAAATAAAGCACAGGATCAGCAATAAGAGCGCAGTGACGGCACCGTCCTGACTGCGATAAGAGCCAATTTGCTGATACAGATAAAACGGCAGGGTGCGGAAATCATCGTTGCCGAACAGCGCCACCACGCCAAAATCGCCGATAGACAGCACGCAGGCAAAGGCCAGCGCCTGCGCCAGCGGGCGCTTCAATGCCCGCAGTTCGACCACTTTTAGCCGCTGCCAGCCTTCAATCCCCAGCGACTGACACAGCATGGTGTAGCGGGCGGTAATATCGCGCATCGGGTTTTCCAGTACTTTCAGCGCGTAGGGAATGGCCATCAGCGCATTGGTGAAAATCACAATGCCGTCAGCGGATTCCGGCAGACCGATGCTGTTGTTAAGTAACAGGAAGAAGCCGGTGGCCAGCACAATGCCTGGCATCGCCAGAATAAGCATCCCGCTTAGCTCCAGCGCTTGCCCTGCTAACAGCTGCTGACGGGCGCGCAGTTCGCGGCTACTCCACAGCAGCATCATTGTCAGGATCACGCACAGCAGACCCGCAGCCAACGCAATACGCAGCGAAGTCCACACCGCCTGCCATAAAATAGGCTGTGCGAGCACGTCCAGCAGATGGCGATTCACCCCGTCGACCATTACCGCGAGCAAGGGTGGAAGCAACAGCAACAGCGCGAGGACGATCAGCAGGGCATCGGTTATACGGCTGTGCAGCCGATCGTCCGGATCGCTCCATCCCTGAACCAGCGTGGTGCCGGGAGCGATAGCTTTACTCAATCGCTGACTAAGGAGCACTAGCGCCAGACAGCACACCATCTGGATCAGCGCCAGCATGGCGGCACGGGCAGGATCGTAGTCGAAATTCAGCGCCTGATAAATCGCCAGCTCAATCGTTGTCGCCTGCGGCCCGCCGCCCAGCGACAGCACGGTGGCGAAGCTGGCAAAACAGAGCATAAAAATCAGCGCAGTGACCGGCGGGATTTGGCGGCGCAGCCAGGGCCATTCGACAAAGCGGAAGAACTGCCAGCCGCGGATACCCAATTGGGCGGCAAGCTGACGCTGCTCGCCAGGGATATTCTCCAGCGATTGCAACAGCAGACGGCTTGCCATCGGCAGATTAAAAAAGACGTGGGCCAGCAGGATGCCCTGCAAACCGTAAGGCGAGAAGCTCCACTCCAGCCCAAGCATGTGCCAGAGCGAAGCCAGCCATCCCTGACGTCCATAGACGCTGAGAATACCAAACACCGCGACCAGCACCGGGAGGATCAGCGTCATGGCGCACAGGCGCAGCAGGGCCAGACGCCCCGGAAAGCGGCGTCGGTACAGCGCGCGGGCAAGGAAGATGGCTGGAACGACAGAAAGCACCGCTGACAGAAATGCCTGCCAGAAGGAAAAGCGCACCACGTGCCACAGGTAGCTGTCCTGCCACAGCGAAGACCATGCCGCCTGCGGCGCGTTGAACCACAATGCCAGAAAAGCGGCCAGCGCCACCGCCACCATCAGCGTGGCGGCACAAAGGCCTGGGATCAGCCAGCCGGCAATTAACGGCTGACGGCGCGTTGCCATTCGCTGATCCATGCCTGGCGTTGTGCCGCCACTTCCGCCGACGTGAATTCCAGGGTCGTTGCGGGTTTAGTCAGTTGTTCGAATCCGGCAGGCAGGGTGACATTCGCCACCGGATACATCCAGTTGCCGGTCGGGATAGCATTCTGAAATGCAGGCGAAACCATAAATTTGAGGAATTTTTTCGCCAGTTCAGGCTGCTTACTGGCTGCGGTACGCGCGGCGACCTCCACCTGCAGGTAATGGCCTTCGCTAAAGTTGGCCGCCACGTAGTTCTCTTTTTTCTCTTCGATGATGTGATACGCCGGAGAGGTGGTGTAGCTCAGCACCAGATCGCTTTCACCTTTCAGGAACAGGCCATAAGCTTCGCTCCAGCCTTTGGTGACGGTGACGGTTTTTGCCGCCAGTTTCTGCCACGCCTGCGGCGTCTTATCGCCATACACTTTCTGCATCCACAGCATCAGCCCAAGTCCTGGTGTACTGGTGCGTGGATCCTGATAAATCACCCGCCATTTCTGATCGCTCTCGACCAGTTCCTTCAGGCTCTTCGGTGGGTTTTTCAGTTTGTTTTTGTCATACACGAAAGCGAAGTAGCCGTAATCAAACGGGACGAAGGTGTCATTCTTCCAGCCGCCAGGGACATTGACCGCCTCGTTGGTGACACCGCTTTTCGCTAACAGTTGAGTTTGCGTCGCTGCTTCCAGCAAGTTGTTATCCAGCCCAAGCACCACGTCGGCTTTGCTGTTTTTCCCTTCCATCCGCAGACGGTTGAGGAGTGAAACGCCATCTTCCAGCGCCACCAGTTTCAGCTCGCAGTTGCAGTCGGCTTCAAAAGCTTTTTTCACCGCCGGGCCAGGGCCCCAGTCTGCGGCGAACGAGTCGTAGGTATAGACGGTGAGAACGGGTTTTGCGAAGGCAGGCGCTGCGCACAGGAGTAAAAGGGGAAGACATTTTTTCAACACTTTGCACCTCAAAAAATGGGTGGCAAAGGATTTTGAGCGGTAGCCTCAAATCCCTTCGCCGGCGTTATCCGGATCAGGTTCGACGGGTATTTTCTCAGCCTATACACTTCATCATTCAGGCAGCCTCTGTGTTGGCTGCGTTCGCTCACCCCAGTCACATAGTGTTCTATGCTCCTGGGGATTCACTCGCTTGCCGCCTTGATGCAGCTTGAATGATTTTGTGTATGTTTAGCACCCCGTTGAGAACGGCGTTAGTGTAGTGATTTTGCCGCGTTGCGGCAATCAGGGATCCGGCGGCGCAAACCATGCGGATTTAAAATCGAACCAGCCGAGGGTGTTCATGCGCAGGCCGCGCATACTGCGCTGCCCCTGAATAATCAGCCAGTGGTGGATCAGCGGAACAATCGCTTTGCTGGCGAGCAGTTGCTGACACCACGCGGCCAGATTCATCTCGCCGGTGCGCCAGCGTGCGGCGTCGGCTTGCCAGTCCAGCGGAATGCAGTGCTGCAACAGCGGGACTTCACACAGATGCGCGAACAAAGAGAAGTCGAGCGGCAGGGTGAAGTTGGCGCTGTTAAGCCAGATGTCACTTTCGATTTCTCCGGCATGCCATTGATCGTAGTCGATCTCCTGAATTTCCAGCTTCACCTGATGTTCTGCCAGGAGCTGACTCATGATCTGCGCAATCACCTGGTGTTCGATATGTTCATGGTAATAGGTCAGCGTGAGCGTCTCCAGCCCGGCGGGTTTCTCGCCGTGACCCGGTCGAGCGTGATGCCAGCGAGGCAGTAAGCCATAGGCCGGGAACCAGTGACGCTGATACTGCTCATCGGCATAGTAAAGCAGGTTGCTCGGCGACAGTACGCGACTGACCCACTCTCTGACCTCCTGATTGGCGCCGCGATGGGTTCGGGTGTCAAACAGCAGGTAATAGCACCCCTCTTCCAGGCGGCTTTCGATGGCTTTTTCGTCGTCAGTGGGGCCTTTCAGCGTCAGACCGCCGTTCGGCTCGTCGCCGATATCCGGTAGCACCCAGACGTTCACCTCATCAATCAATGCCCGATAACCGAAGAAATCGTCAAAGGCGTGAATTTTCAGCTGATTACGCGTATTTCGTATCACTGCGTACGGGCCGGTACCAATCGGATGGCTGGAGAAATTGTTCAGGGTTTCCCATTCACGCGGCAGGATCATCGCCGGGACCTGGCCCAGCAGCCACGGCAGCCAGCGATCGGGTTGCGAAAGATGAATGTCCAGCGTCCAGGGCGTGGGTGAGACGATCTCGCTGATGTGCGAATAGAGCGGTAAGGCGTTAATACGCGTCAGTGACGACACCACGTCGTCCATTTCCAGTTCACGCCCGTGGTGAAAATGGATCCCAGGACGCAGGAAAAAGCGCCAGTGCAGGGGAGAAATTTGTTGCCAGTGGTGGGCAATGTCGGCTTCCAGTTCCCCATTTTCCTCATTTACGCGGGTCAGGGCGCTGAAGATTTGGCGGGCAATGTGGGTTTCTGAGCGACGCAGCGCGCTGCCTGGCAGCAGATTTTGCATCGGGCGGTAGTAAAGTACGCGCAGGATGTGGCGGCCCTGGCGGAAGCTGCGGCCCAGATGGGAAACCAGCATCTGCCGCACGGCCGTTTTGTCGCCGACCAGTTGCACCAGTTGATCGATGCGATCCTGCTCCAGCAGGTCTTCCGCGCGCTGCTGCTGGAGCGCCAGTCCGGTATACAGGAAGGTTAGGCGTGAACGTTTTCCGCGTCCCACTTCCGCCTCCCACGTCAGCCAGCCGCGCTCCTGCATGGTATTGAGCAGCGTACGCATATGACGGCGCGAACAGCTCAGGAGATCCGCCAGTTCGTTAAGCGTGGTGTCCTGCGTTTTCCCGTCGCAGCATTGCCACAAGCGGATGAACTGTTGTTGCAGACGGCCAGAAGACATAAAAGGGGAACTCCTGCGGAAAACTCAGCAATTTTATTTTCCCTATATTAGGCCAATAATACATTCCGATGAAGCATTATGAAGGGGTCATCTATGCGCCAGTTCTATCAGAAGTACTTTGCCGCGACAGAAGGGTTGTCCTGGTTGGCTTGCCTGAGCGCGCCGCAGCGCTTAAAGATGCTGGAAGAACTGATGCAGTGGGAGGTGACAGCCTGACCCTGGAGTAGCAGACATCATGTGTGACTGAGTATTGGTGTTAATCGCCGCGCCAGCAGGTATTATCTGCTGGCTTTTTTCGTTTTGGCTTCGCGTATATTAAGGAAAAAAATGCTCTGGTTAATGACGATGGGACGACGTCTCAACGGTGTGTACGCGGCGTTCATGCTGGTCGCCTTCATGATGGGCGTGGCGGGGGCGTTACAGGCCCCGACGCTAAGCCTGTTTCTCAGTCGCGAAGTTGGGGCGCAGCCGTTCTGGGTGGGGCTGTTCTACACCGTTAACGCCATCGCCGGGATTGGTGTGAGCCTTGCGCTGGCAAAACGATCCGACAGCCAGGGAGACCGGCGCAAGCTGATTCTGTTCTGTTGCCTGATGGCGGTCGGTAATGCGCTGCTGTTTGCCTTTAATCGTCACTACCTGACACTGATCACCTGCGGCGTACTGCTGGCGTCGCTGGCAAATACCGCGATGCCGCAATTGTTCGCGCTGGCGCGGGAATATGCCGACAGCTCGGCGCGTGAAGTGGTGATGTTCAGCTCAGTGATGCGTGCCCAGCTCTCGCTGGCGTGGGTGATTGGCCCACCGCTGGCCTTTATGCTGGCGCTGAATTACGGCTTTACCGTGATGTTTTCGATTGCCGCCGCGATTTTTGCGCTCAGTTTCATCCTGATTGCCTTTATGCTGCCGTCCGTCGCCCGTGTTGAACAACCCGCGGATGTGCCGGTGATCCAGACAGGTGGCTGGCAGGATAAAAACGTCCGCATGCTGTTTATTGCCTCCACGCTGATGTGGACCTGTAACACCATGTACATCATTGATATGCCGCTATGGATTAGCGCGGAGCTTGGACTGCCAGATAAGCTTGCCGGGATCCTGATGGGCACCGCCGCAGGACTGGAAATTCCGATCATGATCCTTGCCGGCTTCTACGTAAAACGCTTCGGTAAGCGCCGGATGATGCTTATTGCCGTCACCGCGGGCGTGCTGTTTTATCTCGGGCTGATTTTCTTCCACAGTCATCAGGCGCTGCTGATGTTGCAACTGTTTAATGCGGCGTTTATCGGGATCATTGCCGGTATTGGCATGCTCTGGTTTCAGGATCTGATGCCGGGCAGGGCCGGATCGGCGACAACGCTCTTTACCAACAGCATTTCGACGGGCGTCATTCTGGCGGGGGTGATCCAGGGGGCGGTTGCGCAGAGCTACGGTCACTTCGCGGTGTACTGGGTGATTGCGGCGATTTCGCTGGTTACGTTGGTGATGACCGGGCGGGTGAAAGACGTTTGATTTATGGATTGCCGGATGGCGGCTAACGCCTTATCCGACCTACAGAAATTCGTAGGCCGGATAAGCGCAGCGCATCCGGCATTGCGGGCTTAGCGCATAAACGCGGGCTGCTTGTCTTCGTACTCGGTGATGGCGGCTTCGTGCTGCAGCGTCAACCCGATGCTGTCCAGGCCGTTCAGCATGCAGTGGCGGCGGAAGTCATCGATCTTAAAGCTGTAAGACTTATCGCCTGCTTTCACGACCTGCGCTACCAGGTCCACTTCAAATGTAATCCCCGGATTGGCTTTGACCAGGTTGAACAGTTCATCGACCTGTTCGTCGCTTAATTTCACCGGCAGCAGCTGGTTGTTAAAGCTGTTGCCGTAGAAGATGTCCGCGAAGCTCGGCGCAATCACCACTTTAAAGCCGTAGTCCGTCAGCGCCCACGGCGCGTGCTCACGGGAAGAGCCGCAGCCGAAGTTTTCACGCGCCAGCAGAATCGAGGCCCCCTGGTATTCAGGGAAGTTCAGGACGAATTCCGGGTTCGGCTGTTGACCGTTCTCATCCAGAAAACGCCAGTCATTGAACAGGTGGGCACCAAAACCGGTGCGGGTGACCTTCTGCAAAAACTGCTTAGGAATGATCGCGTCGGTATCGACGTTGGCGGCATCCAGCGGGACAACCAGGCCTGTATGTTGGGTAAATTTTTCTGCCATGGGAGTCTCCTTATTTGATGCGGCGAATGTCGGCAAAATGGCCGGTAACGGCGGCGGCAGCGGCCATCGCCGGGCTGACCAGATGGGTACGACCACCGCGCCCCTGACGCCCTTCGAAGTTACGGTTGCTGGTCGACGCGCAGCGCTCACCCGGATTCAGACGGTCGTTGTTCATGGCCAGACACATGGAGCAACCCGGCAGACGCCATTCGAAACCAGCTTCGATAAAGATCTTATCCAGTCCTTCCGCTTCTGCCTGCGCTTTCACCGGGCCGGAGCCTGGAACCACCAGCGCCTGGACGCCTGGCGCGACTTTACGGCCTTTGGCGACCTCTGCGGCGGCGCGCAAATCTTCAATACGCGAGTTGGTGCACGAGCCGATGAACACTTTATCGATCGCCACTTCCGTTAACGGCACACCCGGTTTCAGGCCCATATAGGCCAGCGCTTTTTCGGCGCTGGCGCGCTCAACCGGATCGGTAAACGACGCCGGATCGGGAATGTTGTCGGTCACAGAGATCACCTGGCCCGGGTTGGTTCCCCAGGTCACCTGCGGAGCAATTTCTTCAGCCTGTAAGGTGACAACGGTATCAAAGCGTGCGTCGGCGTCGGTTTGCAGCGTTTTCCAGTATGCAACCGCATCATCAAAATCTTTGCCTTTCGGCGCGTGCAGACGACCTTTGACGTAGTTAAAGGTCGTTTCATCCGGGGCGACTAATCCGGCTTTGGCGCCCATTTCAATCGCCATGTTGCACAGGGTCATGCGGCCTTCCATGCTCAGGGCTCGGATGGCATCGCCGCAAAACTCAACGACATGGCCGGTGCCGCCTGCGCTACCGGTTTTACCGATAATCGCCAGCACGATATCTTTCGCGGTGATCCCCGGCGCGGCGGTGCCGTTGACTTCAATCTTCATGGTTTTGGCGCGGCCCTGCTTCAGGGTCTGGGTTGCCAGCACGTGCTCGACTTCGGAGGTGCCGATACCGAACGCCAGCGCGCCAAAGGCGCCGTGGGTCGCGGTATGCGAGTCGCCGCAGACGATGGTCATTCCCGGCAGGGTGACGCCTTGTTCGGGCCCCATCACGTGAACGATGCCCTGATACGGGTGGTTCAGATCGTACAGCTCAACGCCAAATTCGTTGCAGTTCTTAATCAGTTCCTGCATCTGGATACGCGCCATCTCGCCGGAGGCATTAATATCTTTGGTCTGCGTGGAAACGTTGTGATCCATCGTGGCAAAGGTTTTGCCCGGCTGGCGAACCGGACGGCCATGCGCACGCAGGCCATCGAACGCCTGCGGAGAGGTCACTTCATGCACCAGATGTCGGTCGATGTACAGCAGCGGGGTTTCGTTTTGCGCTTCATAGACGACATGCGCATCAAACAATTTTTCGTATAACGTTTTAGCCATGATTACACCCCTTGTGCGACATAACGAGCAATGATGTCGCCCATCTCATCGGTACCGACGGCAGCCGCGCCACGGGCTAAATCACCGGTGCGGATACCTTCTTCTAATGCGCGGTTAACCGCACGTTCAATAGCGGATGCCGCGTCATCGGCATCCAGGCTGTAGCGCAGCAGCAGCGCCAGCGACAAAATTTGCGCAATCGGGTTCGCGATATTCTTGCCGGCAATATCCGGTGCGGAACCACCCGCCGGTTCATACAGACCAAAGCCCTGCTCGTTCAGACTGGCGGAGGGCAACATGCCCATCGAGCCGGTGATCATCGCGCATTCGTCAGACAGAATGTCGCCAAACAGGTTGGAGCACAGCAGCACGTCAAACTGGGACGGGTCTTTAATCAACTGCATGGTCGCGTTGTCGATGTACATATGTGCCAGCTCAACGTCCGGATACTCTTTGGCAATTTCATTAACGATTTCGCGCCACAAAATAGAGGTTTGCAGAACGTTCGCTTTGTCGATGGAGGTCACCTTACGGCGGCGTTTACGTGCGGATTCAAATGCGATGCGCGCGATACGTTCAATTTCAAAGCGATGGTAGACCTCGGTATCGAACGCTTTTTCATGCTGGCCGCTGCCTTCGCGACCTTTTGGCTGACCGAAGTAGATCCCGCCGGTCAGTTCACGGACGCACAAAATGTCGAAGCCATTCGCGGCGATGTCGGCGCGCAGAGGGCAGAAGGCTTCCAGTCCCTGATACAGTTTTGCCGGACGCAGGTTGCTGAACAGTTTGAAGTGCTTGCGCAGCGGCAGCAGCGCGCCGCGTTCCGGCTGGCTGTCCGGCGGCAGGTGTTCCCATTTCGGGCCACCGACGGAGCCAAACAGAACGGCGTCGGCCTGTTCGCAGCCTTCCACCGTTGCCTTCGGCAGCGGTTGACCGTGGTTGTCGATCGCCGCGCCGCCGACGTCATAACGACTGGTGGTAATGCGCATCTCAAATCGATGGCGAATGGCTTCCAGGACTTTCAGGGCTTGCGCCATGACTTCCGGACCAATACCGTCGCCCGGCAAAACAGCAATATGGTAATTCTTCGACATCACACGGTTTCCTTGTTGTTCTCGTTGTTCTGAGCTTTACGTTGCAACTCTTTTTCGACTTCTGCCGCACGCCAGATGTTGTTCAGCACGTGCACCATCGCTTTCGCGGAAGATTCAACAATGTCTGTCGCCAGCCCGACGCCGTGGAAGCGACGTCCGTTATAGTTGGCGACGATATCCACCTGGCCCAGGGCATCTTTACCGTGTCCTTTGGCGGACAGGCTGTATTTCACCAGCTCAATGTCGTAATCGGTAATGCGGTTGATCGCCTGGTAAATGGCATCGACCGGACCGTTACCGTTAGCCGCTTCGGCTTTGATGTCACTGCCGCAGGCCAGCTTGACGGAGGCGGTGGCAATATCGTTAGAGCCGGACTGGACGCTGAAATAATCCAGGCGGAAGTGCTCTGGTTCTTCCTGTTGCTTGCCAATGAACGCCAGCGCTTCCAGATCGTAATCAAACACCTGACCTTTCTTGTCGGCCAGCTTCAGGAAGGCGTCGTACAGATTGTCCAGGCTGTATTCACTCTCTTTATAACCCATCTCATCCATACGGTGTTTTACCGCTGCGCGCCCGGAACGGGAGGTCAGGTTCAGTTGCACCTGATTCAGACCGATGGATTCCGGCGTCATGATTTCGTAGTTTTCGCGGTTCTTCAGCACGCCGTCCTGGTGGATCCCGGAGGAGTGGGCAAACGCGCCGCTGCCGACAATGGCTTTGTTCGCCGGGATCGGCATGTTGCAGATCTGGCTGACCAACTGGCTGGTACGCCAGATCTCCTGATGGTTAATGCGGGTGTTGACGTTCAGGATGTCCTGGCGAACTTTAATCGCCATGATCACCTCTTCCAGCGAGCAGTTGCCGGCGCGCTCGCCAATCCCGTTCATGGCACCTTCTACCTGACGCGCACCCGCGTGAACCGCAGCCAGCGCGTTGCCGACCCCCAGACCCAGGTCGTCATGGGTATGGACGGAAATGATCGCTTTATCGATGTTTGGTACGCGCTCATACAGGCCGGAGATAATGCCGGCGAACTCAAAGGGCATGGTGTAGCCGACGGTATCAGGAATGTTGATGGTTTTTGCGCCAGCATTAATGGCCGCTTCCACGACGCGAGCCAGATCGGCGATAGGCGTGCGGCCTGCATCCTCACACGAGAATTCAACGTCGTCGGTATAATTACGTGCGCGTTTGACCATATAGACGGCGCGCTCAATCACTTCATCCAGTGTACTGCGCAGTTTGGTGGCGATGTGCATGGGTGAGGTGGCAATAAAGGTATGAATACGGAAAGCTTCGGCGACCTTCAGCGACTCGGCCGCGACGTCGATATCTTTTTCCACGCAGCGGGCTAAGGCACAAACCCGACTGTTCTTGACCTGGCGGGCGATGGTTTGTACGGATTCGAAGTCGCCGGGAGAAGAGACCGGGAAACCAACTTCCATTACGTCAACCCCCATACGCTCAAGGGCCAGCGCAATCTGCAGCTTCTCTTTCACACTCAGGCTTGCCTGTAACGCCTGTTCACCGTCACGTAAAGTGGTATCGAAAATAATGACTTGCTGGCTCATGTTTTAGGTCCTTGGTCTTTAGGGCGCCTTGCTTCGAGCATAAAAAAACCCGCGCAACGGCGCGGGTTTTTTATCTTACTGGATACGACTTAATGCTGAATGTCGCTCACCAGTCTACCGCGCAACGAAGATGCGTTTAGTAGTAGTAGACCGTTAAAGCGAGCGATACGAATCATTAAATCAACTCCAGGCGAATGCGATATGCTTTTAGTGGTACTGGATACGATGGCTGATGTCAACCCCGCACCACGAAAACGCCCTCACAGGAAGAAAGGATCGGATAGAGTGCTTTAGCTAATTGTGCTGAATTTTTTCCATTATTCCCTATTAAAAAACGGAGGGCATTCACATTTTTCATTGTTTGACATAATTGAGCATATTTTTTTTCAATTAACGTAACGGTAGTTTATTCGAGGTCGACGGGGATTGATTTTTTATCTGCATGATCTTAATGGTTTTATTGATGTTGTTAATCAATTGGCCTCTGCGGAAACAATATCATTGATAAGCTAATGTTAATCGTTAACGCGTGAGTAATATAAATAGTCAATTAAAATTCACACTTTTATTCACCAAGTGCATGATTGTTTATCGGTGTTCCTTATGTTTATATTGCGTTCGTCATTAAAACTTTATGATTTATCGTGCTGTGACGAATTCCACATCACGCAGGCACCCGTTTGTTGCGCATTTATTCGGTGCCTTTATGTTTTCCTAATTTCTATCGTTACCCTTTTTCTTATTTTATATGCATGGTAAATCATATTTTCCGAGATTATTTCTCTGCATTCCGGCAAGAAAAAAGGGAGTTAAGCGTGACAGTGGAGTTAACTATGCCAGAAGTAACCGTTGATAAAACCAATCCCCATCATTCAGAGATGGATAAACCGCAACTTCGTATGGTTGATCTTAATCTATTGACTGTATTTGATGCGGTAATGCAGGAGCAGAATATTACCCGTGCCGCACATGCTCTCGGGATGTCGCAGCCTGCAGTAAGTAACGCTGTGGCGCGTCTTAAAGTGATGTTCAATGATGAACTTTTCGTGCGTTACGGTCGCGGGATCCAGCCTACCGCACGGGCTTTCCAGCTTTTCGGTTCTGTCCGCCAGGCGCTGCAATTAGTACAGAATGAATTGCCCGGTTCCGGTTTTGAACCCGGTAGTAGTGAGCGCATTTTTCATCTTTGTGTTTGCAGTCCCCTGGATAATACACTGACCTCATTGATTTATAATCGTGTTGAAAAAATCGCTCCCAATATTCATGTTGTATTTAAATCATCATTAAATAAAGACACGGAACACCAATTACGTTATCAGGAAACTGAGTTCGTTATTAGCTATGAAGAATTCCGTCGCCCTGAATTTATGAGTGTTCCATTGTTTAATGATGAAATGGTGCTGGTTGCCAGTCGTAAACATCCACGCATTAACGGACCACTAGTGGAAAGCGATGTTTATAATGAACAGCATGCTGTTGTTTCACTGGATCGTTTTGATTCATTTAGTCGTCCCTGGTATGACACGGTTGATTCACAATCGTGTGTGGCCTATCAGGGGATGGCATTAACCAGTGTGCTTAATGTTGTTTCGCAAACGCATCTGGTAGCCATTGCCCCACGCTGGTTGGCTGAAGAGTTCGCGACTTCTCTGGATCTACAAATATTACCGTTACCTTTAAAACTGAATAGCAGAACCTGTTATCTTTCATGGCATGAAGCTGCCGGTCGGGATAAAGGACATCAATGGATGGAAGAACTGTTAGCTTCTGTCTGCAAACGTTAGGCGCGAATGAGATAAACCGGATGTAACATCCGGTTTATTCTTTTTATGTTTTATTTTATGGGATTTTATCCTGAATTGAGTCTGTCATTCTTTTTTCTGTCTGCGAAAAAATTGATGATTCGCTGTATGTACCCATTTTCAGCCGATTAATTATCATTACCTGAATAAAATTTAGTTTAATTCACCGTTTCTCCGTCCCATCTCTTTCATTTATGCTAATTTCCCGGCGTCTTTACTCCTTTCTCAGAATTGCCTGCATCCTGGGGAGCGGTTAAGGTGTTTTACACATCATTAATCGTCATTCAGTGAGGCAAGCCATGGAGATGTTGTCTGGAGCCGAAATGGTCGTCCGATCGCTTATCGATCAGGGCGTTAAGCAGGTATTCGGTTATCCCGGGGGCGCAGTCCTCGATATTTATGATGCGTTGCATACGGTCGGTGGGATCGATCACGTGCTCGTCCGTCATGAACAGGCTGCCGTACATATGGCCGATGGCCTGGCGCGGGCGACGGGGGAAGTGGGTGTGGTGCTGGTGACTTCTGGTCCCGGAGCCACCAATGCGATTACCGGAATCGCGACGGCGTATATGGATTCTATTCCGTTAGTGATTCTTTCCGGTCAGGTTGCGACCTCGTTGATTGGCTATGACGCCTTTCAGGAGTGCGACATGGTGGGGATCTCCCGCCCGGTCGTGAAACACAGTTTTCTGGTCAAGCAAACGGAAGATATTCCGCAGGTACTGAAAAAGGCCTTCTGGCTGGCGGCGAGCGGCCGTCCGGGACCGGTGGTGGTGGATCTGCCGAAGGATATTCTCAATCCTGGCAAAAAACTCCCTTATTCCTGGCCTGAATCAGTCAGCATGCGGTCATATAACCCGACTACTGCGGGCCATAAAGGGCAGATTAAGCGTGCTCTGCAAACGCTGGTTGCGGCGAAAAAACCGGTTGTCTATGTTGGCGGCGGGGCGGTGACGGCGGGTTGTCATGAACAACTGCGGCAGACTATTGAAACGCTCAACCTGCCGGTGGTCTCTTCGCTGATGGGGCTCGGGGCGTTTCCCGCGACGCACCGTCAGTCGCTCGGCATGCTGGGCATGCACGGTACTTACGAAGCCAACATGACGATGCATAACGCCGACGTGATTTTTGCCGTCGGGGTACGTTTCGACGATCGCACGACGAATAATCTGGCCAAGTACTGCCCGAATGCGACAGTACTGCACATTGATATCGATCCGACGTCAATCTCCAAAACGGTGACGGCGGATATCCCTATTGTCGGTGATGCACGTCAGGTGCTGGAGCAGCTACTGGAGTTATTACCGCACGAATCCACTCAGCAACCGCTGGATGATATTCGTGACTGGTGGCAGCAGATTGAACGCTGGCGTGCTCGTCAGTGCCTGAAATATGACACGCAGAGTGAAAGTATCAAACCGCAGGCGGTCATCGAGGCGATCTGGCGTCTGACTCATGGTGATGCATATGTGACGTCGGATGTGGGTCAGCATCAGATGTTTGCCGCCCTTTATTACCCCTTCGATAAACCGCGTCGGTGGATCAACTCAGGCGGTCTCGGCACGATGGGCTTCGGTCTGCCTGCGGCCCTGGGGGTGAAAATGGCGCTACCGGAGGAAACGGTGGTCTGTGTGACTGGCGACGGCAGTATTCAAATGAACATTCAGGAGTTGTCGACCGCACTGCAGTATGAGCTGCCGGTGCTGGTGCTCAACCTGAACAACCGTTATCTGGGCATGGTGAAGCAGTGGCAGGACATGATCTACTCGGGGCGCCATTCTCAATCGTATATGCAGTCGCTGCCTGATTTTGTTCGCCTGGCGGAGGCCTATGGACATGTCGGCATTCAAATTACCCGTCCTGACGAGCTGGAAAGTCAATTGAGTGAAGCGCTGACGCAAGTGAAAAACGGTCGTCTGGTGTTTGTCGATGTTACCGTCGATGGCAGCGAACACGTCTATCCGATGCAGATTCGCGGCGGTGGGATGGATGAAATGTGGTTAAGTAAAACGGAGAGGACCTGATTATGCGCCGGATATTATCAGTATTGCTGGAGAACGAATCCGGTGCGCTGTCGCGCGTGATCGGCCTTTTTGCTCAGCGCGGTTACAACATTGAGAGCCTGACCGTTGCGCCGACGGACGATCCGACGCTCTCTCGCATGACCATCCAGACGGTAGGCGACGAGAAAGTGCTGGAGCAGATTGAAAAGCAGTTGCATAAGCTGGTGGATGTGCTGCGGGTCAGTGAGCTTGGGCACGGTGCGCACGTCGAGCGCGAAATCATGCTGGTGAAGATCCAGGCCAGCGGCTATGGTCGGGAAGAGGTGAAACGCAATACGGAGATCTTTCGCGGACAGATTATTGATGTCACGCCAAGCCTCTATACCGTTCAACTGGCAGGGACCAGCGATAAGCTGGATGCTTTTCTGGCTACACTGCGTGAAGTGGCAAAAATCGTTGAGGTCGCCCGTTCCGGTGTGGTGGGCCTATCCCGCGGCGACAAAATAATGCGCTAATCATTCTCTTTTCGTTAATTCACCTGCCCAACTTCTTCTGTTGGGCATTTTTTTGCGAAATCCGTGGTAACCCGGAATAAAAGCGGTTGCCGCAGTGACTATTCTGCGCTTAGATGTTACCGATTTTAACCCATGCCGTTACAATGGTTATGGTTTGTACATTTTACGCAAGGGGCAATTGTGAAACTGGATGAAATCGCTCGGCTGGCTGGTGTATCGCGAACGACTGCAAGCTACGTAATTAACGGAAAAGCAAAGCAATACCGCGTGAGCGACAAGACTGTCGAAAAAGTCATGGCGGTGGTGCGTGAGCATAATTACCACCCGAATGCTGTGGCTGCCGGGCTACGTGCTGGACGCACACGTTCTATCGGTCTGGTGATTCCGGACCTGGAGAACACGAGCTATACCCGTATTGCAAATTATCTTGAGCGCCAGGCACGCCAGCGTGGTTATCAACTGCTGATTGCGTGTTCGGAAGATCAGCCCGATAACGAAATGCGCTGCATTGAACATCTTTTACAGCGTCAGGTTGATGCGATCATTGTCTCCACCTCGCTGCCGCCGGAACACCCGTTCTATCAGCGCTGGGCCAATGACACTTTCCCCATTGTGGCGCTGGATCGCGCATTAGATCGTGAACATTTTACCAGCGTCGTGGGCGCCGATCAGGACGATGCCGAAATGCTGGCCGGAGAATTGCGTAAGTTCCCGGCTGACACCGTGCTCTATCTGGGCGCGTTGCCGGAGTTGTCCGTCAGTTTCCTGCGCGAGCAGGGTTTCCGTGCCGCCTGGAAAGACGATCCGCGTGAAGTGAATTTCCTTTATGCCAACAGCTATGAGCGTGACGCGGCGGCACAGCTATTTGAAAAATGGCTGGAGACGCATCCGATGCCGCAAGCGCTGTTCACCACCTCATTCGCCCTGTTGCAGGGGGTGATGGACGTGACGTTGCGTCGAGACGGTAAGCTGCCATCCGATCTGGCGATTGCGACCTTTGGCGACAACGAGCTGCTGGATTTCCTGCAATGCCCGGTCCTGGCCGTGGCACAGCGTCATCGTGATGTCGCAGAGCGCGTGCTGGAAATCGTACTGGCGAGTCTGGATGAGCCGCGTAAGCCAAAACCGGGTTTAACGCGCATTAAACGTAACCTTTATCGTCGGGGCGTATTAAGCCGCAGCTAGTCAATTTCTGAATTCTGCGCCAGAAGACAATTTTTCTGGCGCAACTTAACGATCTCCTCTCCACAATACCCTCATCAGAATTAAGATTATTCCTTAGAATTTTCTCAACTTTACCGAAATAAGCCGTATTTAAACGAAACGGAGCCGGTTTCAGGTTATTGAGACGTAACGGCAGGTTAGATTTGTATTATTTTGTTACATGCCTGGTGCGAATTGCCGTATTAACAAACACTTTTTGCCGATGCAGTGCGAATGTCTCGGCAGGCTTGTCGGTGCGCGGTACTAGCAGTCATAAACAGGGGCTGTATTCATGATGCAATATGTCCTAAAATGCCGCTCGCGTCGCAAACTGACACTTTATATTTTCTTTTGAGAATATTTTATCGTTTTAAAACGGTGATGAGTTTTTGGATTTTTTTCTTACAAATATTCATGACGTTAATTTGCTTCGTTCGTTGGACAGAATTTAATCAACGCTGATATTAGCCGTAAACATTGGGTTTTTTACTCAGGTAAGCGTTGTGACTCGCTTGACAAGGTTTTCCTCCGCTCCGTAAACTCCTTTGAGTGGGAATTTGTGGGGCAAAGTGGTAATGAGGGGGGAGACTGGCATGTTCCGGGGAGCAACGTTAGTCAATCTCGACAGTAAAGGGCGCTTATCTGTGCCTACCCGTTACCGGGATCAACTGATCGAGAGCGCTACCGGTCAAATGGTTTGTACCATTGACATCCATCACCCGTGCCTGCTGCTTTACCCCCTGCCTGAATGGGAAATTATCGAGCAAAAATTATCGCGTCTGTCGAGCATGAACCCGGTAGAGCGCCGCGTGCAGCGTTTACTGTTGGGTCATGCCAGCGAATGTCAGATGGACAGCGCCGGGCGATTGCTGGTTGCGCCAGTCCTTCGGCAACATGCCGGGCTGACAAAAGAAGTGATGCTGGTTGGACAGTTCAACAAGTTTGAACTGTGGGATGAAACGACCTGGTATCAACAGGTCAAGGAAGATATCGACGCAGAGCAGAGCGCGACCGGGACATTGTCGGAGCGCCTGCAGGACTTGTCTCTATAAGATGATGGAAAATTTTAAACACACCACGGTGCTGCTGGACGAGGCCGTAAACGGCCTGAATATTCGCCCTGATGGCATCTACATTGATGGGACATTTGGTCGCGGTGGTCACTCGCGTCTCATTCTCTCGCAGCTTGGCGAAGAGGGACGTCTGCTGGCAATCGATCGCGATCCGCAGGCGATCGCCGTCGCCCGGACCATCAATGATCCTCGCTTCTCCATCATTCATGGACCTTTCTCCGCGCTGGCTGACTATGTTGGCGAGCGCGAACTGACCGGCAAGATCGACGGGATTCTTCTCGATCTTGGCGTCTCTTCACCGCAGCTTGACGACGCTGAGCGCGGCTTCTCTTTCATGCGCGATGGCCCGCTGGATATGCGCATGGACCCCACTCGCGGTCAGTCGGCTGCCGAGTGGCTACAAACCGCAGAAGAAGCCGATATTGCCTGGGTGCTTAAGACCTTTGGCGAAGAGCGTTTTGCGAAGCGTATTGCCCGTGCGATCGTTGAGCGCAACCGCGAACAGCCAATGACCCGCACTAAAGAACTGGCGGAAGTGGTCGCGGCGGCAACCCCGGTGAAAGACAAATTCAAACATCCCGCGACCCGTACCTTCCAGGCGGTGCGCATCTGGGTGAACAGTGAACTGGAGGAGATAGAGCAGGCGCTAAAAAGCTCGCTCAGCGTGCTGGCCCCGGGTGGGCGGCTTTCCATTATCAGTTTCCACTCGCTGGAAGACCGCATTGTGAAGCGCTTTATGCGTGAGCAAAGCCGTGGTCCGCAGGTTCCGGCCGGATTACCGATGACGGAAGAGCAGCTCAAAAAACTGGGCGGCCGTGAGTTAAGAGCATTAGGCAAGTTGATGCCGGGTGAAGAAGAGGTTGCAGAGAATCCTCGTGCCCGTAGTTCAGTTCTGCGTATTGCAGAGAGGACGAACGCATGATCAGCAGAGTGACAGAGGCCCTCAGCAAAGTTAAGGGATCGATTGGAAGCAACGAGCGCCATGCCTTGCCTGGCGTGATCGGTGACGATCTTTTGCGATTTGGGAAACTGCCACTCTGCCTGTTCATTTGCATCATTGTGACGGCGGTAACGGTGGTCACGACCGCACACCACACACGATTACTGACCGCGCAACGTGAACAACTGGTTCTGGAGCGTGATGCGCTGGATATTGAGTGGCGCAACCTGATCCTTGAGGAGAATGCGCTCGGCGATCATAGCCGGGTGGAACGGATCGCAACGGAGAAGCTGCAAATGCAGCATGTTGATCCCTCACAAGAAAATATCGTAGTGCAAAAATAAGGAAAAACGCGACGCATGAAAGCAGCGGCAAAAACGCTAAAACCAAAACGTCAGGAAGAACAGGCCAACTTTATCAGTTGGCGTTTTGCGTTGCTGTGCGGCTGCATTTTATTGGCGCTGGGTTTCCTGCTGGGCCGCGTCGCCTGGCTGCAGATTATCGCGCCGGACATGCTGGTCCGTCAGGGCGACATGCGTTCGCTGCGCGTACAGGAAGTGGCAACCTCGCGTGGCATGATCACCGACCGTTCGGGTCGTCCGCTGGCCGTCAGCGTACCGGTGAAGGCTATCTGGGCCGATCCGAAAGAAGTTCATGCCGCCGGTGGTGTCAGCGTTGGCGATCGCTGGAGAGCGCTCTCTACCGCTCTGAATATCCCTCTTGATCAACTGGCAGCCCGAATCAACGCCAACCCAAAAGGGCGCTTTATCTATCTGGCGCGTCAGCTAAATCCGGATATGGCGGATTACATCAAAAAGCTGAAGCTACCGGGTATTTATCTACGCGAAGAATCCCGTCGTTACTATCCTTCCGGCGAAGTGACCGCTCACCTCATTGGCTTCACCAACGTGGATAGCCAGGGGATTGAAGGCGTTGAGAAGAGCTTTGATAAATGGCTCACTGGTCAACCGGGCGAGCGTATTGTGCGTAAAGACCGCTACGGTCGCGTCATTGAAGATATCTCTTCTACCGACAGTCAGGCAGCGCATAACCTTGCGCTGAGCATTGATGAACGCCTGCAGGCGCTGGTGTATCGCGAACTGAACAATGCGGTGGCGTTTAACAAGGCGGAATCCGGGAGCGCGGTGCTGGTTGATGTGAGTACCGGTGAAGTGCTGGCAATGGCGAACAGTCCGTCCTACAACCCGAACAACCTGAGCGGAACGCCGAAAGATGCGATGCGTAACCGTACTATTACCGACGTTTTCGAGCCAGGTTCTACCGTCAAACCGATGGTGGTGATGACCGCGCTTCAGCGTGGTGTGGTGCGGGAAAACAGCGTGCTCAATACCGTTCCCTACCGAATTAACGGCCACGAAATCAAAGACGTGGCGCGCTACAGCGAATTGACCCTGACCGGGGTTTTACAGAAGTCGAGTAACGTCGGTGTTTCCAAGCTGGCGTTAGCGATGCCGTCCTCAGCGTTAGTGGATACTTACTCACGTTTTGGGCTAGGAAAGGCGACCAATTTGGGGTTGGTCGGAGAACGCAGTGGCTTATATCCTCAAAAACAACGGTGGTCTGACATAGAGAGGGCCACCTTCTCTTTCGGCTACGGGCTAATGGTAACGCCGTTACAGTTAGCACGAGTCTACGCAACGATTGGCAGTTACGGCGTCTATCGTCCGCTGTCGATCACCAAAGTTGATCCCCCGGTTCCCGGTGAGCGTATTTTCCCGGAATCGACCGTACGTACCGTTGTGCACATGATGGAAAGCGTGGCGCTGCCGGGCGGCGGCGGCGTGAAGGCGGCGATTAAAGGCTATCGCATCGCCATTAAAACCGGTACGGCGAAAAAAGTGGGCCCGGATGGCCGCTACATCAACAAATACATTGCTTATACCGCAGGTGTTGCGCCTGCGAGTCAGCCGCGCTTCGCGCTGGTTGTTGTGATCAACGATCCGCAGGCGGGTAAATACTACGGCGGCGCCGTTTCCGCGCCGGTATTCGGTGCCATCATGGGCGGCGTTCTGCGCACCATGAACATCGAACCGGATGCGCTGGCAACGGGCGAAAAAAGTGAATTCGTAATTAATCAAGGCGAGGGAACAGGTGGCAGATCGTAATTTGCGCGACCTTCTTGCTCCGTGGGTATCAGGTTTACCTGCGCGAGAACTGCGAGAGATGACACTCGACAGCCGTGTGGCTGCGTCGGGCGATCTCTTTGTGGCAGTGGTGGGTCATCAGGCGGACGGGCGTCGATATATCCCGCAGGCGATAGCGCAAGGTGTGGCTGCCATTATTGCAGAGGCGAAAGATGAGGCGACCGACGGTGAAGTGCGTGAAATGCACGGCGTACCGGTTATCTATCTCAGCCAGCTTAACGAGCGTTTATCTGCGCTGGCGGGCCGCTTTTATCACGAGCCATCTGAAAATATGCGTCTGGTCGGCGTCACCGGTACGAACGGTAAAACCACCACGACCCAATTGCTGGCGCAGTGGAGCCAACTGCTCGGCGAAACCAGTGCAGTGATGGGCACGGTCGGTAACGGCCTGCTCGGTAAAGTGATCCCAACGGAAAATACCACCGGCTCGGCCGTTGACGTTCAGCAAGTGCTGGCGGGACTGGCCGATCAGGGCGCGACCTTATGCGCGATGGAAGTCTCTTCCCACGGTCTGGTCCAGCATCGCGTCGCAGCGCTGAAATTTGCCGCCTCGGTGTTTACCAATTTAAGCCGCGACCATCTGGATTATCACGGCGATATGGAGCACTACGAAGCCGCGAAATGGCTGCTTTTCTCCACGCACCATTGCGGGCAGGCGATTATCAATGCCGATGATGAAGTCGGTCGCCGCTGGCTGGCGAATCTGCCAGATGCCGTGGCTGTCTCAATGGAAGACCATATCAATCCTAACTGCCACGGCCGCTGGCTGAAGGCGGTTGAGGTGAATTATCACGACAGCGGCGCGACCATCCGCTTTGCCTCAAGCTGGGGCGAAGGTGAGATTGAAAGCCGCCTGATGGGCGCGTTTAACGTCAGCAATCTGCTGCTGGCGCTGGCCACGCTGCTGGCGCTGGGCTATCCACTGACAGACCTGCTGAAAACTGCCGCGCGTCTGCAACCGGTTTGCGGGCGCATGGAGGTCTTTAGCGCACCGGGTAAAACTACCGTGGTTGTCGACTACGCCCATACCCCCGATGCGCTGGAAAAAGCGCTGCAGGCGGCGCGTCTGCACTGTACCGGGCAACTCTGGTGCGTCTTTGGCTGCGGCGGCGATCGCGACAAAGGGAAACGCCCGCTGATGGGGGCGATTGCCGAAGAGTTCGCTGATGTCGTGGTCGTGACGGACGACAACCCGCGTACTGAAGAACCGCGCGCCATTATTGACGACATTCTGGCGGGCATGCTGGACGCCGGTCGGGCAAAAGTGATGGAAGGCCGCGCCGAAGCGGTGACCAATGCCATTATGCAAGCGAAAGATAACGATGTGGTGTTGGTGGCGGGTAAAGGCCACGAGGATTACCAGATTGTCGGTGCCCAGCGTCTCGACTATTCCGACCGCGTGACTGCGGCGCGTCTGCTGGGGGTTATCGCATGATTCGCGTAACGCTTACCCAACTTGCCGGTATTCTCGGCGGCGAACTGAAAGGGAACGATCTGTCCCTCGATGCCGTCACCACCGATACGCGTAAGCTGACGCCGGGCTGCCTGTTTGTGGCGCTCAAAGGCGAACATTTTGATGCTCATGATTTTGCCGAACAGGCAAAAGAGGGGGGGGCGGGCGCGCTGTTGGTCAGCCGTCCGCTGGCGATTGATTTACCGCAGGTGATTGTGAAAGACACCCGTCTGGCCTTCGGCGAACTGGCCGCATGGGTGCGCGCGCAGGTTCCGGCGCGTGTGGTGGCATTAACCGGCTCGTCTGGCAAAACCTCTGTGAAAGAGATGACGGCAGTGATTCTTAGCCAGTGTGGCAACACGCTCTATACCGCCGGCAATCTTAACAACGATATCGGCGTGCCGATGACGCTGCTGCGCTTAACCCAGGATGATGACTACGCCGTGATTGAATTAGGTGCCAATCACCAGGGCGAAATTGCCTGGACCGTCGGTCTGACGCGTCCGGAAGCGGCACTGGTCAACAACCTGGCGGCCGCGCATCTGGAGGGTTTTGGTTCTCTGGCTGGCGTGGCGAAAGCGAAAGGGGAAATCTTTACCGGTCTGCCTGAAAACGGCATTGCCATTATGAATGCAGATAACAATGACTGGCTGAACTGGCAGAGCATCATCGGCGACCGTAAAGTCTGGCGTTTTTCCCCGAATGCCACCAACAGCGATTTCACGGCGACCAATGTGCATGTGACATCACACGGCACCGAATTTTTACTACAAACGCCAGACGGTATCATTGATGTGCTGCTGCCATTGCCGGGGCGTCACAACATCGCTAATGCACTGGCGGCGGCGGCGCTGTCGATGGCTGTCGGCGCGACGCTGGAGGCAATCAAAACGGGGCTGGCGAATTTAAAAGCAGTGCCGGGACGCCTGTTTCCTGTCCAGTTAGCGGAAAATCAACTGCTGCTCGATGATTCGTATAACGCCAACGTCGGGTCAATGACCGCAGCGGTACAAGTGCTGTCCGAAATGCCGGGTTACCGTGTACTGGTTGTCGGCGATATGGCTGAACTGGGCGCAGAAAGCGAAGCCTGCCACGTGCAGGTCGGTGAGGCGGCGAAAACGGCGGGCATCGATTGCGTATTGAGTTCAGGGAAACTGAGCAAGGCTATCAGTGACGCGAGTGGCGTCGGCGAACATTTTGCGGATAAACCCGCGCTGATCGTGCGTCTGCAGGCGCTGATTGCAGAGCAACCGATCATTACTATTTTGGTGAAGGGTTCACGTAGTGCCGCCATGGAAGAGGTCGCACGCGCTATACAGGAGAAAGGATCATGTTAGTTTGGCTGGCCGAACATTTGGTCAAATATTATTCCGGCTTTAACGTCTTTTCCTATCTGACGTTTCGCGCCATTGTCAGCCTGCTGACCGCACTGTTCATCTCATTGTGGATGGGCCCGCGCATGATCGCCCGTCTGCAAAAACTCTCTTTCGGTCAGGTCGTACGCAACGACGGCCCAGAGTCTCACTTCAGCAAACGCGGCACGCCGACGATGGGCGGGATCATGATCCTGACGGCGATCGTTATTTCCGTTCTGCTGTGGGCCTATCCGTCAAACCCGTACGTCTGGTGCGTGTTGGTGGTGTTGATTGGCTACGGCATTATCGGCTTCGTTGATGACTACCGCAAAGTGGTCCGCAAAGACACCAAAGGCCTGATTGCACGCTGGAAATACTTCTGGATGTCGGTCATTGCGCTGGGTGTCGCCTTCGCACTGTACCTCGCCGGGAAAGACACGCCGGCGACGGAGCTGGTGGTGCCGTTCTTCAAAGACGTCATGCCACAGTTGGGGCTGTTCTACGTTCTGCTGGCGTATTTCGTGATCGTCGGTACCGGCAATGCAGTGAACCTGACCGACGGTCTGGATGGTCTGGCGATTATGCCAACCGTCTTCGTTGCCGGGGGGTTCGCGCTGGTGGCGTGGGCGACCGGTAACATGAATTTTGCCAGCTATCTGCATATTCCGTATTTACGCCATGCCGGCGAACTGGTGATCGTCTGTACGGCGATTGTTGGTGCGGGCTTAGGATTCCTGTGGTTTAACACCTATCCGGCGCAGGTCTTCATGGGCGACGTCGGATCGCTGGCGCTGGGCGGCGCGCTCGGCATTATCGCCGTGCTGCTGCGTCAGGAGTTCCTGCTGGTGATCATGGGCGGGGTGTTTGTGGTGGAGACCCTGTCGGTGATATTGCAGGTCGGCTCCTTTAAGCTGCGCGGTCAGCGTATCTTCCGCATGGCGCCGATTCATCACCACTATGAACTGAAAGGCTGGCCGGAACCGCGCGTGATTGTGCGTTTCTGGATTATTTCGCTGATGCTGGTCCTGATTGGGCTGGCAACGCTGAAGGTACGTTAATCATGGCTGATTACCAGGGTAAAAACGTCGTCATTATCGGTCTGGGACTCACCGGACTCGCTTGCGTGGACTTTTTCCTCGCTCGTGGCGTAACCCCTAGTGTGATGGATACCCGTGCGACGCCGCCGGGACTGGATAAGTTACCGGAAGCGGTAGAGCGCCATGTCGGCAGTCTGAATGACGACTGGTTGCTGGCGGCGGATCTGATCGTGGCAAGCCCAGGTATCGCCCTCGCGCATCCGTCGCTAAGTGCAGCGGCTGATGCGGGTGTTGAGATCGTTGGTGATATCGAACTGTTCTGCCGCGAAGCGCAGGCACCGATTGTCGCGATCACCGGCTCGAACGGGAAAAGTACCGTCACGACGTTGGTGGGTGAAATGGCGAAAGCGGCAGGCGTGAACGTCGGCGTTGGCGGCAACATTGGTCTGCCCGCCTTGATGCTGCTGGATGCGGAACGTGAACTGTATGTGCTTGAACTCTCAAGCTTCCAGTTGGAAACCACGTTCAGCCTGCAGGCGGCTGCGGCCACCATTCTGAACGTCACCGAAGATCATATGGACCGCTATCCGTTTGGTTTACAACAGTACCGTGCGGCAAAACTGCGCGTTTACGAGAATGCGAAAGTCTGTGTGGTTAATGCTGATGATGCGTTGACGATGCCGATTCGTGGTGCCGATGAGCGCTGCGTGAGCTTTGGCGTCAACATGGGCGATTATCACCTTAACCGTCAGCAGGGCGAAACCTGGCTGCGGGTGAAGGGTGAGAAGGTGCTGAACGTGAAAGAGATGAAGCTTTCCGGCCAGCATAATTACACCAACGCCCTGGCGGCGCTGGCGCTGGCGGATGCGGTAGGTTTACCGCGAGCCAGCAGCCTGAAAGCACTGACGACGTTCACCGGTCTGGCGCATCGCTTCCAGTTAGCGCTGGATCATAACGGTGTGCGCTGGATTAACGACTCGAAAGCGACCAACGTTGGCAGCACCGAAGCGGCGCTGAACGGTCTGCACGTTGACGGTACGCTGCATTTGCTGCTGGGCGGCGATGGTAAATCGGCGGACTTCACTTCGCTGAGTCGTTATCTGGAAGGCGATCGCGTGCGTTTGTACTGTTTCGGTCGCGACGGCGCGCAACTGGCGGCACTGCGTCCGGAAATTGCAGAACAAACCGACACGATGGAAGAGGCGATGCGCCTGCTGGCACCACGTCTGCAGGCGGGCGATATGGTGCTGCTGTCTCCGGCCTGCGCCAGCCTCGATCAGTTTAAGAATTTTGAGCAACGGGGCGATGTCTTTACCCGTCTGGCGAAGGAGTTGGGTTGATGCGTTTATCTCTCCCTCGCCTGAGACTGCCGCGCCTGCCGGGATTTGGCATCCTGGGATGGATCTTTGCGGCGCTCAAAGGCTGGGTGATGGGCTCGCGGGACAAAGATTCCGACAGTCTGATCATGTACGATCGCGTGCTGCTGTGGCTGACGTTAGGCCTCGCGGCAATCGGTTTTGTCATGGTGACGTCGGCATCCATGCCGGTTGGACAACGTCTGGCGGGCGATCCGTTTCTGTTTGCCAAGCGTGATGCGCTCTATATTTTTCTGGCATTTTGTCTGGCGATGATCACGCTGCGTCTGCCGATGGAGTTCTGGCAGAAGTACAGCACCACAATGCTGATCGCCTCGATCATTATGTTGTTGATCGTGCTGGTGGTGGGGAGTTCGGTGAACGGGGCATCGCGCTGGATCGCATTAGGCCCTCTGCGTATTCAGCCTGCAGAATTTACCAAGCTGTCGTTGTTCTGCTATCTCGCGAACTACCTGGTGCGCAAGGTTGACGAAGTGCGTAACAACCTGCGCGGCTTCCTGAAGCCGATGGGTGTGATTCTGGTTCTGGCGATTCTACTGTTGGCGCAGCCTGACCTCGGTACGGTGGTGGTGCTGTTCGTGACCACGCTGGCGATGCTGTTTCTGGCTGGGGCGAAGTTGTGGCAGTTCATTGCCATCATCGGCATGGGGATTTCAGCGGTTGTGTTGCTGATCCTCGCCGAGCCATATCGTATTCGCCGCGTGACCTCGTTCTGGAACCCATGGGAAGATCCGTTTGGTAGCGGATACCAGCTTACCCAGTCATTGATGGCGTTCGGTCGCGGTGAAATGTGGGGGCAAGGACTGGGCAACTCGGTACAGAAACTGGAGTATCTGCCGGAAGCACATACGGACTTCATCTTCGCCATCATTGGGGAAGAACTGGGTTATATCGGTGTGGTATTGGCGCTTTTAATGGTATTCTTCGTCGCTTTTCGCGCGATGTCGATTGGCCGCAAAGCGCTGGAGATAGACCATCGTTTCTCCGGATTTTTGGCCTGTTCCATTGGTATTTGGTTTAGTTTTCAGGCTCTGGTGAACGTCGGCGCGGCGGCAGGCATGCTGCCAACCAAAGGTCTGACGCTGCCGCTCATCAGTTATGGTGGCTCGAGTTTGCTGATCATGTCGACGGCCATCATGTTTTTGTTGCGAATTGATTATGAAACGCGTCTGGAAAAAGCACAGGCGTTTACACGAGGTTCACGATGAGTGGTCAAGCGAAGCGGTTAATGGTGATGGCGGGCGGTACCGGCGGACACGTGTTCCCGGGACTGGCGGTCGCGCACCATTTAATAGCCCAGGGCTGGGAAGTTCGCTGGCTAGGCACCGCAGACCGTATGGAAGCGGATTTAGTCCCTAAGCATGGCATCGATATTGACTTCATCCGTATCTCGGGATTGCGCGGAAAAGGCGTGAAAGCACTGTTGGTCGCTCCTTTGCGTATTTTCAACGCATGGCGTCAGGCACGCGCAATCATGAAAAGTTTTAAACCCGACGTGGTGCTGGGGATGGGCGGTTATGTTTCCGGTCCCGGCGGACTGGCCGCGTGGTCACTGGGCATTCCGGTCGTGCTGCACGAGCAAAACGGTATCGCCGGGTTAACCAATAAATGGCTGGCGAAAATTGCTACTAAGGTCATGCAGGCGTTTCCTGGCGCGTTTCCGAATGCGGAAGTGGTCGGAAACCCGGTGCGCACCGACGTGCTGGCGCTGCCGCTGCCGCACGATCGTCTGGCCGGACGCGAAGGTCCGATTCGTGTGCTGGTGGTCGGGGGATCGCAGGGCGCTCGCGTGCTGAATCAGACTCTGCCGCAGGTTGCTGCCAGACTGGGCGATGCGGTGACTATCTGGCATCAGAGCGGGAAAGGCGCGCAGCGGACTGTAGAACAGGCCTATGCCGATGCGGGACAACCGCAGCATAAAGTGACGGAATTTATTGATGACATGGCGGCCGCCTATGCGTGGGCCGATGTGGTGGTCTGTCGTTCTGGCGCATTGACGGTAAGTGAAATTGCCGCTGCCGGTTTACCTGCGCTGTTTGTGCCGTTTCAGCATAAAGACCGACAGCAGTACTGGAATGCGCTGCCGCTGGAAAAAGCGGGCGCAGCCAAAATTCTTGAGCAACCGCAGTTTACTGTGGATGCCGTCGCCAGCACCCTGTCCGGGTGGTCGCGAGAAAGTTTGTTAACCATGGCAGAACGTGCCCGCGCTGCATCCATTCCGGATGCCACCGAGCGTGTTGCAAATGAAGTGAGCCGGGCTGTCCGGGCGTAATTGTAGCGATGCCTTTTGCATCGCATGAATTGAGAAGTGAATGGCGTAAAGAATGAATACACAACAACTGGCAAAACTGCGTTCCATCGTGCCCGAAATGCGTCGCGTTCGGCACATTCACTTTGTCGGCATCGGTGGTGCCGGTATGGGCGGTATTGCCGAAGTTCTGGCCAATGAAGGGTATCAGATCAGTGGTTCCGATTTAGCGCCAAACCCGGTGACGCAGCAGTTGACGAACCTGGGAGCAACGATTTATTTCAACCATCGCCCGGAAAACGTGCGTGATGCGAGTGTGGTGGTGGTCTCCAGCGCGATCTCTGCCGATAACCCGGAAATTGTGGCGGCGCATGAAGCGCGTATCCCGGTGATCCGTCGCGCGGAGATGTTGGCTGAGTTGATGCGTTTTCGCCATGGCATCGCGATTGCCGGGACGCACGGTAAAACGACCACTACCGCGATGGTTTCCAGTATTTATGCAGAAGCGGGACTCGATCCGACCTTTGTTAATGGCGGTCTGGTGAAAGCGGCTGGCGTGCATGCGCGTCTGGGCCATAGCCGTTACTTAATTGCGGAAGCGGATGAGAGCGACGCGTCGTTCCTGCATCTGCAACCGATGGTGGCGATTGTCACCAACATCGAAGCCGATCACATGGATACCTACCATGGCGACTTCGAAAATTTAAAGCAGACGTTTATTAATTTCCTGCATAACCTGCCGTTTTATGGTCGTGCGGTGATGTGTGTTGATGACCCGGTGATCCGCGAGCTCCTTCCGCGCGTGGGGCGACAAACTACAACCTACGGCTTTAGCGATGATGCTGACGTTCGCGTCGAAGATTACCAGCAGGTGGGTCCGCAGGGACACTTCACCCTGCTGCGTCAGGGGATGCCTGATCTGCATGTCACGCTGAATGCGCCTGGTCGCCATAACGCCCTGAACGCGGCGGCGGCTGTAGCGGTAGCAACGGAAGAAGGGATTGCCGACGACGCGATCCTGCGCGCGCTGGAAAGCTTCCAGGGCACCGGACGTCGTTTCGACTTCCTCGGTGAATACCCGCTTGCGCCGGTTAACGGCAAAGTCGGTACGGCAATGCTGGTCGATGATTACGGTCACCATCCGACGGAAGTGGATGCGACCATTAAAGCGGCACGGGCTGGCTGGCCGGACAAAAATTTGGTGATGTTGTTTCAGCCGCACCGTTTCACGCGTACGCGCGATCTGTATGACGACTTTGCCAACGTACTGACTCAGGTTGATGCCTTGCTGATGCTGGATGTCTACGCGGCGGGTGAAGCGCCGATTCCAGGAGCGGACAGCCGTTCGCTGTGCCGCACCATTCGTGGTCGCGGTAAAATCGACCCGATTCTGGTTTCCGATCCGGCGCAGGTTGCACAAATTCTGGCACCGGTATTAACCGGCAACGATTTGATACTGGTGCAGGGCGCGGGAAATATCGGCAAAATCGCGCGTTCCTTAGCTGAAATCAAACTGAAGCCGCAAATTCAGGAGGACGAACAACATGGCTGATAAAATCGCGGTCCTGCTGGGCGGTACCTCTGCTGAACGTGATGTGTCGCTGAATTCCGGCGCGGCAGTGCTGGCCGGATTACGTGAAGCTGGCGTGGATGCGCATCCGGTCGATCCAAAAGAGGTCAACGTTACACTGCTGAAATCGATGGGCTTTCAGAAAGTTTTTATCGCCCTGCATGGTCGTGGCGGGGAAGACGGAACCTTACAGGGACTGCTGGAGCTGGTTGGCTTGCCTTATACCGGCAGCGGCGTGATGGCATCGGCGATCTCAATGGATAAACTGCGCAGTAAGCTGCTATGGCAGGGAGCGGGGTTACCCGTTGCGCCGTGGGTCGCGCTGACGCGATCTCAGTTTGAAAAAGGTCTTGATGAAGAACAGGTTACGCAAATTTCTGCGCTGGGTTTACCGCTGATTGTGAAGCCCAGCCGTGAAGGGTCCAGCGTGGGAATGTCGAAAGTGTCAGAATATGACGCTTTACAAGATGCATTAACGCTGGCTTTTCAGCATGATGAAGAAGTTCTGATCGAGAAATGGCTCAGCGGTCCGGAATTTACGGTAGCGATATTGGGTGAAGAAATTTTACCCGCCATTCGTATCCAACCCGCTGGAACCTTCTATGATTATGAGGCGAAGTATCTGTCTGATGAGACACAGTATTTCTGCCCTGCAGGTCTGGAAAGCGAACAAGAGGCTATTTTGCAGGCATTAGTGCTGAAAGCATGGACAACCCTGGGCTGTAAAGGCTGGGGGCGTATAGACGTCATGCTGGATAGTGATGGCCAGTTTTATCTGCTGGAAGCGAATACCTCACCGGGTATGACCAGCCACAGCCTGGTGCCGATGGCGGCGCGTCAGGCGGGGATGAGTTTCTCGCAGTTGGTGGTACGAATTCTGGAGTTGGCGGACTGATATGTCGCAGGCTGCGCTGAACACGCGAAACAGTGATGAAGAGGTTTCTTCCTCACGTCGCAATAATGGAACGCGTCTTGCAGGTATTTTCTTCCTGCTGACGGTGCTGTGTACCGTGCTGGTCAGCGGCTGGGTTGTGTTGGGGTGGATGGAAGATGCGCAGCGTTTGCCGCTGTCAAAGCTGGTGTTAACCGGTGAGCGCCATTACACGAAAAATGATGATATTCGCCAGTCGATTCTGGCGCTGGGGGCCCCTGGCACCTTTATGACCCAGGATGTGAATATCATCCAGAGCCAGATCGAACGCTTGCCGTGGATCAAGCAGGCCAGCGTCAGAAAGCAATGGCCTGATGAATTGAAGATTCATCTGGTTGAATATGTGCCGATTGCGCGTTGGAATGATCAGCATATGGTAGACGCCGAAGGAAATGCCTTCAGCGTGCCGGCCGATCGCACCAGCAAGCAGGTTTTACCCATGTTATCTGGCCCGGAAGACAGCGCGAGTGAAGTGTTGCAAGGGTATCGTGACATGTCGCAGGTGCTGGCGAAGGACCGGTTTACCCTGAAGGAAGCGGCAATGACCGCTCGTCGTTCCTGGCAGTTGACGCTCAATAACGATATTAAGCTCAACCTTGGCAGGGGTGACACGATGAAACGTTTGGCTCGCTTTGTAGAACTGTATCCGGTTTTACAGCAGCAGGCGCAAACCGATGGCAAACGGATTAGCTACGTTGATTTGCGTTATGACTCAGGAGCAGCGGTAGGGTGGGTTCCCTTGCCTCCTGAGGAATCTAATCAGCAACAGAATCAGGTACAGGCAGAACAACAATGATCAAGGCGACGGACAGAAAACTGGTAGTTGGACTGGAGATTGGCACCGCGAAGGTCGCCGCTTTAGTAGGGGAAGTTCTGCCCGACGGTATGGTCAATATCATTGGCGTGGGCAGTTGCCCGTCACGGGGAATGGATAAAGGCGGGGTTAATGACCTCGAATCCGTAGTGAAATGCGTGCAGCGCGCCATTGACCAGGCAGAACTGATGGCAGATTGCCAAATCTCATCAGTCTATCTGGCGCTTTCGGGCAAACATATTAGCTGTCAGAATGAAATCGGTATGGTGCCGATTTCGGAAGAAGAAGTGACGCAGGAAGACGTGGAAAACGTCGTGCATACCGCGAAGTCAGTGCGCGTTCGCGATGAGCACCGAGTGCTGCACGTGATCCCGCAGGAATATGCGATTGACTATCAGGAAGGGATCAAAAACCCGGTCGGTCTTTCCGGTGTCCGTATGCAGGCAAAAGTGCATTTGATCACCTGCCACAACGATATGGCGAAGAACATAGTTAAAGCCGTGGAACGTTGTGGCCTGAAAGTTGACCAACTGATATTCGCTGGACTGGCGGCCAGTTATTCCGTATTGACGGAAGATGAACGTGAACTGGGCGTCTGCGTCGTCGATATTGGTGGTGGTACAATGGACATCGCCGTTTATACTGGCGGGGCTTTGCGCCACACCAAAGTGATCCCTTATGCAGGGAATGTGGTCACCAGCGACATCGCGTATGCCTTCGGCACGCCGCCGAGTGACGCCGAAGCGATTAAAGTTCGCCATGGCTGCGCGCTGGGATCCATCGTCGGAAAAGACGAAAGCGTTGAAGTGCCAAGCGTGGGCGGGCGTCCGCCACGCAGTCTGCAACGACAGACGCTGGCAGAGGTGATTGAGCCGCGTTATACCGAACTGCTCAACCTGGTCAACGAAGAGATATTGCAATTACAGGAACAGCTTCGCCAGCAGGGTGTGAAACATCATCTGGCGGCGGGGATTGTACTGACCGGTGGCGCGGCGCAAATTGAAGGTCTTGCCGCTTGTGCCCAGCGCGTGTTCCATACGCAAGTGCGTATTGGTGCGCCGCTGAATATTACCGGTCTGACGGATTACGCTCAGGAGCCGTATTACTCAACGGCGGTGGGGCTGCTTCACTACGGGAAAGAGTCCCATTTAAGTGGCGAAGCGGAAGTAGAGAAGCGTGTTACGGCTTCAGTTGGCTCTTGGATTAAACGTCTTAACAGCTGGCTGCGAAAAGAGTTTTAATTTTTTATGAGGCCGGCGAAAATTACGGCCTCAGGCGACAGGCACAACGGAGAGAGAAACTATGTTTGAACCTATGGAACTGACCAACGACGCGGTGATTAAAGTCATCGGCGTCGGTGGCGGCGGCGGTAATGCCGTTGAACATATGGTGCGCGAGCGCATTGAGGGTGTTGAATTCTTCGCGGTAAATACCGATGCTCAGGCGTTGCGAAAGACAGCGGTTGGCCAGACTATCCAGATTGGTAGCGGTATTACCAAAGGTCTGGGTGCGGGTGCGAACCCGGAAGTCGGTCGCAATGCTGCAGATGAAGATCGTGAAGCTCTGCGTGCAGCGCTTGACGGTGCAGACATGGTGTTTATCGCAGCAGGCATGGGCGGCGGTACCGGTACTGGTGCAGCGCCAGTGGTTGCTGAAGTGGCTAAAGATTTAGGGATCCTGACCGTTGCGGTCGTGACCAAGCCTTTCAATTTTGAAGGCAAAAAGCGTATGGCTTTCGCTGAGCAGGGGATCACTGAGCTGTCCAAGCATGTGGACTCGCTGATCACCATTCCGAACGACAAACTGCTGAAAGTCCTGGGGCGTGGTATCTCCTTGCTCGACGCGTTTGGCGCGGCGAACGACGTGCTGAAAGGCGCGGTGCAGGGTATCGCCGAACTGATTACCCGTCCGGGTCTGATGAACGTCGACTTTGCTGACGTGCGCACTGTGATGTCCGAAATGGGTTACGCGATGATGGGTTCCGGCGTGGCGAGCGGTGAAGACCGTGCAGAAGAAGCCGCTGAAATGGCGATCTCTTCTCCGCTGCTGGAAGATATCGATCTGTCTGGTGCGCGTGGTGTACTGGTCAACATCACAGCGGGCTTCGACCTGCGTCTTGATGAGTTCGAAACCGTGGGTAACACCATCCGTGCTTTTGCATCGGATAACGCGACCGTGGTGATCGGTACCTCTCTGGACCCGGATATGAACGACGAACTGCGTGTCACCGTGGTGGCAACCGGTATCGGTATGGACAAGCGTCCTGAAATCACCCTGGTCACCAACAAACAGGTGCAGCAGCCGGTGATGGATCGTTACCAGCAGCATGGCATGGCGCCGTTGACGCAAGAGCAGAAACCGGTCGCGAAAGTGGTGAACGACAATACGCCGCAAACCGCGAAAGAGCCGGATTATCTGGATATCCCTGCGTTCCTGCGTAAGCAAGCCGATTAAGAATAGGCTGGAATTTGGGATTCGAGGCTCTTTGTGCTAAACTGGCCCACCGAATGTATAGTACACTTCGGTTGGATAGGTAATTTGGCGAGATTATACGATGATCAAACAAAGGACACTTAAACGTATCGTTCAGGCGACTGGCGTCGGTTTACATACCGGCAAGAAAGTTACCCTGACATTACGCCCTGCGCCGGCCAACACCGGGGTCATCTATCGTCGCACCGACTTGAATCCACCGGTAGATTTCCCGGCCGATGCCAAATCTGTGCGTGATACCATGCTCTGTACGTGTCTGGTTAATGAGCATGATGTACGGATTTCAACCGTTGAGCACCTTAACGCTGCTCTGGCGGGTCTGGGTATCGATAACATTGTTATCGAAGTCGATGCTCCGGAAATCCCGATCATGGATGGCAGTGCTGCTCCGTTCGTCTACCTGCTGCTTGATGCCGGTATTGAAGAACTGAACAGTGCCAAGAAATTTGTTCGCATTAAAGAGACCGTTCGGGTCGAAGATGGCGACAAGTGGGCTGAGTTCAAACCGTACAATGGTTTTACGTTGGATTTTACCATCGACTTTAACCATCCGGCGATCGACTCCAGCACTCAGCGCTACGCGATGAATTTCTCTGCTGATGCATTCATGCGCCAGATTAGCCGCGCGCGTACTTTCGGTTTCATGCGTGATATCGAATACCTGCAGTCCCGTGGCCTGTGCCTGGGCGGCAGCTTCGATTGTGCCATCGTTGTTGACGATTATCGCGTACTGAACGAAGATGGCCTGCGTTTTGAAGATGAATTCGTTCGTCACAAAATGCTCGACGCCATTGGCGACCTGTTCATGTGTGGTCACAACATTATTGGTGCATTTACCGCGTACAAATCCGGTCATGCACTGAATAACAAACTGCTGCAGGCTGTCCTGGCGAAACAGGAAGCCTGGGAATTTGTGACCTTCCAGGACGACGCAGAACTGCCGCTGGCTTTCAAAGCGCCTTCGACCGTACTGGCATAACGACACAGGTTGTCGCATAAATTCGACTGGTTAATCTGGCACTCTCTCCGGCCAGGTAAGCCAGTCGTTTTTTTTTGCATTTTTCTGCTCTGCCCGTTGTCGAAAGCGACTTTCGGTCATGTTCTTTCGCGTACTGCATTGCGATGCCGTGCGAACGCTGCTTTCTTAAGCACTTTTACCCGCAACTTCTCATCAATACTGCTGTAGTGACTGCGCATTAATGATAAGATTTGTGCGCAAAAAACGTTTTGAATAACACGATTGGGATGGCAATAACGTGAGTGGAATACTGACGCGCTGGCGACAGTTAGGTAGACGCTACTTCTGGCCGCATCTCTTATTAGGGATGGTCGCGGCGAGTTTTGGCTTGCCCGCGCTCGGAAATGCCGTTGAGCCAACTACACCTGCAAAAGCGACTGCAAGCAGTCACGAGCAACGCGTTAAGGTTAATTTCAGCCAACTGGCGTTGCTGGAGGCGAGCAATCGTCGCCCCAACTTCACCGTCGATTACTGGCATCAGCATGCTATTCGTACAGTCATTCGTCATCTTTCCTTCGCAATGGCCCCGCAGGCGCTGCCCGTTGCTGAAGAACCGTTACCGCTTCAGGCACACCATTTAGCCTTACTGAACACGCTCAGCGCGATGCTGACTCAGGAAGGAACGCCTTCGGCAAGCACGCCGCGCGTAACGTATGCCCATTTTACACCTCAGGCCATATTCACCGTTCCCGCCTGGATCAGTCAGGCGCAGGGGATCCGTGCCGGCCCTCAACGCCTCAGCTAAAAAACCCAATAAACTTCAACTAATTATTATGACCCCACATCGCGGGGCGTTTGAGATATCAATATGCTAATCAAATTATTAACGAAAGTCTTCGGTAGCCGTAACGATCGTACGTTGCGTCGTATGCGTAAAGCGGTTGCAGTGATCAATGCCATGGAACCGGAGATGGAAAAACTCTCCGATGACGAACTGAAAGCGAAAACTGGTGAATTCCGCGCGCGTCTGGAAAAAGGCGAAAGCGTGGAAAGCCTGATCCCGGAAGCGTTTGCTGTCGTACGTGAGGCCAGTAAGCGCGTATTCGGCATGCGTCACTTCGACGTTCAGTTGCTCGGTGGGATGGTACTTAATGAGCGCTGCATCGCGGAAATGCGTACCGGTGAAGGTAAAACCCTGACCGCCACGCTGCCTGCTTACCTGAACGCGCTGAGCGGCAAAGGCGTTCACGTGGTTACCGTGAACGACTATCTGGCGCAGCGTGACGCCGAAAATAACCGTCCGTTATTCGAATTCCTCGGTATGACCGTCGGCATCAACCTGCCGGGTATGCCTGCGCCAGCCAAGCGCGAAGCTTATGCCGCGGACATTACTTACGGCACCAACAACGAATATGGTTTTGACTACCTGCGCGACAACATGGCGTTCAGCCCTGAAGAACGCGTACAGCGTAAACTGCACTATGCGCTGGTGGATGAGGTCGACTCCATCCTGATCGATGAAGCGCGTACGCCGCTGATCATTTCCGGCCCGGCTGAAGACAGCTCGGAAATGTACAAGAAAGTGAACAAAATCATCCCACATCTGATTCGCCAGGAGAAAGAAGACTCCGACAGCTTCCAGGGTGAGGGTCACTTCTCTGTGGATGAAAAAGCGCGTCAGGTCAACCTGACCGAACGTGGTCTGGTGCTGATTGAAGAACTGCTGGTGAAAGAAGGCATTATGGATGAAGGCGAGTCGCTGTACTCTCCGGGCAACATCATGCTGATGCACCACGTGACCGCTGCGCTGCGCGCGCATGCGCTGTTCACTCGCGATGTTGACTACATTGTGAAAGATGGTGAAGTCATCATCGTTGACGAACACACCGGTCGTACTATGCAGGGCCGTCGCTGGTCCGATGGTCTGCACCAGGCTGTTGAAGCGAAAGAGGGTGTGGAAATCCAGAACGAGAACCAGACGCTGGCCTCGATTACTTTCCAGAACTACTTCCGTCTGTATGAAAAACTGGCCGGTATGACCGGTACGGCTGATACCGAAGCGTTCGAGTTCAGCTCAATCTACAAACTGGATACCGTGGTGGTGCCGACCAACCGTCCGATGATCCGTAAGGACATGCCGGATCTGGTCTACATGACTGAAGCGGAAAAAATTCAGGCCATCATTGAAGATATTAAAGAGCGTACCGCTAATGGTCAGCCAGTGCTGGTGGGGACCATCTCCATCGAGAAATCCGAAGTGGTTTCTAACGAACTGACCAAAGCGGGTATCAAACACAACGTACTGAACGCCAAATTCCACGCCAACGAAGCTGCGATCGTCGCGCAGGCGGGCTACCCGGCGGCAGTGACCATCGCCACCAACATGGCTGGTCGTGGTACGGATATCGTGCTGGGCGGTAGCTGGCAGGCAGAAGTGGCCGCGCTGGAAAATCCAACGCCAGAACAGATTGCACAGATTAAAGCCGACTGGCAGGTTCGCCATGAAGCGGTGCTGGCGTCCGGTGGTCTGCACATTATCGGTACTGAGCGTCATGAATCGCGTCGTATCGATAACCAGCTGCGTGGTCGTTCCGGTCGTCAGGGGGATGCGGGGTCTTCGCGTTTCTACCTGTCGATGGAAGACGCGTTGATGCGTATTTTTGCCTCTGACCGTGTGTCCGGCATGATGCGTAAACTGGGGATGAAACCGGGCGAGGCCATTGAGCACCCGTGGGTCACCAAAGCAATTGCCAACGCGCAGCGTAAAGTGGAAAGCCGCAACTTCGATATTCGTAAGCAACTGCTGGAATACGATGATGTTGCCAACGATCAGCGTCGTGCGATCTATACCCAGCGTAACGAACTGCTGGATGTGAGCGACGTTAGCGAAACCATCAACAGCATTCGTGAAGACGTGTTCAAAGCCACCATAGATGCTTACATTCCACCGCAGTCTTTGGAAGAAATGTGGGATATTCCGGGTCTGCAGGAACGTCTGAAAAATGACTTCGATCTGGAGATGCCGATTGCAGAATGGCTGGATAAAGAGCCAGAACTGCATGAAGAGACACTGCGTGAGCGTATTCTGGCGCAGGCCATCGAAGTGTATCAGCGCAAAGAAGATGTCGTTGGCGCAGAGATGATGCGTCACTTCGAAAAAGGCGTCATGCTGCAAACGCTTGATTCCCTGTGGAAAGAGCACCTGGCTGCAATGGATTACCTGCGTCAGGGTATCCACCTGCGTGGCTATGCGCAGAAAGATCCGAAGCAGGAATATAAGCGCGAATCCTTCTCTATGTTTGCCTCGATGCTGGAAACACTGAAGTACGAAGTGATCAGTACATTGAGCAAAGTTCAGGTTCGCATGCCGGAAGAAGTCGAAGCGATGGAGCAACAGCGTCGTGAAGAAGCGGAGCGTTTAGCGCAGATGCAACAGCTCAGCCATCAGGACGACGACAGCGCCGCGGCGGCCGATCTGGCGGCACAAACGGGCGAACGTAAAGTGGGTCGTAACGATCCGTGCCCGTGTGGTTCTGGTAAAAAATACAAACAGTGCCACGGCCGTCTGAGCTAAGGTCTGCATAATAACGATGAGGCGCAGGAAACTGCGCCTTTTTTATGGGTACGACAAGATGAAAAAACTGAACATCGCGGTCGGGATTATTCGTAATCCGTATAACGAAATCTTTATCACCCAGCGTGCGGCCGACGCGCACATGGCGAACAAACTGGAGTTCCCAGGTGGAAAGATTGAGACCGGAGAGACGCCGGAGCAGGCGCTGAACCGCGAGCTACAGGAAGAGGTGGGCATTACGCCGGTAGATGCCAGGCTTTTCGAGAAGCTGGAATATCAGTTTCCGGACAGGCATATCACGCTGTGGTTCTGGCTGGTTGAAAGCTGGAAAGGCGAACCGTGGGGAAAAGAGGGGCAACCTGGAAAATGGATTGCTGCTGGAACGTTACAGGCGGAGGATTTTCCTCCGGCGAATGAGCCTGTGATTGCGAAGTTAAAACAAAACCTGTAGGCCGGATAAGGCGACGCCGTCATTCGGTAACGCACGGTGGGGGCATATTGATCCCCCACATCCTCTCTGCTTACTCTTTCGTTTCGCTCCAGTCGTCGCTGTCGGACAGATCGCCACTGCTGGCAATGCGTTTCTCTTCAGCGGCCCATTCGCCTAAATCGATCAACTGACAACGTTTGGAACAAAACGGGCGGAATGGACTGACTTCACCCCATACAACCGTTTTGCCGCAGGTAGGGCAGTTTACGGTGATCGTCTCTGACATCTTAACTCCTTAACAGCAGGCCAGTTCGAAATCGAGGCGCTCAGGTACCACGCCATTGTCGCTATCGAGCGGCATAAAACGGATCGCAAAACGACTCTTGTGGCCGGAAATTTGCGGATAAAGCTGCAAACCTAGCGGCAACTGTAGACGCAGTAAATCCGCATCCTCCCCGTTATCCTGATAAAACCCGTTCAGACTGGTTTGTTTACGGAACGGTGCCGAGTTACGAATTAAATCAAGGATCAGAGTCAGCGCCTGGTTCAGCGGGTTCAGACTGGCAAGCCAGCTATCGACCTGCGCATCGCGCTGTACTTGTGGCATATGCAGCCAGATATGCAGCGTCGGTAAATCAAAGCTACAACAACCGCCGGGTATACTCAGACGCTGGCGGACCAGGGCAATCAGTCGATCCTCTCGCAAAAATTGCCCCATACGCGGCGCGGAAATCAAAATGCTACCGGCCGTTTTTAACTGCTGGCGCAGCGCATCAATGCGGCTCTGGTCGACGCCGGGGACTTCAATCCATGCCTGAAGTTTCCGTTGTTGGCGCTCAAGCTCTTTCAGTAATTCTGTACGCACTTCACCACGTTCGAATACGTCCAACAAATCTCCGGCATTACGAAAGAAGTGCAGGGCATCTGAATGATCTGCGAGCGGTAAGCGGGCGGAGAGCTGTTGAACCAAAAACTCAATGCGCAACCATGTACGCATCTTCTCATTGAGAGGGTGTTCAAAAAGGACCTGGGTGTGCATTACGGTTTTTCCTGTGAGACAAACTGCGACGCAAGCTGGAGATAACGTGCGTGCAGGCGGGCGACATCCGACATGATGGAGTCTGGTGCGCCATTATTATCAATAACATCGTCTGCCACGGCAAGGCGCGCTTCACGCGACGCCTGGGCAGCGAGAATCTGTTCAACGTGCGCGCGTGTAACGTCGTCGCGCTGCATAGTCCGGGAAAGCTGCGTTTCGGGAGAAACATCCACCACAAGCACGCGGTTTGCCAGGCGATAAAGCCCGTTTTCAACCAGTAATGGCACCACCCACAGCACATACGCAGACGTCGCCTGCTGAAACTGACGTCGGGTCTCCTGCTGAATGAGCGGATGGAGCAAGGCATTGAGCCAGGCCTTTTCTTGCGGATGGGCAAAAATCCGTTCGCGAAGCAGACGACGATGCAGCGTGCCGTCTGAGGCAATCAGCTCCGGACCAAAATGTTCTGCAATCGCAACCAACGCAGGTTTGCCCGGTTCAACGACCTGGCGGGCAATAATATCTGCGTCAATTATCTGAATTCCGAGGTCAGCAAAGGCATTCGCAACGGTGCTTTTACCACTGCCAATGCCGCCAGTTAAGGCTACTGTATACCTCATAAGCTCGGTTCCCGGGAATTCACTATGATAATCAATTGGTTGAAATTTGAACGTACACTGGCGGCGATGCCTAATAGAACACCTGCTATTCGCCAGGTAAATTTATGGGATTGTAGCGTAAAAAAAGAGAATTTCGCAGTCTTGCGCAGCATTGATTAGTGCGTATGATAGCGTCACTGGAGTTGCGCTCTCATACTAATAGCCCTTAACCCCAGGAATCCGCACATGCGTATTGAAGAAGATCTGAAGTTAGGTTTTAAAGACGTTCTTATCCGCCCTAAGCGTTCTACCCTTAAAAGTCGTTCCGATGTTGAGCTGGAACGTCAATTCACCTTTAAACATTCAGGTCAGACCTGGTCCGGCGTACCTATTATTGCTGCAAACATGGATACCGTCGGGACATTCGCGATGGCAACGGCTCTCGCCTCTTTCGATGTTCTGACCGCTGTTCATAAGCATTACACCGTTGAAGAATGGGCGGCCTTTGTTGGCGCGGCGTCTGCCGATGTGCTCAAGCATGTCATGGTCTCTACCGGTACCTCTGATGCGGATTTCGCAAAGACCCAACAGATTCTGGCGCTGAATCCGGCACTGAATTTTGTCTGCATCGACGTCGCCAATGGCTACTCTGAACACTTCGTCCAGTTCGTGTCGAAAGCGCGTGAAGCCTGGCCGACCAAAACCATTTGCGCCGGTAACGTGGTGACGGGTGAGATGTGTGAAGAACTGGTTCTGTCTGGTGCGGATATTGTTAAAGTTGGGATTGGCCCGGGTTCCGTCTGCACCACGCGTGTGAAAACCGGTGTCGGTTATCCACAACTGTCTGCGGTGATCGAATGTGCTGATGCGGCACATGGCCTGGGTGGGATGATTGTCAGCGATGGTGGTTGCACCATGCCTGGCGATGTGGCAAAAGCATTCGGCGGTGGCGCCGATTTCGTGATGCTTGGCGGTATGCTGGCTGGTCACGAAGAGAGCGGCGGTAAAGTCGTTGAAGAAAACGGCGAAAAATTCATGCTGTTCTACGGTATGAGCTCTGAATCCGCTATGACCCGTCATGTCGGCGGCGTTGCACAGTATCGTGCTGCAGAAGGTAAAACCGTCAAGCTGCCGCTGCGCGGCCCGGTGGAGAACACCGCACGTGATATTCTTGGCGGCCTGCGTTCTGCCTGTACCTATGTTGGTGCCTCTCGCCTGAAAGAACTGACAAAACGTACAACGTTTATCCGGGTTCAGGAACAAGAAAACCGCGTTTTCAATAGCCTGTAATCTCCTGAACTGGCGCTGAATTCAGCGCCAGTTCTGCTGTCGACTTCCCTTCGTTATCCCACGCCACTCATCGCATCGCCCAGATGAAAAATCGGTAAATACATCGCTACGACCAGTGTGCCGATGATAAGTCCGGTAATCACCAGCAGCGCCGGTTCCAGGAGTGCCGCCAGATTGTCAGCCATCGCCTGGGTATGTTCATCATGATGACGGGCAAGGTTGCGCAGCATGGTATCCAGCGAGCCAGAGGCTTCTCCTGTCCTGACCAGTTGCAGACATAACGGGCTAAATTCTTGTGCATTTTTGAGCGCCTGCCAGATGGGCACGCCGGTACTGATATCGTGCTGTACCTGTGCCAGGCGCAGTGCCCAGTAAGGGCACTGAATCGTCTCTTTCACACTCTCAAGCGCGGGTAAAAATGCGATCCCTGCCGTTTGGGTCAGCGCGAGGATGGTAAAGATTTGCGTGAGCTTCTGACCTCTGATCAACTGGCCCATCACAGGCATGCGGAGTAATCCTCGCTGACGCAGAATTTGCCAGCCGGGCTTTCGGCTCAGCAGGCTGTTGGCTGTAGTTAGCATGACGATCATCAGGGCAATCAGCCCACCCCAGCGTTGGCTCCAGTCGGCAAACGCGATGATCCCCTGAGTGAGTGCAGGTAGCGGTGTGTTAAAGGTCCGGTAAATGGCGGAAAATTCAGGCAGGACAAAGTGGAGCATCGCAACCACCACCATGACCGCCATCGTTAAAATAATGATGGGGTAGCGCAGCGCTTTTTTGACCTTATCGGTTAGCTGCCTTTGCGCTTTCTGTTGGCGGGCGAGTTCAAAGCAACATTCATCCAGTTTCCCGGTTAGCTCTCCGGTGCGTATCATCGCCTGATACAGCGGTGGAAACACGTCAGGCCACTGCGCCAGCGCGCTGGAGAGCGGTGTACCGTGTTCCAGTTCGTTTGCAAGGCTCCCTAACAGGGCTTGCCACTGCTTGCTCGGTTGCTGTCCGGCAAGCAGTTCCAGCCCTTCAGACAACGTTAGCCCCGCTTTTAGCAGCGTCGCGAGTTGGTGAATCATTTCCGTGGATTTGTCACTGCGCCAGAGCGCACGCTTTACGCGTAAGGGTTTCACGCGCAAAGGTATTATCTGATGCTGTTCCAGTTCCTGCATCAACAGGAGTCGGTTTTCCGCCCAACGGGTTCCCTCCCCAGGCAGGCCATCGTGATTCACTCCCTGCCAGTACCACAGCTTTTTAGTGATCATCCGGCATACCCAGAATGCGCACCAGTTCTTCAAAGGTCGTCAGTCCTTGATCGACGGCGCGACATCCGCTTTCAAAGAGTGTGCTCATTCCTGCCTGTTTTGCATAGGTTTCCAGCGTTGTGGCTGAGGCGTCGGTGGCGATCTGATGGCGAAGTTCAGCAGTGATCGCGAGCAGCTCAAACAGTGCCGTGCGACCATAGAATCCGTGATAGCAGTGCTCGCAGCCAACCGCCTGCCAGCGGGGCAGCGGGGTTGGGTAGCATGTGGGCGGTAAACGAATCGGGTCGTCGACAAGCCGTCGGCAGTGTGGACACAGCTTTCTGACTAACCGTTGCGCCACAACCAGGGTTAACGCGGAAGAGAGCATCCAGCGCGCCACGCCCATCTGTTGTAAACGCACCAGCGCTTCGCAGGTTGAGTTAGTATGCAGTGTGGAGAGCACCAGATGCCCGGTTTGTGCGGCCTTAATGGCAATCTCTGCGGTTTCGCCGTCGCGGATTTCGCCCACCATAATGACATCCGGATCCTGACGTAGCAGTGCCCGCAATACGCCCTGAAAGGTCAGTCCGGCACGCGGATGGATCTGCGTTTGATTGATACCGTTGAGGGGAATTTCTACCGGATCTTCAACGCTGCACAGGTTCACCTCCGGTGCGTTTCGTGTTTGCAACGCGCTATAGAGGGTGACCGTTTTACCGCTGCCTGTGGGGCCAGTGACGAGGATCAGCCCTTGTGGCTGTTGCAGGGCGTGGATGAAGGCAGAAAGCTGCGTGTCGTGCATCCCCAGCGTGGAGACATCCAGCGCCTGATTCACCTGATGCAGCAACCGCAGCACCACTTTTTCGCCATAACGGCAGGGAAGGGTGGCGATACGAAATGAGACGGCAGCACCGTTTAGTTCAACGGTAAATTGCCCGTCCTGCGGCAGGCGGTGTTCCGCAATATCCAGATGACTTAACACTTTCAGGCGTGCCGTCAGGGCGATGCCGGTCTCTTTGGCGATATCGGGTAAGCTATGCAGCACGCCGTCCACCCGTAAGCGAAGGCGAACGTGATGCTCTGCGGGTTCTATGTGGATATCTGAGGCCCGTTTCGCCAACGCGCTCTGTAATGTTTTATCCAGCAAAATCGTGGTGCTGATGCTGCTTTCAGGAACCACGGACGGAAGCATGGGTGAGGACTGATGTTGGTGTTGCTCCATTTGCTGGCGCGTCCAGCAGGCAATCTCAATGCGGCGGGTCGTGGCGAAATGCAGGGCGTCCAGCAGTTCATGAGAGGGGGCATCTTCGACAGCAATGTGTATCGCATCGTTACTGGCATCAAGTAATATTCCCTGGTAGCGCTGGCACAGCGCGCTGAGTTGCGTCGTATTCATTGCGCGTCCTTAGTGACTGTCAAAGCGAAAGACGTCTTCGCAGGCCTGTTTTAACGTGCTGTCATTCGGGATGTTGCAGTTGCGCGTCCAGCCCGTAATGCCCTCTGCTTTGTCCCATCCTGGCGTCATGATGACGCTAAGTCCGTTCAGACTTTCCTGCCCGGTAAGAGAAACCACTCCATTCTCAATGCTCATTTCCGAGACATAGCGTGTCGTCGTTGCCGATGGGATGCCGTTGACGCCTGCGTCGCAGGTGTCCGTGCCGCCATGCTCCAGGGCGCAGAGTTCAACGGCGGTGCGGTAGGGAACAAAGGTTTGTAGCATATCGGTCAGCGCCGCTTTGCGTAGATAGTTCTGGTAGGCCGGAATGCCGATGGCGCTGAGGATCGCGATAATGCCGATCACCACCATCAGTTCAATAAGGGTAAATCCGCGTTGTTTATCCATTGTTCGCTCCTTGAGTGAATGGACGTCACTTTGGCAAACGTGGATGCGGTGGGCGAGTGGTAAAAAATGAATCGGGAAGGCGGGTTCAGAAGAATGTTATCGGATTGCAGTTGCAGGCAATGAGATTGCGAGGCACGACGAGGATTTTAGCGATTGAAAGGAATAAGCAGGCCCGATAAACAGCGCGTGATCGGGCCGTATAATGATTACGCGTTAGCGAAGCGCATGGACAGGTCAAGCGCCCGGAGATGCTTGGTGAGTGCACCCACGGAGATAAAGTCGACGCCGGTTTCGGCAAATTCACGTAGCGTTTCGTTGGTCACGTTGCCAGAAACTTCCAGTCGTGCCTGGCCGTTGGTCCGTTTGACCGCTTCTCGCATCTGCTCTGTTTCAAAGTTGTCCAGCATGATGATGTCGGCACCGGCTTTCAGCGCGTCGTCCAGTTCATCCAGATTTTCAACTTCGACTTCAACAGGCACATCCGGATGCAGCCAGAAGGCTTTTTCCACCGCCTGACGCACGGAACCAGAAGCAATAATGTGGTTCTCTTTGATCAGGAAGGCATCGGAAAGACCCAGACGATGATTCGCGCCACCGCCGCAGAGCACGGCATATTTCAACGCAGTACGCAGCCCCGGCAGCGTTTTACGTGTGTCAAGCAGTTGGGTTTTCGTGCCCGCCAGGATATCGACGTATTTACGTACTTCGCTGGCGACACCTGACAGGGTCTGTACGAAGTTTAGCGCGGTACGCTCGCCGGTCAGTAACACGCGAGAGGGACCGTCCAGTTCAAACAGCGGTTGATTCGCTTTGATGCTGTCGCCGTCATCCACATGCCAGGTGATACTGACATCGTCGCCAGCCAGTTGAATAAAGACCTCTTCGACCCAGCGTTTGCCACAAAAAACACCGTCTTCACGGGTGATGACTGTGGCATGAGAACGGGTGTTCTCCGGTAAAAGTTGAGCCGTAATGTCGTTGCTGGCATCCACTTCACCACCTAAATCTTCACGCAGCGCCTGGGCGACAACGTTTGGGATATCCAGGTTAATACGTTCCAACAGCGCGTCACGTCGGTAGTCAGGGTTATAGCGGCGAGGCGGCATGAGAAAACTCCAAATTGCTAACGAATCATAAGGTAGAAACATGCTACTCTGAAGCGGCTATAAGCACCACTCAAAAGGAGATTCGGCATGTTGTTAGACAAGGGCTGGCTGGCAGAAGCGCGACGCGTTCCTTCTCCGCATTACGATTGCCGCCCGGATGATGAAGTCCCTTCTTTGCTGGTGGTGCACAATATCAGCCTGCCGCCCGGCGAATTTGGCGGCCCGTGGATTGACGCACTATTCACCGGAACTATTGATCCCAACGCCCATCCTTTTTTTGCCGACATTGTGCATCTTCGCGTTTCCGCCCATTGTCTGATTCGTCGCGATGGTGAAATCGTTCAGTATGTTCCTTTCGATAAGCGTGCGTGGCATGCCGGTGTGTCGAACTATCATGGGCGTGAACGCTGCAATGATTTTTCGATTGGCATTGAGCTGGAAGGGACCGATACGCTGGCCTACACCGATGCTCAGTACCAACAACTGGCCGCCGTCACGCGTGCATTGATAAAGATTTACCCGGCCGTTGCCGAAAACATAACCGGGCACTGCGATATTGCGCCTGAGCGTAAGACCGATCCCGGTCCGGCTTTTGACTGGGCAAGGTTTCGCGCCCTGATCACCGCCTCGTCAGATAAGGAGATGACATGACGCTGTTTACGACATTACTGGTGCTGCTCGTCGAGCGCCTGTTTAAGCTGGGCGAACACTGGCAGCTCGATCACCGGTTAGAAGCTTTTTTTCGTCGGGTCAAACGCTTCTCGATGGCGCGGACACTCGGGATGATGATCATCGCGATGGTGGTCACGTTCCTGTTGCTGCGCGCACTGGAAGGTCTGTTGTTTAATGTACCGACGATCGTGGCGTGGATCCTGATTGGCCTGCTGTGCATTGGCGCGGGCAAAGTGCGGATGCACTATCACGCTTACCTTAACGCGGCGGCGCGCGATGATGCGCATGCCCGAACGGCGATGGCCAGCGAACTGACGATGATTCATGGCATCCCACCGGATTGCAATGAGCGTGAGTTTTTGCGTGAACTGCAAAACGCGCTGCTGTGGATTAACTTCCGTTTTTATATCGCGCCGCTGTTCTGGCTGATCGTCGGCGGTCCATGGGGGCCGGTACTGCTGGTGGGCTACGCCTTCCTGCGTTCGTGGCAGTCCTGGCTGGCGCGCTATCAGACACCGCATGAACGTTTACAGTCCGGCATCGATGCCATTCTTCATGTTCTGGACTGGATCCCGGTACGTCTGGCGGGCGTGGTGTATGCCCTGATCGGTCATGGAGAAAAGGCGCTGCCCGCATGGTTTGCCTCGCTGGCGGATTTGCGAACTTCGCAATATCAGGTGTTAACACGCCTGGCGCAGTTCTCGCTGGCGCGTGAGCCGCATACCGATAAGGTTGAAACGCCGAAAGCGGCCGTTTCTATGGCAAAGAAAACGTCGTTTGCCTTAGTGGTGGTGATTGCCGTGCTCACCATTTATGGCACGTTGATTTAACGTCCTGGCAGGACGCCCGGTAAGTAGTGTGTTACCGGGCAATATTTCAACGCGTATCTGCGGGCGGAATGCCGAAGTCTGGCATTCCGTGGTCATCCCAGCGAATCAGCTTCAGATGGGTATGGCGATTAGGATCGTAGAGCCTGCAATTTCAGCGTCGTTGGGCCCATGCCATAACCTATCTTTTCTCTTACCGACAGCTTATCTGTATCCATTGAGATGTCTCCCCATCAAGGTGATGGAAAGAATTATTCGTCTGTAAGCCATGAATTGCGTTGCAGAATAGCGCCGCTGACAGGGACGAAATGGCTGTAGGGGGAAAAGTGTGAGGCAGGTAACAACCCTCACCCAGGACGGGTGAGGGTTCAAGGAATTAATGTGCTTTCGCCGTCTTTGCGGATTTCTGTTTGCACAGATAACCGATGCCAAGGACAACCAGCCATACAGGGATCAAGTAAACCGAAATCGCCATACCCGGCGTCATCAGCATTATTACCAGCACCGCCGCCATGAAGGCAAGACAGACCCAGTTACCCAACGGGTAGAACAGCGCCGGGAAGCGGGTTTTCACTCCCTGTTGCTGCTTGGCGCGACGGAATTTAATGTGCGCAAGACTGATCATCGCCCAGTTGATCACCAGTGCGGAGACTACCAGCGCCATCAACAGACCGAAGGCGGATTCAGGTGCCATGTAGTTGATCAATACGCACAGCGCCGTCACCAGCGCCGAAACGATGATGGTATTCACCGGCACGCCGCGTTTGTCGATAGTGAGCAGGATTTTCGGGGCGTTACCCTGTTGCGCCAGACCAAACAGCATGCGGCTGTTACAGTAAACGCAGCTGTTGTACACCGACAGCGCAGCCGTCAGAACCACGACATTCAGCGCGTTTGCCACGAAGGTATCGCCCAGTTCGTGGAAGATCAGGACAAACGGGCTGGTGTCAGCAGTGACACGCGTCCACGGCAGCAGGGAAAGCAGAACGGCCAGTGAACCCACATAGAAAATCAGAATACGATAGATAACCTGGTTGGTGGCTTTGGGAATGCTCTGCTCCGGGTTATCGGCTTCGGCAGCGGTGATACCGACCAGCTCAAGCCCGCCGAAAGAGAACATGATGATCGCCATCATCATTACCAGCCCGGTCATACCGTGAGGCAGGAAGCCGCCCTGTTCCCACAGGTTGCGAACGGTCGCCTGCGGGCCGCCGTTGCCGCTGAACAACAGCCAGCCACCAAAGATGATCATCGCGACCACGGCGATGACTTTGATGATGGCAAACCAGAACTCCATCTCACCGAACACTTTTACGTTGGTCAGGTTGATGGCGTTGATCGCAATAAAGAAAATGGCTGCCGAAACCCAGGTGGGGATCTCCGGCCACCAGAACTGAATGTACTTGCCGACGGCGGTCAGTTCCGCCATTGCAACCAGCACATACAGCACCCAATAGTTCCAGCCCGACGCAAATCCCGCAAAACTTCCCCAGTACTTGTAGGCAAAATGACTGAATGAACCGGCGACCGGTTCCTCAACCACCATTTCACCCAACTGACGCATAATAAGGAAGGCAATAAAACCGGCTATCGCATAACCCAGAATAATACCGGGGCCCGCGGACTGAATTACGGAGGCGCTTCCCAGGAACAGGCCTGTTCCTATCGCGCCGCCCAGCGCGATAAGCTGGATATGGCGGTTCTTAAGGCCGCGCTTTAGCTGCTCGCCGTGCTGCTGACTGTCCATCATGAAACCTCGTGTGTGGTTTACCCTTCAGCACTCGGCCGCGTAACGGCGACCGGGCAATTTGAGTAATTATTATTTGTCCTACGCAGTAATGCGTGTAAGTTTGCAATTCCGTCTGTTGTATTATTATGTTTACAGCAATGGTTTTTAAAATGTCGCCGAAACTCTTTTGTCCGGATCAGAATAATGGTATGCGGCAGGGAATGCACCTGCTTTGTGAATGGATGATGACGAGTTGAATAAAAAGAGAGCAGTTGTATGTTCCGCCTCTTACTCCCTGATAACACTTCCGTTAGATGTAAAATGCTTGCCTATATAGAAAACATGCATAAAAACGCATTTGAATCGGTTCAACCAGGATTTTTCTTCGTTTCAATAAGGTTAAAACTACCTCATGGGTGGTAAATTTAACATTTGTGCATAGTTACATGTTTGAAACGTTATTTCTGTGATGTTGTTAAAATGTGCCTGGTTTACTGATTTCAATCAAAACCTGTATGGACATAAGGTGAATACTTTGTTACTTTAGCGTCACAGATATGAAATTGGTAAGACCAATTGACTTCGGGCAAATGGCTTAAGACAGGACATCATGGCCTACAGCAAAATCCGCCAACCAAAATTATCCGATGTGATTGAGCAACAGCTGGAGTTTTTGATTCTTGAGGGCACACTGCGCCCGGGCGAAAAACTCCCACCGGAACGTGAACTGGCGAAACAGTTCGACGTCTCCCGTCCCTCCCTGCGTGAGGCGATTCAACGTCTCGAAGCGAAGGGATTGCTGCTTCGTCGCCAGGGCGGTGGCACTTTTGTTCAGAGCAGCCTGTGGCAGAGCTTTAGCGATCCACTGGTAGAACTGCTCTCCGACCATCCTGAATCCCAGTTTGACCTGCTTGAGACGCGCCATGCGCTGGAAGGCATTGCTGCATACTACGCAGCGTTGCGCAGCACGGATGAAGACAAAACGCGCATTCGTGAACTGCACCATGCCATCGAACTCGCGCAAGAGTCGGGCGACCGCGATGCCGAGTCCGATGCCGTCCTCCAGTATCAAATTGCTGTCACCGAAGCGGCACACAATGTGGTTTTACTCCATCTGCTAAGGTGTATGGAACCCATGCTGGCCCAGAACGTACGTCAGAACTTCGAGTTGCTCTATTCGCGTCGCGAGATGCTTCCGCTGGTGAGTGGTCACCGCACCCGTATTTTCGAAGCGATTATTGCCGGTAAGCCAGAAGAGGCGCGTGAAGCATCACATCGCCATCTGGCGTTTATCGAAGAGATTCTGCTGGACAGAAGCCGTGAGGAGAGCCGTCGTGAACGCGCCTTACGTCGCCTGGAGCAACGAAAGAATTAGTGATTTTTCTGGCAGAACGTTAACCAGAAGATGTTGTAAATCAAGCGCCATATAAAGTGCGCGGCAACTAAACGCAGAACCTGTCTTATTACGCTCTCTGACGAGAACGTAATGGGACAGGTTCCAGATAACTCAACGTATTAGATAGATAAGGAATACCCCCATGTCAGAACGTTTCCCAAATGACGTGGATCCGATCGAAACTCGCGACTGGCTACAGGCGATCGAATCGGTCATCCGTGAAGAAGGTGTTGAGCGCGCTCAGTATCTGATCGACCAGCTTCTTTCTGAAGCCCGCAAAGGCGGCGTGAAAGTAGCGGCAGGTACTGGGGCAAGCAATTACATCAACACTATTGCCGTTGAAGATGAGCCGGAATACCCGGGCAATCTGGAGCTGGAGCGTCGTATTCGTTCTGCTATCCGTTGGAACGCCATCATGACCGTGCTGCGTGCGTCTAAAAAAGACCTCGAGCTGGGCGGCCACATGGCATCCTTCCAGTCTTCTGCGACGGTCTACGATGTTTGCTTCAACCACTTCTTCCGCGCCCGCAATGAGCAGGATGGCGGCGACCTGGTGTACTTCCAGGGCCACATCTCCCCGGGCATTTATGCCCGCGCATTCCTGGAAGGCCGTCTGACTGAAGAGCAGATGGACAACTTCCGTCAGGAAGTTCATGGCAATGGCCTGTCTTCCTACCCGCACCCGAAACTGATGCCAGAATTCTGGCAGTTCCCGACCGTTTCTATGGGGCTGGGTCCAATCGGTGCAATCTATCAGGCTAAGTTCCTGAAATATCTGGAACACCGTGGCCTGAAAGACACCTCTAAACAGACCGTTTACGCTTTCCTCGGCGACGGTGAAATGGACGAACCAGAATCCAAAGGGGCGATCACTATCGCGACCCGTGAAAAACTGGACAACCTGGTCTTCGTCATCAACTGTAACCTGCAGCGTCTGGACGGCCCGGTCACCGGTAACGGCAAAATCGTTAACGAACTGGAAGGTATCTTTGAAGGTGCTGGCTGGAACGTGATCAAAGTGATGTGGGGTGGTCGTTGGGATGAGCTGCTGCGTAAAGATACCAGCGGTAAACTGATCCAACTGATGAACGAAACCGTTGACGGCGACTACCAGACCTTCAAATCCAAAGATGGTGCGTATGTTCGTGAGCACTTCTTTGGTAAATACCCGGAAACCGCAGCACTGGTTGCAGACTGGACTGATGAGCAGATCTGGGCGCTGAACCGTGGTGGTCACGATCCGAAGAAAGTTTACGCAGCACTGAAAAAAGCGCAGGAAACCAAAGGCAAAGCTACCGTAATCCTGGCCCATACCATCAAAGGTTATGGCATGGGTGACACCGCCGAAGGTAAAAACATCGCGCACCAGGTGAAGAAAATGAACATGGACGGCGTGCGTTATATCCGCGACCGTTTCAATGTTCCTGTCACTGACGAGCAGGTTGAAAAACTGTCTTACATTACCTTCCCGGAAGGTTCTGAAGAGCACAAATACTTGCACGAACGTCGCCAGGCGCTGCACGGCTACCTGCCGAGCCGTCAGCCGAACTTCACTGAGAAGCTGGAACTGCCGACCCTGGAAGACTTCGGCGCGCTGCTGGAAGAGCAGAACAAAGAAATCTCCACCACTATCGCTTTCGTTCGTGCTCTGAACGTGATGCTGAAGAACAAATCGATCAAAGATCGTCTGGTTCCGATCATCGCCGACGAAGCGCGTACTTTCGGTATGGAAGGTCTGTTCCGTCAGATTGGTATTTACAGCCCGAACGGCCAGCAGTACACCCCGCAGGACCGTGAGCAGGTTGCGTACTACAAAGAAGACGAGAAAGGTCAGATTCTGCAGGAAGGGATCAACGAGCTGGGCGCAGGGTCTTCCTGGCTGGCGGCGGCGACCTCTTACAGCACCAACGACCTGCCGATGATTCCGTTCTACATCTACTACTCCATGTTCGGGTTCCAGCGTATCGGCGACCTGTGCTGGGCAGCAGGTGACCAGCAGGCGCGTGGCTTCCTGATTGGCGGGACGTCCGGTCGTACAACGCTGAATGGTGAAGGTCTGCAGCACGAAGATGGTCACAGCCATATTCAGTCTCTGACTATCCCGAACTGTATCTCTTACGATCCGTCTTACGCATACGAAGTTGCGGTCATCATGCACGATGGTCTGGAGCGTATGTACGGTGAGAAACAAGAGAACGTTTACTACTACATCACCACGCTGAACGAAAACTACCACATGCCAGCCATGCCGGAAGGTGCTGAGGAAGGTATCCGTAAAGGTATCTACAAACTCGAAACCCTGGAAGGTAGCAAAGGTAAAGTTCAGCTGCTGGGCTCCGGTTCTATCCTGCGTCACGTTCGTGAAGCAGCGCAGATCCTGGCGAAAGACTACGGCGTGGGCTCTGACGTGTACAGCGTCACCTCCTTCACTGAACTGGCACGTGATGGTCAGGACTGTGAACGTTGGAACATGCTGCACCCAATGGAAACACCGCGCGTTCCGTACATCGCTCAGGTGATGAACGACGCGCCGGCTGTAGCATCTACTGACTATATGAAACTGTTTGCCGAACAGGTTCGTACTTATGTACCGGCTGATGATTATCGCGTACTGGGTACCGACGGTTTCGGTCGCTCTGACAGCCGTGAAAACCTGCGTCACCACTTCGAAGTGGATGCGTCCTACGTGGTGGTAGCGGCACTGGGCGAACTGGCTAAACGTGGCGAAATCGATAAGAAAGTGGTTGCGGATGCAATTACCAAATTCAACATCGATGCAGAAAAAGTTAACCCGCGTCTGGCGTAAGAGGTAAAAGAATAATGGCTATCGAAATCAAAGTACCGGACATCGGGGCAGATGAAGTTGAAATCACCGAGATCCTGGTCAAAGTGGGCGACAAGGTTGAAGCCGAACAGTCGCTGATCACCGTAGAAGGCGATAAAGCCTCTATGGAAGTCCCCTCTCCGCAGGCTGGCGTTGTTAAAGAGATTAAAGTCTCTGTTGGCGACAAAACCGAGACGGGCAAACTGATCATGATTTTCGATTCCGCTGACGGTGCAGCAGCCGCTGCACCTGCTCCGGCAGAAGAGAAGAAAGAAGCCGCTCCGGCAGCCGCACCGGCTGCTGCGGCAGCGAAAGAAGTCCATGTCCCAGACATCGGCGGTGACGAAGTTGAAGTGACTGAGATCATGGTCAAAGTGGGCGACACTATCGCCGCTGAACAGTCCCTGATCACCGTAGAAGGCGACAAAGCTTCTATGGAAGTGCCGGCTCCGTTTGCGGGCGTCGTGAAAGAGATCAAAATCAACACCGGCGACAAAGTGTCCACCGGCTCTCTGATTATGGTCTTCGAAGTGGCGGGTGCTGCGCCTGCTGCCGCTCCGGCACAGGCCGCTGCTCCAGCGGCAGCCGCGGCTCCTGCAGCCACCGGCGCGAAAGACGTTAATGTCCCGGACATCGGCGGTGACGAAGTTGAAGTCACTGAAGTGATGGTGAAAGTGGGCGATAAAGTCGCCGCTGAGCAATCACTGATCACCGTTGAAGGCGACAAAGCTTCTATGGAAGTCCCGGCACCGTTCGCGGGTACCGTTAAAGAAATCAAAATCAGCACCGGCGATAAAGTGAAAACCGGCTCTCTGATTATGGTCTTCGAAGTGGAAGGCGCAGCACCTGCTGCTGCCGCGCCACAGCAGGCCGCCGCACCGGCACCGGCCGCTGCACCTGCGCCAGCTGCCGCTGCTCCAGCAGCGAAAGCCGAAGGCAAATCTGAGTTTGCTGAGAACGACGCTTACGTTCATGCGACCCCGCTGATTCGCCGTCTGGCGCGCGAGTTCGGCGTGAATCTGGCGAAAGTGAAGGGCACTGGCCGTAAAGGTCGTATCCTGCGCGAAGACGTTCAGACTTACGTGAAAGACGCTATCAAACGTGCGGACGCTGCTCCAGCAGCCGCAGCAGGTGGCGGTATCCCGGGCATGCTGCCGTGGCCGAAAGTCGACTTCAGCAAGTTTGGTGAAATCGAAGAAGTGGAATTGGGCCGCATCCAGAAAATCTCTGGTGCGAACCTGAGCCGTAACTGGGTGATGATCCCGCACGTTACCCACTTCGACAAAACCGATATCACCGATCTGGAAGCGTTCCGTAAACAGCAGAACGCTGAAGCTGAGAAGCGCAAACTGGACGTGAAATTCACCCCAGTGGTCTTCATCATGAAGGCGGTCGCTGCGGCACTTGAGCAGATGCCTCGCTTTAACAGTTCGCTGTCTGAAGATGGCCAGCGTCTGACGCTGAAAAAATACATCAACATCGGTGTGGCGGTTGATACGCCAAATGGTCTGGTGGTTCCGGTCTTTAAAGACGTGAACAAGAAGAGCGTTACCGAGCTGTCTCGTGAACTGACGGTGATCTCTAAGAAAGCGCGTGACGGTAAGCTGACGGCTGGTGAAATGCAGGGCGGTTGCTTCACCATCTCCAGCATCGGCGGCCTGGGTACCACCCACTTTGCGCCGATTGTGAACGCGCCTGAAGTGGCGATCCTCGGTGTATCCAAGTCGGCGATGGAGCCGGTGTGGAACGGTAAAGAGTTTGTACCGCGTCTGATGATGCCGATCTCTCTGTCCTTCGACCACCGCGTGATTGACGGTGCTGATGGTGCGCGTTTCATTACCATCATCAACAATATGCTGTCTGACATTCGCCGCCTGGTGATGTAAGCAAAAAAGCCGGCCCGACGGCCGGCTTTTTTCTGGTAATCTCATGATGGTTTTGGGGTTATTGGTGCTAAAGATAAATCGTTGCCGTTTTGTTGTTTCAAAATTGTTAACAATTTTGTAAAATACGGACGGATAGAACGACCCGGTGGACGATGGGCGACAAGACCAGGGATCGCCGGAAATAAATTAAGAGGTCATGATGAGTACTGAAATCAAAACTCAGGTCGTGGTACTTGGGGCAGGCCCCGCAGGTTACTCTGCAGCCTTCCGTTGCGCTGATTTAGGTCTGGAAACCGTAATCGTAGAACGTTACAGCACCCTCGGTGGTGTTTGTCTGAACGTCGGCTGTATCCCTTCTAAAGCACTGCTGCACGTTGCAAAAGTTATCGAAGAAGCCAAAGCGCTGGCTGAACACGGTATCGTCTTCGGCGAACCGAAAACCGATATCGACAAGATTCGTACCTGGAAAGAAAAAGTAATCACTCAGCTGACCGGTGGTCTGGCTGGCATGGCGAAAGGCCGTAAAGTGAAAGTGGTTACCGGTCTGGGTAAATTTACCGGGGCGAACACCCTGGAAGTGGAAGGTGAGAACGGCAAAACCGTCATCAACTTCGACAACGCGATCATCGCGGCGGGTTCCCGTCCGATTCAGTTGCCGTTCATTCCGCATGAAGATCCGCGCGTGTGGGATTCCACCGATGCCCTGGAACTGAAATCCGTACCGAAGCGTCTGCTGGTCATGGGTGGCGGTATCATCGGTCTGGAAATGGGTACCGTGTACCACGCGCTGGGTTCAGAGATTGACGTGGTTGAAATGTTCGACCAGGTTATCCCGGCGGCTGACAAAGACATCGTTAAAGTCTTCACCAAACGCATCGGTAAGAAATTCAACCTGATGCTGGAAACCAAAGTGACTGCCGTTGAAGCGAAAGAAGACGGTATTTACGTTTCCATGGAAGGCAAAAAAGCCCCTGCTGAAGCACAGCGTTATGACGCCGTGCTGGTGGCAATCGGCCGTGTGCCGAACGGTAAAAACCTCGACGCAGGCAAAGCTGGCGTCGAAGTGGACGACCGTGGCTTCATCCGCGTTGACAAACAGCTGCGCACTAACGTGCCGCACATCTTTGCTATCGGCGATATCGTCGGTCAGCCGATGCTGGCGCACAAAGGTGTTCACGAAGGTCACGTTGCTGCTGAAGTTATCGCCGGCATGAAGCACTACTTCGATCCGAAAGTGATCCCATCCATTGCCTACACTGAACCAGAAGTGGCATGGGTGGGTCTGACGGAGAAAGAAGCGAAAGAGAAAGGCATCAGCTACGAAACCGCCACCTTCCCGTGGGCTGCTTCTGGCCGTGCTATCGCTTCCGACTGCGCAGACGGTATGACCAAACTGATTTTCGACAAAGAAACTCACCGTGTGATCGGTGGTGCGATTGTCGGTACCAACGGCGGCGAGCTGCTGGGTGAAATCGGTCTGGCAATCGAAATGGGCTGTGACGCAGAAGACATCGCGCTGACCATCCATGCGCACCCGACTCTGCACGAGTCCGTTGGCCTGGCGGCAGAAGTGTTCGAAGGTAGCATCACTGACCTGCCGAACGCGAAAGCGAAGAAGAAAAAGTAATCTTCAGCCTTCCGGCAACGAAAAAAGCGGCGTAAATGCCGCTTTTTTTATGCCTGTTATTCCACCGGCTTCCACGGATCGTGTGGCGTAAATTTTTCTATGGCGATGGCTTTTAGCCCACTATCTTCCCCTAAATCCGTCTGATACACCCGGTCATCCTGACTTACCATAAAGCTCATTACACCCGTTTCGCCCCATGTAACCGGCCAGGCGAGGAGCGCAAATCCTTTCTCGTTGTCGCTGGCAATAATGCGGAAATAGTAACCGTGATACCCTTCGCCAGGCGAGTCAGGACTAAAGGCCGGGCCTAACGGACTGGGCGTTTCACCGGGTTTGACAGGCCAGTACAGACCGTCCTGTTGGCCGTTATGGCTGATAATTCGGGTGGCAAACGCCTGCTTGCGCTGCCAGTAGTCGTACTGAGCGTCGACATAGGCACGCATGGCCTGAATCGCTGAGAGTTCGTTGCGGCCCACCGTTCGCGTGAGGATCTCATCCTGCGCGGCAGCCATATCAAAATGCCAGCCTTTGCTCGCCTTCACGATGGGAATGGGTAACTGCCAGTTCTCCTGGCCGACGTTCAGGTGGGCCACGTTATCTTGTTTCACAATCTGATGGCTGACCTTCCAGTCGCGATTAAAGCGTGCAATGGCTTCCGGGTCCGCGCCTTCCGGAGGTAAAAACTGTCGCCAGTCATCACCTAACAGAGCGGTCAACTGCGCGTCGTTATTCCCGGCAATCGCATGGGCAAAGGCGGTGGCCGCCTCGTCTGGCGTGGCGAACATCTGCTGGGCGTAGCTCATTAACGGCAGCGAGAGCAGCAGAGTGCTTAACAGTACTTTTTTCATTATCGGCTCCTGTTAGCGACGGCGAAATTCATGGTGTTGAGACGCGCGATCGTGCACGGGAGCACGTTGCACATTGCTGACATTACTCAGACGACGACTTTCCTGACCGCGCTGCTGCTGTGACTGCCAGTTCGGCGAACGGCTGTCATTGCCGCTAAAGGCATTCGCCCGGTTTTGCTGGAATGCCGGCTGACGCTGCTGAGACGAGGAGAGCCCGACGCGCTGTTGTGCCGTTTCTCGCGGCTGTTGTGAGACCGGGCGCTGCTGCGCTTTGGCTTTGAGATCGTCACGGTGCTGTTGTTGTGCTGGCGTGGTCGATTGTTTCAACGTCTGCTGCGCATTCTGACGACGAGCATTGTTGTCGTCGTAGCCGCGATAGTTATTGCGCTGGGCAACCTGATTCAACTGTTGAGAGGCGGCTTTGCGCTGGGCGTCACGCGTTGTGGCCACGGGTTGTTGGGGCAGCGTTTTCGACGCATCCGGATGGCGCTGTTGCAGTTGTGCCATCGCCGCCTGACGCTGGCTGTCCCGGGAGGTCGTCGCGGCAGGCTGCTGCGTGGCACTGAGACCGCCGCTGACGTTGGTCGGATGGAAACGCTGCGCCGTTGAGGCGTTTTGATATGGCACACCGCCGCGATACGCCGGATTGTGCTGCCAGGTCATGTTCTGTGTTTTCAGGTTCTGCCCGGAAATACGGTTGAAGTTGTTCACATTGATATTGATGTTATCGCCATTGTGCTGATAGCCATTACCGCCATGATGATCGTTGTCATGATGGTAATCGTCATCGTGATGATGATCATCGTCATCCCAGTCGATATTGCTGAACAGTGCATAAGTCGTCGCGACGCCCAGGCTGTAGCCGAACCCTTTAACAAAACTGCCAGCGAACTGCTCGCCTGGCGTAGGCGGTAAGTACACCGGCGGATACGCGGTGTTGGGCCAGGTGCCATAAACCGTGGAGGGATTATAGCTGGGGACGTATACCACTTGCGGATCCGCAGGTTCAATTTTAATCACCGTGGAGGCAGGGGCGGCGGAAACGGCGCTGGACTTTGTTGCGGAGGCGGGGGTTGAGGAGGCTGCCGCGACGCTCTTTTTCGGCGTGCTGGTCACCGTCTGCTGCGGGGTGGATTTCAGCGAGCCGGTTTGCTGGGCCAGTAAGCGAAGGCGCTGCACTGAATCCATCACATCCTGCGGTTGCGCCAGAAACGCATCACCGAGGTTTTGCACCCACTCCGGGTTTTCCCCCATTAGCGTCATCAGTTGCGGAAAAGCGACCAGCGACTTCACGCTGGGATCCCACGGTTGGTTTGCGACAGCCTGAATGGCGGCATCGCCTTGCTGTGTCGGATTATCGCGCGACCATTGTACTGCCTGGACGACGTTCGCCGGATAGGTCGACGCCATCAGAACCTGAGAAAGCAGCGGGTCCGGATAGAGGGCGATCGGCGCGACCCATTGATCGATTTGCGCCGTGGTAAAGCTCGTTTTCGCGACCGGAGAGGGTTCGACAGGCACGGTCGGTTGCGCCGCGACGGGCGCCGTGGGTTGCGTCGGGGCTTCCGGTGTGCGGCTTTTGACATATAGCACGCCTGAAGCCGCGAGTAGCCCGGCGCTACAGATCAACGCAAGCACGTGGGGTTTAAAGGGCAACGTCATATTCTTACTCCCGATTTCCTGGAAATCGTAATGGTCGAAGTGCTGCCACCCGCAGGTGCAGTGTTGCGTGAGTATAAAGAGACGATAGTTTAATTTTTGACTAATCTTGGGATCGATACAGCAGAGTGATTATAAGAATGCGAAATAGTGTGACCATTCGTAACAGCGATTAATTCCCCGCTTCTGAAGTCGAAAAGGGCATTAGACCATCCTTAACGATTCAGCCACTTTTTTATGTTGCTTTTTTGTAAACAGATTAACACCTCACTAAAATCCTGTTATTCTGCCCATTGCGGTACCGGGCATTTACCCTACAAACTGCTGTCTCACAGGAGCGTGAAGAGAATCGCCCATCGATAAAGCGCCGCACTATGACAATGAGAGCGAGGAGAACCGTCGTGCTAGAAGAATACCGTAAGCACGTAGCAGAACGTGCCGCCGAGGGGATTGTGCCCAAACCCTTAGATGCAACCCAAATGGCCGCGCTCGTCGAGCTGCTGAAGAATCCGCCTGCGGGCGAAGAAGAATTCCTGTTAGACCTGTTGATCAACCGCGTTCCCCCAGGCGTCGATGAAGCCGCCTATGTTAAAGCCGGTTTTCTCGCTGCCGTCGCGAAAGGCGAAACGACTTCCCCACTGATTACGCCTGAAAAAGCGATTGAACTGCTCGGCACCATGCAGGGTGGTTACAACATCCATCCGCTGATTGACGCCCTGGACGATGCTAAACTGGCGCCGATTGCCGCCAAAGCGCTCTCCCATACGCTGTTGATGTTCGATAACTTCTATGATGTAGAAGAAAAAGCCAAAGCGGGCAACGTTTACGCGAAGCAGGTGATGCAGGCGTGGGCGGATGCCGAATGGTTCCTGAGTCGTCCAGCACTGGCCGAAAAAATCACCGTTACCGTCTTTAAGGTGACCGGTGAAACCAACACTGATGACCTCTCTCCGGCACCGGATGCGTGGTCTCGCCCGGATATCCCTCTGCACGCGTTAGCGATGCTGAAAAACGCCCGTGAAGGCATTGAGCCGGATCAACCTGGCGTTGTTGGTCCGATCAAGCAAATTGAAGCCCTGCAGGAAAAAGGTTTCCCGCTGGCCTATGTGGGCGACGTTGTGGGCACGGGTTCTTCGCGTAAATCTGCCACCAACTCCGTGCTGTGGTTCATGGGCGATGATATCCCGCATGTGCCGAACAAACGCGGCGGTGGCCTGTGCCTCGGTGGCAAAATTGCCCCTATCTTCTTCAACACCATGGAAGATGCAGGCGCACTGCCGATCGAAGTGGATGTGTCAAACCTGAACATGGGCGATGTGATTGACGTTTATCCGTTCAAAGGTGAAGTGCGCAACCACGAAACCGGCGAACTGCTGGCAAGCTTTGAACTGAAAACTGATGTGCTGATCGACGAAGTGCGTGCGGGCGGTCGTATTCCGTTGATCATTGGCCGCGGCCTGACCACCAAAGCGCGTGAAGCGCTGGGCCTGCCGCACAGCGATGTGTTCCGTCAGGCGAAAGACGTGGCGGAAAGCAGCCGTGGTTACTCGCTGGCGCAGAAAATGGTGGGTCGTGCGTGCGGCGTAGCCGGTATCCGTCCGGGTGCATACTGCGAACCGAAGATGACCTCCGTGGGTTCCCAGGATACCACCGGCCCAATGACCCGTGACGAACTGAAAGACCTGGCGTGCCTGGGGTTCTCTGCCGATCTGGTGATGCAGTCTTTCTGTCACACCGCGGCTTATCCGAAGCCGGTTGACGTCACCACGCACCACACGCTGCCAGACTTTATTATGAACCGTGGCGGTGTTTCGCTGCGCCCGGGCGATGGCGTGATCCACTCCTGGCTGAACCGTATGCTGCTGCCGGATACCGTCGGGACCGGTGGTGACTCCCACACCCGTTTCCCAATTGGGATCTCCTTCCCGGCAGGCTCAGGTCTGGTGGCGTTTGCTGCGGCGACCGGCGTTATGCCGCTGGATATGCCGGAATCGGTACTGGTGCGTTTTAAAGGCAAAATGCAGCCGGGGATCACCCTGCGCGATCTGGTGCACGCCATTCCGCTGTACGCGATCAAACAGGGTCTGCTGACCGTCGAGAAGAAAGGCAAGAAGAACATCTTCTCTGGTCGTATTCTTGAAATCGAAGGTCTGCCGGATTTGAAAGTCGAGCAGGCGTTCGAACTGACCGATGCGTCCGCAGAGCGTTCTGCGGCGGGCTGTACCATCAAGCTGAACAAAGAGCCGATCGTTGAATACCTGACCTCTAACATCGTTCTGCTGAAGTGGATGATCGCGGAAGGCTACGGCGACCGTCGTACGCTGGAACGTCGTGTGCAGGGCATGGAAAAATGGCTCGCGGATCCGCAACTGCTGGAAGGCGATGCGGACGCGGAATACGCCGCAGTGATCGACATCGATCTGGCTGATATCAAAGAGCCTATCCTGTGTGCGCCAAACGATCCGGATGACGCACGTCTGCTCTCTGATGTTCAGGGCGATAAAATCGACGAGGTGTTTATCGGTTCCTGCATGACTAACATTGGTCACTTCCGTGCGGCGGGTAAGCTGTTGGATGCGCACAAAGGTCAACTGCCGACTCGTCTGTGGGTGGCACCGCCAACCCGCATGGATGCCGCGCAACTGACAGAAGAGGGCTACTACAGCGTCTTTGGTAAGAGTGGTGCGCGTATTGAAATCCCGGGCTGTTCACTGTGCATGGGTAACCAGGCGCGTGTCGCAGACGGCGCGACGGTGGTATCAACGTCCACGCGTAACTTCCCGAACCGTTTAGGCACCGGTGCGAACGTCTATCTGGCGTCTGCGGAGCTGGCGGCCGTTGCGGCACTGATCGGCAAACTTCCGACGCCGGAAGAGTACCAGACCTATGTGGCGCAGGTGGATAAAACGGCAGTCGATACCTATCGTTATCTGAACTTCGACCAGCTCTCTCAATACACCGAGAAAGCGGACGGTGTGATTTTCCAGACAGCGGTGTAATGCACTAACGCATTTCGCGTAAAAACGCATCAATGCCCGGTGAAGCGTGCTTCTCCGGGCATTTTTATTTCCATTCCTTATACGCGATCCGCTTTTTTTCTACGCTCATGCTGCGATAATTAAGACAAGGCGCAATGCGGTAATGGCGCATTGCCGGGAGCAGAGGACTACATTATGGATTACGAATTTCTGCGCGATGTTACCGGAGTGGTGAAGGTGCGCATGTCCATGGGTCACGAAGTGGTCGGGCACTGGTTTAATGAAGAAGTGAAAGAAAACCTGGCTCTGCTGGACGAAGTGGAACAGGCGGCACACGCAGTGAAAGGCAGCGAGCGTTCCTGGCAACGGGCGGGGCACGAATATACGCTCTGGATGGACGGCGAAGAGGTGATGATCCGCGCCAACCAGCTGGAGTTTACCGGCGACGAAATGGAAGAAGGGATGAATTACTACGATGAAGAAAGCCTGTCGCTGTGCGGCGTCGAGGATTTTCTGCAGGTGGTAAACGCCTACCGGGAATTTCTGCGTCAATCCTGAATACTTTCAATCATCATTGAAGCCGGGCGTCTGCGTCCGGCTTTTTTTTACCGAAAAATGATTGTTTGATTTTTATTAATCATTTTAAAACTGTGATCTGACCCATTTCTGATCTAAAATTGATTAAATATAATCGTTGTGATTTTATTTAATCACAACACAACAACAGGCGGGAAGACCATGAACATCAAGAAGGCAATAGAACGCGTACCCGGCGGCATGATGGTCGTGCCATTGGTTATCGGTGCCATTATCAATACCTTTGCCCCGCAGGCGCTGGAGATCGGCGGATTTACTACCGCGCTGTTTAAAAACGGCGCTGCGCCGTTGATCGGTGCATTCCTGCTGTGCATGGGCGCAGGGATCAGCGTAAAAGCAGCACCTCAGGCTTTATTGCAGGGCGGCACGATCACCCTGACCAAACTGCTGATTGCCATTGCGATCGGTCTCGGTGTTGAGCATCTGTTCGGGGCGGAAGGGATCTTTGGCTTAAGCGGACTGGCGATTATTGCTGCCATGAGCAACTCGAATGGGGGGCTGTACGCGGCGTTAGTCGGTGAGTTCGGTAACGAACGTGATGTCGGCGCAATCTCCATTCTGTCTCTCAATGACGGCCCGTTCTTTACGATGATCGCGCTGGGCGCCGCGGGAATGGCCAACATTCCAATCATGGCGCTGGTGGCGGTACTGGTTCCGCTGGTCGTCGGCATGATCCTCGGCAACCTCGATCACAACATGCGTGACTTCCTGACCAAAGGCGGACCGCTGTTGATTCCGTTCTTTGCCTTTGCGCTGGGGGCTGGCATCAACCTCGAAATGCTGTTGCAGGGCGGTCTGGCGGGCATCCTGCTCGGTGTATTGACCACGTTTGTCGGCGGCTTCTTTAACATCCGCGCAGACCGTCTGGTGGGCGGTACCGGGATTGCCGGAGCGGCGGCCTCCAGTACCGCCGGTAATGCCGTCGCAACGCCGCTGGCGATAGCCCAGGCTGACCCTTCTCTGGCGGAAGTCGCTGCTGCCGCCGCGCCATTGATTGCCGCCTCCGTGATCACTACCGCTATCCTGACGCCAATCCTCACTTCGTGGGTTGCCAAAAAACAGGCCCGTCAGGTTGCTCAGGAGAATAAAGCATGAAAATGATCGTTATCGCCGATGACTTTACGGGCTCTAACGATACCGGCGTGCAACTGGCGAAAAAAGGCGCACGCACGGAGGTGATGCTCACCCCGACGCAGAAGCCTTCCCGTCGTGCTGATGTGCTGGTGATCAACACAGAGAGCCGGGCAATCCCGGCGGCGCAAGCCGTGCAGGCGGTACAGCAAGCGTTAGCCCCCTGGTGTGAAGGGGTAACCGCGCCGCTGGTGTATAAAAAAATTGATTCTACGTTTCGTGGCAACGTCGGCGCAGAGGTGACGGCGGCGATGCGCGCTGCTAACCGGACGCTGGCTGTGATTGCTGCGGCGATCCCCGCCGCAGGGCGCACAACACGTGATGGACTGTGCCTGGTCAACGGAACGCCATTATTGGAGACCGAATTTGCCAGCGATCCCAAAACGCCGATTATCTCTTCGCGCATTGCGGAACTGGTCACGTTGCAAAGTGACATTCCGGTGCATGAAGTGGCGCTCGACGATGTCCGCCGCGGACGACTGAGCGCGCTATTAGCCGCTTTCGCAGCAGAAGGTGAGTGCATGGTGGTGGTGGATGCGGTTGAGGACCGTGATTTGTCGCTGATTGCTCACGCCATCTGCGAACAGGAGACACTGCCATTACTGGTCGGCGCCGCCGGGCTTGCCAATGCCCTGCCGGTTCGCCTCTTTATGCAGGAAAAGCAAGCGCTGCCGGTGCTGGTTGTCGCGGGTTCGATGAGTGAAGCCACGCGTCGTCAGGTAGACAAGGCGCTGTGTCAGGAGCGGGCAAAGGTTGTCGATATCGATGCCTCCCGGCTGGCCTCTGCCGGTTTCGAGCAGGAAATCGCGTCGGTGGTGGAGCAGGCCTGCGCGTTACTGAGCCGCCAGCACCATACGATTTTACGTACCAGTCGGAGTGCGGACGACCGACAGATGATCGACACGCTGTGTGCCAGCGTGGGGATGAGTCGTCAGGCGCTTGGCGAACGGTTAAGCCAGCGTCTTGGAATAATCACGTTACGCATTATTGAGCAGGCGCGTATTGGCGGCCTGTTCCTGACTGGAGGGGATATTGCGACCGCCGTTGCCAGTGCATTGGGGGCGGAAGGCTACCGTATTCAGAGCGAGGTGGCGCCGTGCATTCCGTGCGGAACATTCGTGAACAGTGAGATTGACGACCTGCCGGTGATCACCAAAGCGGGAGGATTCGGCTCCGACAGTACCCTTTGTGATGCGCTTTATTTTATTGAGGAGATGTACAGTGGTAACTAAAACCGTCGCGATTACGATGGGCGATCCTGCGGGGATCGGTCCGGAAATTATTGTTAAAGCGCTCAGCGAAGATGAACTTAACGGCGCGCCGCTGGTGGTGGTGGGATGCCTGCAAACCCTGAAGCGGCTGCAGGCCTGTGGTCTGGCGGAGGGCGTGACGTTCCGCGCCATTACGCAGGTGGCGGATGCCCGCTTCGCGCCTGGCGTGATTCATGTGATTGACGAACCGCTGGCGCACCCGGAGGCGCTGGAGCCGGGTAAGGTGCAGGCACAGGCGGGCGATCTGGCTTATCGCTGCGTAAAACGGGCGACGGAACTGGCGATGAAAGGCGACGTCCATGCCATCGCCACTGCGCCGTTGAACAAAGAAGCTCTGCATCTGGGTGGACACCATTTCCCCGGACACACCGAGCTGCTGGCGACGCTGACGGAAAGCCGCGACTACGCGATGGTGCTTTATACCGATAAGCTGAAAGTCATTCACGTTTCCACCCATATCGCCCTGCGTAAGTTCCTCGATACCCTGAACGGCCAGCGCGTGGAGACCGTGATTGGGATCGCAGATACCTTCCTGAAGCGCGTAGGTTATGCGCAGCCGCGTATTGCGGTGGCCGGGGTGAATCCGCACGCCGGTGAGAACGGGCTGTTTGGCGATGAGGAGATTCGCATTGTTGGTCCGGCGATTGAGAACATGAAGGCGAAGGGGATGGATGTCTACGGTCCATGCCCACCGGACACTGTGTTTCTACAGGCATATGAAGGTCACTATGACATGGTGGTGGCGATGTACCACGATCAGGGCCATATCCCGCTGAAGCTGCTTGGTTTTTATGACGGCGTCAACATCACCGCAGGTTTGCCGTTTATTCGCACCTCTGCCGATCACGGGACGGCATTTGATATCGCCTGGACGGGAAAAGCAAAATCTGAGAGCATGGCCGTATCGATTAAACTGGCAATGCAACTGGCGTAATTTCTTGTTATGAAAGGACAACACCGTCTGGATCAGATTGTGGCGTATTTGAAAAATCATACGCTGGTTACCGTGGAACAACTGGTGGAGGCCGTTGACGCCTCTCCGGCAACGATCCGCCGCGATCTGATCAAACTGGATGAGCAAGGGGTGATCAGTCGCAGCCACGGCGGTGTGGCGTTACGGCGCTTTGAAGCGGTGCAACCGACCACCAACGAGAAGCAACTGCGATCGCCCGCCGAAAAACGGGCGATCGCGCGTTATGCGGCCTCGATGGTGCATGCGGGCGATGCCGTGGTGCTTGATGCAGGCACCACCATGCTGGAACTGGCAAAATGTTTAACCCATCTTCCCCTCAGAGTCATTACCGTTGATCTGCACATTGCCCTGTTTTTATCCGAGTTTCGCCAGATAGAGGTGACCATTGTCGGCGGGCGGATTGATGACAGCAGTCAGTCCTGCATTGGCGAGTTTGGCCGCAAAATGCTGCGCAGTGTTTATCCCGATATCGCCTTTATGAGCTGTAACACCTGGAGTATGGAAAAGGGCGTGACCACGCCGACAGAGGACAAAGCAGGACTGAAGCAGGAAATTATCGCCAATGCGCAACGGAAAGTGCTACTGGCCGACAGCAGCAAATATGGCGCGCATTCGCTGTTTAACGTTGCTTCTCTCAGCCGCTTTACCGACGTCATTACCGATGTTAATTTACCGCCTGCCGTGCAGGCCGAACTGAAGGCGCAATCCGTCGCCCTGACGCTGGTACAGCCTGAGTAACTAACGTTGGGATAATCCCAGGAGATGAGTGATGGGTAATGAAATACCACTGAAATATTATGACATTGTGGATGAGTATTCGACGGAGTGTGCGAAACCCGTAGACGATTCAGAACGCGAGCCTCTGGCGCGCTATTTTCAGTTACTGATTACGCGTTTGATGAATAACGAAGAGATCAGCGAAGAGGCGCAGCAAGAGATGGCCAGCGAAGCGGGCATTGATGCGCAACGCATCGATGAGATCGCGGAATTCCTCAATCAATGGGGAAATGAATAGTCTCTGCTCTCTGCTCAGGAGCGCTGGCACGCTCCTGAGGGTTTTGCTTACACGCCCGGTATATTGCGCGCGTAATAGATCTCACGCATCTCTTTCCAAAGTGCAGCGGTAATCTCTTTACGCTCTGCTTCCGTTAAGTCTTCCGGTCTGGTGTGGAACATGTAGTGCTTAAGGTCAAACTCTTTAAGCAGCATTTTGGTATGGAAGATATTTTCCTGATACACGTTCACATCCACCATGTCATACAACGACTTCATATCCTCAGACATAAAGTTCTGGATGGAGTTAATCTCATGATCGATAAAGTGCTTCATCCCGTTGATATCACGGGTAAAGCCACGCACGCGATAATCGATGGTCACGATGTCGGATTCAAGCTGGTGGATCAGGTAATTCAGCGCTTTCAGCGGGGAAATCACGCCGCAGGTTGAGACCTCAATATCGGCGCGGAAAGTGCATAATCCGCCTTCCGGGTGGCTTTCCGGATAGGTATGCACGCAAATATGGCTCTTATCAAGATGGGCGACCACCGTTTCCGGCAGCGGGCCGGGATGCTCGGTTTTATCAATTAACTGCGGATCGACAGGTTCTTCGCTCACCAGAATGGTGACGCTGGCACCCTGAGGTTCGTAATCCTGACGGGCGATATTCAGGATATTGGCGCCGATGATGGAACAGGTTTCTGACAGAATTTCGGTCAGGCGGTTGGCGTTGTAGAGTTCGTCGATATAGGCGATGTATCCGTCGCGCTCTTCAGCGGTCTTGGCATAGCAGATATCGTAAATACAAAAGCTCAGACTTTTGGTCAGGTTGTTAAAGCCATGCAGTTTCAGTTTTTTCAATTTCTTATCTTCTCCTTAGGACGATGCTGTCGCCAGCGCGTCTTGCAGATACTGAGGTAAGGCAAAGGCTGCCGTGTGGATTGCCGGGTTGTAATAGCGACACTTCAGGCCGGAGGTGTGAAAACGCGCCTGGATGATTTCGGTCGACAGATGGCGCAACGCTTCATTATCGGTCGCCCACGCGAAGGTCATTATGCCACCGTAGTAGGTGGGGATCGCCGCCTGGTAGAAGCCGACGTCGGCGAAGTAATGGCTGAGCTTACGATGGCTGTCGAGGGCTTCATCCTGTTGCAGGAAGCAGACGCCGTTCTGGGCGACAAAGATCCCACCCGGATTCAGGCAGCGTTTGCAACCTTCGTAGAATGCCGAGGTGAACAGACTCTCGCCGGGACCGATCGGATCGGTGCAGTCGGAGATGATCACATCAAACGTGTTCTGCGTCTGGTTGACGAAATTCACGCCGTCGTCGATCACCAGCGTAAAGCGCGGATCGTCATAGCTACCGGCGTTGTGGTTGGGCAGATACTGGCGGCAGAATGAGACAACGCCAGCGTCGATTTCCACCATCGTGATGGTTTCAACGTTTTTGTGCCGGGTGACTTCGCGCAGCATCGCACCGTCGCCACCGCCGATAATCAGCACATGTTTCGCGTGTCCGTGCGCCATCAACGGAACGTGGGTCATCATCTCATGATAGATAAACTCATCGCGCTCGGTAGTCTGCACCACGCCGTCCAGCGCCATTACGCGACCAAAGGCGGCGTTTTCAAAGATGATGAGATCCTGATGATCGGTCTTCTCGTGATAGAGAACGTTATCGATGGCAAAGTACTGCCCAAACTGGTCGTGTAGCGTTTCGAGCCACTGTTTTTTTTCGGCCATGGGGTGATGCCTCCTCTGTTAACACCCGTAAAAAAAGGGCGCAACATCATAGCTAACAATGACCGTTGATGCACGGTCATTATTTCAGCAGTATGGACGGGAGGTTATTTGACGTAAGCCAGCAGGCTCAGGGAGTCGCGCGCCAGCGCTTTGCATTTTTTGGCGACAGGAATACCGATACCGCTGAGATCGCGATAGCTGTCTTCGCCGAGGGATTTCATATCAAAGGTGTCGTAATTACTGAGGTCCCACTGATTTTGCTGAGCAAAAAAGACCAGTGCGCGACGAATCTGCCCGTTGGGTAAATTCTGGTAGCCGCAATCATTTTTCAGAAAGACAAAAACGGCCGTCAAATCGGCCATATCTTCGGCTTCAGATTCACTGAGCGCATAACTATTTGCGCATACGGCCATCAGGCTGCCGAACAACACGGTTCTGAAAAACGTCTTCATTGCTTCTACCACTGCATCACGGAAAGTCAACGTTAGCATACTGGAGGCGAAGCGACGACTTTTATTCTCTATTAAGTGATATCCCCGGCTTGACCTTGCCGTAAGGGGAGGGTCTATGCTCAGAGATTAGCGTTATTTCGCCTGCAGCAAAATAAGGAAATAATTATGCAACGTCGTGATTTCTTAAAATATTCTGTGGCGCTGGGGCTATCGTCAGCTTTACCGCTCTGGAGCCGCACCGTCTTTGCCGCCGAACGCCCTGCGTTACCCATTCCTGAGCTTCTTACCGCCGACGCGCGTAACCATATTTCGCTGATGGCGAAAGCGGGTCAGTCGACCTTTGGCGGAAAAACGGCAACCACCTGGGGCTATAACGGCAATCTGCTCGGGCCTGCGCTGAAGCTGCAAAAAGGCAAAGCGGTAACGGTGGATATCCATAACCAGCTTCAGGAAGAGACCACGCTGCACTGGCATGGGCTAGAGGTGCCGGGTGAGGTGGATGGCGGGCCGCAGGGGATTATCCCGGCGGGGGGAAAACGTACCGTCACGTTTACGCCGGAACAGCGGGCGGCGACCTGCTGGTTTCATCCTCATCAGCACGGGAAGACCGGGCGTCAGGTGGCAATGGGCTTAGCGGGTCTGGTTCTGATTGAAGATGAAGAGATTCATAAGCTGCTGCTCCCGAAGCAGTGGGGGATCGACGATGTGCCGGTCATCGTTCAGGATAAACGGTTTGATGCCACCGGACAGATTGATTATCAACTGGATATGATGACGGCTGCCGTCGGCTGGTTTGGCGACACGCTGCTGACCAACGGCGCCATTTATCCTCAACATGCTGCACCGCGCGGCTGGTTACGTCTGCGTTTGCTTAACGGTTGTAACGCCCGTTCACTCAATTTCGCCGCCAGCGATAAGCGTCCGTTGTACGTCATCGCCAGTGACGGCGGACTGCTGGCGGAGCCGGTAAAAGTCAACGAATTACCTGTGTTGATGGGCGAGCGCTTTGAAGTGCTGGTGGACGTCAGTGACGGTAAACCGTTTGATCTGGTTACTCTGCCGGTGAGTCAGATGGGGATGGCGATTGCGCCGTTTGACAAGCCGCATCCGGTCATGCGTATTCAGCCGGTTGCTGTGAACGCTTCGGGTACGCTGCCGGACACTCTGAGTTTGATGCCTGCGCTGCCTTCCGTTGACGGGCTGACGGTGCGTAATCTGCAACTGTCGATGGATCCGATGCTCGACATGATGGGAATGCAGATGCTGATGAAAAAGTACGGCGATCAGGCGATGAGCGGGATGGCGCACGGACAGATGCAGGGACATATGGGCAACATGTCGCACGGTGACATGGGCCATATGAATCATGGTGGGCAATTCGATTTCCACAATGCTAATAAGATCAACGGCGTGGCTTTCGATATGAACAAACCGATGTTTGCGGCGAGCAAAGGGAAAGTTGAACGCTGGGTGATTTCCGGAGTGGGCGACATGATGTTGCATCCGTTCCATATTCACGGCACGCAGTTCCGCATCCTGTCTGAGAACGGTCAGGCACCCGCAGCACATCGTGCGGGCTGGAAAGATACTGTTCGGGTGGAAGGCGGCGTCAGCGAGGTGTTGGTGAAATTTGATCATGCCGCGCCGAAAGAGTATGCCTATATGGCGCACTGTCATCTGCTGGAGCATGAAGATACCGGAATGATGTTAGGTTTTACGGTATAAGTGATACGGAGGGCGATTCCGGCTTTCGCGGACATCGCCCTCCCGCAGAGATAAGAATAATATCATTCTCATCCGTAATCTCTGAAAATAGATTTTGGGTGGTATCTTTATTCATGTCGCCGGATATACTCGCGAAATCGAATCATTAAACCTGAGGTGAGAATGGATATTTTCCGTAGAATTGTGGCGGCGTCTTTTGCTATGTTCGTGGCGATTTCGGCGCATGCCGGAATGGACATGGAGCGTACAAACTTTCCTGAGCTGAAGCTAAGCATCGAAATTCCGCAAACGCTGACGCCTATGTCGGCGGAAATGGCGAAAATTAAGTACCCGTCAGAGAATCGTCCGCAGATCATTTATGGCGATGAGAGAGGTAAAGCCTCACTGGGGGTAACGGCGGGTCGCAACGCACTGCCTGCCGCACAGCTGGATAAGATGAAAGATGAGCTGCTGAAAATGTTAGCCAACTACAAACCGGAGGCGGAAGCCGTCACGGTTGACGGGCATAAAGCATGGTTACTGACTTTCCGCTCTCAGGCTGCGGATAGCGAGATTCTGAATCTGATGCTGATTACCAGCGAAGACAATAAAGCCGTCCAGGTTGCCTTTAATATGACGAAGGATTTAGTTGACCAGTATCAGGATGTCGCAAAAGCGTCATTAATGTCGCTGAAATTTGACTAATCATCGTTGCTGAATATCAATAAGCGCCCGCGACTATCGCGGGCGTTTTGCTTTTCCAGAGACAGCAATTTCCTGAATATTCGTTATTCTGCATGTCGCGTATTTATTTACCTGCATAAGAATAGGGTTTTAGCCATTACAGGAGAGAAACGAAAAACATTTGGTCATATTGTGGCGGCTAATCATTTGCGCTTAGATGACGTGGTGGCCTTGAGGCTGATGAAAATAACGGCGTGAATGATACGTTTGAGCATCGCTGAAATAAAAAAGACAGCGTGGGGTTTCCACGCTGTCTCTGCTGCAAAACAGGTCGTCTTACTTCGCGTCGTCAGGCAGCGCGTAAGCCACAATATAGTCGCCCATCTTCGTACCAAACGAGCCATGGCCCCCGGCAGAAATCACGACATACTGTTTGCCATTTACCTCATAGGTCATCGGCGTGGCTTGTCCACCGGCTGGCAGACGTCCCTGCCACAGTTTCTCACCGTTACTCATGTTATAGGCGCGCAGGTAGTTATCCGCCGTGGCGGCAATAAACAGCACGTTGCCTGCCGTGGAGATAGGACCGCCCAGCATCGGCATACCCATATTGAATGGTACCGGAACTGGCATCGGGAATGGCATGCTGTCCTGCGGTGTACCAATGCGTTTTTTCCAGACCACGTCGTTGGTCTTCAGATCCAGCGCGGAGATATAACCCCAGGCCGGTTGCTTACACGGCAGTCCAAACGGCGACAGGAACGGGTTCAGCGTGACGCCAAACGGCACGCCATACTGTGGCTGAATACCAGATTCGGTACCCGTGCCTTGCGCGTCTTTCGGCTGTTCCATCGGATTACCCGGACCACGTGGGATCAGCTTAGAGACGAACGGCAGCGCCATTGGGTTAGCAATCGCCACTTGACGGTTAGGATCGACTGAAATACCGCCCCATTCGAACATCCCGAGGTTACCCGGGAACACCAGCGTGCCTTGCTCAGACGGCGGAGTAAAGATGCCCTCATAGCGCATCTGGTGGAACATCACGCGGCACACCAGTTGGTCGAACATGGTGGCGCCCCACATATCTGCACCGGTCAGATCTTTTTTCGGGCGGAAACTCAGTTCAGAGAACGGCTGCGTTTTGCTGACGTAATCGCCTTTCGCGGCGCCCTGCGGAACCGGTTTTTCCGGTGCCGGAACGACCAGTTCGCCGTTACGGCGGTCGAGAACAAAGATGTTACCGGTTTTCGCCGGCGCGTAGATAACCGGGACTTTCTCACCGTTGACGGTGATATCCGCCAGCGTCGGCTGGGACGGCATGTCCATATCCCACAGATCGTGGTGAACGGTCTGATAGCTCCAGGCAAGTTTACCGGTGGTGGCGTTCAGCGCCACAATCGAGCTGGCATAGCGTTCCTGCTCCGGCGTACGGTTGCCACCCCAGATATCCGGCGTGGTCACCCCCATCGGCAGATAGACCAGATCCAGCTTCGCGTCGTAGGCCGCGGGTGCCCAGGAGTTGGGCGAGTTAAAGGTAAACGTATGTTCGTCGGACGGGATCGCATTCGGGTCTTTTGCACCCGGATCGAAGGCCCACAGCAGTTTGCCGTTATTGACGTCAAAACCACGGATCACGCCCGAGGTTTCCCGGGTGGAGAAGTTATCCGTTACCGAACCGGCAATCACAATCGTTTTATCGGTGATGATCGGCGGCGATGTCGGTTCATACAGCCCCGGCGTGGTGTCCGGCATATTGGTCTGCAGATTCAGAATACCTTTGTTGGCAAAGGTTTCGCATAGCTTGCCGGTTTCCGCATTCACCGCAAACAGACGACCGTCGTTTACTGGCAGGATGATGCGGCGCGGACAATCAGCAACCACTTCCGGTGAGGCGTTATCGGCTTTCGCTTCGTGGTACGACACGCCGCGACAGGTCACGTGCTGGAAACGGGTGTTGGTATTGAGTTGCGGATCGAAATGCCACTTCTCTTTCCCGGTGGCCGCATCAAGTGCGAACAGACGCTGGTGGGCGGTACAAAGATACAGCGTATCGCCGACTTTAATTGGCGTCACTTCATTGGTGATTTCACCCGGATCGTTAGGCTGCTTCAGGTCACCGGTGCGAAACACCCACGCTTCTTTCAGGTTATGGACGTTGTCAGCGTTGATCTGTTTGAGCGGCGAGAAGCGTTGGCCTTCCTGATTACGGCCATATGCCGGCCAGTCGTTGTCGGAGATCGTGGAGATGGCTTCAGCTGGCGTCGCGTCGGCGCTCAGCGTGCCGTTGATTTCCTGTGGGTCATGGAAGCCCGCCCAGGTCAGGATCCCGCCGCAGATCAGCAGGGCCACCACCAGTGCCGCCACGGCACCCCGGGAAGGAACAATCAGGCGATGCCAGACAAAGGGTAAAATCAGCCAGATGCCGAAGAAGACCAGGATGTCGCTACGCGGCGTGAGTGCCCAAAAGTCGAAGCCGACCTCCCAGACGCCCCAGATCAGGGTGGCGAGGAGCAGGGCGGCGTAGAGCCATAGTGCGGAACGCTGACGGCGCCAGAGCATAATGGCGACACCCAGCATGACAAGACCGGCGATCGGATAGTACCAGGAGCCGCCAATGGCGACCAGCCAGCCTCCGCCGATCAGGAGATACAGCCCGCTAAGCGCTGCAAAGAGGGCCGTTAACACCACGAGGAGCCGTGGTGAACGTGCGTTGTTATCTGCCATAAAAATACACCATCTCAATTTGTTAATTTTTTAGTAGCAATTAATTATAGGATTTAACAAGTGTGATCGTCATCACAAAATGAGCTTTATTAAGAGATGCCACGAATAAATACTTTTACTGGTATACTGCGTGCCTTGCACTTAGATGCTGACTTATCAAGAGCAGGCATTGAGTGATTTGTTTTTAAATCATATGGTTAGAGATATGAAACATACTGTAGAAGTCATGATCCCCGAAGCGGAGATCAAAGCGCGTATCGCTGAACTGGGTCGTCAGATTACTGAGCGTTATAAAGACAGCGGCAGTGATATGGTGCTGGTGGGTCTGCTACGTGGCTCATTCATGTTTATGGCGGACCTGTGCCGTGAAGTCCAGGTATCTCATGAAGTCGATTTTATGACCGCCTCCAGCTACGGTAGCGGCATGTCCACCACCCGTGACGTCAAGATCCTCAAAGATCTCGATGAAGACATTCGCGGCAAAGACGTGCTGATTGTGGAAGACATTATTGACTCCGGCAACACGCTGTCGAAAGTGCGTGAAATCCTGAGTCTGCGTGAACCGAAATCTCTGGCGATTTGTACCCTGCTGGATAAACCTTCCCGCCGTGAAGTGAACGTTCCGGTCGAGTTCATCGGTTTCTCCATTCCGGATGAGTTCGTGGTGGGCTACGGTATTGATTACGCGCAACGCTATCGTCATCTGCCGTATGTCGGCAAAGTGGTGCTGCTGGACGAGTAAGCGTAAAAAAGCCGGGAAAATCCCGGCGTTGACTGGATACATCCCCGGTGTATGACCGGGGATTTTTATTTGTGATTGACGTGTTTCTGGCTGAGGTTAGACACGCCCTGGCGATAACGTTGCTCCAGGGTGGCGCGACTGGTCGCGGTCACTTCCAGATCGCGCAGCAGCCCATCGTGAATACCGTATGCCCAACCGTGGATGGTCACTTTCTGACCCCGTTTCCAGGCTGACTGCATGATGGTGGAGTGGCCCAGGTTATACACCTGTTCCATCACGTTCAGCTCGCACAGTGTATCCATACGACGCTCTTGCGGCATATCGCCAAGCAATGAGCTATGTTTGAACCAGATATCACGGATATGCAGCAGCCAGTTGTCGATAAGGCCCAGTTCCGGGTTATCGACCGCCGCCTGTACACCGCCACACCCGTAGTGACCACAGATAATAATGTGTTCAACTTCGAGGACATCAACGGCATACTGAACAACGGAGAGGCAGTTGAGGTCGGTGTGGATGACCAGGTTAGCCACATTACGGTGGACAAATAATTCGCCCGGTTCAAGACCGGTTAAACGTTCTGCGGGAACGCGACTGTCGGAACATCCAATCCATAGAAAGCGTGGTTTCTGCGCTTGCGCCAGTTTCTCAAAAAATCCGGAATCCTCTTCCACCAGCATTTTTGACCATAGTGCATTGTTGCTGATGAGTGTATCTATGTCTTTCATGGAGGTTAACGACCTGTAACCAAATAAGTGCGTTGGGCTAATATAGGGCAACTCCGGGATTATTTAAACCACATAATATATACAAGATCATTCGAGGTGCATCGAGGCGACAACTGAATGAATCCCCAGGAGCTTACATTTGTAAGTGACTGGGGTAAGTGAAGGCAGCCAACACAGAGGCATCTTGAAGGATGCAGTATATTAAAGTGTAAGAACGTAAGGTAAGTAATTATTTATGACCATTGCACTGGAACTTCAACAACTTAAAAAAACCTATCCTGGCGGTGTTCAGGCGCTACGCGGGATAGATTTACAGGTCGAGGCGGGGGATTTTTACGCACTGCTGGGACCGAATGGGGCAGGAAAGTCGACCACTATCGGTATCATCAGCTCGCTGGTGAATAAATCTTCCGGGCGTGTCAGCGTTTTTGGTTACGATCTCGAAAAAGATGTCGTCAACGCCAAACGTCAGCTGGGGCTGGTACCGCAGGAATTTAACTTCAACCCCTTTGAGACCGTACAGCAGATTGTGGTCAATCAGGCGGGTTACTACGGCGTGGAGCGAAAAGAGGCGATTGATCGCAGCGAAAAGTATTTAAAACAGCTCGATTTGTGGGAAAAACGCAACGAACGTGCGCGGATGTTATCCGGGGGGATGAAGCGCCGTCTGATGATTGCCCGCGCACTGATGCACGAGCCGAAGCTGCTGATCCTCGATGAACCGACAGCGGGCGTCGATATCGAACTTCGCCGCTCAATGTGGGGGTTTTTGAAGGATTTAAACGACAAAGGCACCACGATCATTCTGACCACTCACTATCTGGAAGAGGCAGAAATGCTCTGCCGCAACATCGGGATTATTCAGCACGGTGAGCTGGTTGAAAACACCTCGATGAAAAACCTGCTCTCTAAGCTCAAATCCGAAACCTTTATTCTTGATCTGGCGGCGAAAAGTCCGCTACCGAAGCTGGAGGGCTATCAGTATCGTCTGGTGGACACCTCAACGCTGGAAGTGGAAGTGTTGCGTGAGCAGGGCATTAACAGCGTGTTCAGCCAGCTCAGCGCGCAGGGTATTCAGGTGCTGAGTATGCGTAACAAAGCGAACCGCCTTGAAGAGCTGTTTGTGTCACTGGTTCATGAAAAACAAGGAGATCGCGCATGATGCAGCTTTACTGGGTCGCGCTGAAAAGCATCTGGGCGAAAGAGATTAACCGCTTTATGCGGATCTGGATCCAGACGCTGGTGCCGCCCGTCATCACCATGACGCTCTATTTTATTATCTTTGGTAACCTGATTGGTTCCCGCATTGGCGAGATGCACGGTTTCAGCTATATGCAGTTTATCGTGCCGGGTCTGATCATGATGGCCGTTATCACCAACGCGTATGCCAACGTCGCGTCGTCGTTCTTCAGCGCCAAGTTTCAGCGCAACATTGAAGAATTGCTGGTTGCGCCGGTGCCGACACACGTGATTATCGCCGGTTTTGTCGGCGGTGGTGTGGCGCGCGGACTGTGCGTTGGGATTCTGGTAACGGCGATTTCGCTGTTCTTTGTTCCGTTCCAGGTGCATTCGTGGCTGTTTGTGGCGCTGACGCTGGTTCTGACCGCGATTCTGTTTTCGCTGGCGGGCTTGTTGAACGCCGTATTCGCGAAAACCTTTGATGACATCAGTCTGATCCCGACCTTTGTGCTGACGCCGCTGACCTATCTCGGCGGGGTGTTTTACTCCCTGACGCTGCTGCCGCCGTTCTGGCAGGGCTTATCGCAACTGAACCCGATTGTCTACATGATCAGCGGCTTCCGCTACGGCTTCCTTGGCATTCATGACGTGCCGCTGGTGACCACGTTTGGCGTGCTGGTGGTCTTTATTGTGGCGTTCTATCTGTTGTGCTGGTCCCTAATTCAGCGCGGACGCGGGTTGCGTAGCTGACCGCTTTTATCCTCTCCTCCTCGTGAGGAGAGGGTGATTTTTGACCATTGTCATCATTCGCTATTTGTCACTCTGATAAACTACTTGCCTGCTAATGAGGTGAGAAATGCTAGGCTGGGTCATTACCTGTCATGACGATAAGGCTGAGGAACTGCTGAGCCTTCTGGAAAAAAAACACGGCCCGCTGGCGCAATGCCGGGCGGTGAATTTTTGGCGCGGGTTGAGTGCGAACATGCTGAGTCGGATGATGTGCGACGCGTTGCATGCCACAGATTCCGGTGATGGCGTCATTTTTCTGACCGATCTCCCCGGTGCGGCGCCGTATCGCGTGGCATCACTGATGAGCCATAAACATCCGCAGTGTGAAGTGATCTCCGGCGTTAACGCGACGCTGCTGGGGAAAATGATCTCATCACGAGATTCAATGAGTAGTCCGGCGTTTCGCGACCAGATTGTTGCCCTTGGCGGGCCAGACGTTACCAGTCTTTGGCATCAGCAACAGAAAAATCCCCCCTTTGTTTTGCTGCACGATTTGTATGAGTATTAATCATTCTTATTAATGAGGTGAATTGGTACAATCGCTGCGTTGTTTCTTGCCCCGGTTATTGTTAATGATGAAATATCTGTTTCTGCTGCTGCTGTCTCTCTCTACAGTCGTCAGTGCGGCGTTGCCTGCACGCTATATGCAAACCACTGAAGATGCGGCTATTTGGGCGCAAATTGGCGATAACATGGTGACCGTGGGAAATATTCGCGCCGGGCAAATTATCTCTGTCATTCCGGTCGCGGCGGACTATTACGAATTCAAATTTGGCTTCGGCACCGGGTTTATCGACAAGGGGCATCTGGAGCCAGTGCAGGGTAAACAACGTGTTGAGGACAGCCTCGGCGATCTCAATAAGCCGCTCAGCAACCAGAATCTGATCACCTGGCAAGCCACTCCCGTCTATAATGCGCCGAATGTTGGCAGCGCGCCGTTTGGCGTACTGGCGGATAACCTGCGTTATCCCATCATCAGTAAACTGAAAGACCGGCTGAATCAAACCTGGTATCAAATTCGCATTGGTGACCGGCTGGCCTGGATAAGTGCCCTCGACGCCCAGGAAGACCGTGGACTGCCAGTGCTGACCTATCACCACATTCTGCGTGATGAAGAAAACACCCGCTTTCGTCATACCTCCACCACCACGTCAGTCCGCGCCTTCAGCAACCAGATGACCTGGCTGCGCGATCGCGGCTACAGCACGCTGACAATGGCGCAACTGGAAGGTTATGTGCGTAACAACATGAATTTGCCTGCGCGGGCGGTGGTGATTACCTTTGATGACGGTCTGAAGTCGGTGAGCCGCTATGCATATCCGGTACTGAAGCAGTACGGTATGAAAGCGACGGCCTTTATTATCTCGTCGCGAATTAAAGTGCGGCCACAAAAATGGGACCCCAAATCGCTGCAGTTCATGAGCATTTCAGAACTCAATGGCATCCGCGACGTGTTTGACTTTCAGTCTCATACGCACTTTTTACATCGGGTAGATGGCTATCACCGGCCAATTCTGCTCAGCCGCAGCCATCACAATATTCTGTTTGATTTTGCCCGCTCCCGGCGTGCGCTGGCCCCGTTCAATCCGCATGTGCTTTATCTTTCGTATCCCTTTGGCGGCTATAACGCGACGGCCGTGAAAGCCGCGGAAGAGGCAGGATTTCACCTGGCGGTGACAACGGTGAAAGGAAAGGTGAAGCCGGGGGATAATCCGTTCTTGCTCAAACGCTTATACATCTTGAGAACGGACTCACTGGAGACCCTGTCGCGGCTGATCAGCAATCAGCCGCAGGGGTAATTCACTTACGCAACCTGAACCGGAATGGCTTTCGCGGTGCGTTTCATTTCATTGTCGCCTTCGAAGTAAGCGACCTTCGGCTGCCAGCGACGCGCTTCTTCGTCAGACATGGTGACGAAGCTGGCGATAATCACGATGTCGCCCACGCTGGCACAGTGTGCCGCCGCGCCGTTGACGGAGATGATTCTGGAACCACGCTCGGCGGCAATGGCATAGGTGGAAAAGCGTTTACCGTTGCTCACGTTCCAGATATCAATGGCTTCATTTTCGAGGATCCCGGCGGCATCCAGAAAATCCTGATCGATGGCGCAGGAACCTTCATAGTGCAGGTCCGCCTGAGTCACTTTCACGCGGTGGAGTTTGCCCTGCAGCATAGTGCGAATCATAACGTCTACCTTAAACTCGTATCGATAACGAAGCAGGTCGAAACCTGCTTTGAGAAATTTCTCAGGCAGTATTGCCCGATTTTTAACCGCTGTCTACTGGGTTAATGCAACCGTCTGATTGTCGATTAACCGTGCCTGGCCGAGCCATGCGGCAACCAGAATCACCGCACGCTGGCTGCTTTCAGTCAGTTCAAGTAGCGTGTCAGCATCGCGGATCTGAATGTCATCGGGGCGGAAGCCTTTTTCCGTCAGCTCCTGCTCGGCGATGGCAATAATCTCTTCCAGTTCACGCTCGCCAGCCTGCAGCTTTTCGCCAATGCGGTTCATCACTTTGTACAAACCCGGGGCAATTTTTCGTTGTTCGGCCGTCAGATAACCGTTACGCGAACTCAGGGCTAAACCGTCTTTGGCGCGAATAATCGGCACGCCGACGATATCAATGTCGTAGCCCATATCGGCAACCATTTTGCGGATGAGCGCCAGTTGCTGGAAGTCTTTCTCGCCAAAGCAGGCGACGTCCGGTTGTACCAGATTGAACAACTTGCTGACGATGGTTGAAACCCCACGGAAATGGCCCGGGCGACTGGCGCCTTCCAGCATCGTCGAGAGGCCAGGGACATCCACATATGTCTGCCCGTCGGTGCCCTGGGGATAGATTTGGTCCGGCGCGGGAGCAAAGACGAAATCCACTTTACGCTTGTTCAGTTTTTCGCAGTCTTCCTGCAGCGTGCGCGGGTAACGCACCAGATCGTCCGGACGGTCAAACTGCATCGGGTTAACGAAAATACTCACCACCACGATGTCCGCACGGGCTTTGGCTTCATCAACCAGCTTCATGTGACCATCATGCAGGTTGCCCATCGTCGGCACCAGCGCAATGCGCTTACCTTCCTGACGGGCTCTGCGGATATGCTGGCGTAGCAGTGGCAGCGTTTCAATAATCAGCACAACAAGACTCCTTAATGGAAACTGTGTTCTTCGCCCGGATAGACGCCGGACTCAACCTCGGCAATATACTGCCGTACCGCAGCGCGCATGTCGCCTGCTTCCGTAAGGAAATTTTTGGCAAATTTCGGAATATGGCCTCCGGTGATGCCAAAGGCGTCGTGCATCACTAAAATTTGTCCGTCGGTCACGTTGCCAGCACCGATGCCGATAACCGGAATAGAGAGCGCGTCAGTCACGCGTTTGGCCAACTCAACCGGGACGCATTCCAGCACGATGAGCTGTGCGCCTGCGGCTTCCAGCGCCAGGGCATCGTCCAGCAAAACTTGCCCGGCATCGCCACGGCCCTGAATTTTATAGCCACCGAAGATATTGACCGATTGTGGCGTCAGTCCCAGGTGCCCGCAGACGGGAACCGCGCGCTCGGTGAGCATTTTCACGGTATCCACCAGCCAGGCACCGCCTTCAATCTTGACCATGTTCGCGCCCGCGCGCATGACGATGGCTGAATTTTCAAAGGCCTGTTCCGGCGTCGCGTAAGCCATAAACGGTAGATCGGCGAGCAGCAGGCAATTCGGCGCGCCGCGACGCACTGCACGTGTGTGGTAAGCGATATCTTCAACGGTCACCGGCAGGGTGGAGTCATGCCCTTGTACCGTCATCCCCAGGGAATCCCCGACCAGCATCACATTGATCCCTTCGTCGGCAAACAGTCTGGCGAAGCTGTAGTCATAGGCAGTAATGGTGGCGAAGCGTTTTTTCTCTTGTTTGCACTTCTGCAACAGCGAGATGGTGGTCGGTTTCATAACATTTCCTGATGGTGAACGTCATATTTATCGGCATTCTAACAGTCACATTCAGGGGGGCAATTGTTTTAAGCAACTGTTTGCGCGAAAGCAATAAACAGGAAATGAGGTTAGGGCCATTACCAGCGAGCGGGTTTTTCCGCGCCAAGGTGAGCGAGTACCTGATGCAGTGAGAGGCCGTCAGGGAAGTGCAGGTCAGGGGCGATTTCAAACAGCGGCCAGAGCATAAAACCGCGATTTTTCATGTCGTAGTGCGGCACGGTCAGGCGTTCGCTGTTGATGACGCGATCGCCAAACAGCATGATATCCAGATCTAACGTGCGCGGTCCCCAGCGTTCGGCCTTACGTACCCGGCCCTGCTGGAGTTCGATGCGCTGGGTGTGGTCGAGCAGGGGTTCCGGTTCGAGCGTTGTTTCCAGCGCCACGGCGGCGTTCAGGTAATCAGGCTGATCCTGTGGACCCAGCGGTGGGGTTCGATAAAAAGAAGAGATAGCAACAATCCGGCTTTCGGGGATCTCGCCTATCGCGTTGATGGCAGCATTGACCTGCTCCAGGGGAGAGGCCAGATTGCTGCCCAGCGCGATGTAAACGAGGGTCATGCCGTTCCTTCACGACGCGGCGCGCGCTTGCGCGGACGACGGTGACGACGGCGCGGGGACGGATCTTCATCCAGCTCGTTCAGCATGCCTTTCTGCTCTGGTGGCGCGGAAACCTGGAATTCGCCCCACCACTGCGCCAGACGCTGCAGCTCGGCATTGTTTTCCACTTCGGCACGCAGGGCGAGTAAATCATACGCGGCGCGGAATTTCGGATGCTCCATCAGCTTCCACGCGCGTTTACCCTGACGACGGGACATACGCAGCTGTAGCTGCCAGATATCACGGGTCAGCGAGGTGAGACGTTTCGGGATCGCCAGCGAACGGCAAGCTTCATCGAGTACTTCATTCATCGCCAGCGCGAACGCGTCGTAGTAAGCCAGACCGCTTTCCTGGGCAATTTTCTGCGCCATTTCCAGCAGCGGATACCAGAACATCGCGGCAAACAGGAAGGCCGGGTTAACGCGCATGTCGTTATGAATGCGGTTATCAGTATTTTTCAATACCTGCGCGATGATGCGTTCCATTGCGCTGTCGCCATTCTCGGTGAAATAGCGCGTGATGGTCGGGAACAGCGGCTGGAACAGGCTGTATTCGCGCAGCTTTTTATAGGTTTCATAGCCGTAACCTGCCTGTAGCAGCTTCAACGCTTCTTCAAACAGGCGCGCGGGCGGGATATCGTTAAGCAGCGTGGCCAGGCGTGGGATCGGCTCTGCCGTTTCCGGGCTGATCTGCATATCGAGCTTCGCCGCGAAACGCACCGCACGCAGCATCCGCACCGGATCTTCGCGGTAGCGGGTTTCGGGATCGCCAATCAGGCGGATTACGCCATCTTCCAGGTCCTGCATGCCGCCGACGTAGTCGCGAACGGTAAAATCAGCGACGCTGTAATAAAGGCTGTTAATGGTGAAGTCACGGCGCTGGGCGTCTTCTTCGATAGAGCCGAAAATGTTGTCGCGCAGCAGCATCCCGTTTTGTCCGCGCTGGGACGTGGTGCGGTCGCTTTCGCTGCCTTCGTGATGACCACGAAAGGTGGCGACTTCAATAATTTCCGGGCCAAACATGACGTGTGCCAGACGGAAACGGCGGCCTACAAGGCGACAGTTGCGAAACAGTTTGCGCACCTGGTCGGGCGTCGCATTGGTCGTGACGTCAAAATCTTTCGGTTTTTTGCCGAGCAGAAGGTCGCGGACGCCGCCGCCAACCAGCCAGGCTTCGTATCCCGCTTTATTCAGCCTGTACATTACCTTCAGGGCATTTTCACTGATATCTTTGCGTGAAATAGCGTGCTGCTCGCGCGGGATGACCGTCATACGCGGACGGGCGACGGCAATTTCGGCCTCGCTCTCCTCTCGGCTTAGCACCTTGCGGCAAAAATTAGCGACTCGGGTAAAAATAGTGCACCTCGGTAGTGTCAAACAATATTCAGAATTCAGTTCAAATCGTTTGCTGTGTAAAAATAGCGGCTAATCATAGCTCAGCACGACGTATTTGAGAATGCCGGATTTACAATCGCCGATTCAGGTACCGTCGAAAGCGTCCAGTTTGCCACGGCGGATGCCAGAATCTCGTCGACGCGCATCTCCTGCCACGGCAAATCAGCCGGTTGCCCAAGGAAGCGCAGCGCCTCCAGAAGCACGGGACGCGGATCACCATGCGGCAAGGCAGGGGCATGATTCTGTTTGGAAAGTTTAGCGCCTTGTTCATTGAGCGCCAGCGGCAGATGAATATAGTCCGGGGGCGTCCAGCCGAACTGCTGGTACAGCGAAATTTGTCGCACCGTCGGTTCGATCAAATCGGCACCGCGTACAATTTCGCTGACTCCCTGAAAGTGGTCATCTACCACCACCGCCAGGTTATAGGCGAACAGCCCGTCACGGCGATGGATAATGAAATCTTCTCTCGCCAGTCGTTCGTCAGCCTGAATGTCTCCGCGCAGCCGATCATGAAAACGGGTGACGGGATGCTGCTGTTTAATCCGCACTGCCGCCTGTTCCGGCCCGTGATGCAACTCGCGGCAGTGACCGTCATAAATCCCGCCAATGCTCTGGATCCGCCCACGGGTACAGGTGCAGTAGTAGCTCAGCCCTTGTTCATATAACCAGGCGAGCGCGTCGCGGTAAGCGTCATGGCGCTGCGACTGCCATAAAATGTCGCCATCCCAGTGCAGGCCGTAATGTTCCAGTTGACGCAGAATAGTGTCAGCGGCACCGGGAACTTCACGAGGGGGATCAATATCTTCTATGCGTACTCGCCATATTCCCTGACGGGCGCGAGCCTGTAAGTAGCTGCCCAGCGCAGCAATGAGGGAGCCAAAATGCAGTTCACCGGAAGGTGACGGGGCGAATCGGCCAATATAGTGTGAGTCAGTCATCTTTGCGTAAAAATGAACAGGCGGGGAAAGCCCCGCCTGTTGTAAACGTTTTAAACGCCAGGCCTTAGCCTGCCATTTGTTTTTCGCGAATTTCAGCCAGCGTTTTGCAGTCGATGCACAGATCGGCTGTTGGACGCGCTTCCAGGCGACGAATACCAATTTCCACACCGCAGGATTCGCAGTAGCCGAAATCTTCGTCTTCAACCTTCTTCAGCGTTTTCTCGATCTTTTTGATCAGTTTGCGCTCACGGTCACGGTTACGCAGTTCAAGGCTGAACTCTTCTTCCTGTGCGGCACGGTCTACCGGATCCGGGAAGTTGGCAGCTTCATCCTGCATATGAGTAACGGTGCGATCGACTTCATCCCTAAGTTGATTACGCCATGCTTCAAGAATACGCCTGAAGTGCGACAGCTGGGCTTCGTTCATATACTCTTCGCCCGGTTTCTCCTGGTACGGCTCCACCCCAGCGATGGCGAGAATACTCAGGGACGATGTTTTACGGTTTTGCCCTTCTTGCATGTTGCTTCTCCTTAACACGCACTATCGATCCCCATGTTCGGGGGAAAAATCAGGTCGCTATAAATAGCAGATGCTTTTCCGGATAGCAATTAACTAAACGTAACACTTGACAACCCTGTGAGGAAAAGCGTATTTGCGCACGCGACCAGAATACTAAATAACCAATTGTTTACAACACTATAAAGTGACAGTTAATGGCTCTATCAGAGTCATACTATCGGCAGAAAGTTCCGCTTTATAAACCAGAATTTCTACCCCCTTACGCTGTGCTTCGAACAATAGTTGCGCATATTTCGCGTCAATATGGCGCGCGGGTGAAAACCGTGTAATGGCGGAGTGCAGGACGGCAAAGAAAATCACTGCGCGTTTGCCCTCAGCCGCTACGCTCATCAGTTCCCGAAGATGTTTCTGACCTCGTTCAGTGATGGCATCGGGAAAATAACCAAAATCCTTTTCCGCTAACGTTACCGATTTCACTTCAATATAGCAGTCAGGCCGTGAATCTGCCTGTAACATAAAATCAATGCGGCTCCGTTCGGCACCGTATTTTACTTCGCTTTTCAGCGTGGAATAGCCTGAAAGTTCTGAAACGCGTCCCTGTTCAATGGCTTCTTTCGTCAGTCTGTTAGCCCATAACGTATTTACACAAATTAACGCGCCCGTCTGGGTTTGGGTTAATTCCCAGGTGTGCGGATATTTGCGTTTACTGTTCTCCGACGTCGAATACCAGACCGTATCACCCGGCGTTGCGCACCCGGTCATCGCCCCGGTATTGGGGCAGTGTAGCGTGAGTTCAGTCCCGTCAGGTGTGATCACATCGGCTAAAAAGCGTTTATATCGCTGAACCAGGGTCGCGCGCTGGAGAGGGGGAGTAAAGTGCATCACGTATTTCCTTTATTATTCGGTGAGCGTCCAGCGCTGAAGTTTGGTGTAACGCGTGCGTCCCCGGGAAAAAGAAGAGGCATACAGGGCAAATTCCGTCACCGGAAATGACCAGCAAAAGCCAGGCGGCGGGATCGCCACGGCGTGACTGGCATCGCGCAATAGCGTCACGTGCGGATGAAACGGCTGCGGACTCTGGTAACAACCGCTGCGCGCCGCCTGGGCTCGCAGAATATTGGCCAGTTGCAATAGCCCACGCGGGGACTGACGCGTCCCCAGCCAGACTACGCGAGAGCGTAACCACTGCCCGGCATCATCGAGATTGAGCGTAAAACCGGGCTGGCGAATGCGTCCGGCAAGGGCGATCAGCGCCTGTTGTTTGTCAGCGCTCACATCGCCTAAAAACGCCAGCGTTAAATGCAGGTTTTCGGCCGCGACCAGTCGCCCCGCTTCAGGGGGAAAATGCACCGCTCGCCACGAGATAATTTGCTCACGTACGGTAGCAGGCAGTTCGATGGCAAAGAACAGCCGTTTCGGCTCAGACATCTTAGGTACTCGGTTATGAATTAACGCGATGCTACAATGCGGCGCGAAGAATGTTAACCCTCTGGAGCCATTTGTGACGTCGTTACCTGTTGCCGCTGTACTGCCTGAATTGCTTACCGCTCTGGATTCTGCGCCGCAGGTACTGCTGAGCGCGCCGACGGGGGCCGGTAAGTCAACCTGGTTGCCGCTACAGTTTCTGGCGCATAAAGGGATCGAAGGGCGGATTATCCTGTTGGAACCGCGCCGTCTGGCGGCGCGTAACGTGGCGCAAAGGCTTGCGGAACTGCTCAATGAAAAGCCTGGTGAGACGGTCGGCTACCGGATGCGGGCGCAATCCTGCATCGGGCCAACAACACGGCTTGAGGTGGTCACCGAAGGGGTTCTGACGCGTATGATCCAGCGTGACCCGGAACTTAGCGGCGTTGGGCTGGTGATCCTCGATGAATTTCACGAACGCAGTTTGCAGGCGGATCTCGCGCTGGCGCTGCTGCTGGATGTGCAGCAAGGGCTGCGCGACGATCTCAAACTGCTGATTATGTCCGCCACGCTGGATAACGATCGTCTGCAACAGTGCCTGCCGGATGCGCCGGTGATTGTTTCCGAAGGGCGCGCCTTTCCCGTTGAGCGTCGTTATCAGCCGCTGGCGTCGCAATTGCGTTTCGACGAAGCCGTAGCGATTGCCTGCGCCGAACTGCTACGCAAAGAGCCCGGCTCGCTGTTGCTGTTTTTACCCGGCGTCGGGGAGATCCTGCGCGTACAGGAACAATTAAGTTCGCGAGTCGGCAGCGATGTGTTGCTGTGTCCGCTGTATGGCGCGCTGTCGCTCAACGATCAGCGTAAAGCGATTTTGCCGGCCCCGGAAGGGATGCGCAAAGTTGTGCTGGCAACCAATATTGCCGAGACCAGTCTGACCATTGAAGGCATTCGACTGGTGGTGGATTGCGCCCAGGAGCGGGTGGCGCGGTTTGACGCGCGCACCGGGTTGACACGGCTTATCACGCAGCGCATCAGCCAGGCCTCAATGACCCAGCGCGCCGGCCGTGCCGGACGTCTGGAACCGGGGATTTGTTTGCATCTGCTGGCCAAAGAGCAGGCAGAACGCGCAGCCGCTCAGGGGGATCCTGAGATGTTGCACAGCGATCTCTCCGGTTTGCTGATGGAGTTGTTGCAGTGGGGATGTCGCGATCCCGCGCAACTCACCTGGCTGGATCTGCCGCCCGCCGTCAACGTGCAGGCGGCGAAACGATTACTGCATATGCTGGGCGCGCTGGATGGCGAACAACTCAGTGCAACGGGACAAAAAATGGCGGCGTTGGGTAACGACCCGCGCCTGGCCGCGATGTTAGTCAGTGCTTCCACGCCCGATGAGGCGGCCACGGCGGCAAAGCTGGCCGCCATTCTTGAAGAGCCGCCGCGGATGGGCAATACCGATCTTGGTGTGGCGTTTTCCCGCTATCAGCCCGCCTGGCAGCAGCGCAGTCAGCAACTTCTCAAACGTCTGAAGGTCCGTAACGGCGAAGCGGATGCGTCGCGCATTGCTCCGCTGCTGGCCCAGGCTTTTGCCGATCGCATCGCGCGTCGACGCAGCCAGGACGGGCGTTATCAACTGGCCAATGGCATGGGCGCGGCGCTGGACGCCGATGATGCGCTGGGGCGGCACGACTGGCTGATTGCGCCGCTGTTATTACAGGGCAGCACTTCGCCGGATGCGCGGATCCTGCTGGCACTACCGCTCGACATCGACGCGCTTGTCCAGCGTTGCCCTGAGCTTTTACAGCAGTCTGATACCATTGAGTGGGATGAGGCGCTGGGGACGCTGAAAGCCTGGCGCAGACTGCGGATAGGCGAACTGACGGTTAAAGTCCAGCCGCTGGCAAAACCGTCCGAAGAGGAGTTGCATCTGGCGATGCTTAACGGCATCCGCGATAAAGGCCTGAGCGTGCTCAACTGGACGCCTGCGGCAGAACAACTGCGCTTGCGCCTGCATTGTGCGGCGAAATGGCTACCGGAGTACGACTGGCCTGCGGTAGACGATCGGGCATTGCTGGCCACGCTGGAGAACTGGCTGCTGCCGCATATGAGCGGCGTGCATTCGCTGCGCGGCCTGAAATCGCTGGATGTTCACCAGGCATTGAGCGGATTACTGGATTATTCCCAGCAGCAACGTCTGGTGAGTTCGTTACCCACACATTACACTGTGCCGACGGGAAGCCGGATCGCCATTCGTTATCACGAAGATAATCCGCCGGCGCTGGCGGTCAGAATGCAGGAGATGTTTGGCGAGGCCCGCACGCCGACGATTGCTGAGGGCCGTGTGCCGCTGGTGCTGGAGCTTTTGTCCCCCGCGCAGCGACCGTTGCAGATCACCCGGGATTTGGCTGCGTTCTGGCAGGGGTCGTATCGCGACGTGCAAAAAGAGATGAAAGGGCGCTATCCCAAACATGTCTGGCCGGACGATCCGGCGAACACGGCACCGACGCGGCGAACCAAAAAGTATTCATAGGCCGAATAAGGTATTTACGCCGCATCCGGAAAAAGAGCAGTAAAATTGAGAGATTTCTTCTTCTGTCTGCTGACGGAAGAACAGAGAATCAGGCCTTTGCGCCTGAATGTTGCGGAGAAAAAGCATGGCCGGGAATGACCGCGAGCCAATTGGACGCAAAGGGAAACCCACGCGTCCGGTGAAACAAAAGGTGAGCCGTCGCCAGCTCAGAGATGATGAGTATGACGACGATTATGATGATGACTATGAGGATGAAGAACCGATGCCGCGTAAAGGTAAAGGCAAAGGGCGTAAGCCTCGTGGTAAGCGCGGCTGGTTGTGGCTGCTGCTGAAAATTGCGATTGTTTTTGCGGTACTGCTTGCCATCTACGGCGTCTATCTGGATCAAAAAATCCGTAGCCGTATCGATGGCAAAGTCTGGCAGCTGCCGGCGGCAGTGTATGGCCGGATGGTCAACCTTGAGCCGGAAATGTCGGTCAGCAAAAACGAAATGGTTAAGCTGCTGGAAGCTACCCAGTACCGTCAGGTCAGCAAGATGACACGGCCTGGCGAGTTTACCGTGCAGGCCAACAGCATTGAGATGATCCGCCGTCCGTTTGATTTCCCGGACAGCAAAGAGGGTCAGGTGCGCGCGCGTCTGACGTTCGATGGTGGTCGTCTGGACACGATCGTCAACATGGATAACAACCGCCAGTTCGGTTTCTTCCGTCTCGATCCGCGCCTGATCACGATGCTCTCGTCGCCAAACGGCGAACAGCGTCTGTTTGTCCCGCGCAGTGGCTTCCCGGATCTGCTGGTGGATACGCTGCTGGCGACCGAAGACCGTCATTTCTATGAGCATGACGGGGTGAGTCTGTACTCCATCGGTCGTGCGGTGCTGGCGAACCTGACCGCCGGACGCACGGTGCAGGGGGCAAGTACTCTGACCCAACAACTGGTGAAAAACCTGTTCCTCTCCAGCGAGCGTTCGTACTGGCGTAAGGCCAACGAAGCCTATATGGCGCTGTTGATGGATGCGCGCTACAGCAAAGATCGCATTCTTGAGCTGTATATGAACGAGGTGTATCTCGGTCAGAGCGGTGATAACGAAATCCGCGGCTTCCCGCTGGCGAGCCTGTACTACTTTGGTCGCCCGGTGGAAGAACTGAGTCTTGATCAGCAGGCGCTGCTGGTGGGGATGGTGAAAGGGGCGTCGATCTACAACCCGTGGCGTAACCCGAAACTGGCGCTTGAACGCCGTAACCTGGTGCTGCGTCTGCTGCAACAACAGCAGGTGATCGATCAGGAACTGTACGACATGCTGAGCGCGCGTCCGTTAGGCGTGCAGCCGCGCGGTGGGGTGATCTCACCACAGCCCGCGTTTATGCAGATGGTGCGTCAGGAATTGCAGGCGAAGCTGGGTGATAAAGTGAAAGATCTCTCCGGCGTGAAGATCTTCACCACCTTTGACTCTGTCGCCCAGGATGCCGCCGAGAAAGCCGCCGTTGATGGCATTCCGGAACTGAAGAAACAGCGCAAGCTGAGCGATCTGGAAACGGCGATTGTCGTGGTTGACCGCTTCAGTGGTGAAGTTCGCGCCATGGTCGGCGGCGCGGAGCCACAGTTCGCTGGCTATAACCGCGCGATGCAGGCGCGTCGTTCGATTGGTTCACTGGCCAAACCGGCGACCTATCTGACCGCACTGAGCCAGCCGAAAATCTATCGCCTGAATACCTGGATTGCCGATGCGCCGATTGCGCTGCGCCAGCCAAACGGTCAGGTGTGGTCGCCGCAGAACGATGACCGTCGCTACAGCGAAAGCGGAAAAGTGATGCTGGTGGATGCGTTGACGCGCTCTATGAACGTACCGACGGTCAATCTGGGGATGGCACTCGGCCTACCGGCTGTTACCGACACCTGGCTGAAGCTGGGTGTGCCGAAAGAGCAGTTGCATCCGGTTCCGGCCATGCTGCTGGGGGCGCTGAACCTGACGCCGATTGAAGTGGCACAGGCGTTCCAGACGATCGCCAGCGGTGGTAACCGTGCGCCGCTTTCCGCGCTGCGTTCGGTCATTGCTGAAGACGGCACGGTGCTGTACCAGAGCTTCCCGCAGGCGGAGCGTGCCGTTCCGGCTCAGGCCGCCTATATGACGCTGTGGACGATGCAGCAGGTTGTGCAGCGTGGCACGGGTCGTCAGCTGGGCGCGAAGTATCCGAATCTGCATCTGGCGGGTAAAACCGGGACCACGAACAACAACGTCGATACCTGGTTTGCCGGTATTGACGGCAGTCAGGTGACCATCACCTGGGTGGGTCGCGATAACAACCAGCCGACGAAGCTGTACGGGGCGAGCGGGGCGATGTCGATTTATCAGCGCTATCTGGCTAACCAGACGCCGACGCCGCTGACGCTGACGCCACCGGAGGATATTGCGGAGATGGGTGTCGACTATGACGGCAACTTTGTCTGCAGTGGCGGTATGCGTACGTTGCCGGTCTGGACTTCCGATCCCGACTCGCTCTGCCAACAGGGCGAGATGCAGCAGCAACCGACCGGGAACCCGTTCGATCAATCTTCTCAGCCACAGCAACAGCAGCAACAACAGCCGCCGAAGGAAGAGAAGAAAGACAGCGACGGCGTGGCGGGTTGGATTAAGGACATGTTCGGCAGTAACTAATCGCCGTGCCGGATGGCGCTTCGCATATCCGGCCTACCGGGCTCATGCAGGCATTGAGTGGGTAGGCCGGATAAGACGTTTTCGCCGCCATCCGGCAATGACTTCGCAGAAACATTTCCCACTTCTTTTTTAACCCTTTCTTTTCATCTGGATATTTCTTAACCCCTTAGTTTTGGTGGGGACGCGTATCGCTTGCTATCGCTCCCGCGTTTCGAATATTATTCTGCCGTCATAATAATAATTCTCGTTTACGTTATCATTCACTTTCCATCAGAGATATACCAATGGCGCGTCAAAAAACTGCTCAGCCAAAACACTCGCTGCGTAAAATCGCAGTTGTAGTAGCCACAGCGGTTAGCGGCATGTCTGTCTATGCACAGGCGGCGGTTGAACCGAAAAAAGAAGACACTATCACCGTAACCGCTGCTCCTGCTCCGCAGGAAAGTGCGTGGGGCCCGGCGGCAACGATTGCGGCACGCCAGTCTGCCACCGCGACCAAAACGGATACCCCGATTCAAAAGGTTCCCCAGTCGATTTCTGTGGTGACTGCCGAAGAGATGGCGCTGCACCAGCCGAAATCCGTGAAAGAGGCGCTCAGCTACACCCCAGGCGTTGCCGTGGGAACGCGTGGCGCGTCCAATACCTATGACTACCTGATCATTCGCGGTTTCGCTGCCGACGGCCAAAGTCAGAATAACTATCTGAATGGCCTGAAGATGCAGGGGAACTTTTACAACGATGCGGTGATTGACCCTTATATGCTGGAACGCGCGGAAGTGATGCGTGGGCCGGTTTCTGTTCTGTACGGTAAGAGCAACCCGGGCGGTTTGTTGAACATGGTCAGCAAGCGTCCAACCACCGAACCGCTGAAAGAAGTTCAGTTTAAAATGGGCACTGACAGCCTGTTCCAGACCGGTTTTGACTTCAGCGATGCGCTGGATGATGACGGCGTTTACTCTTATCGCTTAACCGGTCTGGCTCGTTCGGCGAATGCACAGCAGCAGGGCGCAGAAGAACAGCGTTATGCCATCGCGCCGTCCTTTAGCTGGCGTCCGGATGACAAGACCAATTTCACGTTCCTGTCTTACTTCCAGAACGAACCCGAGACCGGTTACTACGGTTGGTTGCCGAAAGAGGGGACCGTCAGCACGCTGCCGAACGGTAAGCGTCTGTCGACCGACTTCAACGAAGGCGCGAACAACAATACCTACTCTCGTAATGAGAAGATGGTTGGTTACAGCTTCGATCACGAATTCAACGATACCTTTACCGTGCGTCAGAATCTGCGTTACGCGGAAAACGAAGTTTCGCAGAACAGCGTCTACGGATACGGTATGTGCTCCGATCCGCTCTATTCGAGCAACCCGAGCACCAGCCCTTGCGCCAGCGTACCGCAGTCACAGTGGGGTCATACGCTGACCCGTCAGTACGTGGATGATCACGAAAAACTGCAGAACTTCTCTGTGGATACTCAACTGCAAAGCAAGTTTACGACAGGCTCTTTGGATCACACTCTGCTGACCGGCGTTGACTTTATGCGCATGCGTAACGATATTGACTCCTGGTTTGGCTGGGCGGGTTCGGTTGCGCCGTCAGACATCTATAACCTTGACCGCAGTAATTTCGATTTTGGTTCACACCCTGGACCTGGCGCCGCTTACCGCGTTCTGAATAAGCAGAAGCAGACCGGCGTGTACGCTCAGGATCAGATGCAGTGGGATAAAGTGCTGGTGACCCTGGGCGGCCGTTATGACTGGGCGCAGCAGGATACTCTGGATCGTGAAGAGAATACTCAGCACTCGCGTAATGATAACGAGTTCACCTGGCGCGGCGGGGTAAACTACCTGTTCGACAACGGCGTGACCCCGTACTTCAGCTACAGCGAGTCGTTCGAGCCAGCTTCTACCGTGGGCGCGAACGGCAGCATCTTTGCTCCGTCTAAAGGCAAGCAGTACGAAGCGGGCGTGAAATATGTCCCGAGCGATCGTCCGATCGTTCTCACCGGTGCGGTCTATCAGTTGACCAAAACCAACAACCTGATGGCCGATCCTAACGGTTCGTTCTTCTCGGTTGAAGGCGGTGAGATTCGTTCACGCGGCGTTGAAGTGGAAGCGAAAGCGGCGCTGTCTGCCAGCGTTAACCTGGTCGGTTCCTACACCTATACGGATGCGGAATACACCACCGACACCAACTATAAAGGCAATACCCCGGCGCAGGTGCCAAAACATATGGCGTCGCTGTGGGGCGATTACACGATGTTTGATGGCCCGCTCTCCGGTCTGACCCTGGGTACTGGCGTTCGCTATACCAGCTCCAGCTATGGCGATCCGGCGAACTCCTTTAAAGTCGGCAGTTACACCCTGGTGGATGCGCTGGTTCGGTACGACCTGGCACGCCTGGGCATGGCGGGTTCCAACGTCGCGCTGCACGTCAATAACCTGTTCGACCGCGAATACGTCGCCAGCTGCTTTAACACCTATGGCTGCTTCTGGGGCGCGGAACGTCAGGTCGTTGCTACTGCAACCTTCCGTTTCTAATTTTTCTTTGGGCACGCATTGCGTGCCCGCTTTACAAGTTGGCCGCTATGCAGGAACAGACCCATCATCCCGATACCACGTTTGCACTGCGTGATGTCTCCTTTCGCGTGCCCGGTCGCACGCTGCTGCACCCTCTGTCGTTAACTTTTCCCGTCGGTAAAGTGACTGGTCTTATCGGCCATAACGGTTCAGGTAAATCCACGTTGTTAAAAATGTTGGGTCGCCATCAGCCGCCGTCAGAAGGGGATATCCTGCTCGATGCGCAACCGCTGAACAGCTGGAACAGCAAAGCGTTTGCCCGTAAGGTGGCGTATTTACCGCAGCAGTTGCCGCAGGCGGAAGGGATGACCGTACGTGAACTGGTGGCGATTGGTCGCTACCCGTGGCATGGGGCACTGGGGCGTTTTGGCGTCGCGGACAGAGAAAAAGTGGAAGAGGCGATTGCGCTGGTAGGGTTAAAACCCCTGGCGCATCGTCTGGTCGACAGTCTTTCCGGTGGTGAGCGTCAGCGCGCATGGATTGCGATGCTGGTGGCGCAGGACAGCCGCTGTCTGCTGCTGGATGAACCCACCTCGGCGCTGGATATTGCTCATCAGGTTGATGTGCTGGCGCTGGTTCATCGCCTTAGTCAGGAGCGCGGCCTGACGGTGATCGCCGTGCTGCATGATATCAACATGGCTGCTCGCTACTGTGACTACCTGGTCGCACTGCGCGGTGGCGAAATGATTGCCCAGGGAACGCCCGCCGATCTAATGCGTAGCGAAACTCTGGAACGAATTTATGGCATCCCGATGGGGATCCTGCCGCATCCGGCAGGCGCTGCACCTGTGAGTTTTGTGTATTGATGAGCGGCTTACACCACATAACGCGTCGTCGTTTATTAACGGCGATGGCACTTTCCCCGCTGATCTGGCAGATGAAGCCGGCGCGCGCAGCCTCGGTCGATCCGCACCGCATCGTGGCGCTGGAGTGGCTGCCAGTCGAGCTGTTGCTGGCGCTTGGCGTGACGCCCTATGGCGTGGCAGACATTCCCAACTACCGCCTGTGGGTGAATGAGCCGCCGCTGCCTGCGTCGGTGATTGATGTCGGATTACGCACCGAGCCGAATCTTGAGCTGCTGACCGAAATGAAGCCCTCCTATATGTTCTGGTCGACAGGGTACGGCCCTTCTCCTGAAACGCTGGCGCGAATTGCGCCCGGACGCGGCTTCAACTTCAGCGATGGCAAACAGCCCTTAGCGGTGGCGCGTCGATCGCTGATCGACATGGCGCAGATGCTGAATCTGGAATCGGCGGCTGAGCGACATCTGGCGGAATACGACCAGTTTATCGCCAGCCGGAAACCGCGCTTTGTGCAGCGTGGCGAACGCCCTCTGCTGCTGATCACTCTCCTCGATCCTCGCCATATGCTGGTTTTCGGCCCGAACTGCCTGTTCCAGGACGTGCTGGATGAATACGGTATTCGCAATGCCTGGCAGGGAGAAACCAATTTCTGGGGCAGCACGGTGGTGGGGATCGATCGCCTTGCAGCCTACAAAGATGCCGATGTGCTCTGCTTTGATCATGGCAATAACAAAGAGATGACCACGCTGATGGCAACGCCACTCTGGCAGGCGATGCCGTTCGTGCGTGAAGGGCGTTTCCAGCGCGTACCGCCCGTGTGGTTCTATGGCGCCACACTGTCGACCATGAGCTTTGTACGCATTCTGGATAATGCGTTGGGGGGCAAAGCGTGAGCAAACGTATTGCGCGCTTCCCGGCGCTGTTGCTGGCGCTGTTGTTTATCGTCGCCGTAGGGTTAACCTGGACGAATTTCTCCGTTGCGCTGCCGCGTGCCCAGTGGCAGCAGGCGCTGTGGTCACCCGATATCGACATCATCGAGCAGATGATTTTCCACTACAGCCTTCTCCCTCGTCTGGTGATCTCCTTACTGGTTGGGGCCGGGCTGGGTCTGGTTGGCGTGCTCTTTCAGCAGGTACTACGTAACCCGCTGGCGGAACCGACCACGCTGGGCGTGGCGACCGGCGCACAGTTGGGGATGACGGTCACGACATTGTGGGCGATCCCGGGTGTGATGGCCGCGCAGTTTGCCGCGCTGGCGGGCGCCTGTATCGTCGGCGCGCTGGTGTTCGGCGTCGCCTGGGGGAAACGACTTTCTCCCGTTACGCTGATCCTTGCTGGTCTGGTGGTCAGTCTATATTGCGGGGCCATCAACCAACTGTTAGTTATCTTCCACCACGATCAGCTGCAAAGCATGTTCCTGTGGAGTACCGGAACGTTGACGCAAACCGACTGGGGCGGTGTGCAGCGTCTGTGGCCGCAACTGCTGGGCGGCGTGATGCTCACCCTGTTGCTGTTGCGCCCGCTAACCCTGATGGGGCTGGATGATGGCGTTGCGCGCAACTTAGGGCTGGCGCTGTCGCTGGCGCGTCTGGCGGCGTTGACGCTGGCGATAGTGCTCAGCGCGCTGCTGGTCAATGCGGTGGGGATTATCGGTTTTATTGGTCTGTTTGCGCCGCTGCTGGCGAAAATGCTGGGCGCGCGTCGTCTGCTGGCGCGTCTGATGCTGGCGCCGCTGATCGGGGCGCTGATTCTCTGGCTGTCCGATCAGGTTATTCTCTGGCTGACCCGCGTATGGATGGAAGTGTCCACCGGTTCTGTGACGGCGCTGATCGGCGCACCGCTGCTGCTGTGGCTATTGCCGCGTCTGCGAAGTATGAGCGCGCCGGACATGAACGTCAGCGATCGGGTGGCGACAGAACGTCAGCATGTGCTGGGTTATGCGCTGATCGGCGGCGTGCTGTTGTTGATCGGGGCATATGTCGCGCTGTCGTTGGGGCGTGATGCACAGGGCTGGAGCTGGGCCAGCGGCGTGCAACTGGAAGAACTGATGCCCTGGCGCTGGCCGCGCATTCTGGCGGCGATGATCGCCGGGGTGATGTTGGCGGTGGCGGGGTGTATTATCCAGCGGCTGACCGGGAATCCGATGGCGAGTCCTGAGGTGCTGGGGATCAGCTCTGGCGCGGCGTTCGGCGTTGTGTTGATGCTGTTTCTGGTGCCGGGCAATGCGTTTGGCTGGCTGCTGCCCGCCGGGAGTCTCGGTGCTGCCGCCACGCTGTTAATCATTATGATTGCCGCCGGACGGGGAGGATTCTCCCCCCATCGTATGTTGTTGGCCGGGATGGCGCTCAGTACCGCGTTTACCATGCTGCTGATGATGCTACAGGCAAGCGGTGATCCGCGTATGGCCGGGGTACTGACCTGGATCTCCGGTTCGACCTATAACGCGACGGGCGATCAGGTGCTGCATACCGGGGTGGTGATGATCATTCTGCTGTCGATCACGCCGCTGTGCCGTCGCTGGTTGACGATTTTGCCGCTGGGCGGTGATACCGCCCGCGCCGTTGGTATCGCGCTGACACCGTCGCGGGTGGGTCTGCTGCTGCTGGCGGCCAGTCTGACGGCCACTGCCACAATGACAATCGGTCCTCTGAGTTTTGTCGGGCTGATGGCGCCGCATATCGCACGGATGTTAGGTTTTCGTCGAACGATGCCGCATATTGTGATGTCGGCGCTGGCGGGAGGATTATTGCTCATCTTTGCCGACTGGTGCGGGCGGATGGTGCTGTTTCCGTATCAGATCCCGGCGGGGATACTCTCAACGTTTATCGGTGCGCCGTACTTTATTTATCTGCTACGTAAGCAGAGTCGTTGATTCGGTTGTTTTGCGTGTAGGCCGGATAAGACGCTTCGCGTCGCCCTCCGGCAATAAAAAAGCCGGGTGGCGGTTTCGCCTTACCCGGCCTACGGTTTAAAACTAACTCTGTTACAGCTTCGCAAACACCCGACGCGCGGCGTCGATAGTGTTATTGATGTCTTCCATGCTGTGCGCTACGGACATAAAGCCCGCTTCAAACGCAGATGGCGCAAGGTAAATCCCCTCGTCCAACATCATGTGGAAGAAGCGCTTGAAGCGTTCCACGTCGCAGGTCATCACGTCCTGATAGCAGGTGACGGTTTTCGCGTCGGTGAAGAAAATCCCGAACATACCGCCAACGTGGTTAACGACCAGCGGGATCGCGGTTTCCTCTGCCGCTTCCAGCAAACCTTCCGCCAGGCGCGTCGTCAGTTCATCCAGCGTTTCGTGAATGCCCGGCTGCGCCACTTCGGTCAGACAGGCAAAACCGGCCGCCATCGCAATCGGGTTGCCGGAGAGGGTGCCCGCCTGATAGACCGGACCCGTAGGAGCCAGCGCGTCCATCACGTCGCGACGACCACCGAATGCGCCCACAGGCATACCGCCGCCGATGATTTTGCCCAGACAGGTCAGATCAGGTACCACGTTGTAGTAATCCTGTGCGCCTGCCAGCGCTACGCGGAAGCCGGTCATCACTTCGTCGATAATCAGCAACGCGCCGAACTCATCGCACAGTGCGCGCAGACCCGGCAGGAATTCCGGCAGTGGCGGGATGCAGTTCATATTGCCTGCTACCGGCTCAACGATGATACAGGCGATCTCCTGCGGGAACTGCTCGAACGCAGCACGCACAGAGTTGAGATCGTTATAGGTACAGGTCAGGGTGTGCTTCGCGAAATCCGCCGGCACGCCCGGAGAGTTCGGCTGGCCCAGGGTCAGCGCGCCGGAACCGGCTTTTACCAGCAGGCAGTCCGCGTGGCCATGGTAGCAGCCTTCAAATTTGATGATCTTATCGCGGCCGGTGAAGCCACGCGCCAGACGAATGGCGCTCATGGTCGCTTCGGTACCGGAGTTGACCATTCGCACCATGTCCATCGTCGGTACCAGTTCGGTCACCAGTTCCGCCATTTTAACTTCCATCTCAGTCGGCGCGCCGAAGCTCAGGCCGCGCTCAGCCGCTTCGATCACTGCGTTGCGGATCGCTGGATGGTTGTGTCCCAGCACCATCGGTCCCCAGGAACCGACGTAATCGATATAGGCTTTGCCATCGACATCGTACAGATACGCGCCGTCCGCTTTTTCGATAAACAGCGGAGTACCACCCACGCCAGTAAAGGCGCGAACAGGGGAGTTAACGCCGCCGGGGATTAGCTCGCGTGCTGCGCTGTAGAGGTTTTCAGACTTACTCATGGATGGATTCCTGGTTCGTAGAAAAAGTGAATGCCCGCTATTCTAGTTATTCAGAGAAGGTTATGAAAGTTTTGCGCATTTGAAACATTACGATTTGCAGGGGATTTTCGGGTAAGAGGCGAGTACAATGCCGCTTCTGCATTTGTATTACCAATTAATGATCATCTGATGAAGACAGAAACTCCCTCTTTTGAAGCACAGCAAATTGTGCGCTTACGGCGCAGGGACCAAATCCGTCGACTGCTGGAGCGGGATAAAACGCCGCTGGCGATCTTAATGATGGCGGCAGTGGTGGGGACGCTCACCGGTCTGGTGGGCGTGGCGTTCGAAAAAGCGGTGAGCTGGGTGCAAAACCTGCGTATCGGTGCGCTGGTAAATGTGGCTGATCATCCGATTTTGCTCTGGCCGCTGGCATTTATTCTCTCTGCATTACTGGCGATGGTCGGCTATTTTCTGGTGCGTAAATTTGCGCCGGAAGCAGGCGGCTCGGGGATCCCGGAGATCGAAGGGGCGCTGGAAGAACTTCGCCCCGTACGCTGGTGGCGCGTGCTGCCGGTCAAGTTTTTCGGCGGGATGGGTACGCTGGGCGCTGGGATGGTGCTGGGTCGCGAAGGGCCGACGGTACAAATCGGCGGGAATATTGGCCGCATGGTGCTGGATATCTTCCGCATGCGTAGCGCCGAGGCGCGCCATACGCTGTTGGCAACCGGGGCAGCGGCAGGGCTTTCAGCCGCCTTCAACGCACCGCTGGCGGGCATTCTGTTTATCATCGAGGAGATGCGCCCGCAGTTTCGCTATAACCTTATCTCGATCAAAGCCGTCTTTACCGGCGTGATCATGTCGAGCATTGTTTTCCGTATTTTCAACGGTGAATCGCCGATCATCGAAGTGGGGAAACTATCCAACGCGCCGGTCAATACGCTGTGGCTGTATCTGATCCTCGGGATGGTTTTTGGCTGTGTGGGGCCGGTTTTTAATAAGCTGGTACTGGCTACACAGGATATGTTCCAGCGTTTTCACCATGGAAACATCACCAAATGGGTGCTGATGGGCGGGGCGATTGGCGGTTTGTGTGGCATTCTGGGGCTGATTGAACCGGCGGCCGCAGGCGGCGGTTTTAACCTTATCCCGATTGCGGCGGCGGGCAATTTTAGCGTCGGACTGTTACTGTTTATCTTTATCGCACGAGTGATCACCACGTTGCTCTGTTTCTCTTCCGGTGCGCCAGGCGGGATCTTTGCCCCGATGCTGGCGTTGGGCACGCTGTTGGGGACCGCATTTGGCATGGCAGCGGCAGCAGGCTTTCCGCATTACCAGCTTGAGGCCGGAACGTTTGCCATCGCCGGAATGGGCGCACTGTTGGCGGCCTCAGTGCGCGCCCCGTTGACCGGGATTGTGCTGGTGCTGGAGATGACCGATAACTATCAGCTCATTTTGCCAATGATTATTACCTGTCTTGGCGCAACACTATTGGCACAATTCCTGGGCGGAAAACCGCTATACTCCACTATCCTTGCCCGCACGCTGGCGAAGCAGGAAGCGGAGCAGGCGGCAAAAGGTCAGACGACCACCGCTGGCGAGAATACTTGAATGAAATACCAGGGTATTAGATAATGGCGTTAATATTGGGTCAGAATTTGCCCAATTGCCGATGTCGTTTGGAGCAAAAATATGAGTGATGATGTAGCGCTGCCACTGCAATTTACTGAAGCAGCAGCCAATAAAGTAAAAAGCCTGATCGCTGACGAAGAAAACCCAAACCTGAAACTGCGTGTGTATATCACCGGGGGGGGATGCAGCGGTTTCCAGTATGGATTTACCTTTGATGACCAGGTCAACGAAGGCGATATGACCATCGAGAAACAGGGCGTTGGCCTGGTGGTTGACCCAATGAGCCTGCAGTATCTGGTCGGCGGTTCCGTTGACTACACCGAAGGTCTGGAAGGTTCTCGCTTTGTAGTCACCAACCCGAATGCGAAAAGCACCTGCGGGTGTGGTTCTTCTTTCAGCATTTGATTGCTGTCTGTCATGCCGAATGACGGCATAAATGCCTTATCCGGCCTACGGTGTTGTTCTGTAGTAGGCCCGATAAGTGCAGCGCCATCGGGCAAAATCAAGTCAACGTCCATTCTCATCTAACGCAAACGTCGGCAGCTTCAGATGCCAGCGGATCGCCGCGAGGCGAATGACCAGCGTGACAACCATCCCCAACATACTGGCGGCTTCCAGCGGCATCTCGAAGGTGTAATGTGCGGTTGCATGAACGATCCCGCCGATAATACAGGCCGTCGCGTAGATTTCCGTACGCAGGATCATCGGGATTTCACGCGCCAGGACATCGCGAATAATACCGCCGCCCACGCCGGTGATGACACCCATACAGATAGCCACCAGCGGCCCTGTTCCTGCAATAAACGCTTTGTTGACGCCGATACCCACAAACACCGCCAGGCCGACGGCGTCCAGCACCGGCAGCATCCATTTGGGTAAGCGTCTGGGCTGACGCACCAGCAGGATCGTCAACATGCTGGTGACCATCGCCACCACCAGATCGGTAGGATCTTTGACCCAGAAAACGGGGCCGTTATCTAATGCCATATCGCGGATCGTCCCGCCGCCCACGGCGGTAACGACGCCCAATACCAGCACACCAAACGGGTCCATACGCAGTTTCCCGGCCAGTAACACGCCTGAGATAGCAAATACCGCTGTGCCTACAATATCCAGCCAATAGACGAGCATGATCAAATCCTCACAACACACCTGTTGAGGCAGGCGCTAATTCACCTGGGAAAGCGCATTACAGAGTTGTTTTGCGGCGAGGATAATACGCGGGCTTGCGCGTTCAAACCAGTCACTGGTGAGGGGAATTACCGGAATTTGTAGCTGATCACCCCAGTATTGCTTAATTTTGAGAATTTCACCTGTATCTCCGGCGACAACGATCGCTTGCGGCGCGCGCGCCAGCACCTGTTCACGACTGACCTGTGGCCAGGGAACCCGACTGCCGGCAAAGATGTTTTCTCCACCGCAAAGCTCAATAACCTCGTTTTGAATCGAGCCTTTTCCGCTGGTAAAGGGCGGATTGATGCCAAACTGCAAAAACACGCGTTTTTTCGCTTTGCCTGCATACTGAGATTTTAGCTGCGAATAGTCGTCCAGCAAGGTTTGCGCGGCGCGCTTAGCCATTTCGGGATGTGGGCTAAAGGCGGCCAGTTTCTGCAACGTGTCGGCAATCTGCTCAATGGTGACGGCATCGATCCACATGACCTTGATGCCCAGCGAGGAGAGTTGATTCACCTGCCGTTCGGCATTACCACCGCGCCAGGCGAGGACCAGATCCGGTTTTAGCGCCACAATCCGTTCCAGATTCATGCCTTGCCAGGTCGAGACCTGTTCAATGTGTTGTGCCTGCGGCGGATAGTCAGAATAGCTGCTGACGCCAACGGGCGTGATCCCGGCAGCAAAGGCGAGTTCCGTGTTGGCAGGAGAGAGTGAAATCACGCGCGGCGCGGCATGCAGCCACGCCGGAAGGGCTAACAGCAGGGCGACAAGCGCCCTGGAGAGGACATTAACCATGCGCCAGTTTCTGTACCAGCGATTCAACCATCAGCGTGGATTGTTTCGCGGCAACGGCCAGGAACTCATCAAAGCTGAGATGGGATTGCTGATCGGCGACATCAGAGATCGCGCGGACCACCACAAACGGCACTTTAAAGTTATGGCAAACATGAGCAATCGCGGTGGCTTCCATTTCAACGGCAATCGCCTGCGGGAAGTTATGCTGGATTTTTGCCAGTCCCACAGAACCGTTGATAAACGCATCACCGCTGACGATCAGACCGCGTACTGCGTTCAGGTTCAGCTTCGCAATGCAGGATTCCGCTGCGGCAATCAGTTTTTCATCGGCGTTAAAACCGGCCGGGCAGCCCGGCAGCTGGCCGAACTCATAACCAAATGCGGTGACGTCAGCGTCGTGATAGCGCGCTTCATCAGAGACCACAATGTCGCCCACTTTCAGCGTCGGTGCGAGGCCGCCCGCAGAACCGGTGTTAATAATGACGTCTGGCTTGCAGCGTTCGAGCAGCAGCGTAGCGCCCAGCGCCGCCGCCACTTTACCAATACCGGATTTCAGCAGCGCAACGTCGGTTCCGTTAAGCTGACCGGTGTAAATTTCACAACCGCCCAGGGTGAGAGTTTGACGGTTTTCGATTTTGTCACGCAGCAGCGTAACCTCTTCTTCCATTGCACCAATGATGCCGATTTTCATAGATTTACTCGCGCCAGGTGAGATTTAAAGGCATAGTCTATCATGCGCTTAAGGCGAAGTGCATTCTCACGCGGGAGAGGACATGTCACAGATTGATTTCCGGAAAAAAATAAACTGGCACCGTCGTTTTCGTTCTCCGCAAGGGGTAAAAACCGAGCATGAGATCCTGCGTATTTTTGAAAGCGACCGTGGACGCATTATTAACTCTCCGGCGATCCGTCGCCTGCAGCAAAAAACCCAGGTGTTTCCCCTTGAGCGTAATGCCGCCGTGCGTACGCGTCTTACCCATTCGATGGAAGTTCAGCAGGTGGGGCGCTATATCGCCAAAGAGATTTTAAGCCGCCTCAAAGAACAGAAACTGCTGGAACAATACGGCCTGGATGAGCTAACGGGACCGTTTGAGAGCATCGTCGAAATGTCTTGCCTGATGCATGACATTGGCAACCCGCCGTTTGGTCACTTTGGCGAGGCGGCGATCAATGACTGGTTCCGTCAGCGCTTACATCCGGCGGATGCGGAAAGCCAGCCCTTAACCGAAGATCGTTGCATTGTGGCGACGCTGCGCTTGCGCGAAGGCGAGGAGTCGCTGAACGATATCCGCCGTAAAGTGCGCCAGGATCTGTGTCATTTCGAAGGGAATGCCCAGGGGATTCGGCTGGTCCATACCTTGATGCGGATGAACCTGACATGGGCCCAGGTCGGCGGGATCTTAAAATATACCCGCCCGGCGTGGTGGCGGGGAGACACGCCTGCGACGCACAACTATTTAATGAAAAAACCGGGCTATTACCTTTCTGAAGAACCGTATATTGCGAGGTTACGTAAAGAACTGGATCTCGCGGTTTACAGTCGCTTTCCGTTAACCTGGATAATGGAAGCCGCCGACGATATCTCTTATTGCGTGGCCGATCTGGAAGATGCCGTAGAGAAAAGAATCTTCAGCGTTGAGCAGCTCTATCATCATTTACATGAGGCCTGGGGGCAGCATGAGAAAGGTTCGCTGTTTGCGCAGGTTGTCGAAAATGCCTGGGACAAATCGCGCGCGAATTATCTGAGTCGCAGTACTGAAGATCAATTTTTTATGTATTTACGGGTGAATACGCTGAATAAACTGGTGCCCTACGCCGCACAGCGTTTTATTGATAACCTGGAACAAATCTTTGATGGGCGGTTTAATCAGGCGCTACTGGAAGACGGTAGCAGCTTTAGCCGTCTGCTGAAGATTTATAAAAATGTTGCGATGAAACATGTATTTAGTCATCCTGACGTGGAGCAACTCGAATTACAGGGTTATCGGGTGATCAGTGGCTTACTCGATATCTACCGTCCTTTATTAAGCCTGCCGCTTGCGGATTTCAGTGAGTTGGTGGAAAAAGAACGCCTGCAGCGCTTTCCTATCGAATCTCGCTTATTTCAGAAACTGTCAACGCGTCACCGACTGGCCTATGTGGAGGCCGTTGGAAAATTAACGTCAGATTCACCTGAGTATCCTGTGCTGGAATATTATTACCGTTGTCGGCTGATCCAGGATTATATCAGCGGTATGACCGACCTCTACGCCTGGGATGAATATCGTCGTCTGATGGCGGTCGAACAATAAGCTAAGTTTTGTAAAGACGGACAATAAATTTTTACCTTTTCCATAAACTTCTGTCCGGAACTTAGCGCTATAAAATGAATCTGACGTACACAGCAATTTTGCGTTATCTGTTAATTGAGATTGAGACACATGAAAAAAACCACATTAGCAATGAGTGCACTGGCTCTGAGTTTAGGTTTGGCGTTATCCCCGCTTTCTGCAACGGCGGCTGAAACTGCATCAGCGACAACCGCACAGCAGATGCCAAGTCTGGCACCGATGCTCGAAAAAGTGATGCCATCGGTGGTCAGCATTAACGTGGAAGGTAGCACAACCGTCAATACGCCGCGTATGCCGCGTAATTTCCAGCAGTTCTTTGGTGATGATTCTCCGTTCTGCCAGGAAGGTTCACCGTTCCAGAGTTCGCCTTTCTGCCAGGGCGGCCCACAGGGCGGTAATGGCGGCGGCCAGCAGCAGAAGTTCATGGCGCTGGGGTCCGGTGTCATCATTGATGCTGCGAAAGGCTATGTCGTCACTAACAATCACGTGGTAGATAACGCCACAGTGATTAAGGTTCAACTGAGCGATGGTCGTAAATTCGACGCGAAGATCGTCGGCAAAGACCCGCGTTCTGATATCGCGCTGATCCAGATTCAGGATCCGAAAAACCTGACGGCGATTAAACTGGCTGACTCCGACGCACTGCGCGTGGGGGATTACACCGTCGCCATCGGTAACCCGTTCGGTCTGGGCGAGACGGTGACGTCCGGTATCGTTTCTGCGCTGGGTCGTAGCGGCCTGAATGCGCAGAACTATGAAAACTTCATCCAGACCGATGCGGCGATCAACCGTGGTAACTCCGGTGGTGCGTTGGTTAACCTGAACGGCGAGCTGATCGGTATTAACACGGCGATCCTCGCGCCGGACGGCGGCAACATCGGTATCGGTTTTGCGATCCCAAGTAATATGGTGAAAAACCTGACCTCCCAGATGGTGGAATTCGGCCAGGTGAAACGTGGTGAGCTGGGGATCATGGGGACCGAACTGAGCTCTGAACTGGCTAAAGCGATGAAAGTCGACGCTCAGCGTGGCGCGTTTGTCAGCCAGGTCATGCCGAATTCGTCTGCCTCGAAGGCCGGAATTAAAGCCGGGGATGTGATCACCTCCCTGAACGGTAAGCCGATCAGCAGCTTCGCCGCACTGCGTGCACAGGTTGGCACCATGCCGGTGGGCAGCAAAATTACCCTCGGCCTGCTGCGCGACGGTAAGCCGGTTACCGTAAATCTGGAACTGCAGCAGAGCAGCCAGACTCAGGTTGATTCCAGCTCCATCTTCAGCGGTATTGAAGGGGCTGAAATGAGTAATAAAGGCCAGGATAAAGGCGTCGTGGTGAACAACGTGAAAGCGAACACCCCGGCGGCGCAGATTGGCCTGAAGAAAGGGGATGTGATTGTTGGCGCTAACCAGCAGCCGGTGAAAAACATCGCTGAACTGCGTAAAATCCTCGACAGCAAACCGTCTGTCCTGGCGCTGAACATCCAGCGTGGCGACAGCAATATCTACCTGTTGATGCAGTAATCTCCCCAAAACCCCTTCCTGTCACAGGAAGGGGTTTCTTTTTGTGATATTTCCCACAACTCCATACTTCTTCCCTTTGCTTTGTGCATCTGCACAATGTCAGCGTTTATTATCTTCTCTATGCTGGAGCTCTGCTCACAGGAGGGGTTTATGGCTGGCTGGCATCTTGATACCAAAATGGCGCAGGATATCGTGGCACGCACGATGCGCATTATTGATACCAATATCAACGTGATGGATGCCCGTGGACGGATCATCGGCAGCGGCGATCGCGAGCGTATTGGGGAATTGCACGAAGGCGCGCTGTTAGTCCTCTCTCAGGGCCGTGTGGTGGATATTGATGACGCTGTCGCGCGTCATCTGCACGGCGTTCGTCAGGGGATCAACCTGCCGCTGCGCCTGGAAGGCGAAATTGTGGGCGTGATCGGCCTGACCGGCGAACCTGAACATCTGCGCAAATATGGCGAACTGGTGTGCATGACGGCGGAGATGATGCTGGAGCAGTCGCGCCTGATGCATCTGCTGGCCCAGGACAGTCGCCTGCGTGAAGAGCTGGTGATGAACCTGATTCAGGCGGAAGAGAACACGCCAGCGTTGACTGAGTGGGCACAGCGTTTAGGTATCGACCTCAACCAGCCGCGCGTGGTGGCAGTGGTGGAGGTGGACAGTGGACAACTCGGCGTGGACAGCGCCATGGCGGAGTTGCAGCAGTTACAGAACGCACTGACTACTCCGGAGCGTAATAACCTGATTGCGATTGTTTCGCTGACCGAGATGGTGGTGCTAAAACCGGCGCTGAATTCGTTTGGTCGTTGGGATGCCGAAGATCACCGCAAGCGCGTTGAGCAGCTTATTGCGCGCATGAAAGAGAACGGGCAGTTGCGCTTTCGCGTTTCGCTGGGCAACTACTTTACCGGACCAGGCAGTATCGCGCGTTCGTACCGCACTGCGCGCACGACGATGATGGTCGGCAAACAACGAATGCCGGAAAGCCGCAGCTACTTTTACCAGGATTTGATGTTGCCGGTACTGCTCGACAGCCTGCGCGGCGGCTGGCAGGCCAATGAGCTGGCTCGTCCGCTGGTGCGGCTGAAGGCAATGGACAATAACGGTCTGTTGCGTCGCACCCTGGCGGCGTGGTTTCGCCACAACGTGCAGCCGCTGGCGACTTCTAAAGCGCTGTTTATTCACCGGAATACGCTGGAGTATCGACTGAATCGCATCTCGGAATTGACCGGGCTGGATTTGGGGAATTTCGACGATCGGCTGCTGCTGTACGTGGCGTTACAGCTGGATGAGCAGCGTTGATTAATTGCCTGATGGCGCTACGCTTATCAGGCCTACGAGGATTTACCTGTAGGCCGGATAAGGCGTATGACGCCGCCATCCGGCAATAAACGGCTTATTTACGCGTCAGTTTTTCCAGATCGGCTTCGATTTCGGTGATCTTATTTGCCACCACGCTTTCCAGATGACGTAAGTCATCAAGGATCTTACGTTTCAGATCCACTTCAGTGCGATCGCGCTGGCAGATCTGATCGAGTTCGTCGATCACGTAGCGCAGGTTGGGACTGATCTCCTGCACTTCTTTGTATCCCTGACCGATACCATCGGCGACCACGGTTTTGCGCTGGCGGGGGTATTTAAACTTCACACTCTTGGCAAAGAATTCACCTTTATCCTTCTGGAAATAGATTTTCAGGATATCGTTGTTGGCTTCTTGCCGCAGGCTGTAACGATCGATTTCTTCAGGATTAGTAATGCCCAGACTTTTCAGATTGTCATACATAGCGGTACCCTTAAGCTCACTATAACTATTGAATAATTAACGAAAAGCCCTGTTTCTGCCACTCGCAGATGTAAAAAAAGCGGGCTAAGCCCGCTTTTTCAAATCGCCGTTAGTCGATGGTACGCAATAACTCGTTGATGCCGACCTTGCCGCGGGTTTTGGCGTCGACTTTTTTCACAATCACCGCACAGTACAGGCTGTACTTGCCATCTTTCGACGGCAGGTTGCCGGAAACGACAACGGAGCCCGCCGGAACGCGGCCATAATGGACTTCACCTGTTTCACGGTCGTAAATACGGGTGCTCTGACCAATATAAACGCCCATCGAAATCACCGAGCCTTCTTCGACAATCACGCCTTCTACGACTTCAGAACGTGCGCCGATAAAGCAGTTGTCTTCGATGATGGTCGGGTTCGCCTGTAGCGGCTCCAGTACACCACCGATGCCAACGCCGCCGGACAGGTGAACGTTTTTACCGATCTGCGCACAGGAACCCACAGTTGCCCAGGTATCAACCATCGTGCCTTCATCAACGTAAGCGCCGATGTTGACATAAGACGGCATCAGCACGGTGTTACGGGCGATAAACGCACCCTGACGTACCGCCGCGGGCGGAACCACACGGAAGCCTTCTTTCTGGAAGCGCGCTTCGTCGTAGTCGGCGAATTTCATCGGGACTTTATCGAAGTAGCGGCTTTCCGCGCCATCGATCACCTGGTTATCGTTGATACGGAAAGAGAGCAGAACCGCTTTCTTCAACCACTGGTGAGTCACCCACTGACCGTCTACCTTTTCTGCCACGCGCAGCGCGCCGGAATCCAGCAGGGAAATCACCTGATTCACCGCTTCACGGGTCACGGTATCCACATTGGCCGGAGTCATGTCGGCACGGCGCTCAAAAGCGGTCTCAATAACGTTCTGTAACTGCTGCATTGTTAAACTCTTTCCCTATAAATAAACACACTACCCTTTATCGTTTGGATTGAGGGCCTCTGTCAACCGTTGATGCACTTCCTGCTGCAGCGCATTATTAAGCGCACGCCGGTCCGCTGTAGCGATTATGAATAAATCTTCTACTCGCTCGCCAATGGTTGTAATTCGGGCTCCATGAAGCGAAATTCCCAGATCGGCAAAAATTTGCCCGACCCGCGCCAGCAGTCCTGGTTGATCGAGCGCGATAAGTTCGAGGAACGATTTGCGGTCAGTGTGCGTGGGCAGGAACGTGACCTCGGTATCGACGGTAAAGTGGCGCAATTTTGCCGGCTGTCGACGCGGCTGCGGCGGCTGCCAACTGCGCTGGGTGATCGCCTGTTCCAGCCCAAAGCGGATGGCTTCATGCCTGTCAGACGACAGCGGGCTGCCATCCGGTTCCAGGACGATAAAGGTGTCCATCGCCATGCCATCACGGGTTGTGAAAATCTGCGCATCGTGGACGCTGAGGTTACGCCGGTCCAGCTCGGCGCAGACAGCGGCAAACAGATACGGGCGATCCGGACTCCAGATGAAGATTTCTGTCCCGCCGCGCGTTGCCTGCGGGCTGAGTAGAATTAGCGGCTCGCTGAGATCGTGCTGCAACAGATGACGCGCATGCCAGGCCAGTTGGTTCGGGCTGTGGCGCACGAAGTAGTTGGCGCGACAGCGCGACCAGATATGGTGCAACGCTTCTTCATCAATGTTATCCATTCGCAGCAGTGCCAGCGCCTGCAACTGGTGATGGCGTACGCGTTCGCGCATATCCGGCGTGTTTTGCATTCCCCGACGCAGCTGTTTTTCCGTGGCGAAGTACAGCTCACGCAGCAAACTTTGCTTCCAGCTGTTCCACAGCGTTTCGTTGGTGGCGCAAATATCTGCCACCGTCAGGCAAACCAGGAAGCGCAGGCGATGTTCCGTCTGTACCTCTTCGGCGAACTGCTTAATGACTTCAGGATCCTGAATATCGCGGCGCTGAGCGGTCACCGACATCAGCAGGTGCTGGCGAACCAGCCAGGCAATCAGCTGCGTTTCGCGCGAGTTCAGGCCGTGTAGTTCAGCGAATTTGAGCACGTCCTGCGCGCCCAGCACCGAGTGGTCACCGCCGCGCCCTTTGGCGATATCATGGAACAGCGCGGCGATAAAAATCAGTTCGGGTTGTCGCAGGCGCGGCCAGAGGTCCACGCACAGCGGGTGGCGCTGGCGGGTCTCTTCTTTGGCAAAACTTTCCAGCTTCAGCATCACGCGAATAGTGTGCTCGTCCACCGTGTAAGCGTGGAAAAGGTCAAACTGCATCTGCCCGACGATACGTGACCACTGCGGCATGTAGGCCCACAGCACGCTATGGCGGTGCATCGGCAACAAACCACGGCTGACCGCGCCAGGGTGACGCAACATACTGAGAAACAGCGATCGCGCCTCCGGGATGTAACACAGCGGTTGATTCAGATGGCGGCGCGCATGGCGCAGATGGCGCAGGGTGGTGGAGTAGATCCCGGTGATCGCACTGTTGCGCACCATGATGTAGAACATCCGCAGGATCGCTTCCGGTTCGCGGATAAACAGATCGTCCTGACGCAGATCGATCAGCGTGCCGCGCAGTTGAAAATCATCATCAATAGGACGCGGCTTCTCGTCGGCGGACAGGGCGAGGATCGCTTCGTCAAACAGTTGCAGCAGCATCTGGTTGAGTTCAGTGACGCGGCGGGTGACGCGGAAGTAATCCTTCATCATCTGCTCAACCGGTTCGTTACCTTCGCCGCTGTAGTTCAGGCGCTGAGCGACGCTCAACTGACGATCGAACAGCAGGCGGTTATCGTAACGACTGACCACTAAATGCAGGGCAAAACGAATGCGCCACAGAATGTGCAGGCACTCGTTCAGCTCAGCACGCTCTGCCTGGGTCAAAAAGCCGAAGCCCACCATCTCGTCGAGCGAAGTGGCGCCAAAATGACGACGAGCGACCCACTGCAATGTATGGATATCGCGCAGACCGCCGGGGCTACTTTTGATATCCGGCTCAAGGTTATAGCTGGTGCCGTGATAGCGCTGGTGGCGCTGATGTTGCTCTTCCACTTTGGCGGCGTAAAACTTATCGGACGGCCAGAAACCTTCGCTGAAGATATGTTTTTGCAGCTCCAGAAAAAGGGCCACGTCGCCAATCAACAGACGGGTCTCAATCAGGTTGGTGGCAACGGTCAGGTCCGATAACCCTTCCAGCAGGCACTCTTCCAGCGTACGGACGCTGTGCCCGACCTCCAGTTTGACGTCCCACAGCAATGTCAGCAGCTCGCCGACCTTTTGCGCCTGATCGTCCGGTAATTTTTTACGACTCAGGATGAGCAGGTCGATGTCGGAAAGCGGGTGCAGCTCACCGCGACCGTATCCACCGACGGCGACCAGCGCCAGATCGGCAATCTGCCCAAAACCGGCATCGATCCACAGGCGTTGCAGCAACTGGTCGATAAATTCGGTCCGTGCTTCAATCAGTTGTTCGGCGGAGATCCCGCTGTCGAAGGCATCGCCTAACCACTGCTGGAAGGTGTCGATGCGTGTTTTGATCCCGGAGACGGTGAGTTCGTCGCGAGACCAGGTGCCCGGATTCTGCGGTTGACCGGGGAGGGTGGGGAGTGCGGTATTCGCGTGCTGTTCAGGAAGTGTATTCATCATGCGCCACCCATTAAAAAAGCCGGATACGGCGAAAGTGCCTTATCCGGCCTACGGAATAGTGCCATTTGTAGGCCTGATAAGCGAGAGCGCCATCAGGCAAAAAAGTTATGCGTCGTGCGTGAGTACCGCCGGGATGGTGTCATCCTTGCGTAACGTCAGAATTTCACAGCCGTTTTCGGTCACCACAATAGTATGCTCGTATTGTGCAGACAAGCTCCGGTCTTTGGTTTTTACCGTCCAGCCGTCTTTCATCGTACGGATGCGGTAATCACCGGCGTTCAACATCGGTTCGATAGTAAAGGTCATGCCCGGCTGCAGCACTACGCCGCCGTCGTCCGCATCATAGTGCAGCACCTGCGGCTCTTCGTGAAAGCCGCGGCCAATACCGTGTCCGCAGTATTCACGTACCACGGAGAAACCTTCGCCTTCCGCATATTTCTGGATCGCCGCGCCAAGAGTACGCAGACGAATGCCTGGTTTCACCATTCGCAGTGCCAGATACAGGCTTTCCTGGGTGACGCGGCACAGACGCTCGCCCAGAATGGTCGGTTTGCCGACGATAAACATTTTGGAGGTATCGCCGTGGTACTCGTCTTTAATGACGGTCACGTCGATGTTGACGATATCGCCATCTTTCAGATGCTTGGCATCATCCGGAATACCGTGACACACCACTTCATTAATAGAGATGCAGACGGATTTCGGATAACCGTGATAGCCGAGGCAGGCAGAGATCGCATGCTGCTCGTTAACGATGTAGTCGTTACAGATACGATCCAGTTCTCCCGTGCTAACGCCCGGTTTGATATATGGTTCGATCATCTCCAGCACTTCCGCGGCCAGACGGCCTGCGACGCGCATTTTTTCGATTTCTTCAGGGGTCTTGATTGAGATAGCCATGAATTCTGTCCATCAGTGTCGGTTATTTCGACAATAATTGTGTAAGTGCTGTCAATGGTATCAGCCTGGGGTATACCCTGCCAAATTGAGAATCATTCTGAACTTCGCCTTTCGTGCCACAAGCGCGTTGGCTGCATTTTATCACCCCAGTCACTGACAAGGTGTAAGCGCCTGGGGATGCTAAAATTTGCCGCTTTCTTGTAACGCGAAATTCATCGTTCAATTCAGCACAGACCGCCAACAATTATTGGTGTCCATGGCGTATTTGTGGTATAAAGCGCGCCGGACTTCCGATCTCATTTCGTATACACAGAATGGACGGAAGCGACAAATCTCACTTTGTGTAACAACACACACGTATCGGCACATATTCCGGGGTGCCCTTTGGGGTCGGTAATATGGGATACGTGGAGGCATAACCCCAACTTTATCTATAGAGGTTTTAATCATGGCAACTGTTTCCATGCGCGACATGCTCAAGGCTGGTGTTCACTTCGGTCACCAGACCCGTTACTGGAACCCGAAAATGAAGCCGTTCATCTTCGGTGCGCGTAACAAAGTTCACATCATCAA
>DXKH01000070.1 GCA_019415335.1 Citrobacter sp. | reverse complement strand
AACCAATGCATCGTTAATCTCTATGGTGCAACGCTTTTCAGATATCACCATCATGTTTGGCGGGCTGTGGGTTGTCTGCGAAGTCAGTGGATTGCCTTTCCTGTATATGCACCTGTTGGTGGCGCTGATCACGTTGGTTGTTTTTCAGATGCTGGGCGGTATAACCGATTTCTATCGCTCATGGCGCGGCGTCAAAATCACCACAGAGCTGGCTCTCCTGCTGCAAAACTGGACGCTGAGCCTCGTCTTCAGCGCCGGTCTGGTCGCGTTTAACGCCGATTTTGATAACCGCCTCGCCATCTGGCTGGCGTGGTATCTGCTGACCAGTGTCGGACTGGTCTTTTGCCGGTCGTTTATTCGCTACGGCGCAGGCTGGCTGCGCCATCATGGCTATAACACGCGCCGGGTGGCGGTTGCGGGCGATCTGCCTGCCGGGCAGTCGTTGCTCGACAGCTTTCGCAATGAACCGTGGCTGGGATTTGAAGTGGTCGGCGTCTATCACGACCCGAAGCCAGGTGGCGTGACGTCAGACTGGGCAGGGAACTTAGAACAACTGGTTGAAGATGCCAAAGCCTCACGCATTCATAACGTCTATATCGCCATGTCGATGTGCGACGGTGCGCGGGTGAAAAAACTGGTGCGCGAACTGGCGGATACCACCTGTTCGGTGATCCTCATTCCGGACGTGTTTACCTTTAACATTCTGCATTCCCGCATCGAAGAGGTGAGCGGCGTGCCGGTGGTGCCGCTGTATGACACGCCGCTGTCGGGTATCAACCGTCTGCTTAAGCGTGCGGAAGATATCGTGCTGGCGTCGTTGATCCTGCTGCTGATCTCCCCGGTACTGTGCTGCATTGCGCTGGCGGTGAAGCTGAGTTCTCCGGGGCCGATCATCTTCCGACAGACCCGTTATGGCATGGACGGTAAACCGATCAAAGTATGGAAGTTCCGCTCAATGAAGGTGATGGAAAACGACAAGGTCGTCACGCAGGCGACGCAGAACGATCCGCGCGTTACCCGAGTGGGGAATTTCCTGCGTCGTACCTCGCTGGATGAACTGCCGCAGTTTATCAATGTGCTGACCGGCGGGATGTCCATTGTCGGGCCGCGCCCGCATGCGGTGGCGCATAACGAACAGTATCGTCAACTGATTGAAGGCTACATGCTGCGCCATAAGGTCAAGCCGGGGATCACCGGTTGGGCGCAAATCAACGGCTGGCGCGGTGAGACCGACACGCTGGAGAAAATGGAAAAACGCGTGGAGTACGATCTGGAGTACATCCGCGAGTGGAGCGTGTGGTTCGACATCAAGATCGTTTTTCTGACGGTGTTCAAGGGCTTTGTTAACAAAGCGGCGTACTGAGGAACGGTCATGAGCTTACGTGAAAAAACCATCAGCGGCGCGAAGTGGTCGGCTATCGCCACGGTGATCATTATTAGTCTGGGGCTGATCCAGATGACGGTATTGGCGCGGATCGTCGATAACCACCAGTTCGGCCTGCTGACCGTGTCGCTGGTGATCATTGCGTTAGCCGATACGCTGTCTGACTTCGGTATTGCCAACTCCATTATTCAGCGCAAGGAGATAAGCCATCTTGAGCTGACCACGCTGTACTGGCTGAACGTCGGGTTGGGAATCATCGTCTGTGTGGCGGTCTTCTTGCTTAGCGATGTGATTGGCAATGTGTTGCATAACCCGGATCTGGCACCGCTGATTAAAACGCTGTCGCTGGCGTTTGTGGTGATCCCGCACGGGCAGCAGTTCCGCGCCCTGATGCAAAAAGAGCTTGAGTTCAACAAAATTGGGATGATTGAAACCAGTTCCGTGCTGGCGGGTTTTACGTTTACCGTCATCAGCGCCCATTTCTGGCCGCTGGCGATGACCGCTATTCTCGGTTACCTGGTCAATAGCGCGGTGCGTACGCTGTTGTTTGGCTATTTTGGCCGCAAGATCTACCGTCCGGGTCTGCACTTTTCGCTGGCGTCCGTCTCATCGAATTTGCGCTTTGGCGCGTGGCTGACGGCGGACAGCATCATCAATTACGTCAATACCAACCTTTCCACGCTGGTGCTGGCGCGCATTCTCGGGGCCGGCGTCGCCGGGGGCTATAACCTGGCGTACAACGTGGCGGTGGTGCCGCCGATGAAACTCAACCCGATCATCACTCGCGTGCTGTTTCCGGCGTTTGCCAAAATTCAGGACGACACCCAGAAGCTGCGCGTGAACTTCTACAAGCTGCTTTCCGTGGTGGGGATCATTAACTTCCCGGCGCTGCTTGGCCTGATGGTGGTTGCCAATAATTTTGTGCCGCTGGTCTTTGGTGAGAAGTGGAACAGCATCATTCCTGTGCTGCAACTGCTGTGCGTGGTGGGGCTGCTGCGCTCGGTCGGCAATCCGATTGGTTCGCTGTTGATGGCGAAGGCGCGCGTGGACATCAGCTTTAAATTCAATGTCTTCAAAACGTTCCTGTTCATCCCGGCGATTATTGTCGGCGGGCAGATGGCGGGCGCAATTGGCGTGACGCTGGGCTTCCTGCTGGTGCAAATCATCAACACCATTCTGAGCTACTTCGTCATGATCAAACCGGTGCTGGGTTCCAGCTATCGTCAGTACATCCTGAGCCTGTGGCTGCCGTTCTATCTCTCATTGCCGACGCTGGCGGTGAGTTATGGGCTGGGTTTGGCGCTACAGGGACATCTGTCACTGGGCGTGCTGTTGGCGACACAGATTAGCGCCGGTGCGCTGGCGTTCGCGGTGATGATCGTGCTCTCGCGCCACCCGCTGGTGGTGGAGATGAAGCGCCAGTTTTGTCGCAGCGAAAAAATGAAAACCTTGCTTCGTGCAGGATAAGTTTTGCCGGATGGCGACGGTCACACGTCTTATCCGGCCTACGAAGTCAATGACCTGTAGGCCGGATAAGGCAACAACCGTCATCCGGCAACGATTTTAAGAGGGTGAAATGAAATTATTGATTCTGGGTAACCATACCTGCGGCAACCGTGGTGATAGCGCGATTTTACGCGGCCTGCTGGACGCCATTCACCGCCTCGAGCCTGACGCGGAAGTGGACGTCATGAGCCGCTACCCGGTGAGTTCTTCCTGGCTTTTGAATCGTCCGGTGATGGGCGATCCGCTCTTTTTACAGATGAAACAGCACAACAGCGCGGCAGGCGTGGTCGGGCGGGTGAAAAAAGTCCTCCGTCGTCGCTATCAGCACCAGGTGCTGCTTTCCCGCGTTACCGATACCGGCAAGCTGCGGAACATCGCAATTGCTCAGGGCTTTACCGATTTCGTGCGTTTGCTTTCCGGTTATGACGCCATCGTTCAGGTGGGCGGTTCGTTCTTCGTCGATCTGTATGGTGTTCCGCAATTTGAACATGCGCTGTGTACCTTTATGGCGAAAAAACCGCTGTACATGGTCGGTCACAGCGTCGGCCCGTTCCAGGATCCGCAATTTAATCAACTGGCGAACTATGTCTTCGGCCACTGTGATGCGCTGATCCTGCGGGAGTCGGTCAGCCTGGACCTGATGAAACGCAGTGAAATCACCACCGGAAAAGTGGAGCACGGCGTGGATACCGCATGGCTGGTGGATCATCATGAAGCGGACTTTGAGCCGGGGTACGCGGTTCGCCACTGGCTGGATGTGGCGGCGCAGCAGAAAACGGTGGCGATTACTCTGCGCGAACTGGCGCCGTTTGATAAACGCCTGGGGACCACGCAGGAGGCTTATGAGAAGGCCTTCGCCGGTGTGGTAAACCGCATTCTGGATGAGGGATATCAGGTCATTGCGCTGTCTACCTGTACCGGCATCGACAGCTATAACAAAGATGACCGCATGGTGGCGCTGAATCTGCGCCAGTATGTTAGCGATCCGACGCGTTATCACGTGGTAATGGATGAACTGAATGACCTGGAGATGGGCAAGATCCTTGGCGCGTGTGACCTGACGGTTGGCACACGCCTGCACTCCGCCATTATCTCGATGAACTTCGCGACGCCGGCTATTGCGATTAATTACGAACACAAATCGGCGGGCATCATGCAGCAACTGGGGATGCCGGAGATGGCGATAGATATCCGTCATCTGCTGGATGGCAGCCTGCAAGCGATGTCGGCGGATACGCTGGGGCAATTACCGCAGATCAACGAGCGCCTTGCACAGGCCGTTCGTCGCGAACGCGAGCAGGGTTATCGCATGGTGGAATCGGTGTTAACGCGCATCGGGGAGGGGAAATGAAGGTCAGCTTCTTTTTACTGAAATTTCCGCTGTCGTCGGAAACCTTCGTTCTCAATCAGATAACTGCCTTTATCGACATGGGTTTTGATGTTGAAATCGTCGCCCTGCAAAAAGGCGACACGCAAAATACGCATGCCGCCTGGGAAAAATATGGCCTGGCGGCCAGAACGCGCTGGTTGCAGGACGAGCCGCAGGGGCGGCTGGCAAAACTGCGCACTCGCGCCATAAAAACGCTGCCGGGGTTGCACCGGGCGGCAACGTGGAAATCACTCAATTTCACTCGCTATGGCGACGAGTCGCGCAATCTGATCCTCTCATCGATTTGTGCGCAGGTCAGTCAACCCCTGCGTGCGGATGTCTTTATCGCCCACTTTGGCCCGGCAGGCGTGACGGCGGCGAAGCTGCGCGAACTGGGGGTTCTTCAGGGCAAAATTGCGACGATTTTCCACGGCATCGATATTTCCAGTCGGGAAGTCCTTAATCATTACACGCCGGAGTATCAGCAACTGTTCCGCCGTGGCGATCTGATGTTGCCGATTAGCGATCTCTGGGCCGGACGACTGAGGAGCATGGGCTGTCCGCCGGAGAAAATTGCCGTTTCGCGGATGGGCGTGGACATGACGCGCTTTACGCACCGGCCAGTGAAAGCGCCCGCTACGCCGCTGGAGATTATCTCTGTTGCACGACTGACCGAGAAAAAAGGGCTGCATGTGGCGATAGAGGCCTGCCGCCAGTTGAAGGAACAGGGCGTGGCGTTTCGTTATCGCATTCTGGGCATGGGCCCCTGGGAGCGGCGATTGCGCACATTGATTGAGCAATATCAACTCGATGATGTGATTGATATGCCGGGATTTAAACCCAGCCATGAAGTGAAAACGATGCTGGATAACGCGGATGTCTTTCTGCTGCCATCGATTACCGGCGCGGATGGCGACATGGAAGGGATCCCGGTGGCGCTGATGGAAGCGATGGCGGTGGGGATCCCGGTGGTTTCTACCGTTCACAGCGGCATCCCGGAACTGGTGGATGCCGGGAAATCCGGCTGGCTGGTGCCGGAAAACGACGCCCATGCGCTGGCACAACAGCTCGCGTCGTTCAGCCAGATAGACCACCACACGCTGGAACCTGTCATTCAGCGCGCGCGTGAAAAAGTTGAACATGATTTTAATCAGCAGGTGATCAATCGTCAGTTGGCCAGCCTGCTGCAAACGATGTAAACCGAGGTTGTATGCCAGAGAAAACACTCTCCCGACGTACCTTCCTGACGGCAAGCTCCGCGCTTGCCATCCTTCCTGTCCTCCATTCACCTTTTGCCCGTGCCGTTGCGTCCCGCAAAACCGTCAATATTCAGGATTACGATGCGAAAGACTGGATTGCCTCGTTTAAACAAGCCTTCAGCGACGCACAGACCGTGGTGGTACCTGCGGGACTGGTGTGCGAGAACATCAACACCGGCATTTTTATTCCACCGGGAAAGACGCTGCATGTACTGGGCCGCCTGAGCGGTAACGGGCGCGGTCGCTTTGTGCTGCAGGAGGGATGCCAGGTCACTGGCGAGAAGGGCGGCAGCCTGCACAATATCACGCTGGATGTTCGCGGTTCCGACTGCGCGATTACCGATCTTACGATGAGCGGTTTCGGGCCGGTGACGCAAATTTATATCGGCGGGAAAAAGCCGCGCGTGATGCGTAATCTGGTCATCGATAACCTCACCGTAACCCAGGCCAACTATGCAATTCTGCGCCAGGGATTCCACAATCAGGTCGATGGCGCGCGTATTACCCACTGTCGTTTCAGCGACTTGCAGGGTGACGCCATCGAATGGAATGTCGCTATTAACGATCGCAATATCCTGATTTCCGACCACGTCATTGAACGGATCAACTGTACCAACGGCAAGATTAACTGGGGGATAGGCATTGGGCTCGCGGGGAGTACCTACGACAACACCTATCCCGAACAGCAGACGGTCAAAAACTTTGTGGTTGCCAACATCACTGGATCCGATTGTCGGCAGCTGGTGCATGTCGAGAACGGCAAACATTTTGTCATTCGCAATGTGAAGGCGAAGAACATCACCCCGGATTTCAGCAAAAAGGCAGGCATCGACAACGCGACGGTCGCCATTTATGGCTGTGATAATTTCGTGATTGATAATATCGATATGGTTAACAGCGCCGGGATGCTCATTGGTTATGGCGTGGTCAAAGGGAAATATCTCTCCATCCCGCAAAACTTCAAACTCAATAATATCTCCCTTGATAACACGCAGCTTGAATATAAATTGCGCGGTATCCAAATTTCATCGGGTAATGCCACCTCCTTCGTCGCGCTGACTAACATCGAGATGAAACGGGCGACTCTGGAGTTGCACAATCAGCCGCAGCATCTCTTTTTGCGCAATATCAGCGTGATGCAGGAGTCGGCAATTGGCCCGGCGCTGACGATGCAGTTTGATCTGCGTAAAGACGTGCGCGGCAAGTTTATGGCGAAAGAGGACACGCTCCTGTCGCTGGCGAACGTGCACGCGGTGAATGAGAAAGGGCAAAGCTCAGTGGATATCGACCGGATAAACCATCATGTGGTGAATGTGGATGTGATCAACTTCCGGTTACCGGAGGGGAGGGGATGATTTGCGACCATTCCTGGAGAAATCGGACCATACTTAAGATTATGGCTACTGCATTTTAACACCGGGCGGCGTAGCATCAGTACCAAAGCAGCGATGATTTCCTCTAACTAATTCATGCTGGCTAAAACGAGTCAAAAGACTATAATTCAGCAACCATTTTACAGGTGGATGAAATAATGAGTAATTTGAAAGCAGTTATACCGGTAGCGGGTCTGGGTATGCACATGTTGCCTGCCACCAAGGCAATTCCCAAAGAGATGCTGCCGATCGTCGACAAGCCAATGATTCAATATATCGTCGACGAAATTGTGGCTGCAGGGATCAAAGAAATCCTTCTGGTGACTCACGCGTCTAAAAACGCCGTTGAGAACCATTTCGACACCTCCTATGAACTCGAGTCACTCCTTGAGCAGCGCGTGAAGCGCCAACTGCTGGCGGAAGTGCAGTCTATTTGTCCACCTGGCGTAACTATCATGAACGTACGCCAGGCGCAACCGCTGGGACTGGGCCACTCCATTCTTTGCGCGCGTCCGGCGATTGGCGATAACCCTTTTGTAGTGGTTTTGCCAGATATCATCATTGATACTGCTAGTGCTGATCCGCTACGGTATAATCTTGCCGCGATGGTTGCACGTTTTGAAGAAACCGGGCGGAGCCAGGTGCTGGCAAAACGTATGCCGGGTGATCTTTCCGAGTACTCCGTCATCCAGACGAAAGATCCGCTGGATAACGAAGGTAAAGTGAGCCGCATCGTCGAGTTTATTGAGAAACCGGATCAGCCGCAGACGCTGGATTCCGATCTCATGGCAGTAGGGCGCTATGTCCTCTCAGCGGATATCTGGGCCGAGCTGGAAAGAACCGAACCGGGTGCCTGGGGCCGTATCCAGTTGACCGATGCGATTGCAGAGCTGGCGAAAAAACAGTCTGTTGACGCCATGCTGATGACAGGCGATAGCTACGACTGTGGTAAAAAATTGGGCTACATGCAAGCGTTTGTGAAATACGGACTGCGTAACCTGAAAGAAGGCCCGAAGTTCCGCAAAGGGATTGAGAAACTACTCAGCGAGTAAGTTTAAAAAATAGACGCCCCGTTAGGGCGTAAAAACAAATAACGGTAGTCAACATTCCAGGTGATGAGGTAAGTATACCTGGAATGGGGCTGCCGTTTTTTATTTTTGAAAAAAGATTAGTGATTTCAAGTGATTAGCTACAAAATTTAGTACTGCTTTTTATAATATTTCTTCTTGTTTCTGACATCAATTGGTAAGACAATTAGGGTTTGAGTTTTGGGGCTTTGCGGCAGAGAAAGCAGAGTTCATCACGTCTGTGAGAGTACGCAGTGCACTGGTAGCTGTAAAGCCAGGGGCGGTAGCGTGTCTAAAACCTTGTTATTAATTGAACCCTAAATCAGCATATTGAATGCTGGTGTTATCTAATATTCGGATTAATTAAAGTGAAAATACTCGTTACTGGTGGCGCTGGTTTTATTGGATCTGCTGTCGTTCGCCATATAATAAATAATACTCAAGACAGCGTAATTAATGTCGATAAATTAACGTACGCAGGTAACCTCGAGTCACTGACTGAAATAGCGAACAGCGAGCGTTATTCATTTGAACATGCTGATATTTGTGATTCAAATGTAATGGCGCGTATTTTTGAAACTCATCAACCGGATGCCGTCATGCATCTTGCTGCTGAGAGCCATGTGGATCGTTCTATTACAGGCCCTGCTGCATTTATTGAAACGAATATTGTGGGTACTTATGTTCTTTTAGAAACAGCCCGTCAATACTGGTCCTCACTGGAGAGTGCGCGAAAAACGACATTCCGCTTCCATCACATCTCTACTGATGAAGTTTACGGTGATTTACCGCATCCGGATGAGGTTGCGCAGGGGAGTATTCTTCCTCTCTTTACTGAACAAACCGCCTATGCGCCGAGTAGTCCTTATTCGGCTTCAAAAGCCTCCAGCGACCATCTCGTTCGTGCCTGGTTGCGTACATACGGTCTACCGACAATGGTGACAAATTGTTCGAATAACTATGGCCCATACCACTTTCCTGAAAAGTTGATTCCCTTGGTTATCCTCAATGCTCTCGAAGGGAAATCGTTACCCATTTATGGTAAAGGCGATCAGATTCGCGACTGGCTCTATGTGGAAGACCATGCCCGAGCGTTATATACCGTGGTGACGAAAGGAATCCCTGGTGAGACCTACAACATCGGTGGACATAACGAGAAGAAAAATCTCGATGTTGTGCATACCATCTGCGACCTGCTGGATGAGATCGTACCTAAAGCAGTGTCATACCGTGAACAAATCACCTATGTTGCCGATCGCCCTGGCCATGACCGTCGGTACGCGATCGATGCGGATAAAATCAGCCGTGAACTCGGTTGGAAACCGCAAGAGACGTTCGAAAGTGGGATTCGAAAAACGGTTGAATGGTATCTGGCAAACACCTCATGGGTTGAAAATATCAAAAGTGGGGCGTACCAAACCTGGATTGAGCAGAACTATGGGGAACGCCAGTAATGAACATTCTTCTGTTTGGCAAAACAGGGCAGGTAGGTTGGGAATTACAACGCTCGCTTGCTCCGCTTGGTAATGTGATTGCGCTGGATGTCCATTCAACGGATTACTGTGGAGATTTCAGCAATCCTCAGGGTGTTGCTGAAACTGTCCGTCGCATTCGCCCGGACGTTATCGTAAACGCAGCAGCCCATACGGCGGTGGACAAAGCTGAATCTGAAATTGAATTTGCTCAATTGCTCAATGCAATCAGCGTTGAAGCTATTGCTAAAGCAGCCGCTGAAGTAGGGGCATGGGTCGTTCATTATTCGACAGATTACGTTTTCCCCGGGACAGGGACGACGGCCTGGAAAGAAACGGATGAAACATCACCATTGAATGTCTATGGCGAGACTAAACTTGCTGGTGAAAAGGCTCTGCAGCAACATTGTCCAAAGCATCTGATATTCAGGACCAGCTGGGTTTATGCTGGTAAAGGGAATAATTTTGCGAAGACCATGCTGCGTCTGGCAAAAGATCGTACTGAGATGTCCGTTATCAACGATCAGTATGGTGCGCCGACGGGGGCTGAGTTGCTTGCTGATTGTACGGCACATGCTATTCGTGTCGCGTTGAACAAACCTGATGTCGCTGGCCTCTATCACTTAGTCGCTGGCGGCACGACGACCTGGTATGACTACGCCTCTCTGGTTTTTGCTGAAGCTCGCAATGCAGGTATTGATCTAGCGCTGACCGATCTTAAGGCTGTTCCTACCAGCGCTTACCCTACACCCGCGCGCCGTCCAGGCAACTCACGCTTAAATACTGAAAAATTTCAGCGTAATTTTGGTCTTGTCTTGCCGCTGTGGGAAAATGGCGTCAAACGTATGTTAAATGAGTTGTTTACAACTACAGCTATCTGATTCTGGTTTTAATGCCCGCAACAGGGCATTTTGTATTTAAGAGATAATGATATGAAAACGCGTAAAGGGATTATTCTTGCCGGCGGTTCCGGCACTCGTTTGTACCCTGTGACGATGGCAGTGAGTAAACAGTTACTGCCCATTTATGATAAGCCGATGATTTATTACCCGCTGTCGACACTGATGCTGGCGGGAATTCGGGATATTCTTATTATCAGCACCCCGCAGGATACTCCGCGCTTTGAGCAGTTACTCGGCGACGGAAGCCAGTGGGGGCTTAACCTTCAATATAAAGTTCAGCCAAGTCCGGATGGGTTAGCCCAGGCCTTTATTATTGGTGAAGAATTCATCGGGAATGATGATTGTGCATTAGTGCTCGGCGATAATATCTTTTATGGGCATGATTTACCAAAACTGATGGATACTGCCGTTAATAAAGAAAATGGGGCTACGGTATTCGCATACCATGTGAACGATCCCGAACGCTACGGTGTAGTCGAGTTTGATAAGAATGGAACCGCGGTTAGCCTGGAAGAGAAACCCCTGGAACCCAAAAGTAACTATGCCGTGACGGGGCTTTATTTTTACGACAATAGCGTCGTTGATATGGCAAAGAATCTCAAGCCTTCGGCGCGCGGTGAACTGGAAATCACGGATATTAACCGTATCTATATGGAACAAGGGCGACTGTCTGTCGCCATGATGGGGCGCGGGTATGCCTGGTTGGATACGGGGACGCATCAAAGTTTGATTGAGGCCAGTAACTTTATTGCTACGATTGAAGAGCGACAGGGGTTGAAGGTCTCTTGCCCGGAGGAAATTGCCTACCGCAAAGGGTTTATTGATGCAGAACAGGTAAAAAAATTGGCTGAACCTTTAAGTAAAAATGCATACGGCCAGTATTTGAAGAAAATGATTAAAGGTTATTGAGTAATGAATATTATAAAAACAGAAATCCCTGATGTACTTATTTTTGAGCCTAAAGTTTTTGGTGATGATCGCGGTTTTTTCTTCGAGAGTTTTAGCCAGAAAATTTTTGAAGAAGCAGTTGGCCGAAAAGTTGAATTTGTTCAGGACAATCACTCAAAATCTTGTAAAGGTGTATTACGTGGTCTGCATTATCAACTGGAGCCACACGCTCAGGGTAAACTTGTTCGTTGTGTAGCGGGTGAAGTTTTTGATGTGGCGGTCGATATCCGTAAAGAGTCGGCAACTTTCGGTAAATGGGTTGGGGTAAATCTGTCGGCTGAAAATAAACGTCAACTCTGGATCCCTGAAGGATTTGCGCATGGGTTTCTGGTGTTAAGTGATGCGGCGGAGTTTGTATATAAAACGACTAATTACTACCATCCGGAAAGCGATCGTGGGATTATGTGGAATGATAGTACTATTGGTATCAAATGGCCAATAACTGAGAATATACAGCTCTCTGAAAAAGATAAGAAACATCCGCAATTATGATGGTGCTAGCTATATAGGGAGGACATATGTACTTTCTATCAATGCTACCAAATACTATATTCTGACGTCAGGCAATTGATTCATTAAATAAACGATAATTTTTTGAACTGGAAACATGGGTGTTGATATCATTTTATGCAATCTAATAAAATATCTGTCGATATAGTGCTTGCGACGTATAATGGAGAAGAATATATCTCGGAGCAGATTCGTTCCATATTAGACATGGATGGATTTAATGACGTTATTAATCAAGTTATTATTTGTGATGATAATTCAAAAGATCGTACATTAAATATAGTTAAAGAGTTGATCCCTTCAGAAAAACTTACAATATTAACGAATGACCGAGATGAAAATTATGGTCCGGTCAAGAATTTCGAACGTGGTATTTTAAGTTCAACGGCTGAAATGGTAATGCTCTCTGATCAGGATGATTACTGGGAACATAACAAACTGACTGTTTATTTATCAAAGGTATCACAGTTAGACAGAGAAAAGCCATTTCTTATCTTTAGTGATCTGAAGGTAGTGGACTCAACTCTAAATACATTGTCTAATTCATTTCTTCAATATCAGTCAATTCCATGCGATTGGTTTAAAAACATTGATAATCTATTAATACAAAATGTGGCACCTGGATGCACAATGTTATTTAATAGGAAGTTAATTAGCCACGCTTTGCCATTGCCGGAAAATTGTGTAATGCACGACTGGTGGTTGCTCCTGGTCGCTAAGGCGATCGGTGATGTTGAGTTTTTACCTGATACGTATATTAAGTACAGGCAGCATCAGAGAAATCAGGTCGGCGCTAAAAAAAATGGCCTGCTGAATATCTTGTGGGATTTTGAAAAAAATATAAATAAAGCTAAAATAAATTTGTTCAAAACAATAAAACAAATGAACTCCTTTAAATTAAATTTTCATGACGTATTGAACAGGAGTACTCATAAAAAGATAGATGCCTGGAACGCATGTTTTTTACAAAGAACAAATCCAATTAAAAAAATATACCTACTGATGTCATGTAATTTGAAAAAATCATCTTTTATTAAAACGTTAGGCCTCTATTATTTAGTTATGACAACCAAAGGGGAGAAATGATGTTTATTTCAATCGTTTCTCATGGACATGCTGAGTTGATAATTAATCTCAAATGTCTAAGTCGTCTAAGTGCTGAACACGAAGTGATATTAACGGATAATGTCGGCGAATCAATTCTAGAGGTGTATTGTCGTAACAATAATATACATTATATAAAAAACAACACTAAAAAAGGGTTTGGTGAAAATAATAATCAGAACTTTAAATATGCCATTAATAAATTGGAAATGAAGCCTGGTGATTATTTTGTTGTCCTAAATCCAGATGTTTTAATCGAGCCAGAGTCTATGGCTGAAGTTATAAATATTGTGCGAAGTAATGATGCTAGTATCTCAACAATAAATTTAGTAAAACCAAACAGTGTCTATGACTGCAATATAAGAAAATTTCCGACTTTTTTCAATTTTATTGAATCCTATCTGTTTGGGAAAAACAGTACAATAATTGACAAGTCGAAGATTACATCCGACCAATATGTTGATTGGGCATCGGGGTCATTTTTGGCGATTAAAGCCATCACCTATGAGAAAGTTGGTGGCTTTGATGAGCGCTATTTTATGTATTGTGAAGATCTGGATATTTGTAAGCGCATTTCAAAAATAACACAAGAAAAAGTATTTTATATTAATAATATAAAAGCTATTCATCATGCAGCACATAACAATAGACGGCTGTTTTCAAAACATTTTCTTTGGCACCTGAAAAGTGTCTTTAGATATTGTCTAATCTCTAAGTACTAAATTTATGGTCATTCTATGGTATATTGGCTTATATTGGCAGGTATTTCTTTCTCGGCAATGTTTGCCAGAAATAAATTAGGTGATAATTTAGTTATCTTTTTTCTCTTTATTACGGCTGGATTTATCGCTCCGGGAGTAAGTCAAGACTATTACAACTATGTCAATGGATATTATTTAACTTCCCCAGTACTATTCCCTGAAACATTTTCTAAATTAATATTCAGGATAACAGCGCAGCTCGGGTTACCCATTTCGGTCAGTTTTATCGTTTTCGCATTCTTATCCTTGTATATTAAGAAAAAAGCACTTAATAGATTAGGGATACCAATAACTGTTTTTCTGGTTGTATATTTCTCTAAGCTCTTTTTACTATTGGATCTTACGCAGGTTAGAGCTAGTGTCGCAGTCGCGTTCTGTCTTTTAGCTTTAAATGAGTATATCAGAAATAATATAAAAGCTTGTATTCTCTATATCATTATTGGCTTCTTCTTTCATTTCAGCGCGATAATGTTTTTTGTCGTATTTCTTGTCGGTAAAAATGCACCCAAAAAATTGTTGTGGCTGACACTTGTTTTACTATCAATGGCCTTGGCTATGATAGATTTACGGCAAATATTATTTTCGCTCTTATCAATATTGCATGCACCTGCAAACTACATGGTGTATTTAACTGATACCGATAATTTTGAGGTCAACCCATTTAGTTTGCTTTCTATAGTAAATGTATTGGTATTCGTTGCATTCTCCTTATATCGTACCCCAGGCGATGAGGCATTAACAAATGTCTGCTATAAGCTATACGGAATTTCAATCCTTTCATTCTATTTATTTATTAACTTTCCGGTCCTGAGCTTCAGGATAAGTGAATTCTTCTTGGTTTATCAGGTTATATTGATTTCCGGATTTATTAAAAATATCAAAGCGACGCAGAGAATTATCTATATTGCTTTACTGATGGTGTTTTCAGTACTTCAACTATATATAACGTATAATGTGGCTGGAATTATATCAGACTATAAGTTTTTGTAATGTGATTTCTGTCTTTCATATTTTCTGTTGCGACTTATATTTCAGCGTTGACGGAAATTAAGTCAACTGTCTGCATCAAGAATTATTGTTCTATGTTTTATAGTGAGAATATTAAATGAATATTAATAACGTCAAAATAGGTATCATCGGTTTAGGATATGTCGGATTGCCTTTGGCTGTTGAATTTGGAAAGAAATTCGAAACAATTGGATTCGACATTAAAAAAGACAGAATTCATGATCTCCAGAAAGACATCGACAACACACTCGAGTGTTCACCAGAAGAATTAAGAAGCGCTATCCATCTTAGATATTCATATGATGTGAACGAGTTAGTTGCATGTAATGTATATATTGTAACAGTTCCTACTCCAATTGATAAGTATAAAAGACCAGACCTTAGCCCACTGATAAGTGCATCAAAACTATTGAGCACAATATTGAAGAGTAATGATGTCGTAATATATGAGTCTACAGTTTATCCAGGTGCAACTGAAGAAGAATGTGTCCCTGAGCTGGAACGGGGATCTGGATTAGTTTTTAACAAGGACTTTTATGTTGGTTATAGCCCAGAGCGTATTAATCCTGGGGATAAAGAACACCGGGTCACATCGATTAAGAAGGTGACTTCTGGTTCGAATCCAGAAATAGCTGAATTTGTTGATGCGCTCTATTCTTCAATCATAGTTGCTGGAACACATAAAGCGTCATCGATTAAAGTGGCTGAAGCGGCTAAAGTTATCGAAAACACTCAGAGAGATTTAAATATTGCTCTAATTAATGAATTGGCTATTATATTCAATAAATTAAATATTGATACTGAGGATGTATTAAAAGCTGCAGGAACAAAGTGGAACTTTCTGCCATTTCGTCCAGGCCTGGTGGGCGGTCACTGCATTGGTGTTGATCCATATTATTTGACACACAAAGCTCAAGAAATAGGTTACCATCCTGAAGTTATTTTAGCTGGACGTCGTATAAATGACAGCATGGCGCAGTATGTATCCTCCCAGTTTGTCAAAGAGATGATAAAAGAAGGGATTCTTATAAATAATGCAAATGTATTGGTAATGGGATTATCTTTTAAAGAAAATTGCCCTGATATCAGGAATACAAAGATTATTGATATTGTCACTGAGCTTGAAGACTATAATATCAATGTCGATGTTTATGACCCTTGGGTTAGCAAAGACGAAGCTTATCATGAATACGGCTTAAATATTTTATCTGAGAGACCAGCTGGTAAGTATGAAGGGATTATTTTCGCAGTTGCACATGATGAATTTAAGCAATTGTCAAATGATGATCTTGATAAGATGAAGGCCGAGAATTGTGTCATTTATGATCTCAAATATATTCTTGCCAGAGATAAAATTAATATCCGTCTCTAAGCCTCTAAATAGCGCACTTGGGTAGAACAATGAATAAATATGATTTAATCAGTAAACAATTACTGGAGCAACCGAAGAAGTGGCTAGTGACGGGAGTCGCGGGCTTCATTGGCTCAAATTTACTTGAAGTATTGTTAAAGTTAAACCAAACTGTAATTGGCTTGGATAATTTTGCTACGGGACATCAATATAATCTTGATGAAGTAAGAAAATCAGTTACTCAAGAGTCATGGGAAAAATTCACCTTTATTGAAGGTGATATCAGAGATCTTAAAACTTGTCTGGATGCAACTAAAAATATTGATTATGTCCTGCATCAGGCTGCATTAGGCTCTGTTCCCCGTTCAATTAATGATCCGATAACAACCAATGACGTCAATATCAATGGCTTCTTGAATATGTTGGTAGCAGCACGAGATAATGGGGTGAAAAGTTTTACCTATGCTGCTTCAAGTTCTACCTATGGTGATCACCAGGCACTGCCTAAAGTTGAAGATACTATTGGAAAGCCATTATCGCCATATGCAATAACAAAATATGTAAATGAGCTATATGCAAACATCTTTGCTAAGACTTATGGCCTGAAGTGTATAGGATTACGTTACTTTAACGTGTTTGGTAAGCGGCAAGATCCTAATGGTGCATATGCGGCAGTGATCCCTAAATGGGTATCGAGCATGTTAGCAAATGAAGATATCTTTATAAATGGCGATGGGCTAACCAGTCGCGATTTCTCATTTATTGAGAATACCATACAGATGAATATTTTGGCCGCTACAGCTAATGATGACTGCAAAGATGAAGTCTATAATGTTGCTTTTGGTAGTCAAACTTCATTAAATGAATTAGTTACATATATTTCATCATTTCTGGAAATCAATGGCAGAAAATATACTGGAAATATCATTCACCGAGACTTCAGGACTGGCGATGTAAGGCATTCGTTAGCTGATATATCTAAGGCTAAAAAAATGCTCGGTTACGAACCACACTATGATATTAAGTCAGGTTTGGAAAAAACGATGCCATGGTATATTCAGTTTATGGATAAACAACACTAATATTGCGAAAATGGTGTGATTTCCTTATTTGATAACCAGGCAGATCTAATCTGTCAGGTTATCATGCTATTACTCTCGAAAGAATATGGCTGTAATTTGAAATGAAAAGAATTGCTGTTTATAAGGTACTCATTGGTGATTACGACGACTTGACTGATGATATTTTTAGATACCAAGAGAATGATTCCGAATTCGTTTATGACTACTATTTCATTTCTGATCGTCAGCTTTCACTTCCAGCACCCTGGAAATTAATCATAATTTCAAAACAGTTTGATTCGCCTGCGATAGAAAATAGATTCTATAAAATGGGCGTGCCATCTATTTTTGATGAATATGATTACACAATATACCTGGATAGCAATATTGCAATAAATAATGACTTGAATAGTTTGATGGCTAATGTTGTTCAGGATAATCATTACTTATATGCTTACCCTCATTTTAAAAATACGACAATTGAAGAAGAGATCACAAACTGTTTTGTTTTTTCTCGAATTAAATATCGTGAAATGTTGGATGCAAAAAAATATTTGCGCGATGATCTTAAAACACGAGTTGGATTCGAATGCGGCGTGCTAGTTCGCAAAACAGGAATCCCACTAATTAATGAGTTATTTCAAACTTGGTTTAATCTATACCTCAATAATATTAAGCGCGATCAATTCTATTTTTCAATAGCACTGAATAAGCATGGCATGACATGTCATAGCTTGGGAGAGAATACGATCAGAAGTGACGATGGAATTTTTAGATTATATGCTCATAAAAGCAGATTGACCATTTTGGAAAAAATCTATATAGCAATAAAAATGCGGTTGTATAAAATCATCAAAAAATAAAAGGCCGTTTTATGCGATCTATTTATCTGCTATTTTTTTCAATTTCTAACTTACTTTTTATTGTCGCAATACAGCTTGTTACTTTAATTAAAGTTGGGCCATCTAGCGCTACGGATGCGCTATTTGCCGGAATGACAATTCCTTCTGTCGCACTGGCTGTATTAATAGGATCCCTTAATAACTATCTTGTACCACAATTTGTCACGAGTAAGGACGTGAAAAAAAAAATGTGGGGGCAAAGCTATGTTTTTTTCCTGGGAACAACAGCTTTTCTACTCCCGTTCGTGGCAAGTTGTCATTGGTGGTTGGGGGCGGTTTTTTCAGGCTTTGATTCTAAAACGCTCCATCTGACATATCAGATTATAATTATTCAATTCCTGGTAATGCCATTTACTATAGTATCGGCTATATATACAGCTTATTTTAACTCTCAATCTCGCTTCATATGTGCTGAAGCTATTCCTGCAGCTTGTTCTATTGTTATTATTCCATTTGTATTTGTTACAATTCCAACATACGGAGTCCTCTCAGTATCTTATCTTTATGCTGCTAAGATATTGCTCTCATTCTTAGTCCAGTCTTTATTCGTTGGAAAACCAATAAAGGTCAATAAGAATGAGCTGGATATCATGAAAACAATTCATGGGATTAAATACCTGATGCTAGGCTCTATATACTATAAATCAGGACCAGTAATTGACAGGCATATATTATCTCATACAACTTCAGGTACAATGTCTCTCTTCGTGTTAGTCCAGCAATTGTTATCTATGGGAAACTTGATATTAACGAAAGTTATTGTTATCCCTCAGATAACAGCCATGAATCAAGTTATCGGTAATGGTGACTCGATATTTAGACGGTGGTTAGCCAGGCGTGTGTTACTCTTATTAATCATAGCTTTCGCACTTTTTATCTCTTTTTGCAGTGTTGGTGGATTTATATTAACACTGGTATGTGACTATTTCTCCCTTACTAAATTTGATCCTCATGTTATTTGGTTGCTGGGTATAACATTGTTCGGTACGCTTATTGGTGATTTTGTCTCAACATTAATCTCTTCCTCTTTCTATTCAAGAGGCGATACGAAAACACCATCTTTACTGTCAATTTTGACTTTTACACTTTTTATACCGGTGAAATTCATTGCTTTCTATTTTTCTGGGGTTTACGGTTTAGCCATGGCAAGTAGCGCTTATTCATTAATTAATATGATGGCCTTATATAAAATAATAATGGTGAAATTGAAATGATGATCTTTTTGGGCTGGTCAGCCGATTATGATAAAATAATGGTTCAACAGTTAAAAAAAAAGCTTAAGGTGCATGGCGTTAATTTTCCAGAAGGAAGATTTATTTTCTGGATAAATAAAAGGACAAAGTATTTTTTGATTAAGGCCTTTTTATTTGTTGTGTCTCGTTTCTTCCCCGTAAAGGCTGTCTTAGTTTTTAAAGATTCTGATGGTTACGGTTACCATAACTGCTTGTCGCTATTCAGGCAAAAAAAAGTATTAATAGTTCGCAATGTCATTTCAAGAGAAGATGCGAGTAAATTTCTCTCGAAATTTTCAATTGTTTATTCTTTTGATAAAGAACAGTGTGAAAAATATGGGTTGTCGTATATGCCGCAAATATTTCCTTTAGAGGACATTGATGGCGATGATTTGGACAATGAGAATAGTTGTTACTTTATAGGTATAGATAAAGGTCGGATCAATACTATTGACTTGGTTGCAATGGCTTTATCTAAATATAATATTCAATGCGATTTTAATGTGCTAAGAGATAGAACTTCACGCGAACATTCAAAATTCTATATTGATAAGGGCATTACCTATCAGGAAAATATTTCCAGGGCAAAAAAACAAAAATTTATACTGGAAATTAATCAAGAGGGGCAGTCCGGGCTAACCTTGCGAGCATTAGAATCGCTGTTTTTTGGGAAGAAACTCATTTCAAATAATCCCGACTTAAAGGACTATGATTTTTACGATGAGTCACGAATCTTCATTTTTAATGACCTCAACGACTTCGAAACATCTAACTTCAAAGTCTTTATATTATCTGATTATAAGCCTGTTCAGGAAGAACTGTTGAATAACTATAAGGCATCTTATTTTTTTAGCAATGTAGCTAATGGTTACTAATTCTTCTATTAAGATTTGAGGTCCTTATATTTAGTTAGTAAAGGCACTAAATGGTTGTTTAACTGAAAAGCCGTAATTGTTAGTTCAATCAATTTGGTATAGCATAAAATCGTATAATAGGTCAGTACAGATCGAATAACACACCTGACAGGAGTATGTAATGTCCAAGCAACAGATCGGCGTCGTCGGTATGGCAGTGATGGGGCGCAACCTGGCGCTCAACATCGAGAGCCGTGGTTATACCGTCTCGGTGTTCAACCGCTCCCGTGAAAAAACCGAAGAAGTGATTGCCGAGAACCCAGGCAAGAAACTGGTGCCTTACTACACGGTGAAAGAGTTCGTTGAATCCCTCGAAACGCCTCGTCGTATCCTGTTAATGGTGAAAGCAGGTGCAGGTACCGATGCAGCCATTGATTCTCTGAAACCGTATCTGGATAAAGGCGACATCATCATTGATGGTGGCAATACTTTCTTCCAGGACACCATTCGTCGTAACCGCGAACTTTCCGCTGAAGGTTTCAACTTCATTGGCACCGGCGTTTCCGGTGGTGAAGAGGGTGCGCTGAAAGGGCCTTCTATCATGCCGGGAGGTCAGAAAGAAGCCTACGAGCTGGTTGCGCCGATTTTGACTAAGATCGCCGCAGTTGCTGAAGATGGCGAGCCTTGCGTGACTTACATCGGTGCGGATGGTGCAGGCCACTATGTGAAGATGGTTCACAACGGCATTGAATATGGTGACATGCAACTTATCGCTGAGGCCTATTCTCTGCTGAAAGGCGGTCTGAACCTCTCTAATGAAGAGCTGGCCAGTACTTTTACTGAGTGGAACAACGGTGAGTTGAGCAGCTACCTGATTGACATCACAAAAGACATCTTCATCAAAAAAGATGAAGAGGGTAAATACCTCGTTGATGTCATTCTGGACGAAGCGGCTAACAAAGGTACCGGTAAGTGGACAAGCCAAAGTTCTCTGGATCTCGGCGAACCGCTGTCTTTGATCACTGAATCCGTTTTTGCGCGTTACATCTCCTCGCTGAAAGATCAGCGTGTGGCGGCTTCTAAGGTCCTGACCGGTCCGAAAGCGCAGCCTGCGGGTGATAAAGTTGAGTTTATTGAGAAAGTACGCCGTGCGCTGTATCTCGGTAAAATTGTTTCCTATGCACAAGGCTTCTCTCAGCTGCGCGCAGCATCTGACGAGTACAACTGGGATCTGAATTACGGCGAGATCGCGAAGATTTTCCGTGCGGGCTGTATTATTCGTGCGCAGTTCCTGCAGAAGATCACCGATGCCTACGCGAAGAATGCAGGTATTGCTAACCTGCTGCTGGATCCGTACTTCAAGAATATCGCTGATGAGTATCAGCAGGCGTTGCGTGATGTTGTTGCCTACGCCGTTCAGAATGGCATCCCGGTACCGACCTTCTCTGCGGCTGTTGCCTACTACGACAGCTATCGTGCGGAAGTACTGCCAGCTAACTTGATCCAGGCACAACGTGATTACTTCGGTGCGCATACCTATAAGCGTACTGATAAAGAAGGCGTTTTCCATACCGAATGGATGGATTAATTACATTGTTTGTCAGAAGCCCGGTCTAAAGATCGGGCTTTTTTTTATCCTGATTCTTATTGCATAATTTTCATTGCTTAATATTAACTTAATATTGTCCATTTAGGATGATAAAGAAATTCCTAATTGTATTAGGCTTCGTTGACACATTATTCGCTCAGACGTTAAAACAATAATAACGTGTCAGGATGCGAATACATCATGATGTCTAATTAAGTTAATTCTGAGAGCATGCAATGAAAATCACCATCTCCGGTACCGGGTATGTTGGGCTGTCCAACGGTCTGCTAATCGCACAGCACCATGACGTTGTTGCGTTAGACATCATCCCTTCTCGTGTCGAAATGTTGAATGATCGGATATCTCCGATTGTCGATAAAGAAATTCAACAGTTCTTAACGTCGGAGACAATTAAGTTTAAGGCTACATTAGATAAACATAAGGCCTATAGCAACGCTGATTACGTTATTATTGCGACGCCAACTGATTATGATCCGAAGACTAATTATTTCAATACTTCCAGTGTAGAGTCAGTCATTCAGGATGTGACAGCGATTAATCCAAATGCCGTGATGGTTATTAAATCTACCGTACCGGTTGGATTTACCGCCGCGATGGAGAAGAAGTTTAAAACGCAAAATATCATTTTTTCCCCCGAATTTTTGCGTGAAGGTAAAGCGCTTTATGACAACTTGTATCCGTCTCGTATTGTCATTGGAGAACGCTCCGAAAGAGCTGAGCGTTTTGCTGCGTTGCTTCAGGAAGGGGCTATGAAGCAAGATATCCCGACGCTGTTTACAGATTCTACTGAAGCGGAAGCAATCAAGCTTTTTGCCAACACCTATCTGGCAATGCGCGTTGCTTATTTTAACGAACTCGATAGCTATGCGGAAAGTTTAGGTTTAAATAGCCGGCAGATTATCGAAGGCGTTTGCCTGGATCCACGCATAGGCAACCACTATAACAATCCCTCATTTGGCTACGGTGGTTATTGTCTGCCAAAAGACACCAAGCAGCTTCTGGCTAATTATCAGTCAGTCCCGAATAACATTATTTCAGCGATCGTTGATGCCAACCGCACCCGCAAAGATTTTATTGCTGATGCCATTCTCGCCAGAAAACCAAAGGTTGTAGGGATATATCGTCTGATCATGAAAAGCGGCTCGGATAACTTCCGCGCATCGTCCATTCAGGGGATCATGAAACGCATTAAAGCCAAAGGTGTAGAAGTGGTGATTTATGAACCTGTGATGCAGGAAGAGATGTTTTTCAACTCGCGTATTGAGCGTGATTTGACACAGTTTAAACAACAGTCTGACGTGATCATCTCGAACCGTATGGCTGAAGAACTCAAAGACGTGTTTGAGAAAGTCTATACCCGAGACCTTTTCGGTAGTGATTGACCAATAAGCCAGAGGGAAGGGAGTCCCTGATAATGGGTTAACCCTATAAGAATTTTCAAAGTTCTATGAAATTTCTTATGGAATAAATTAAGTTTGTCGCTAAACTGTCGCGAGCATAGACCTTTTCATATTCAGGGTAGTGATGACAGTGGAAAATAACAACATGTCCGGGCGTAGTAACGAATCGGAACAGATTGATTTGATTGATTTAGTGATTCAGGTTTGGCGCGGTAAAGTAACAGTACTCCTCTGCGCAATTGTGGTTATTGCTCTGGCCGCTGGCTATCTCGTTGTTGCAAAAGAGAAATGGACATCGACTGCGATAGTCTCTCAACCGGACGCAGGTCAGTTAGCGACGTATACCAATGCCATGAGTGTCCTTTACGGGCAGGACGCGCCAAAAGTGTACGATGTTCAGTCCAGCGTGATTGGTCGTTTTAACTCGGCATTTGCTGCGCTTTCTGAAACGCTCGATAACCAGGAAAAGGCAGAGAAGTTGACCATCGACACATCAGTGAAAGGTCAGCCTCTTCCGCTTAAAGTCACCTACGAGGCATCGACGGCTGAATCCGCTCAAAAAATGCTGGCGAAGTATATTCAACAGGTTGATGAGGCGGTATCCAAAGAAATTATCGCCGACCTTGAGATGAGCATTAAAACTCGGACATCTGGCTTAGAACATTCGCTCGAAGCGCAGGAAAAGGTAGCGAAAGAGCAAAAAACACTGCGTATTGCCCAGATCAACCAGGCGCTCTCCGTAGCCAAACAGGCGAACATCAAGTTGCCACAGGTTCAGCAGGCCGATCAGGTCTCCCAGGACACTATGTTTATGTTGGGTAGCGATGCGCTTTCATCGATGGTTAATAACGAAGCGACTCGCCCGTTAACCTTTTCTGATGACTACTATCAGACCCGCCAGAACCTTTTAGCAGTTAAGGCGCTGAAGGTCGATACGGACAGCATTCATGCCTATCGTTACGTGATGAAACCAACGTTACCGATTCGTCGCGACAGTCCGAAAAGGGCAATTACTCTGGTACTGGCGGCACTGCTCGGTGGGGTGATTGGTGCCGGTGTAGTGCTGGGACGTAATGCACTGCGCAACTACAAACCAAAAGCGCAATAAACTGATTCATACAATAAAAACCGGGCCTCGCCCGGTTTTTTTACGCCTTAAGATCACTGATGACGTTTGCGCAGATTCTCAATTACCGTCGTCAGGTCGAGATCCTGATCCTGCAGCAGGACCAACAGGTGATACATCAAATCCGACGCCTCGTTGGTCAGTTCGAAGCGGTCATGCACCGTGGCCGCCAGCGCAGTTTCGACACCTTCTTCACCCACTTTCTGCGCGATGCGCTTGGTGCCGCTGGCATACAGTTTCGCGGTATAGGAACTTGCCGGGTCAGCCGTTTTGCGCCCGGCTAACAGTTGCTCAAGCTGATACAAGAACAGCCACTGATGACTGGTTTCGCCAAAGCAGCTACTGGTGCCTTTGTGACAGGTGGGCCCGATGGGATCCACCAGCACCAACAGGGTATCGTTATCACAGTCTGGTGCAATGCTGACCACGTTCAGAAAGTTGCCCGACGTCTCGCCTTTGGTCCACAGACGCTGTTTGGTGCGCGAAAAGAAAGTGACTTTGCCGGTTGCAAGGGTTTTATCCAGCGCGTCTGGGTTCATATATCCCAGCATCAACACTTCACCGGACACCGCGTGCTGCACGACGACTGGCATTAGTCCGTCGGTTTTTTCCCAGTCCAGTTGGCTGCGTTGTTGCTCTGTTAACATATCCTGATCTCCACGCCCTGTGTTGCCAGGTACGCTTTTAATTCACCAATATTGATTATCTGTTTGTGGAAGACGGAGGCGGCAAGCGCACCGTCGACATCGGCATCGCGAAAGGCCTCAAGGAAGTGTTCCATGGTGCCCGCGCCACCGGATGCAATCAGCGGTACGCGGCACACTGCGCGTACCTTTTTCAACTGCTCCAGGTCGTAGCCATTACGCACGCCGTCCTGGTTCATCATGTTGAGGACGATTTCTCCGGCACCACGCTTTTGCACTTCTTGTACCCAGTCGAGAGTTTCCCAGGTGGTAACGCGGGTGCGGCTTTCGTCGCCGGTATACTGATTGACATGGAACTTGCCGGTTTCAGCGTCAAACCAGGTATCAATACCGACCACGATACACTGCACACCAAAGCGGTCAGCCAGACGGGTAATCAGCGTCGGATCAGCCAGCGCCGGCGAGTTGATGGAGATTTTATCTGCACCAAACGAGAGAATTTTGGCCGCGTCGTCGACCGACTTAATCCCGCCCGCCACGCAGAAAGGAATGTCTATTACTTCCGCGACGCGCGAAACCCAGCTTTTATCGACCACACGACCGTCGCTGGACGCGGTGATATCGTAAAACACCAGCTCATCGGCACCTTCATCGGCGTAGCGTTTCGCCAGCGGGACGATGTCGCCGATGATCTCGTGATTGCGAAACTGTACGCCTTTCACGACCTGACCATCGCGTACATCGAGGCAAGGGATTATACGTTTTGCCAGCATTGGATCGCCTCCTTCACGGTGAATTTACCTTCCAGCAGCGCACGTCCGACGATCACGCCGCGCACGCCGGTTCCGCGCAGGGCGGCGACGTCGTTGATATCACCGATCCCGCCAGAGGACTGGAAAGCCACCTGCGGATATTTCTCGCACACTTCTTCATACAAAGAGACGTTTGAGCCCGCCAGCGTGCCGTCGCGAGAAATATCCGTACAGAGCACATGTTTCAGGCCCACCGGCAGATAGGTTTCCACCAGCTCTTCAAGCGAAACGCCGGAGTTCTCCTGCCAGCCGCTCACCGCCACCTGTTTGTTTCCCTGCTCATCAATACGCACATCCAGCGCGAGGACCAGCGCGTCGGCGCCAAAACGCGTGAACCAGCCTTTCACTATTTCCGACGACTTTACCGCCGTGGAGCCGACCACCACGCGGGCGACACCCGCCGCCAACAGGGCCGCAACGTCGTCTTCAGTGCGTACGCCGCCGCCGACCTGGACCGGCACGTTCACACCAGCCACCAGGTTTTTAATCAGCGGGATCTGCCGTTTCGCCGGATCTTTCGCGCCAGTTAGGTCAACCAGGTGTAATACTTCGGCCCCCTGGGCGGCATAATCCTGCAGGCGTGGCAGCGGGTCAGTGCCGTAATCGCGCTGCTGCGCATAATCGCCCTGATGGAGACGCACGACGGTGCCATCGATTAAATCTAAAGCCGGAATAATCATCACATCTCCAGAAAGTTTTTCAGCAACTGTGCGCCAGCGGCACCCGAACGCTCCGGGTGGAACTGCACGCCGAAGAAGTTATCTTTTTGCACGGCGGCGGTGAACGGTTCGCCGTAGTGGCACTGGGCGATGGTCCACGGATTGACCGGCATCGCATAGCTGTGCACAAAGTAGAAATACGCGCCGTCCTCAATGCCCTGAAAAAGACGATTCCCGGCCTGCGGATAAACGCGGTTCCAGCCCATATGCGGCAGCGGTAAACCGAAATCGGTCATCTTCGGTACGTCCTGATCGACAATACCCAACAGGTCGACGCCGTTCGTCTCCTCACTTCGCCGCCCCAGAATTTGCATTCCGAGGCAAATGCCGAGCACCGGTTGGGTACAGGCTTTAATCAGATCGATCAGTTCACGCTCGCGTAACTGGTCCATTGCCGCCTGCGCCGTACCGACGCCGGGTAGAAACAGTTTATCGGCCATTAACACCACGTCCGGGTCGCGGCTGACCACCGGATCATAACCGTGACGTGCGACGGCGGATTTCACCGAGTTCAGGTTGGCGCAGCCGGTGTCGAGGATCACCACGTTCATCACAGCACTCCTTTGGAGGAGGGAAGGGTATCACCCTCAACGCGAATGGCCTGGCGCAGCGTACGGCCGAAGGCTTTGAACAGGCTTTCCACACGGTGATGGTCGTTTTTGCCTTTGGTTTTCAGATGCAGCGTCACGCCCATGGTGTAGGAGAGTGAACGGAAGAAGTGTTCGATCATCTCGGTGCTCAGATCGCCGACGCGCTGATAGGTAAACTCGGCACGGTATTCGAGGTGCGGACGCCCGGAGATATCCAGCGCGCAGCGCGCCAGGCATTCGTCCATCGGCAGTACAAAGCCAAAACGGTTGATGCCGCGCTTATCGCCGAGCGCCAGTTTTAACGCTTCACCCAGCGCCAGACCGGTGTCTTCCACGGTGTGGTGGTCGTCGATATAGAGATCGCCTTTGACGGTAATCTCCATGCGGAACCCGCCGTGTGTCGCAATTTGATCGAGCATATGGTCAAAGAAGCCGACGCCGGTGTTAATTTTGCTGCCGCCTTCGCGGTCCAGCCACACTTTGACGTCAATCTGCGTCTCTTTGGTGACGCGCTCAACATGGGCGTAGCGGTCGCGTTTCGTCAGTTGCTCGCCTATCGCCGTCCAGTTCAGCGTCTCGCGATGGTAACGCAGCCCAGAAATACCCATATTTTCAGCCAACTGGATATCGGTAGCGCGATCGCCAATGACGTAGCTGTTGGCACTGTCCATCGCCTGCTCAGCGAGATAGCGCTCGACCAGCTTCACTTTCGGCTTACGGCACTCGCACTCCTCAGCGGGCAGGTGCGGACAGATCAGCACTTCATCAAACCGCACGCCCTGCGAGGTCAGGATTTGCATCATCAGATTATGCGGGCCGTCGAAATCCGCCTGCGGGAAGCTTTGCGTTCCCAGACCGTCCTGATTAGTGATCATCACCAGCTTGAAGCCCGCTTTTTGCAGCTTCAGCAGCACTGGCACAACGTCAGGCTCGAAGGCGAGCTTGTCAAAGCGATCCACCTGGAAATCGCTCGGCGGTTCAGAAATCAGGGTTCCATCACGATCGATAAAGAGATACTTCTGGCTCATACTTGCTCCGCACGTAAAGCGTCAATGACGCGCTGGCTTTCTTCACGGGTACCAACAGTAATACGCAGACAGCCGCTTAAAGAAGGTTGCTTGTTCTGGTCTCGTAAGATAATGCCCTGATCCCACAAAGATTTAAATACGCTACTGGAGGCGGTGAAGCGCGCCAGAATGTAGTTGGTTTCGGAGTCAAAAACCTGTTCAACGCAGGCAATCTCTTTAAGCGCCTTCACCAGGTACTGACGCTCAAGCAGGATCTGCGCGACGCGTTCGCGCATGGCAGTGATGCCCTGCGGGCTTAGCGCCTGTTCGGCAATGTCGGCAACGGGGGTAGAAAGCGGGTAGGGGGCGATCACTTTCAACAACAGGTTAATCACCTCCTCATTCGCCAGCGTAAAGCCGCAGCGCAGACCGGCGAGGGCAAACGCCTTGGACAACGTGCGCAGAATGACGAGATTAGGATATTCAGAAAGCCAGCCCGCCAGCGTTGCCTGCGGACAAAACTCGATATAGGCCTCGTCGGCGACCACAATGGCTTTGCCGCGCGTCAGTTCCAATAGCGTCCGCAGATCCTGCGGGTTAATCAACTGTCCGGTGGGGTTATTGGGGCTACACACGTAAACGACCTTTACGCCGTCGAGGTTGTCAGAAATGCCCTGCATATCCAGTTGCCAGTCGGCGAGTGTGGGTACGGTGCGGCATTCGACGCCAATGGTTTCGGCGCTGACGCTATACATCCCATAGGTGGGTGGGCAGAAGAGAATCGCGTCTTTCCCCGGTTCGCAGAAAGCGCGGATAAGCAGTTCAATACCTTCATCGGCGCCACGACTGACCAGCACCTGCTCCGGTTTGACCCCGGCGTACTGTGCATAATTTTCAATCACCGCTTTCGGTTGGCACTCCGGGTAGCGGTTCAGCGTTTGCCGGGTGAGTTGATATTCAACTGCCGTCGGGAATTCGTTGGCATTGAGCCAGACATCGCCGTTACCGCCCAGGCGACGAGCAGATTGATACGGCGTCAGATTACGGACGTTTTCACGGGCTAAATCGGTGACGCTGAACGTGTTTTCAGTGCTCATGCTTGCTCCTTCAGGGCGTTAACGCGCAGGGTGACGGCATTTTTGTGAGCGGTCAGGCGTTCCGCCGCCGCCAGTGTCTCGATGGTTGAAGCCAGCGCGGAGAATCCCGCTTTAGACAGTTCCTGAACCGTCATGCGCTTCTGAAAATCCGCCAGTCCGAGGCTGGAACAGGTGGCGGTATAGCCGTAGGTCGGCAGCACGTGGTTAGTCCCGGAAGCGTAATCACCCGCCGATTCCGGCGACCAGTCGCCAAGGAACACCGAACCGGCACTGGTGATGTCATCAACCATGTCACGGGCATTACGGGTCTGAATAATCAGGTGCTCTGGACCATAAAGGTTTGAGATGGCAATGCACTGCACCAAATCTTTTGTCACGATCAATCGGCTGGCGCTGAGCGCCTGACGCGCAGTTTCTGCGCGCGGGAGTTCAGCCAGTTGACGTTCAACGGCTTCAGCAACGCGACGGGCGATATCGGCATCCGGGGTCAGCAGAATTACCTGGGAATCCGGACCGTGTTCCGCTTGCGAAAGTAGATCGGAGGCGACGAAATCCGGCGTGGCGCCGCTGTCGGCAATCACCAGCACTTCGGAAGGACCTGCCGGCATATCAATCGCCGCGCCGTCGAGACGTTGGCTGACCTGGCGCTTCGCTTCGGTTACAAACGCGTTTCCAGGGCCAAATATTTTGTCCACCTTCGGCACGGATTCGCTGCCAAACGCCAGAGCAGCAATGGCCTGTGCGCCGCCAACGTTAAAGACTTCCTGCACACCGCACAGTTGCGCCGCGTAGAGAATTTCATCGGCAATCGGCGGCGGGGAACACAGTACCACCTTCTTACAGCCTGCAATGCGCGCCGGCGTGGCGAGCATTAGCACGGTAGAAAAGAGCGGGGCGGAACCGCCTGGAATATACAAACCGACGGACGCTACCGGACGTGTCACCTGCTGGCAACGCACGCCTGGCAGGGTTTCCACATCAACGGTCGGTAATTTTTGCGCGTTGTGGAAGGTTTCAATGTTTTGCACCGCGACAGCCATCGCCTGCTTGAGATCGTCGCTCAGTCGCGCACTGGCGGCGGCTATCTCTTCTGCGGTCACCTGCAGCGCCGCAACCACGGTTTTATCAAACTTCGCGCTGTACTCGCGCAGAGCGTCATCACCACGGGCTTTGACGTTATCCAGAATCTCACTCACGGTACGCGTGATGCTGTCAGACGCGGAAATCGCCGGGCGCATCAGTAATTCACGCTGCTGCTCAGGGGAACACGTGTTCCAGTTAATGATTGTGCTAAAGCTCATGTCACTTTCCTTTCTATGCCGGATGACGCCTTGCTTATCCGGCCTACTGGACCCGTAGGCCCGGTAAGCGAATGCGCCACCGGGCGCCGTCGCGTGCAATTATTCCATCATCTTCTCAATCGGCAGCACCAGAATCGAGCTGGCACCAAGCGCTTTCAGTTTTTCCATCGTCTCCCAGAACAGGGTTTCGCTGCTGACCATGTGCATCGCCACACGCTGCTGATCGCCAGCCAGCGGCAGAATAGTCGGACGTTCGGCACCTGGCAGCAGCGCGATCACCTCTTCCAGACGCTCGCTTGGCGCGTGCATCATGATGTATTTCGATTCGCGCGCCTGGATAACGCCCTGAATACGGGTCAGCAGCTTATCGACCAGTTGCTGCTTGGCGTCGGTCATCTCGCCGTCGCGCTGGATCAGACAGGCTTTAGAACGGTAAATCACTTCCACTTCGCGCAGGCCGTTGGCTTCCAGAGTTGCGCCGGTTGAGACCAGATCGCAGATGGCATCGGCCAGTCCTGCGCGTGGAGCCACTTCCACAGAACCGTTCAGCAGACAGGATTTAAAGGAGACGCCTTTCTGATCGAGATAACGTTTGAGCAGGTGTGGATAAGAGGTGGCGATGCGTTTGCCGTCCAGCGCGGCGGGGCCATTCCAGGTTTCATCGACCGGCGTTGCCAGGGAAAGGCGGCAACCGCCGAAATCAAGGCGACGCAGCGTAAAGTAGCGCGGGTCTTCGCCCTGGGCACGGCGGTTCAGCAGTTCTTCTTCCAGAACGTTCTCGCCGATGATGCCCAGGTCAACGACGCCGTCCATCACCAGGCCGGGGATATCGTCGTCACGCACACGCAGAATATCAATCGGCATATTCTCTGCCATCGCAATCAGGCGCTGGGTGTGTAAGTTAATTTTAATCCCACAGCGGGCAAGTAATTCGCGTGAGTCATCGCTCAAACGACCTGATTTCTGAATAGCTATGCGTAAACGGGTGTTATCTAACATTCTCTTTTCCTCTTTATCCTGTCTGAACCTGTCTGAATTTCGCACCAAAAAAAAGCCCCCGGAAGATGATCTTCCGGGGGCTCTCTCATACGTTCATGCACCACTGGAAGATCTGAATGTCTCCCAGCACACATCGCCTGAAAGACTAGTCAGGATGATGGTGATGATGGTGGTGTTTAAATTGAACGCGTGTCATAAAATTCTCGATGAATGCTTATTCATTTGATGCCTTTTAACCTAAACCACTTTAACGCCTTAAAGCAAGCGCTTTTTTTAATTCCTATTTATAGTATGAATTGTCAGTCTTAAAACGCTGGCGTAGCCTTATAGATATAGCGCTGGAGTCAGGAGAAACGGATGAAAAAGGTCGCAGTTGTCGGTTTAGGATGGTTAGGCATGCCGCTGGCGATGTCGCTCACTGCCAGAGGCTGGCAGGTGACGGGGAGCAAAACCACCCAGGATGGCGTGGAAGCGGCCAGAATGAGTGGGATCGAAGGGTATCCGCTACGGCTCGAGCCGGAGTTGGTGTGTGAAACAGATGATCTGGATGCGCTGATGGATGTCGATGCGTTGGTGATAACGTTACCAGCTCGTCGCAGCGGTCCGGGAGAAGACTTCTATTTGCAGGCAATGCAGGAATTGGTGGACAGCGCGCTGGCGTACCGTATCCCGCGCATTATCTTTACCAGTTCGACCTCCGTCTATGGTGATGTTCAGGGGACGGTAAAAGAGGGAACCGCGCGTAATCCGGTTACCGCCAGCGGCCGCGTGTTAAAAGAGCTGGAAGACTGGTTGCATAATTTACCGGGTACCTCGGTCGATATTCTGCGTCTGGCCGGGCTGGTAGGACCTGGACGTCATCCAGGCCGCTTCTTCGCGGGCAAAACCGCTCCTGATGGCGAACACGGCGTCAATCTGGTCCATCTGGAAGATGTCATCGCCGCCATCACCTTGCTGTTACAGGCACCGAAAGGGGGACACATCTATAATATATGTGCGCCTTCGCATCCTGCCCGCAATGTGTTCTATCCGCAGATGGCGCGTCTGCTGGGAATGGAGCCGCCGCAGTTCCGTGATTCTGCGGGTAACGGCAAAGGTAAAATTATAGATGGCAGCCGGATCTGTAATGAGCTTGGGTTTGAATACCAGTATCCCGATCCGCTGGTGATGCCGTTGGAGTAATGCATACCGCCAGCAGCTAGTCGCCATACACCGCAAGGGGGCGTGTATGAAACCACTGCTGGACGTGCTCATCATTCTTGATGCCCTTGAGAAAGAGGGCAGCTTCGCGGCGGCGTCCGCCAAACTGTATAAGACGCCGTCGGCCCTCAGCTATACCGTCCACCGTCTGGAAAGCGACCTCAACATTCAGATCCTCGATCGCAGCGGTCATCGTGCCCGGTTCACGCGTACCGGGCAAATGCTGTTGGAAAAAGGACGGGAAGTCCTGCATACCGTGCGGGAACTGGAAAAGCAGGCGATTAAACTCCACGAAGGCTGGGAAAATGAACTGGTGATCGGCGTAGACGATACCTTTCCTTTTTCCCTGCTCGCCCCTCTGATTGAATCCTTTTATCAGCATCACAGCGTTACGCGCCTGAAATTCATTAACGGCGTGCTGGGGGGATCGTGGGATGCGCTGACTCAGGGCCGGGCGGATATTATTGTCGGCGCGATGCATGAACCCCCTTCATCCAGCGACTTTAGCGTTGCGCGCCTGGGCGAGCTGGAGCAGATTTTTGCCGTTGCACCACACCATCCGCTGGCTGAGGAAGCCGAGCCGCTGAGCCGCAGTACCATCAAGCGCCATCGCGCGATTGTGGTCGGCGACAGTTCGCCTCTTGCGGCTGCAACGGCGACGCAACTGCTTGATGACCAGGAGGCAATCACCGTCTTCGATTTTAAAACCAAACTGGAACTGCAAATCAGTGGTCTGGGATGCGGTTATCTTCCCCGTTATCTGGCGCAGCGCTTCCTCGACAGTGGGGCGCTGATCGAGAAAAAAGTGGCTGCGCAAGGGCTCTTTGAACCGGTATGGATGGGGTGGAATGAGCAGACGGCGGGACTCGCCAGCGCCTGGTGGCGGGATGCGATTTTAGCAAATAGTGCTATTGCGGGGATCTATAAAAAAGACGATAGCGAAAAATCAAACATTTAAGAAAAAATAGTTCGCGACAAGCCTCTCATTCTCTTGTCTTTTCGCCTCATTTTAGTGCACAATGCGCCGCTTGCAAAAAATGACATTAACCGACGTTTTAATACGCGTCGGTTATTTTTTTGCATCAAACCAATCATTCATACAAAGAGGCCGGGCTTCGTACCGGATAGATATTTACTAAAAACCGACAGTTGTTGTCGCTGAGGAATCCAGAAGATGGGGCAATTTTTTGCTTACGCGACGGCATTCGCCGTAAAGGGGAATGACCATGTCGCATAACGCTACTCCAAAAACCTCTCGCGTGGAATTGCGTAAAACGCTTACGCTGATTCCGGTTGTCATGATGGGCCTTGCCTATATGCAGCCGATGACGCTGTTCGATACGTTTGGTATCGTTTCAGGCCTCACTGACGGTCACGTTGCAACGGCGTATGCCTTTGCGCTGATCGCTATTCTCTTTACTGCGTTGAGCTACGGCAAACTGGTTCGCCGTTTCCCGTCTGCTGGCTCGGCGTATACCTATGCCCAGAAATCCATTAGCCCGACCGTCGGCTTTATGGTGGGTTGGTCATCCCTGCTGGACTACCTGTTCATGCCGATGATCAACATCCTGTTGGCAAAAATTTACTTTGAAGCGCTGGTGCCGTCCGTACCGTCGTGGATCTTTGTTGTCGCGCTGGTGGCCTTTATGACCATCTCCAACCTGCGCAGCATCAAGACCGTGGCGAACTTCAATACCCTGATTGTGATCCTGCAGATGGGCATTGTGGCGGTCATTGTTGGCCTGATCATTTACGGCGTTTCGAATGGTGAAGGTGCCGGTACGTTGACCAGCACCCGTCCGTTCTGGTCGGAAGGCGCGCACGTCGTGCCGATGATTACCGGGGCAACGATTCTGTGCTTCTCGTTCCTGGGCTTTGACGGTATCTCTTCACTTTCTGAAGAGACCAAAGATGCAGAGCGCGTGATCCCGAAGGCTATCTTCCTGACTGCGCTGATTGGCGGTCTGGTATTTATTGGTGCCTCTTACTTCCTGCAACTGTATTTCCCGGATATCTCGCGCTTTAAGGATCCGGATGCGTCTCAGCCTGAAATCATGCTGTACGTAGCAGGTAAAACCTTCCAGTGGGGGGTGCTGATTTTCTCCAGCGTGACCGTTCTGGCGTCCGGTATGGCGGCACACGCAGGCGTCTCTCGTCTGATGTACGTGATGGGCCGTGACGGCGTATTCCCGACGCGCTTCTTCGGTTACATTCATCCGAAGTGGCGTACCCCGGCATGGAACGTGCTGCTGGTGGGGGCAATTGCGCTGATGGCGATTAAATTTGACCTGGTGACGGCGACAGCGCTGATCAACTTTGGTGCGCTGGTGGCGTTTACCTTCGTGAACCTGTCTGTGATTTCACAGTTCTGGATCCGTGAAAAACGCAACAAGACGCTGAAAGATCACTTCAACTATCTGGTGCTGCCGGTATGTGGTGCGCTGACTGTCGGCGCGCTGTGGATCAACCTGGAAGAGAGCTCTATGGTTCTGGGGCTGATCTGGGCTGGTATCGGTCTGGTGTATCTGGCTTGCGTGACCAAAAGCTTCCGCAACCCGGTTCCGCAGTACGAAGATATCGCACAGTAATTCATAAGGTCTGTAGACCCGGTAAGCGAAGCGCCACCGGGCAGGAAACCGGAGTTAACCACTCCGGTTTTTTTATGCCTCTGATTTATTTCTATCCAGTAGTAATAACCATTCGTTCTAAATTAGAGAATTTGGTTATTGGTTCCCAGCCGCATGCTCAGGAATAATTTCCTGATTGATATTCTTCAGGCTAACTACTTTATGTTTTCAATGATTTTAAGCGGGGTTATCTGCGGCGCGCTGTTGGGTTTTGTGATGCAGCGTGGACGATTCTGCCTGACCGGCGGTTTCCGCGATATGTATATCGCCAAAAACAACCGCATGTTTTATGCGCTGCTGATCGCGATCTCCGTGCAGAGCGTCGGTGCCTTTGCGCTGATTCAGGCGGGGGTGATTCGCTACGATGCGGGTGCGTTCCCGTGGCTCGGTACCGTTGTCGGCGGTTATATTTTCGGGATTGGGATTGTCTATGCGGGCGGATGTGCCACCGGAACCTGGTATCGTGCGGGTGAGGGGCTGATCGGCAGCTGGATTGCGCTGGCGACCTACATGGTCATGAGTGCAGTGATGCGTTCGCCGCATGCCAGTGGATTAAACCAAACGCTGAAGACGTACAGCACGGAGCACAACTCCATTGCCGACACGCTGAACCTCTCCGTCTGGCCGCTGATTGCGGTTCTGCTGGTGGTGACGCTCTGGGTGGTCAGCAAAGAGCTGAAAAAGCCAAAGCTAAAGGTCGCTTCTTTACCACCGCGTCGTACCGGGCTGGCGCATATTCTGTTTGAAAAACGCTGGCACCCGTTTGTGACGGCGGTATTGATTGGTCTTATCGCGCTGCTGGCCTGGCCGCTGAGCGAAGCCACCGGGCGTATGTTTGGGCTCGGGATCACCTCGCCAACGGCTAACATTTTGCAGTTCCTGGTGGCGGGGGACAGCAAATTCATCAACTGGGGCGTCTTCCTGGTGCTGGGGATTTTCCTTGGCTCGTTCATTGCGGCGAAAGCCAGTCGTGAATTCCGCGTACGGGCTGCCGATGCGGCAACCACGCTACGCAGCGGCGTCGGCGGGATCCTGATGGGATTTGGCGCCAGTATTGCCGGCGGCTGCTCTATCGGTAACGGCCTGGTGATGACGGCGATGATGACCTGGCAGGGCTGGATTGGCCTGGTATTTATGATCCTTGGCGTCTGGACCGCGTCGTGGATTGTGTTTGTACGACCGCAGCGTAAAGCCCGTCTGGCAACCGCTGCGGCAAATTAAGCGTAAGGACTCATTATGGCGATTAAAAAACTGGACGTGGTCACACAGGTTTGCCCGTTCCCACTGATTGAAGCAAAAGCCGCGCTGGCTGAAATGGCGAGCGGTGATGAACTGGTGATTGAGTTTGACTGCACCCAGGCGACCGAAGCGATCCCGCAGTGGGCGGCAGAAGAAGGGCATGCCATTACGGATTATCAGCAGGTTGGCGATGCCGCCTGGAGCATCACCGTACAGAAAGCGTGATAAACAGACCCTCCGCCGTAGGGCGGAGGGCGAATCTCAGACGATCTCCTCCGCGTACTGCCACAGCGCCTTCAGCAGCGCCTGCTTCTCTTTATCATCCGCGTATTCCTGATACAACCCCTGCAACTCATCGGCGTAGCGCTGTAAATATTCTGGCGTAAAGACCTGGCGACGGTGCTCCAGCCAGCGCTGTTGTTCCGCTTCATCCAGCGTGCCGGGGAAATTACGCGCCCGATAGTTGAACAGCAGTTTCTCAATTCGTGGATCGACAAAGGTGATATCCAGCGCTGGCAGGTTTTGCGGGTCGGTTTCCAGCACAATTTTCATTGCCGCACGATCAGCATCGCTGAAGAAACCGTTATAGAGTTGGGCATCGACGTTGTCAGACGGCGTGAACGGTTCGGCTTCCGCAAAGATGGCGACCACTTTGTCACGCACCTGCGGATTTTCACGCAGGACTTTCAGATTATCGAGACAGTGCTGGCGATTAATCCCCAGACGGTCGGCATCTTCCGGGCGCAGCGTGTTCGCTTGTGCCAGTACCGGGCACTTGTTGATGTGCACCAGTTTCAGCGGCACGGCGGCATCATCACCCAGATCGGCTTTGGCGGTGTATAGACGTTCGCGCAGGGTGTCGCTGTCCAGTTCCAGCAACGGCGAAATATCACCGGCCAGGTCGACCATAATCACCGCATTACGGTTATCCGGATGCCAGGCCAGCGGCGCAACCCAACTGGTGTTGCCACGCCATGCGCCGAACATGCCAGAAACATGCACCAGCGGTTTCATTTGCGGCACGTCAATCAACGCGGCCAGCTTGTGCTTATTGCGGTGCGTATAGAGATATTCAAACAGACGCGGCTGCCGCGACTTCACCAGTTGCGCCATCGCAATGGTGGCATAGACATCCGCCATCGCATCGTGCGCGTTGCTGTGCTCGATACCGTTTGCTTTCGTCAGATGCTCCAGGCGAAAACTGGGGAGGCCGTCGTCATTTTCCGGCCAGTTGATGCCTTCCGGGCGCAGGGCGTAGCAGGCACGCATGACGTCCAGCAGATCCCAGCGCGAATTATCATGCTGCCAGCTCCAGGCGTAGGGATCGTAGAAGTTGCGGTACAGCACGTTGCGCGTGACCTCGTCGTCGAAGCGCACGTTGTTGTAGCCAATAATGCAGGTTTTCGGCACCGTGAACAGTGCGTGGATCCGCGCGGCAAATGCAGCTTCATTGTCACCTTTCTCCCGCGCTTCCTGAGGGGTGATCCCGGTGACCATCACGGCGCCCGGCTGGGGTAAATAGTCATCCGCCGGTTTGCAGTAAAACACCTCTGGCTCGCCGATGACGTTGAATTCGCTGTCGGTACGCAGGGCGGCAAATTGCGCAGGCCTGTCGAGCGCCGGATGAATGCCAAAGGTTTCGTAATCGTGGAAGAGAAAGGTGGGATGTTGCTTGCCGTCATTCATAAATAAGTGGGTTCCGTGACTTCTGGTTGCGCGCTGCCTGGACAGCACAGAGTACCAAAGTTCGGTGCGGTAATCAGCCTGACTCGCCGCGAAGCAATAAAGAAACTCGCGACCTGAATGCGCTCAGATCTGCTAAAGAGATAAAACTATGCGATACGTCACATTTCCTTGCAATTAATCCCTGTTTGTTTTGCAAAATTTCCGTAAAAAGAACGGCTCGTTTAGAACTCCTGAGGACATGCTGTTGAAACGCCGTCTGTTTATTGCCGCTTCTTTACTCGCGATGCATCTCTCTTCTGCACGTGCTACCAGTACGGCTGACTTTGCGCCACCGCCACCTGGCATTGAAGCCGGTTCATGGGTGCTTATGGATTACACCACGGGGCAAATTCTCACTGCGGGTAATGAACATCAGCAGCGTAATCCTGCCAGTCTGACCAAGCTGATGACCGGTTACGTGGTGGATCGCGCCATTGACAGTAAGCGTATTACGCCGGACGACATGGTCACGGTGGGGCGTGACGCGTGGGCGAAGGATAATCCGGTCTTCGTCGGCTCCTCGCTGATGTTTCTGAAAGAAGGTGACCGGGTATCTGTGCGCGATTTAAGCCGCGGGTTGATTGTCGATTCCGGTAATGACGCTGCGTGGCGCTGGCTGACTACATCGCCGGCGGACAGCCGCAGTTTGTCGCCATGATGAATAATTACGTCAAGACGCTCAATTTACGGGATACCCATTTTGAGACGGTTCATGGACTGGACGCCCCAGGTCAGCACAGCTCGGCTTACGATCTGGCGGTGTTGTCCAGGGCGATCATTCATGGTGAGCCTGAGTTCTATCATATGTACAGTGAGAAAAGCCTCACCTGGAACGGCATTACTCAACAGAACCGTAACGGATTGTTGTGGGATAAAACCATGAACGTGGATGGGCTGAAAACCGGGCACACGTCAGGAGCCGGCTTCAACCTGATTGCCTCCGCGGTGGACGGCCATCGTCGACTGATCGCCGTGGTGATGGGGGCAAATAGCCCGAAAGGGCGTGAAGATCAGGCTCGCAAACTGCTGCGCTGGGGACAACAAAATTTCGACACGGTGCAGATCCTGCGCAGCGGTAAACAGGTCGGGACGGAGCGCATCTGGTATGGCGATAAAGAGAATATCGCCTTAGGCACTGAACACGATTTCTGGATGGCGCTGCCGAAGGCGGAAATTCCGAACATCAAAGCGAAGTACGTCCTGGATAAGAAAGAACTGGAAGCCCCGCTCGCTGCGCATCAACGGGTCGGGGAAATTGAGCTCTACGACCGTGACAAACTGGTCGCTCACTGGCCTCTGGTGACCCTGGAAGCGGTGGCTAAAGGGGGCGTCTTCTCCCGTTTGAGTGATTATTTCCATCATAAAGCCTGATGATTTCTGGCAGGAGACTGGCAGGAGTTCGGCTCTGCTCACATAATAATCACAAATTTCTTGTGGCTGTTATTCAGGCTTAGTTACACTGTATATAAATACAGTGTAACAATGGAGGCAACATGAACTACGAGATCAGAAACGCTGATAAGCGCACCGTTGCAGGTTTCCACCTGGTGGGACCGTGGGAGCAAACGGTGAAACAAGGCTTTGACCAGTTGATGATGTGGGTGGATGGCAAGCAGGTTGTGGCGCAGGAGTGGATCGCCGTTTACTTCGATAATCCGGATGAAGTGCCTGCCGAGAAACTGCGCTGTAGTACGGTCGTTTCTGTGCCCGCTGATTTTGTCATACCGGAAAACAGCGAAGGCGTGACGCTCAGCGAAATCGAAGGCGGTCAATATGCGACGGCGGTTGCGCGTGTCGACAATAACGATTTTGCGACGCCGTGGTACCAGTTCTTCAATAGCCTGATGCAGGACAAGGCGTATGAAATGGCATGCAAACCCTGCTTTGAAGTCTATCTGAATAACGGTTGCGAAGACGGTTACTGGGATATCGAGATGTATATCGCTGTGCAACCTGCCACGAAGTAAGCCTAAAACCAGGCGGACCGGCGCTGAGCGACTACGCTTAGCGAGATGTCCTGTCCGCCGCAGTGATCTTCTGCGCGTAAAAACAGGTACAATCTTTTTTTGCCTTTTCCTGACGGAGTGCATGAGTGCGTGCCGACAAGTCACTGAGTCCATTTGAAATCCGCCTGTATCGCCATTACCGCATTGTGCATGGTATTCGCATCGCGCTGGCCTTCATCCTGACCTTTTTGCTTGTTCGTTTGTTTAACATTCCGGAAGGCACATGGCCTCTGATTACGCTGGTGGTGATCATGGGACCGATCTCGTTCTGGGGAAACGTGGTTCCCCGCGCGTATGAGCGTATTGGCGGCACAATCCTCGGGTCGGTGCTGGGCCTGGTGGCGCTGCGTCTTGAGCTATTCTCATTGCCGCTGATGCTGCTCTGGTGTGCGGCGGCGATGTTCCTGTGCGGATGGCTCGCGTTAGGGAAAAAACCGTATCAGGCGCTCTTAATTGGCATCACGCTCGCTGTCGTCGTGGGTGCGCCCGCTGGCGATATGGAGACCGCGCTCTGGCGCGGCGGCGATGTCATTCTGGGGTCGCTCCTCGCCATGCTGTTCACCGGGATCTGGCCGCAGCGCGCCTTCATTCACTGGCGCATCCAACTGGCGCATTGCGTAACGGCCTATAATCGGGTGTATCAGGCCGCGTTGTCGCCCAATCTGTTAGAACGACCTCGTCTGGATAAGCATTTACAACAGCTACTGGGTGACGTGGTAAAAATGCGCGGGCTTATAACGCCTGCGAGTAAAGAAACGCGCATCCAGAAATCCATTTTTGAAGCCATTCAGACCGTTAACCGTAATCTGGTCTGCATGCTCGAACTGCAAATTAATGCCCTGTGGGCGACCCGTGAAAGCCATTTTGTCATGCTCAACGCCCATACGCTGCGGGAAACACAGCACATGACCCAACAGGCGCTACTGACGATTGCCCATGCACTGTTTGAAGGCAACCCGCAGCCGATTCTCGCCAACAGCGAAAAACTGAACGAGACCGTTAATGAATTGCGCACGCTGATCCGTCAGCATGATGAACATAACGTGGCCGAAACGCCGATTCATGGTTATGTCTGGTTAAGTCTGGAAACCGCCCGTCAACTGGAGCTGTTGTCGCATCTTATCTGCCGCGCCCTGCGCAAATAAAAAGCAGGTAGGGGGAATGCTGCCGCGGCTGCTTCGATTCAGCAAGGAATAAGGGTATGATGGAAACCAGAATGAAGCCATTGTCATTTGTGGCTACGAAAAGTAATGTTAGCCCTATCGTTTAAACGAATCCGACTCTCACATTATCAGGGGTGTAAAAATGGAAACTACCAAGCCATCTTTCCAGGACGTGCTGGAATTTGTCCGTCTGTTCCGTCGTAAAAACAAACTGCAGCGTGAAATCCAGGACGTTGAGAAAAAGATCCGTGACAACCAGAAACGCGTTCTGCTGCTGGACAACCTGAGCGATTACATCAAGCCGGGGATGAGCGTTGAAGCTATTCAGGGCATCATCGCCAGCATGAAAAGCGACTATGAGGATCGCGTTGATGACTACATCATCAAAAATGCTGAGATCTCCAAAGAACGTCGCGACATCTCCAAAAAACTGAAAGCGATGGGCGAAATGAAAAACGGCGACGCGAAAGCGGAGTAACGTTTTGCCAGCAGTGAGGATCCGTCAGGCGATCCTCACTGTCGTTTCACGCCACCGCTGACCATCCGCAATAAATGCTGTTCCGGCCAGTGCTCGGTCAGTCTGTTCCTTGCCAGTAACCACTTAACGTAATCGACATCGTGTCGCTGTCTGTCGAGCATCAGTCCGACGACGCTGCCGCTGTGCGCCACATTCACGCCGTATAAATCACACTCTTCAACCAGCGACAATAGTGCATCGAAATCCGGTTTCGGCAACAGCATCTGGCTGGCGATGGCGCTCAGCGTCGCCGCTTCTCCCATTCGGTAAGGATTCTGCTCCGCACAGGCTTCCTGTACTTTTTCCCATGCCCGCTTCAGCGCCGGTGCGCCAGCATGTAAACCAGCCTGTCGCGGAATGCGGTGATAATCTGCGGTGCGTAAGGTTTGTGGGCTTTCCAGCACGAGGAGATCCAGCGCCGGTTGAGCGTCGCAGGAGATTTGCGTCGAGGCGTCGTTGTGGTCAAACAGCGTCAGTTGCTGAAAAACGGTGCTGTCCGTCGGTTCCAGCGAGACGCAAAGCTGTGCAAGCGTGGATTCATCCAGTTGATGACCCAGATGCTGCGCGGTGGCGACGGCAGTTGCGGCGATATCCGCCGTACTGCTGGCCATGCCTTTGGCAATAGGGATGGTTGAATGGATCGAAACCCGGATATCCTGACTCAGATGCGCAGGGTAGTCCCAGTGTTCAAGAAGTCGGTTGACCATCGCCCGTGAAAGAGGGCGCTCATCAGCCAAAGGAGAACCTGTGCGGACCTCGACGGTGCTGTACCAGTCAACCGGGCAGGAGACCAGTTTCTCGCTGCCCATAATCCAGCCCTGAATAAGTTCTCCGCATGACGCGGGGCACTGCGCAACAGCCACGTTATCACCTTTCTGCTCTGCAATCCTCGGCGCATAGTGTCATGGCGATTGCGCTATTACCATGATTTGCCGCAATTTGCGCGGCGCGAACTCAGGCCGACACGGCGAAACTTTCTGATTCTGCGAGAGCAATCCGCATCACGTCCTGGGCTATCATCAACTCTTCGTTGGTGTTGATGACCGCTACTTTAACGATCGCGTTTTCCGCCTGAATAAAGGTCGCATTCCGCTGATTCTTCTCTTCGTCTACGATCAGACCAAGGAAGTGCAGATTCTGGCAGATTGCCGCTCTGGCGCGCGCTGAATTTTCCCCGATACCTCCGGTAAACACCAGCGCATCCAGCCCGCCCATCTGCATGATATAGCTGCCAATCGTGGCGCGAATACGCTCTGCAAACAATGACAGGGCGAGCGCGGCGCGGGGATTTCCGCCATCAGCGGCCTGCTCAACATCACGGTAATCATGCGAGACGCCTGAAACGCCAAGCAGCCCGGATTCATTGTTCAACAGGTGGTTGAGCTGTTGTGGCGTCTTGCCTTCACGCTGGGCAACCCACGGTAAGATGGACGGGTCGATATCCCCGCTGCGGGTTCCCATCATCACGCCAGACTGCGGGGTGAAGCCCATCGAGGTATTCACCGATTTGCCGCCTTTAATCGCGCAAATACTGCTGCCGTTGCCCAGATGACAACACACGACGCGCAGTGCGCTGAGCGGGACGCCAAGTTTTTCGGCGAGCGTCGCGCTGACGTATTTATGGCTGGTCCCGTGAAAACCGTAGCGACGGATACCAAACTCCGCGTAATACCGCCACGGAAGCGGATAGATATAGGCGGGCTCTTCCAGCGTTTGATGAAACGCGGTATCAAACACGGCAACCGAAGGCACATCGGGTAGCAACTGGCGAAACACATTGATGCCGAGCAGGTTAACCGGGTTGTGCAAGGGCGCCAGTTCGGCAAGGCGTTCAATTTCCGCCAGCGATTCATCGGTCACGCGCACAGAATCCTTAAACGACTCGCCGCCATGTGCCACCCGATGGCCGACACCTTCAATATCCTGCAGGCTGTTAATAATACCGTGGCTAATCAGCATTTCGAGAAGCAGGGTCACCGCCTCGCGATGATCGGCAACCGGCGTAGTCTGTTGCCATTTTTGGTCCTGTGCCTTCAGGGTGATCCGGGCATCCGGCAGGCCGATACGTTCAATCAGCCCCTGACACAGCAAATCGCCCTGCGGCATGTCCAGTAACTGAAATTTAAGGGACGAGCTGCCCGCGTTGATCGCCATTATTTTGTGAGACATGAAGATTCCTTTTGGTTCAGAAAGGCAAACAGTTCATCGAGTCCGGAATGGTTGAAGGCGCTGGTCACGAACACACGTTGCGCGCCAGCTTGTTCCAGCCAACCAGTGACCTGCGCAATTTTCTGCGGGTCCGCTAAATCTGATTTGGTGACAACGCCGAACGCCGGTCTGTTCATCGGTGCGGTAAAACCGGGGGAGAAAGGCGACCATTGCGCATCGCTATTGAGCACCAGCGCAATGACATCGGCCTCGCAGGCACTTGCCAGCAGTGCGCTGTACAGACAGCGGTTCTCCAGATATTCGCCAGGGGTGTCGATGGTTTCGGCAGACCAGACAATCGCCTGCGTTTTCTGATACTCGAGAGCCTCGCCGCGCAGACACTGCGTCAGCGAGGTCTTACCGCACTGGCTGGGGCCAATCAACATCATGCGTTGCATCACGCTATGTCCGCGTGATGGAACAGGTTGTAAAGCGCATCATTTCGCCGAGCGTGCGCGTCACCTGCTTCAGGGCGTATTCCACCGCCGACACGTCACCGGTTAACACTACCGCACCGGTGAAGCGGTCAAGAAAGCCAATCTCGACCGCGCCGGATTTCGTCGCGATGTCGCAGGCAATAATGGACGCTTCACTTGGCGTGATGGTGAGAATGCCAATCGCCGAAATGCTGTCCTGCAATCCCAGTTTCTTGAACAGATCTTTACCGGGGTTCGCAATCAGATGCGCCAGCGTGACCTGTTTGCCCGGTACGTACTCCTGGATCATGCGATCCGTGGTCGGTTGTCTTTCCATTATCCCTCCACCATCTGACGCCACATCGCTTCGTGCGGGCGTGGGATCACCGAACGATAAACCAGCAGACCTTTTTCACCCGCGCTCTCACTGGCAACCGCGACCGCGTTGTTGACGTCGGAGACATCACCCGCGACCACCATGTAGCATTTGCCACCGATACCGAACGCCATATGAACGCGCACGAGCGTAACGTTGGACGCCTTCACCGCCCGGTCAGCCGCGCTGATACAGGCTGCTACGCTCCAGGTTTCAACAATCCCTACCGCCTGACGTTTGTCCACGCTGTTCAGTCCGCTGATCGCAGGCAGCACGCTGGCATGAATGTTGGGTAATACCAGGCTGTCGACCAGCATCTCGCCAGCGAGCGCATTTCCGGTCTCGATCGCCTGCTGTACTGCGCCGACGTCGCCGCCCAGCATGAGCAAAAACTTACCCGGACAAATGGTTTTGCTGACCAGCAGATCCACATTGGCGCTTTTCAGCATTGCATCGCCCGCTTCCATCCCTTTAGCAATGCTAGTGAGTTCTAAAATACCTATGGCCTGAGACATGGTTAACCTCTTACAACGATGATGGCCTGATCTGTTACCTCACAGACCATGCCGTCAATGCTGGCGTGAACAGGCGCGCCGAGCGCACCTTGCGGAATTTCAGCAACGCACTGACCACGCGCGACGCGATCGCCTTTCTGAACGCAGGGCACCGCGCTGGCGCCGATGTGCTGGCGCAGCAGCAACGTCGTGCTCTCAACAACGGGCTCACTGTCGACTAACGGCGCTTCCCGATACCACGGTGTCAGCCCCAGTTTGGCGATGAGTCGTTTAACTGGCACCAGACGGTATTTCGCCATCTCATCCGCCGGGTTGAGCGGTCCTTCGTAGCGCTGATTCTGTGCGCGCAGTTCGCGCTTCAGCATGCGGTTAATCCGCATGGGCGAAATGCCTACCGGGCAGGCCACACTTTCACAGACGTTACATTCAGAACAGGTGAGGGCGCTGAGCAGCAGTTGTGGCGTGGCGGCCTGATGAAAATTGACCGCGCGCACCAACAGGTGCGGAGAGAGTTCGTGACCGATGAGATGCCTCGGGCAGAGATCGGTACACAGGCGGCACTGTTCACAGACCGTTCTCGCCACCGACAGCACGGTGCGCTCATCCTGCATACGTCGTTGGATCAGCGGATGCGATTTCGGCAGAACCAGCAATCCGCCGGTGGTTTTCGTGACCGGCGCGTCCAGCGACGTCACCAGGCTTCCCATCATCGGTCCACCGTTGATAAATCCGGGATCGTCGATGGTCGCGCCGCCAGCCATTTCCAGCACGTCGCGTAAGGACATGCCGATGGGGACGGTCACGGTCTGTGGACGAGCAACGGCGCCGTTGATAGTGAGCGTGCGGCGCGTTACCGGATACTGCTGTTCGACTGCGCGGGCAATATTCAGTACGGTCTGTACGTTATTAACCACCACGCCCACGCTGACTGGCAGCGCTGCGGGGGGAACGCGGCGACCCGTCGCCATCCAGATGGTCAGCACTTCATCACCCGCCGGATAGACGTCGGGCAGAATGTGCAGTCTGATCGCCGGGGGCAAAAGCGGCGTCAGGGCAGCTATCGCTGGCTGGTACTTTTCTTTCAGCGCGATAATCCCTTCGCGGGCACCGGTGGCCTTCATTGCATACTGTACGCCGCGAATCAGGCGTGCCGCCTGTTGCGCCATGAGTTGCTGATCGACTTTCAGCATCGGCTCGCATTCGGCCGCATTGACCAGGAAAATTTCCACCTGAGCCTGCAGTTTGACATACGTCGGAAAACCAGCGCCGCCGGCGCCCACAATACCTGCTGCGCGAACGCGCTCAACGATGGTCGGCGCATCCAGTGCGCCTGGTTCAGCATTCAGGGCGGTATTCATAGCAACTCCTCAAGCAGTTCCTGAATGGCCCCGGTATCCGCCGCTCTGGGGTTGGTTTTCAGCGTCACGTCCGCCAGCGCGGCCTGAACCATGGCCGGAATGCGTGGTGCCCAATCCTGTTTTTGTTCTTTAAGCGCGGCGGCGAGGGTGGGGATAGCGCACGCTTTTTTCAGTTGCTCGATGTGTTGCACCAGCGCATTCACGCTCGCCGTTTCATTGGCGCTGTCAGGTGATAAATGGCAGGCTTTCGCGAACCGGGCGTAACGTTTAGCCGCTCGCGGATCGTGCGCGTTGAAGCGGATCACTGACGCCAGTAGCAGGGCATTCGCCAGACCGTGGGGCAGATGGAACTGGCCGCCTAGCTGGTGGGCGATGGCGTGGTTCAGTCCCAGTCCAGCCTGGCTGAATGCCATCCCGGCCAGCGTAGAGGCGTTGTGCATTTTGCCACGCGTGGCGAGGCAATCGCCTTTACGGACCGCGACGGGTAAGTATTGAAAGACAATCTGCGCCGCTTTTTCCGCAAGCGCATCGGTAAAATCACTGGCGCGCGTGGACACATAGGCTTCCAGCGCGTGCGTCAGAACATCCATCCCGGTATTGGCGGTAATGGCGGGGGGGACGCTGACGACCAGCATTGGATCAAGGATCGCCATGTCCGGGTAGAGCGCGTTGTTGAACAGCGGATACTTAATCCCTTTCTCCGGATCGCTGATCACGCAGGCGCTGGTGACTTCCGATCCGGTTCCGCTGGTGGTCGGGATCGCCACGCAGGTTTCGATATCAAGATCTAACTGACGACTGAACCAGACAATGGCCTTTGCCGCATCCAGCGCGGAACCGCCGCCGAAACCAATCACCACGTCGGGGCGCAGGGACTGCATTTGCGCAATCCCCTGAACGACGGTTCCGATGGTCGGGTCTGGCGTGATCTCACTGAAGACGCTGATCCGGTTATTCGTCGGTATCGCTTCACGCAGCGTATCAATCAGCGGCGAACGGGCGAGGAAACCATCGCAGATAATCCAGATGTGCTTGTTGGTAAAACGGCCAAGCACCTTCAGGCTTCCAGGGCCGCTGTACAAACGGGTTTGCAGTGAAAAGGTATTCATCACAACCTCATTAGCGGATTGAGAAACCGTTAGTCAGTACACAGCGACGAGAGCGGGCAAACGTGCGTGCCGACGTTGTCCCTTCACCGGTTGGCGTGGCGATGGTGAAGGTGGTAAATCCTTCGCCGCCGACGCCAATTCCCGCATAGGAGGGGCCGTTTTTAACAAAAATGGAGGTCTGCAGAGTTCGCGCTGCAAGGTTCAGGCGCGACACATTCTGCGAGTGCATGATGGCGGTGTGGTGTAATCCTTCTTCCACTTTCAGCGCCAGCGCCAGCGCGGCGTCAAAATCTTTCACCTTCACCACTGGCAGCATCGGCATTAACTGCTCGCTGGTCACCCAACTGTCGTCTGCGCTGACGACGCCAATCAGCAGGCGCGGTGCTTTTGCCGGGATCGGAATACCGGCGGCTTCAAGCATGGCACAAGGACTTTTACCGACCAGTTTTTTGTTGGCTACCCCCTCTGGCAGGCAGGCCGCACGCAGCTTCTCGGTATCGGCCTCGCTTAACAATAGCGCGCCGAAGCTTTGCATTTGTTGGATCAACGGTTGTGCAACCGACTCCACCACAATCAGGCTTTTCTCCGCGATGCATGGCAGGTTGTAGTCGAACGATGCGCCGTTGATAATATCTTCAGCCGCTTTCACCAGATCGGCCGTCTCATCAACGATGCAAGGGGGATTTCCCGCGCCTGCGCCAATCACTTTCTTCCCGCTCTTCATGCCCATAGCCACAATACCTGGGCCGCCGGTAATCGCCAGAACGGCAATTTTCGGATGCGCCATCATCTGCTGGGTGGCTTCAAACGTCGGTTCGGCAACGGTCACTACCAGATTGCGAATGCCGCAGCTGCGAAACGCGATATCTTCAATCATGGCGATAAGCTTCAGTGATACGGCTTTGGCACCCGGATGCGGGCTGAAATAGACGCTGTTGCCCGCGGCCAGCATGCTGATGCTGTTGTTGATAATGGTTTCTGTCGGGTTGGTGCTGGGGGCGACGGAACCCATCACGCCAAACGGTGAATACTCAAACAGCACCATGCCGCCGTCACCGGTGAGTGCGGTAGTGGTCAGGTCTTCAATGCCCGGGGTGTTGTCCAGCGCCGCTTTGTTTTTGAGGAATTTATCCTCCTTGTTACCCATGCCGGTTTCCGCCGCGCTCTCTGCCGCCAGCGCAGCCAGTTGTGGCGTCAGTTCTTCCCGGATAGCGCTGATAATGGCGCTGCGTGTTTTCAGCGGTGACTGCTGATAACGCAAGAACGCCTGGTGGGCGGCATCGACAGCTTCACCCACAGACTGAAAAATTCCGTTCCCTTTGATTTCAGTTTTTGCGGGAGCCAGTTGCTCGCTCAAAATGGTGCGGATGAGGGTTTCCAGTTCAGTCGTATTCATTGATGTGTTCTCACGTTTATTGCTGCAATGGCGGCTTGTGCAATGTCCATGTCCTGTTCAACGCTTCCACCGCTGATACCAAGACCCCCAATAAGCAACCCATCACGCCATAGCGCATAGCCGCCACCAAAGGTGACAACTTTTCCCTGCATATGACTTTCCAGCCCATATAACGGCGCGCCGGGTTGAACCACCGATGCGAGTTCATGAGTTGCGGTTTTCATCGCCACCGCGGTCCAGGCTTTTTTCGGTGCCAGCTCGCTACTGACCAGCAGGGCGTCAGGCATCCGCCAGGTGACGGTTTCTGTGCCGTTGGCATCAACAATGCTGACGACCACCGGGACGTTTAAGGCTTGCGCTCGCTCAACGGCGGCGCGGGTTAACTGATGGAGATCGCCAAAAGAGAGCGACATGGCAGATTCCTTGTTGACAGGGGCATGACCGGCAGCCAGATAGCGCTTCGTCACTTCCCGGATAACGGTGTCCTGGTGGGCGTCGTGATCTTCCGCGCGCGCCAGTGCATACAGGCAGTCTGACAGGCGGTTGATATAGCGCATCAGCACATGCCTGACGGAGACATCAGTCGCGAGTTCCACCAGACGGCGTTCAGCACGGCGCGCCAGCGTGCGGGCAAAATGCAGGCGGCTTGCGGCTTCGCAGCGGCCAGGCAGAATGAAGCTGCGCAAAGGGGCAACGCGCCCCATTGCGGTGTCAATAGCCGCTTCCAGCGCAGCAATTTCCTCGGAGCTGATATAGCGCCGGTCCGCAGACGGCTGCTCGCTTTCGCTGGCAAGCTCAGCGCTGAACCAGAAAATTTGTAGCTGAATGGCCTCCAGCAGCGCGCGATGCTGCGCGTTACGGGTGGCGCAGACGCACAGACTCAGCGCGGCGTTAAGCTCGTCGAGCGTGCCGTACGCTTCCACGCGGGGGTGCGTTTTACTGACGCGCTGTCCGGTAAAGAGCGCGGTTGTGCCTGCGTCGCCTGTGCGGGTATAAATCGCCATAACTCCCCCTTAGCGAGAAAGCGTGTCGACAATGCCGACAACGGCCAGATCGATGGCCTCATTCGGCCCGGAAAAAACATGCCTGGCGCTGGAACCGCTGCTCAGGAGCACCAGTTCGCCAACGCCTGCGCCGACGGAGTCAACGGCGACTTCATCGCCCGCCGTCGGGTTCGCCGGCAGTTCGCCGTCGGCACTGACCCGGCGTACCAGCAGAAGTTTTTTACCGACCAACGAGGGCGATTTTTGCGTGGATACCACCGCGCCTGTAACACGAGCCAGATGCATGGTTCACTCCTGCTTAATGAATTGGATGCGGCGCGAACTCGCGGTCTCGCGAGCCAGCGCGGTAACAACACATTTGCGATGCAGTACCAGCAACCCTGCGGGTAACGGGGCAACATCGGCATAACTTAACAGTCGGGCGGGATGCAGCATGATCGGCTGCCCCTGTTCGTCACAGAGAACCAGCGGCAGTCGGGCCAGTTTTTTCACTGGCACGGCGGGCAGTAACCGGCGTTGCAGTGAGAGTTGCACCCGCAGGCCAAATGCCAGCGCCTCATGGATCATCACGGCGGCAGCATGCGACGAATCGTTGTCGGCGATCTGCTCCAGCAGAGGCAGATCGACCTGCAAAATATGTACAGAGGCATACCGAGAGAACAGCGCGCGGGACGAAGTTTCCCGCAGTTGCGCGACGCTCAGCGTGACGGTGCTTTGCGCACGACGTTGCAGGCGGGAGACCACCTCCTCGACGATTCGCTGCAACAGATCGCCGTTCATCGCGGTGTCACCAGCGTGACGAAAGCACTGGCGTCATCTGCTCCGGCGGCATTGGCCTCGTCGGTATCAATATGCATCTCCAGGCGCATGTCGGGGGAAACGCGTACCGCAACGTTGTCGAAGATCAGCCGACGATCGGTGCCCTCAATGGCGACACTGACGCTATCACCGTGAGCAACGCGCAGGATCAGCGCATCCAGCGGCGACATATGAATGTGGCGCTGGGCGACGATCACCCCGGAGGGGAGTTCGAGTTCGCCAAAGGGGCTCACGAGGCGAACACCCGGCGTACCTTTGAGATTTCCGGACATCCGCAACGGCGCGGCGATACCCAGCGTTCTGGCATCCGTGCGCGAAATCTCCACCTGACTGGTGCTACGCAGCGGCCCCAGCAGGCGGACATTTTTCAGTTGACCTTTTGGCCCCACTAACGTGACGGTTTGCTCAGCCGCGTACTGTCCCGGCTGCAGTAGCCCTTTTTTCTCACTAATTGGATGTCCCGGAAAAAGCCGGGCATAATCCTCAGCGCTAAGGTGGATATGACGGTTGGAAACGCCCAGTGGAATAGGGCGATCCCGCAATTCATTCAGCACTTTGCTGACCGTCGTTTCCAGAAGTTGCTTATCCATTACGCTTAACCTCGTTTACCTGAATGCAGGCAGAGCGACCGGGGTTCGCCTTTCTGGCGCTTACAGGCCGGGTCCAGACACAAATTGCAGCTGATTATCCCGTCTTCAGGCGCCGCTTCCGGTGCTGACTCTTCTACAACGACTTCAGTTTCAGGTTCTTCGATGGAGGCTGGCACGGGTTCCGGTGCAGACACCGTTGCGGGTGCTGATACAGGCGCCGGCGTGGCAGCCGTCGCGCGGGAAAGAATGCCCTCGCCAGGTCTGGCGATCACTTTATGCGCGACCAGGCCATCTTGCTGTTCGGCGAGATGAGCACCGGTGATGATGGCAGACTGTACTGATGCCACATCACCGGCGATCTTGATCACCGTCCAGCCTGAACCGTTGGTTTTTTCAAGGCCAACCAGCGTGATGGAAGCCGCTTTCGCCATGGCATCTGCGCAACAGATGGCTAATGCCAGACCACTAACTTCGAGTAATCCCAGTGATTGCTTCACGCTGTGCTCCTTTTCGATAGTACTCAGGCCGATTTCGGTAAAATAGCCTCAACGTCGCTGTGCGGACGCGGGATGACGTGGCTGGATTTCACCTCACCTACGACGCTTGCTGCCGCGCAGCCTGCATCAACGGCGGCTTTAACGGCGCCGACGTCACCGCGAACCATGACGGTTACCAGACCAGAGCCGATTTTTTCGTAACCGACCAGTTGCACGTTGGCGGATTTCACCATGGCATCTGCGGCTTCAATCGCGCCGACCAACCCTTTTGTTTCAACCAGACCCAGTGCGTTATTCATACTGCAATTCTCCTGTGGATTAAGCATTGAGATCCCGGAAGGGGATCCCTTTGACTAACCTTGCCGCGTTGTTTCCAGTACTTCGCCGGTCAAGGCTGTTTTGGCGATACGTCAGCGTAAAAAGCGGCGCTGAAGTGGGTAAATTTTTGTAGTGCACGACCAGGGTTTCTTCGTTGCAGGCGATGCCAACCAGTAGCGGCGACATGCGGGCTGCCTGCCATGCGCTCTGAACAACGTCTCCCGCGGCCTGCTGTTGAATCACAAACGGGATGCCTTCTTCTTCAATACCGAGCAACACCTCTTTCCAGACAGAAAGGCAGTCGCCGATGGTCGAAATCACAATGGCAGGCGTGGTGACGCTACTGTCCATGGGCAAACTCCTTATGCCAGGAGAGGATGAGGCCCGTCGCTACCGCGTTTCGCGGGCCTTCGGTACCACGAATGTTTCCGCGTCCGGCCACCAGGCGATAATGCGCGAGGGCGTCCGTCACCAGCTGCGGTACTTCAAAGTCCAGTGAGGAACCGCCGACCAGAACGACAAACGGAATGTCGCGGATATTGCCCGTCGGGCTGACCTGTCGCAGTGCGCGCAGGGCGTTGGTGACAAACACCCGCTCTTTGGCACTGCGGCGAATGGCGCGAACTTTCTCCAGCGCGAGATCGCCGGGCAGCGGCACCAGTTCATCCGGTTTGACCACACAGACGCGGGCAAACACCGCAGGGGGGAGTGGCGTCGGGAAGAACTGAACGCTGCCGTCTTCGTGACGCAGATGGAACAGGCTTTCGACCTTGGCTAACGGATACTTTTTGATCTCTTCCGCCAGATAGCGGTCATCAAGTCCCAGTTCCCGGGCGATGATCATGGTGACCATGTCGCCGGCCCCGGCGAGGTGGGTGGCGATAATTTCGCCTTTAGGATTAATGATCGAGGCGTCGGTTGAGCCCGCGCCTAAGTCCAGAATTGCCAGCGGACGCGTGGTACCGGGCGTGGTGAGCGCACCCAGAATCGCGGCTTCGGCTTCTGCGCCGCCAACCTGCACGTCTACGTTCAGCTTTTCTTTGATTTCGCTGGCGATCATCGCCATCTGCAGACGGTCTGATTTCACCATCGAGGCGATACCGACGGCCTGTTCCAGAGAAAATTCACCGGCCAGTCCACCGGTGACGCTGACCGGAACGGAGGTATCTACGGCCAGCAAATCCTGGATAAAAATTTCGTTGCTTGGTTTGTTGGTCAGTTCCGCCATCGTCTGGCGTACGTGTTCCAGCATACCGCCAATATTGGTGCCCGCTTCACCGGTGACGTTGTCCAGTTTCGGGCAGTCGCCGACCGCTTTCATAATGGCGTCGGCACCCGCGGCGACATCGACGCGTAGCGTGCGTCCTTGTGACTGCAGTTCTATGTTTCCGGCAGGAATGGCGCGTGCTTTAACATCTCCCGACGGAGTTTTCACCACCACGGCGGAACGGTTGCCAATCAGCGCTCGCGCCATCGGAACAATGTTTTTGGTTTCGTCCGCGTTGAGATTAAATACCGTCGCAATGCCATAAGGGTTTGACAGCGTTTCGATAACTTTACCGGGTACGGCGACCTCAATGGCGGCCAGCATTCCCAGCGGGATACGGTCGATGTACAGCACTTCGTCAACGATGGGCAGGGGCTTCTCCAGTCGGTTACTGACCAGAACGCCATCGTCCTGTTGCAAAATGACCCCGGTTAACTGATAACCGGCGCGGACAGAGGCGTTAATCATGGTGGCGACATCAGCGAAATCGAAGGCTGATGACACCACCAGAATTAACGGCGTATCCGCCGGTCGGGTGAGTAACTCTTCCGGCGTGATAGTGATGCCCACACCCAGACCGACACCGCCCGGTGTTTTCGGGTTATGACCGATCATGGTGGATTCGGTGATAATGGTTTCCGTGATGGTTTCCATCGCGACATCACCAATCACCGGAGTGGCTTCGTTGATACGGATAAGCGAGATATCGCTGACATTGATGCCTGCATGGTTAGCCGCAAGCGTGAGCGCCTCCTGAATCCCAAACACATTACGCAATGTGCCTTTTATCCCGGTGGTTTCCGCCAGCGCGCTACCGGTAATGGTGAGCGCGCCAGTGCCATCCAGCGTCGCCAGGGCGACTTCTGTGGATGAGTTGCCGATATCAATGCCAGCTATATATCTCATGACCTTTCCTTAGTCGTCGCCTTTCAGTTTCTTACGTTCGACGTACAACACTGCCGCTTCACGAACAAACGCGGCGCAGATTTTGGCCTGATAGCGATTTTCAAGATCGTCTGCGATCGCGAGCAGTTCTTCTTTCGTTGAACGGTAAGGACGCAGGGCGTTATAGATCTCAAGAATGCGATCGTCTGGTACTGCCGTCAGTTCTGCGGCACGTTCAAAGTTCATCGCCAGACGGTCACGACCGGCATCTTTGGCGATAGCCGCCTGAATGCGCAGTGTTTCCGGCGTGATACGCATATCCTGCGCAGTCACTTTGTTGCTCAGAACGTTTTCGAGGGTGAACTCATCCAGCGTTTTGTTGGTGGCCGTTTTGACCCACTCAGGATGTTTACTGGCGAGCGGATAGTCGGTCACTTTTGCGGTCTGGGTCGTACTGCTCGAACTGACTGCCGGGGCTGATGTGTCGCCCTGCAGGCTGTTCATGCGGCTCAACACATCCCGTACCATCGATTCAATTGCATCGGTATTCATAAAGGGATCCTTATTAAAGCGCCACGCGCAGTTCCTGCGGGTTTTTGCCCGTCACGACGTACTTCGTCTCTTTAATGTGCAAGATGGCGGACTTAGCCTGATATTTCGGGCGGGCCATCTGATCGTTCAGCGTCGGGACCGGCTGCGGTGATTCACGCTTGGCATAACGCGCGGCGTTTTTACCAATCTGGCGATAGGTTTCCAGCGTCAGCAGCGGGGCCTGCGGGAACAGCTCCAGGTTGGACAGCGGCGGCAGTCCCTGTTGGTGGATGACCGTCGTGCCTTTTGACTGAATGCCGATAGAGATGCCAGAGCCACTCAGACGGTTACCCTCAACGGCAACGAAGGCCACATCGGATGATTTAAAGCAGCGAATCACACGCGCTTTGATACCTTCCTCTTCAATCCCGGCAATCACTTCGCGCAGAATGTTTTTATGCGGCAGACCGACGATATTCACGGTCTGAGAGAGGCCAAACGCCGGGCCGACAGCAATGATCACTTCATCCTGTTGCGTACCCTGTTTCGCCTCGCCAATTTCCGTCAGAAAACTGTCACCGGCCGGTGCAGCAGGCACGGCTGACGTTCCCGGCGCGCGAAATGAGACGGGCTTATCGCTGGTCTGCATTTCGGACAGCACGTCTTCAATAATCTGGCGCAGCAATTTTTCATTAATTTCCATTGTTCACCCCTTAGCCAAGCTCGTTGGGATCAAGTGCGCCAGGGATGTTCTTAATTTCTTCCCAGCGTTCGCCTTGCAGGCGATAACCTGTTGCCGGACCGGCATAATCGTTGACGTCATTGACTGCCGAGAGTACTTGTCCGTCGCCGACGATAATGGCGGAGGTATGCAGATAGTCCCCGGTTAACTTGGCTTTCTGGATGTTGAGCATGTCCTGCGCGACATCGGTAAAGCCGCCCTGAGCCAGCGCTTTCACCACTTCCAGACCGTTGCGGTTTTTGTTGATGATTTCCTGCGCAAACTTGATGTCCTCAACGATGTTACGTTCAGGCATATCTTTTGAGCCGTGCGCGTAGGTTGCGGCTTCGACTTCTTCATCCGTAATCGGCGGCAGACCCATGCCGGCGAAAACCGCCTGCAGAGCGCGTGCTGCTTTGTTACGAATGGCGATGACGTCCTCTTCACGCACCGGACGCAGACCACCGTCCACTTTCAGGTCGCGCTGGATAACGTTGTAGTCATCGAAGTCTTCCGCATCTTCGTTGGAGCCCGCGAACATGTTGTCGTAGTTCGGCACGGCGGAATAACCGGAAGAGATAAAGTCAGTACCCGGCAGGAACTGCATCAGCAGACGCGCGGTACGACGCATATCGGAGTGGGTGAAGGTCTGGTCGTTACTGGAGGCGCATTCCAGATCCAGTGATGAACAGATCAGGTTTTCTGCCAGTACTGCACGGATCCCTGATGGAACCGCAGACGGAACGCCGATGCAGCTTACCGAGCCGTTTTGCAGACCCTGCACGCCCGCCGCTTTGGTGATGTAAATGCAGCGCGCTTCCAGATAGAGCATGGATTTGCCTTCGGCATAGCCCATCTGCACTTCGGAACCTGAACCGGAGGTGAAGCGCATTTTCAAACCACGGGAGGCGTATGAAGAGGCGAGGAAACCTTTTGACCACGGCGTGTCATCACCGTCGGTAAAGACCGGTTCGGTACCGTAGACGGAAATGGTTTCGGCGTAGCAGGTATGTCCCAGCATGCCGAGTTTCAGTTCGGTGGCTTCTTCCAGCGAACATTGTGTCAATACGCCCGGACGACCCACCTGGGAACCCACGAGCAGAGCAATAGCGTTGAACGGGGCATAACGCGCCACGGCCACGGTCGTCTCCTGCTCATCAAATCCGCGCCATGCACCTTCTGCGGCGTCGGCCGCAATCTGCACCGGGTTATCTTTGACGTTGGTGACGTGAGCCTGTTGAGATGGCGTACGACGTGCGCGCATTTTTTGCATCGCCATCATCATCTCAACCACGTTCATGTGCGACACCACTTCGACAATTTTTGCCGGGGTCATCGCCGTTGTCAGTGGCACAATGTCGCGACGTTTGACGTTAGGATCGCACAGCATGTTGGCGAGCTTAACGGAGTCCATCGCCATCACTTCTTCGGCGCGCGCCAGGTTGATGCCATAGCGGGCAATGAAGTGGTCAATCAGGTCAAACTGGCTGACCGATTTGCCATCAAGTTCAGTGACGGCGCCGTTAACGATTTTAATCGACGGCTTAGGATCGTTCGGGCTTTCCATCGCAATGAAGCCTTCTTCGATCCACTCCTTAACGAATCCGTCCTGATTGACAGGGCGTTTCGCCAGTGCTTCAAATCTTTTCGATCTCATGAATGAGCCTCACGGAGTTCAGATGTAGGACGGGCGATCGTTTTTCGGTTCTGAGCCGAGGGTCGCAAGGACGGTTTTACCGATTTCTCGCGCTGAGATGACCGCCTGACGCACTGCGCCGGAGTCGCCGGAGATCACCAGGATTGCTTCGTTACTGAAGCTGGTGCCATGCGCCGGAGAGCTGTAAGCCACGACTTCAACGTTCGCGGCTTTCAGTGCGGTATCCGCCATTAGCACGCCGACAGATGCCGGAGCACCGACGATCACGCCGCAGGCACGGCCAACCGGCGCACCAAAGGCTTTTTCCAGCGCGTAGCTGGCGCGGGCGGTGTACTGCAGTTCGAGGTGTCCGGCTTCGTTGCCATACACATCGCCGAAGGTACGGTCGAGTTCTTTCAGCGCCACTTCGATTCCGCGCTTCACGTCGGAAACGTCGTTACCGCCGATGATGATGAGCGAACCGTGACCCGCGCCGCCTTTGGTATCGCGGGGAAGTTCAATGCTTACCACTTCGGTATTGGTGGCTTTGACCGCTTCGTCAGCCGCCATAATGTGTGGACCCGCGCCGGTACGCGCACCAAGGATGCCGATGGAGCGATAGCGCTTCTCAAGCTTCATTGCTTCCAACAGGGCACTGTCTACGTTTGCAATCACCAGACCTACGGTGTCGCCAATCGCGGTGCCAACAAATTCCGTTAAACTGCAGCTCTTCTCTGCCATAGCCGTCTCTCGTTTTGGATGGGTTTTATCAGGGATACCCGCTTGATCAGGTGTTGCCACACGGGCAATGACCTGCGCCATGATCTGTTCAACCAGTTCATTGCTGCTCATGGGTTAATTCCCTTCGGTAAGATTTTTTCAACATCGGTATGAGGGCGTGGAATCACGTGTACGGCTTTCACTTCTCCCACGTTGCGCGCAGCGGCAGCGCCCGCATCGGTCGCCGCTTTTACGGCACCGACATCACCGCGAACGATGACGGTTACCAGCCCTGAGCCAATTTTTTCGTAGCCGACCAACATGACATTGGCTGACTTCACCATTGCATCTGCGGCCTCTATGGCTGCAGTTAAGCCTTTGGTTTCTACCATTCCTAATGCTTCTTGTTGCATAAAGACCTCGCCTGGGTTTGTCCCGATAATCACGACTATAAAAAGAAGCGAGGAAAAAGAATGGCTGACTTGAAACTCAGGGTGAAAAATTAGTGGGCTGTGAATGTGATAAATTTGCCTTGTTGTATTTTATCTTGTTGTTTTTATTGGTTTTAATAATCATAATAAATATGATATTTTGGCTTTTGCTATTCCATATTTACATTTTTGAGGGTGACAGTATTAATTTAGTTTGCTATGCGAGAAAATCGATTTGTGACATTGATTGGAAAAGAAGAATCTTCAGATAACTAAATTTTATTATCAAGAAACGTCCTGGTTAATTACATTCAGGCACTCTGCATGCTGCTTCTGAATAAATTAATGGCAAAAAATTGCTATAACAACACGATTTTTCCAGGTCTCAGAATGCTCAGTTTGCCAACAATTTTCAGCGGCCTCTTCCTATAGTAGGTGTCGTTGTACTCTACGACCAGCAAGGGTCCGCTGGTAAGGACACGAACGCTTCTAAGAAGGTGTCACAATGAATGATTCACTGAAAGCGCAATGCATTGCCGAGTTTTTGGGTACCGGGTTGTTTTTGTTTTTTGGTATCGGCTGCCTTAGCGCACTGAAAGTCGCAGGTGCCAGTCTGGGTCTCTGGGAAATTTGTATCATCTGGGGGCTGGGAATTTCGCTTGCGGTCTATCTGACAGCGGGTATTTCCGGGGCGCATCTGAACCCGGCGATCACGGTCGCACTCTGGCTGTTTGCCTGTTTCCCGGGACGCAAAGTTCTGCCTTACACCATCGCGCAGGTTGCGGGGGCGTTTGGTGGGGCGGTGCTGGCCTATCTGCTTTACGGCAATTTATTCACCGAGTACGAGGCGGCCCACAACATGGTTCGCGGCAGTACCGAGAGTCTCTATCTGGCCAGTATTTTCAGTACCTATCCGGCGGCGGCGCTGAGCGTGTGGCAGGCGGCAGGGGTTGAAATCGTCATCACGTCTATCCTGATGGGGCTGATTATGGCGCTGACGGATGATGGCAACGGCGTACCTAAGGGACCACTGGCGCCACTACTGATTGGTATTCTGGTGGCGGTGATTGGTGCATCCACTGGCCCGTTGACAGGATTCGCTATGAACCCGGCTCGTGATTTTGGTCCTAAACTGTTTGCCTGGATGGCAGGCTGGGGCGATATCGCAATGACCGGCGGACGGGATATTCCGTATTTTATTGTCCCGATCGTTGCGCCAGTGATTGGTGCTTGCGCTGGGGCGGCTATCTACAAGTATCTTATTGGGAAAAATTTGCCCTGTAATACCTGTAAGATTGAAGAGACGAACACGTAATTCCAACGCGTCGGGCTATTATCACGTCTTTAATTTTTATTTCGTGATCTGCTTTCACGAACTGACTAAAAAGTCTCCCCACCCCGGGAGACTTTTGTTATTGTCCCTTTTACTTTCTGTCATTTACAGGGATAGGGATGATAAGAAGCAAATGTAAAATTTATGTTTATTTATAACAATGGATTAACTGAGGGATTTTATCATGATTTCTGCGAGTACCCTGAACTCAGAACTCATTAATAAAATCGCACAGGATTTTGCGCAAGCAACCAGCCTGGCCGTTGTGGTTGTCAATATTCATGGCGATGAAATTTCTGAACTGTTTAATTTCACCCCTTTTTGTCAACTGATGCGTCAGCATCCGCAACACAGTACCCGGTGCCGTATGAGCGACCGCTGTGGTGGACTGGAAGCATCAAAGTCGGATCAACCCTGTATCTATCGCTGTCATGCCGGGCTAACCGATTTCTCTATTCCTCTCGTGATCGCCGGCCACCTTGTTGGATTCGTTTTGTGCGGCCAGGTGCGTTTACGTAATGATGATGGTATCGCTCTGGTTGATATCCTGAACGTTGATGACCGCTGGCAGGCCGATCCTGAGCTGCTCAGTGAATTCAGCAATGTCCCGGAGATGGACTATTCGCGCGTGATGGCTTCGGCGGATCTGCTCAAACTCATTGTCGAAAACTGCCTCAAAAAGCAGCTCAATTTTGTGGTGATCAAAGACAGCGCGCAACCTGCGGAACCCGCACGTCCGGCCCGCGTCGCCAGTCCCCATGACAGCAAAATGAAGAAGGCGTTGCGCTATATTGATGCGCATCTGTCTGACGAACTTCGTCTTGAAGATGTGGCGTCACACGTCTATCTGAGTCCGTATTACTTCAGCAAATTGTTCAAAAAATACCAGGGCATTGGTTTTAACGCGTGGGTCAATCAACAGCGGATGGCCAGTGCCAGAGAGTTGCTTTGCCATAGTGACTGGAGCATTGCCAGTATTGCCCGCAATTTAGGTTTTTCTCAAACCAGCTATTTTTGTAAAGTGTTCCGTCAGACTTATCAGGTTACGCCACAGGCCTATCGACAAAAAATAAATGAAAACTTGCCTGCAGAGTCGGCATAAATAGCAATATTTTGCTATTGCCGATTTTTGATATTCTCACGTAATCCGGTCATTTATAATGGTTACGTGTTTTAAGTACAGCAATAAATTGTCATAGCGCAATAAAATATCGCTCTTTACGGAATAAACTTCACCAGTTTTTATTTCTGTGATGGGATACAGTGTCATTGTTAAGTGGTTTTATTATTCTCTTGCATGATAATTTCATTGAGAATCGTCTTATTGCGGTTTTTTAGATAAGAAATGTGCAATGAATGTGCAATGAATGTGCAATGAATAAGTAACGAAAAGTATTGTTGTGATGAGCAGAATTCATTTTGCTCATCATTTAAGCCGACAGGTTTGACACCATTGTGTCTGGGAAGGGGGTGAGAATCCCCCGCAGCCCCCGCTGCTGTGATGCTGACAACCCCGTGAGACCACTGATCGCAAGATTGGGAAGGACGGGCGAGGACGACGCTAAGCCAGAAGACCAGCCTGTCGGATACTACCAACAACTTCGGTGGGAAGTGGGTTGCTGTGAGGCATACAGTCGCAAGACTGGGATACCCGTCATACTTCAAGCTGCAGGTGCGTTGGCGTTCCTCGCTCACCCCGGTCACGTACTGATGTACGCACCTGGGGAGCGCTGCGTCGCCGCCTTCCTGCAACTTGAATTACTGAGGGTACATGCGTCAGGACCCTACCACCCTGAACAGGATCAGGGTCATGGCAGCAAAGCAGTACGCGTTTGTTCTGGCAGGTACCGGTAGCGGCTGTGGTAAAACCACGGTGACACTGGGCTTGCTGAACGTGTTGAAACAACGTGGTTTACGCGTCCAACCCTGCAAAGTCGGCCCTGACTACCTGGATACCGCCTGGCATACAACCATCAGCGGCACCGCTTCCCGCAATCTCGACAGTTTCATGCTCCCCGAACCGATTCTTAATGCGCTGTTCCGCGAACAGATGCAGGACGCGGATATTGCGGTAATCGAAGGAGTGATGGGACTGTACGACGGTTACGGCACCGATCCTGACTACTGCAGCACCGCCGCGATGGCAAAACAGTTGGGTTGTCCGGTGATCCTGCTGGTTGATGGGAAAGCCGTTTCTACCTCCATCGCCGCCACGGTGATGGGCTTTCAGCATTTTGACCCGACGCTGAACATTGCCGGCGCTATTGTTAATCGCGTCAACAGCGAGTCCCATTTCCAGTTGTTGAAAACCGCCATCGAGCGCTACTGCGCTGTGCCAGTGCTGGGCTACGTCCCACGCGTTGACGGCATCGCGCTCCCCGAACGGCATCTGGGGCTGGTGACCGCGCGCGAGTCCGTCGTCAATCAACAGTCGTGGCAGGATTTCGCCGCCCGGCTGGAAAGCACGCTGGATATCGATCGGTTGCTGGCCTTAAGCCATCTTCAGGCATTGCCACAGGGCGAATGGCCAGAACGTCCAGCGTCCAACGCCGGGAATGGTCTGACGCTGGCGATGGCCGACGATGAAGCCTTTAATTTTTATTATCCCGATAACGTGGCGCTGCTGGCGCGTACCGGCGTCAACATTGTGCGCTTCAGCCCGATCCACGATCGCGCATTGCCCGATTGTCAGATGGTCTGGCTGGGCGGCGGTTATCCGGAGCTGCACGCGGCCGCGCTGGCGGCCAATACCACAATGCTGGCAAGCCTGCGCGAAGCGCATCAGCGCGGCGTCGCAATCTACGCCGAGTGCGGCGGCTTAATGTACCTCGGCAGCCTGCTGGAAGATGCCGACGGGGTCGAACATCGCATGGCCGATATCCTCCCCGGTCGCAGCAAAATGGGTAAACGACTGACCCGCTTCGGCTATTGCGAAGCGCAAGCTCTGCAGCCTACGCTGCTGGCCGCGGAAGGCGATGTGCTGCGCGGTCATGAATTCCATTACTCCGATTTTTCCCCTGAAACCCCCGCTGTACTGGCATGCCGCAAAGTCCGTGACGGTCAGACGGTGCAGGCGTGGTCCGGCGGCTGGCAAATCGGCAATACCTTTGCCAGCTATCTGCACGTTCACTTTGCTCAGCGTCCGTTAATGCTTAACCACTGGCTGAATGCCGCGCGGGAGGCGTTATGACGCTACTGGCATGGTGTGTGGCCTGGCTTCTCGATGTCGTGATTGGTGACCCGCAAAATTGGCCGCATCCGGTGCGCTGGATAGGCAATCTGATCAATGCCGTACAGCGGATTATTCGTCGCTACTGTCACAGCGACCGGGCGTTACGCATTGGCGGCGGGGTGATGTGGCTGGTGGTTGTGGGCTTAACGTGGGGGGTTGCCTGGGGTGTGTTACGGCTGGCGGCGCTGATTCATCCGTGGCTCGGTTGGGTTGTCGAAGTCTGGATGATCTTCACCGTGCTGGCGGGACGGAGTCTGGCAACGGCGGCGCAGGAGGTTGAGCGCCCGTTGCGTGAAGGCAACCTCGCACAAAGTCGTGAAAAGCTCTCGTGGATTGTGGGTCGCGACACATCGCAACTTCAGCCGGAACAGATCAATCGGGCGGTCGTGGAAACTGTCGCGGAGAATACGGTTGACGGCATTATCGCGCCGCTGTTCTTCCTGCTAATCGGCGGCGCGCCGCTGGCGATGGCTTACAAAGCGGTGAATACCCTGGATTCCATGGTGGGTTATAAGCACGAAAAATACCGGGCGATTGGCATGGTCAGCGCTCGCCTGGACGACGTCGCGAACTACTTTCCTGCGCGGTTGAGCTGGCTGCTGCTGAGTGCGGCGGCGATCTTGTGCCGACGCGACGGTTCCCGGGCGTTCTGCGTGGGGTGGCGGGATCGCTACAACCACAGCAGCCCAAACTGCGCCTGGGCGGAGGCTTCCGTTGCCGGGGCGCTGGGTATTCGGTTAGGTGGCCCGAACGATTATTTTGGCGAGCGCGTTGAAAAGCCGTGGATCGGCGACGCGCAGCGCACCATTTCTGTAGACGACATTTCCCAAACGATTCGACTGATGTGGGTTGCCTCAACGCTGGCTCTGGTGCTGTTCCTCGTGACGCGCTGGCTGGTGGTTGGTGTGGCCTGAGGATAAATGACAATGCAATACATCCAGCAACCCCAGGCGATTGAAGCCAAAAGTTTCGACATCATTGGCGAGATCATCCATGAAACGCGCCCGGAGTACCAGTTTGCCAGCCCGCTGCATGAAGCGATCATCAAACGGGTGATTCACACCACCGCTGACTTTGACTGGCTGGATATTCTCTGGTTTTCGGATGATGCGCTGGAACAACTTTGTGCGGCGCTGAGTCGCCCGACGGTTATCTATACCGACACCACCATGGCGCTTTCCGGGATCAACAAAACCCTGCTGGCGAAGATGGGGGGCGAGTGCCGCTGCTACATCAGCGATCCGCGTGTGGTAGCGCAAGCGAAAGCGCAGGGGATCACCCGGTCAATGGCGGCGGTGGATATTGCCGTGACCGAAGAGAGCGAAAAAGTGTTTGTCTTTGGCAACGCCCCCACCGCGCTGTTTCGTCTGCTGGAACATGATGTGGCGGTAAGCGGCGTGGTGGGTGTTCCGGTAGGGTTTGTCGGCGCGGCGGAATCCAAAGAGGCGCTAACGCAAAGTCAACTGCCAGCCATCGCGGCCCTCGGACGCAAAGGTGGCAGTAATGTTGCGGCGGCGATCGTGAACGCCATGTTGTATCACATGCAGGGGGCACGATGAGCGATCAGACTTTCGACGCGCCCGTCTGGCATAACGGCAAAGCGCTGCGTAAAGGTTACACCACCGGATCGTGCGCCACGGCGGCGGCAAAGGTCGCGGCCCTGATGGTTCTGCGCCAGCATTTGATTCACCAGGTGTCGATTGTCACGCCATCCGGCGTCACGCTGTGTCTGAACGTGGAATCACCGCACATCGAAGGACAGCAGGCCATTGCTGCAATCCGCAAAGATGGCGGTGACGATGTGGATGCCACCCACGGGATGTTGATTTTCGCCCGCGTCACGCTGAACGACAGCGGCGAGATTGTCCTGCTTGGCGGTGAAGGCGTCGGTACGGTCACCCGTAAGGGAATTGGTCTTCCCGTTGGCAGTGCGGCCATTAATCGCACCCCGCGTCACACCATTGAATCTGCCGTGCGTGAGGCAATAGGTCCGGTGCGTGGGGCAGAAATTGAAATTTTTGCCCCGGAAGGTGAAGAGCGGGCGCAAAAAACCTACAACTCGCGTCTCGGTATTCTCGGTGGCATTTCCATTATTGGCACCACTGGCATCGTGACCCCCATGTCCGAAGAGAGCTGGAAGCGGTCGTTATCGCTGGAGCTGGAAATTAAACGTGCCGCCGGACTGGAGCGGGTGGTTCTGGTGCCGGGTAACCACGGTGAGCGCTTCGTTCGCGAACAGATGGGCATCGACACCAACGTGGTGGTCACCATGAGCAACTTTGTCGGTTACATGATTGAAGAGGCGGTGCGGCTGGGATTTCGCCAGATCGTGCTCGTTGGTCATCCTGGAAAACTGATCAAAATTGCCGCCGGGATCTTCCACACCCACAGCCACATTGCCGATGCACGGATGGAAACGCTGGTGGCACATCTGGCGCTGCTTGGTGCACCGCTGGAACTGCTGACGCTGGTTAGCGATTGCGACACCACAGAAGCGGCAATGGAGCATATCGACGCCTACGGCTTTCAGCACATCTACAACCACCTTGCCGAACGTATCTGCCAGCGCGTGATGCAGATGCTGCGCTTTACCAAAACCCCGCCGACCTGCGACGCGATCATGTTCTCGTTTGATAACCAGGTGCTGGGCAGCAACCGGCCCGTCGAGGCTATCGCACGGGAGATGCAATGCTGACGGTCGTGGGAATGGGGCCAGCCGGTCTGCACCTGATGACACCAGCGGCGCGCACGGCGGTCGAAGAGGCCGATGTGCTGGTCGGCGGTAAGCGCCATTTGCAGCAGTTCCCGGACTTTCGCGGCGAGCAGTTTGCGCTGGGCGCCAACATTCCCGAACTGCTGGCGTGGATTGCGGCGCATCAGGATAAGCGGGTGGTGGTTCTGGCTTCCGGCGATCCGCTGTTTTACGGCATTGGTACGCGGATGGTGGCGCATTTTGGCATTGCGCAGGTACGCATCATTCCTGGCATCAGCGCGGTGCAGTATCTGTGCGCGCAGTCGGGAATCGACATGAATGACATGTGGCTCACCAGTAGCCACGGGCGCAGCGTCTGTTTCGATACGCTGGCGCAGCATAACAAGGTGGCAATGGTTACCGACGGTCAGTGCGGACCGCGTGAAATTGCCGCGCAACTGGTTGCACGAGGAAAGGGCGATCGCTGGATGGTGATTGGCGAAAACCTGGCGATGGAAAACGAACGGATCCACTGGCTGCGCGTCAGCGAGGTCCATGCCGAATATGAGATGAATGCAGTGGTGATCCTTGATGAAAGATGAGCTTTTCCTGCGCGGTGAGAAGGTGCCGATGACCAAAGAAGCGGTACGTGCGCTCGCTCTCGCAAAACTTGAACTGCACCGGGCCAGTCACCTGATTGATATCGGTGCCGGAACCGGCAGTGTGTCCATCGAAGCCGCGCTGCAGTTTCCGTCGCTGCACATCACGGCTATCGAGCGCAATCCGGCGGCGCTGCGTTTACTCGACGAAAACCGTCAGCATTTCGCCTGCGCAAATATCGATATTCTGCCTGGCGAAGCGCCGATGATGATGACCGAGAAAGCCGATGCCGTCTTTATGGGTGGCAGCGGGGGGCATCTCACGGAGCTGATCGACTGGTCCATGCGCCAGCTGCACGTTGGCGGGCGTCTGGTGATGACCTTCATCCTGCAGGAAAACCTCAATACCGCGCTGGCTCATCTGCAACAGCGCGGCGTGCAGGATGTGGACTGCCTGCAGATGCAGATTTCGTCGCTGACCACGCTGGGTGCGGGTCACTATTTCAAACCGAACAATCCCGTTTTTGTCATCGCCTGTGAGAAGGAAGAACGCCATGTCTGAGACATTTGATCCCCGTTGTGTGTGGTTTGTCGGCGCAGGCCCGGGTGACCGGGAGCTGATTACGCTCAAGGGTTACCGGCTATTGCAACAGGCGCAGGTGGTGATTTACGCCGGATCGCTGATCAACACCGAACTGCTGGAGTACTGCCCGCAGGGCGCGGAGTGCCACGACAGTGCGGAACTACACCTGGAGCAAATCCTCACGCTGATGGAAGAAGGCGTGAAGGCCGGAAAAACGGTGGTACGCCTGCAAACTGGCGACGTATCGCTGTATGGCTCGGTGCGCGAACAGGGTGAAGAACTGACCAAACGCGGTATCAACTGGCAGGTGGTACCGGGCGTCAGCGCTTTCCTCGGTGCGGCGGCGGAGCTGGGCGTTGAGTACACCGTGCCGGAAGTCTCGCAGAGCCTGATTATCACGCGTCTCGAAGGCCGTACGCCGGTGCCGGAACGTGAACAACTGGAATCTTTCGCCAGCCACCAGACCTCAATGGCGATATATCTCTCCGTCCAGCGCATCAACCGGGTTGCGGAACGGTTGATTGAGGGCGGTTACCCGGCGACCACGCCGGTGGCCGTGATCTACAAAGCGACCTGGCCGGAAAGTCAAACCGTGCGTGGCACGCTGGCGGACATCGCCGATAAAGTGCGCGATGCCGGGATCCGCAAAACGGCGCTCATCCTGGTCGGGAATTTCCTCGGAGATGAGTATCACTACTCCAGACTCTATGCCGCGGACTTTAGCCATGAATATCGTAAAGCCTGAATCTATCGCGCTGTTTTGCCTGACGCCCGGCGGTGTAACGCTGGCGAAAAGGCTGGCAGCGATGTTGCCGCTGACCTGTTTTACCAGTGAAAAGCTGCTGGAGGACGGTTTTCTGCCGTTCGACGGTGGGTTCGCTCAGGCCGCGCGTGACGCGTTTTCCAATTATTCCGCGCTGATTTTCATCGGGGCGACCGGCATTGCGGTACGCGTGCTGGCCCCGCTGGTGAATGACAAGTTCAGCGATCCGGCGGTGGTGGTGATCGATGAGCGCGGACAGCATGTGATCAGCCTGCTTTCCGGCCACGCGGGCGGCGCGAACGCGCTGACCCGTTATCTCGCCGGCATGCTGGGTGCCGATCCGGTGATTACCACGGCGACCGATGTCAATGAGATGGCGGCGCTGGACACCCTCGCGTTTCAGCTCAATGCCCGCATGACTGACTTCCGCACGGCGGTAAAAGTGGTGAATCAGATGCTGGTGAGCAACCAGCGCGTGGGGCTGTGGTGGGATGAAGAACTGGATGAAGACGTGCGCCACTGCGATCGCCGTGGGTTCATTACCGTTACCGATCTCCAGCAACTGCCTGAACTGGATGCGCTGGTGTGCGTCACGTTACGTAACGAACTGCCGGATATTCCGGTTCAACACTGGAAACTGGTGCCGCAGCGGGTGGTCGCTGGCATTGGCTGTCGTCGCGATACGCCGTTCCCACTACTGGCAGCGCTGCTGGCGCGTCAGCTTGAAGCGCAGCGCTTTGATCCGCTGGCGCTGAAAGCCATCGGCAGCGTGTCGCTCAAGAAAGACGAAGAGGGGCTGATTCAGCTTGCCTCCTGCTGGCGGGTGCCGTTTGAAACCTTTACCGCTGACGCGCTGCGTGAGCATGAACATCACTTTCCGGCTTCGCCGTTTGTTCGCCAGACGGTCGGCGTCGGAAGCGTCTCGGGTCCGGCAGCGTGGCTGCTGAGTCATGGGCAATTGACCGGCGAAACCCTGCGTGAGCAGGGCGTCACTATCACTTTGGGAGTTTCACACTGATGTTAACCGTAATCGGAATCGGCCCCGGCTCACAGGCCATGATGACCATGGAAGCCGTTGAAGCACTGCAGGCGGCAGAGATTATTGTGGGATACAAAACCTACACCCACCTCGTCAAAGCGTTTACCGGTGACAAGCAGGTGATCAAAACCGGCATGTGCAAAGAGATCGAGCGCTGTCATGCGGCGATTGAACTGGCGCAGGCCGGACACAACGTGGCGCTGATCAGCAGCGGCGACGCCGGTATTTACGGCATGGCGGGGCTGGTGCTGGAACTGGTCAGCAAACAGAAGCTGGACGTTGAAGTGCGCCTGATCCCGGGGATGACCGCCAGCATCGCAGCCGCTTCACTGCTCGGTGCACCGCTGATGCACGATTTTTGCCATATCAGCCTGAGCGATCTGTTGACACCGTGGCCGGTTATCGAAAAACGCATTATCGCCGCCGGGGAAGCAGACTTCGTGATCTGCTTCTATAACCCGCGCAGCCGGGGCCGTGAAGGGCATCTGGCGCGCGCATTTGAACTGCTTTCCGCCAGTAAGAGCGGGCAAACGCCGGTGGGGGTGGTGAAATCTGCCGGGCGTAAAAAGCAGGAGAAATGGCTAACCACGCTGGGTGAGATGGATTTTGAACCGGTGGACATGACCAGTCTGGTGATCGTCGGTAACAAAGCGACCTACGTGCAGGATGGCCTGATGATCACGCCACGAGGTTACGTGTTGTGAGTTTTGGTGAGGTTCTGGTCATGGGCGGCACCAGCGATGCCCGCGCGCTGTGCCAGCAACTGGATGCCGCCAACGTGGCTTACACCCTGTCGGTGGCGACGCCGACCGGGAAACAGTTGGCTGGCGACATCAAGGGGCAGGTGCGCTGTGGACGGCTGGAGCAGGATGAAATGGTGAGCTGGCTGAAGGAGAACGGGACGCGTTGGGTGATCGACGCTTCGCACCCGTATGCCGAAGTGGTGAGCCGCAACATTCTGCGTGCCTGCGAACGGGCTGGTGTGTTGCTCAGTCGCTACCAGCGCCCGGAGCAGCTCAGTGAACTGACGCATCCGCTGCTCTTCACCGTACAGAGCATTGCCGAGGCGTGCGACATCGCGCGGCGTTTTGGCGAGCGTGTCCTGCTGACGACCGGGAGTAAAGATCTGGCGACGTGGCGCGCGGGTTTACCCGAAAAAACGCTGCTTGCCCGCGTGTTGCCTGTACCCGAGGTGATTCAACAATGCGCCGATCTGGGCTTTGGCGTGGGCGAGATGTTCGCGCTGTGCGGACCGTTCAGCGCCGAGTTCAACGCCGCGTTTTATCGTCAGTGTCAGGCTGACGTCGTGATAACCAAGGCTTCTGGCGCGGAAGGCGGTTATCAGGAAAAGGTTCAACCCTGTCTGGATGCAGGCATTCCCTGCATCGTGATTACCCGCCCGGCACCGCTGGTGACGGGAGATGAATTACTGGAAAGTCAGGCCGCATTTGCGCAGCGTTTGGCGCGCTGGCTGGCCGCGGCTTAAGGAGTCAGAAAATGAAAAAAGCGCTTCTGGTGATCAGCTTTGGTACCAGCTATCACGATACCTGCGAGAAGAACATTGTGGCCTGCGAGCGCGATCTGGCCGCCAGTTGTCCTGACCGCACCCTGTTCCGTGCCTTTACCTCGGGAATGATTATTCGCAAGCTCAAACAGCGTGATGGTATCGAGATCGACACCCCGCTGCAGGCGCTGCAAAAGCTTGCTGAGCAGGGATATCAGGATGTGGCGATTCAGTCACTGCACATCATTAACGGCGACGAATACGAAAAAATTGTCCGTGAAGTGCAGACTCTGCGTCCGCTGTTTGCCCGCCTGACGCTGGGCGTGCCGTTGTTGAGCAGCCATGACGATTACGCGCAGCTAATGCTGGCCCTGCAACAGCAGATGCCTGTAACTGGCGACAATGAAAAAGTGGTGTTTATGGGCCATGGTGCCAGCCATCACGCGTTTGCCGCCTATGCCTGCCTCGATCACATGATGATGGCGCAGGGCTTCCCGGCGCGCGTCGGCGCGGTGGAGAGCTATCCGGAAGTCGATATTCTGATTGAGAGCCTGAGCAAAGAGGGGATCAACGCCGTCCACCTGATGCCGCTGATGCTGGTGGCAGGGGATCATGCTATCAACGATATGGCTTCGGACGACGATGATTCGTGGAAAACGTTGTTTACGGCGGCGGGGATCACGGCAACGCCGTGGTTGAGCGGTCTTGGTGAGAATCCGGCGGTGCGGGCGATGTTTGTCGCGCATCTGCAACAGGCGCTGAGCGTGGCGATGGAGGAAGCGGCATGAGCGGTAAACTGTACGCCCTGAGCACCGGCCCGGGAGCGGCCGATCTGATTACCGTTCGCGCCTCCCGCATCCTGGGTTCACTGGATATTCTCTATGCCCCGGCGGGACGTAAGGGCGGTGACAGTCTCGCGCTTTCCATCGTGCGGGAATACATCGGCGAAAACACGGAAGTGCGCTGTTGCCATTTCCCCATGAGCGCGGACAGTGCGGAAAAAGAGGCGGTCTGGGACGAAGTGGCTGCCGCGCTGGTGAAGGAAGTGAAGGCAGGCAAACAGGTGGGATTTATCACCCTGGGCGACGCCATGCTGTTCAGCACCTGGGTCTTTTTATTGCAGCGTATCGGATGTCCGGACTGGCTGGAGATTGTCCCTGGCGTGACGTCGTTTGCCGCCATTGCCGCACGCTCCAAAACGCCGCTGGCAATGGAACAGCAGTCGCTGGCGGTGATCTCCTGTACCGCGCCGGAAGCGGAAATCGCTCAGGCGCTCCGTCAACACGACAGTCTGGTGCTGATGAAGGTCTATGGCCGCTTTGCGCGGATTAAAGCGCTGCTGGGTGAGGCCGGATTACTGGATTGTGCACTGATGATGTCTGAGGCCACGCTCCCTGGAGAGCAGTGCTGGCGGCATCTCAACGAGGTCAGCGACGATCAGCCGTTGCCTTATTTCTCGACCATCCTGGTCAACAAACAGTGGGAGTATGCAGAATGAAACTCGAAAAACAGCTGAAACAGCTGTCATTCAGTGGTCTGGCTGCGGCGCTATTGCTGATGATTGTGCCGGAGCAGGCGTTCGCCATGCACATCATGGAAGGGTTTTTACCGCCGATGTGGGCGTTGGCCTGGTGGCTGCTGTTTTTACCGTGCCTGTGGTATGGACTGGTGCGCCTGCGACACATCGTGATGGATGACAGCCATCAGAAAGTGCTGCTGGCGCTGTGCGGGGCGTTTATTTTTGTGCTGTCGGCACTGAAGATCCCGTCGGTTACCGGTAGCTGCTCACATCCGACAGGCGTCGGGCTGGCGGTGATCCTGTTTGGCCCGGGGGTGGTGGCGGTTCTCGGCGCTATCGTACTGCTGTTCCAGGCGCTGCTGCTGGCGCACGGTGGCTTAACCACCCTGGGCGCGAACGGCATGTCGATGGCGGTGATTGGTCCGGTGGTCGGCTATATGGTGTGGAAGATGGCCTGTCGTGCCGGGATCCGCCGTGATGTCGGCGTCTTCCTCTGCGCCATGCTGGCGGATCTGGTGACCTATTTTGTCACGTCGGTGCAGTTGGGTGTGGCTTTCCCGGATCCCGAAGCGGGTGCGACGGGCTCTGTCATCAAGTTTATGGGGATTTTCTGCCTGACGCAGATCCCGATTGCTATCGCCGAAGGCTTGCTGACCGTAATGATCTACGACCAGTTGACGAAACGGCAACTGATTACCGCGCAAGGACATTAACATGAAAAAGACGCTGATATTATTAGCCATGGTGATTGCCCTGGTCGTGTTGCCGTTTTTCATCAACCACGGCGGTGAGTACGGTGGTTCGGACGGTGAAGCGGAAAGCCAGATTCAGGTGGTGGCTCCGCATTATGAGCCGTGGTTCCAGCCGCTGTACGAACCGGCGAGTGGGGAAATTGAAAGCCTGCTGTTTACGTTGCAGGGATCGCTCGGCGCGGCGGTGATTTTCTATATTCTGGGCTACACCAAAGGCAGACAACGCCGTGATGACCGGGCTTGATCGACTGAGCTATCAGAGCCGCTGGTTTCACGTCGCACCAGAGCGTAAGTTTCTGTTCTGGCTGCTGCTGATGACCCTGGCGTTTACCCTGCCTTCCTGGGGGCAGGGTATTGAGTTGGCGCTGATTGCCGGGCTGACCTGTTGGCTGCTGCGCATCTCCCTGCGCCGCTGGTGTCGCTGGATGGCGCTGCCGTTTGGTTTCCTGCTGGTTGGCGTGGTAACGATCCTGTTCAGCGTCAGCCGCGACCCACAAACACTGCTGGTCAGTTTTCCGGTTGGCAGTTACTGGCTGGGCGTGACGGCGTCGGGGCTACATACCGCGAATGAGACGTTCTGGCGTAGTCTGGCGGCGCTGGCGGCCACGTTCTGGCTGGTGCTTAACTTGCCGTTTCCGCAGCTAATTTTACTGCTCAAGCGGGCGCGGGTGCCGCGACTGCTGACGGAACAGATCCTGCTGACCTGGCGCTTTATTTTTATTCTGTTAGATGAAGCGATAGCCATTCATCGCGCGCAGACGCTGCGTTTTGGCTATCGTAGTCTGCCGATTGGCTATCGCTCGCTGGCGATGCTGGTGGGCGTTCTGTTTACCCGGGTGCTGATTCGTTATCAGCAAATGGCAGCGACGTTAGATATCAAATTGTATCAGGGTGATTTTCACCTGTAAGGAAAAGCATGCTTGCCACCACCGACCTCTGGTTTCGTTATCAGGATGCGCAGGTACTTAAAGGGCTGACGCTGGATTTCTCGCAGCATGCCGTCACCGGACTGGTGGGCGCCAATGGCTGTGGGAAATCCACCCTATTTATGAATCTGAGCGGATTACTGCGACCGCAACAGGGCGCGGTACTGTGGCAGGGAAAACCACTGGACTACAGTAAGCGTGGTCTGCTGGCGCTGCGCCAGCAGGTTGCGACGGTGTTTCAGGATCCCGATCAGCAAATTTTCTACACCGATATTGACAGCGATATTGCTTTCAGTCTGCGCAATCTTGGCGTGGAGGAGGGCGAAATTGCCCGGCGAGTCGACGAGGCGTTAACGCTGGTGGATGCCCAGCATTTTCGCCAGCAGCCGATTCAGTGCTTAAGCCACGGGCAGAAGAAGCGGGTCGCCATCGCGGGCGCGCTGGTGTTACGGGCGAAATACCTGTTACTGGATGAACCCACGGCGGGACTTGATCCTTCAGGGCGCAGCCAGATGATCGACATCATCAAACGGATTGTGGCGCAGGGGAACCACGTGGTGATCTCCAGCCATGACATTGATCTGATTTATGAAGTCAGCGATGCCGTCTACGTGTTACGTCATGGCGACGTGCTGGCGCACGGTGAACCGGGTGAGGTTTTTGCCCGTACGGAACTGATTGAAGAGGCCGGGTTAACGCAACCCTGGCTGGTGAAACTGCACGCAGAGCTAGGCATGCCGCTGTGCAAAACCGAAGATGAATTTTTCAGTTGTATGCGACAACGCGCAATTAAGGAGGCGTCATGACGCAGGCCATTATGTTGCAGGGAACGGCGTCTGACGTCGGCAAGAGCGTTCTGGTGGCGGGACTGTGCCGCATTTTTTATCAGGATGGTCGGCGGACCGCACCGTTCAAGTCGCAGAATATGGCACTCAACTCCGGCATCACGCCGGAGGGAAAAGAGATGGGCCGCGCGCAGATTTTTCAGGCCGAAGCCGCGGGCATAGTGCCGGATGTCCGCATGAATCCGGTGCTGTTGAAACCGACCAGCGATCGCAAGGCGCAGGTGGTGCTGATGGGGCAGGTGGCGACCGATATGGATGCGGTCAGCTATCACGAATACAAGCCGCGTCTGCGCGAGCAGATCCTCTCCGTTTACACCAGTCTGGCGCAGGAGTTTGATGTACTGGTGCTGGAAGGGGCGGGCAGTCCGGCAGAGATCAACCTGCGTGACCGTGACATCGTCAATATGGGGATGGCCGAGATGGCGCAGTGTCCGGTGATCCTGGTCGCCGATATCGATCGCGGCGGGGTGTTCGCCTCCATCTACGGTACGCTGGCGCTACTGCATGAACATGAGCGTGCGCGGGTGAAAGGAGTGATCATCAATAAGTTTCGTGGTGATGTGGCGTTGCTTAATCCCGGTATTGAACAGATTGAAAGCCTGACCGGCGTTCCTGTGCTGGGCGTGATGCCGTGGCTGGATGTCGATCTCGAAGATGAAGATGGCGTGGCGCTGCAAAAAGGGAAATACCTGCGTACGGAAAAACGCGATATCAACATTGCCGTGGTGCAGGTCCCGCATATCTCGAATTTCACTGATTTTAACGCGCTGGCCGCACAGCCCGATGTCCGCGTGCGTTATGTGCGTCATCCACAGGAGCTGGCTGACGTTGATCTGGTGATCCTGCCGGGCAGTAAAAATACGCTCGGCGATCTGGTGTGGCTGCGTGAAAGCGGCATGGCCCACGCGGTGTTGCAGGCGCACCAACAAAACATCCCCATTGTTGGGATCTGCGGTGGCTATCAGATGCTCGGCGAGACCATTATTGATGAAGTTGAGTCGGGACTGGGAACGCTACCGGGGTTGGGGCTGCTCGATACTGTGACCTATTTTGCCCAGCGTAAAACCACCACCCAGGTCACGGCGACGATGTCGTCGACATTGCCGGACTGGCTGTCTGCGGCGTCCGGGTTGCCGGTGCGCGGCTATGAAATTCACATGGGCGAAACGACGCTGAACGGCGATTGCCAGTCGGTGATGCAACTGCAAAAGCACGGCGAAAACGTCGCGGATGGCGCCGTCACCGCAGATGGCAGGGCGTTTGGCACCTATCTGCATGGCCTGTTCGACAGTGATGACTTTACACGGGCGCTGGTCAATGGTCTGCGCGTGCGTAAAGGGCTGACTCCCCTGGATCCCACCTTCCAATACGCGCAATATAAATCACAGCAGTTTGATCTGCTGGCGGATGCGATGCGGCAACACATCGATATTGAGAAAATTTATACCATCATGCAGCAACACCGGGAGTCCGTATGATGATTCTGGTCACTGGCGGCGCGCGCAGCGGTAAGAGTCGTCATGCCGAAGCCCTGATCGCTGATTTCCCGCAGGTGCTGTACATCGCGACATCGCAGATTTTTGATGACGAGATGGCAGCGCGTATTCAGCATCATCGTGATGGACGTCCTGTGCACTGGCGTACCGCCGAGCGTTGGCAGCATCTTGATGCGCTGATCACCGCGGATAACGCGCCGGATGAAGCCATTCTGCTGGAGTGCATCACCACCATGGTCACTAACCTGTTGTTTGCCTTTGGCGGCGACAGTGACCCGGATAGCTGGGATTACGCGGCACTGGAAACAGCGATTGAGGCGGAGATCCAGACGCTGATCGCGGCCTGTCAGCGGTGTCCGGCCAGGGTGGTGCTGGTGACCAACGAAGTCGGAATGGGGATCGTACCGGAAAACCGTCTGGCGCGGCACTTTCGGGATATCGCCGGGCGCGTGAATCAGCGTCTGGCGGCAGCGGCAGATGAGGTGTGGCTGGTGGTATCGGGTATTGGAGTCAAAATTAAATGAGTAAGTTGTTCTGGGCAATGCTCTCTTTTATTACGCGTTTGCCCGTTCCGGGTCGCTGGTCGCAGGGACTGGAGTTTGATCAGTATTCACGCGGTATTGTAACTTTTCCGCTCATTGGCCTACTGCTCGGCGCGTTGAGCGGACTGGTGTTTATGCTCTTCCAGGCCTGGTGCGGTGCACCGCTGGCGGCGCTTTTCACCGTGTTAGCGCTGGCGCTGATGACCGGGGGCTTTCACCTCGACGGTCTGGCCGACACCTGTGACGGCGTTTTTTCTGCCCGCAGTCGGGACCGTATGCTGGAGATTATGCGCGACAGCCGCCTGGGAACGCACGGCGGACTGGCACTCATTTTTGTTCTGCTGGCGAAGGTACTGGTGATCAGCGAACTGGCGCTACGCGGTACCCCTATGCTGGCCGCGCTGGCGGCCGCCTGTGCGGTAGGGCGCGGGACCGCCGTGCTATTGATGTATCGCCATCGCTACGCCCGTGAAGAGGGATTAGGCAATGTGTTTATCGGCCATGTCACCGGCACGCAAACCTGCTTTACCCTTGGCCTGGCGGCGATTCTCGCGGCGGTCCTGCTGCCTGGAATGCAGGGCGTAGCGGCGCTGGTCGTGACGATGGTGGCGATTTTCCTGCTGGGACAACTGTTAAAACGGACGTTGGGTGGGCAAACCGGCGATACGCTGGGTGCGGCAATAGAACTTGGCGAGTTGATATTCCTGCTGGCTCTGCTGTGAGTCAGCCAACACAATGAGAACACTTATGCAAACGTTAACCTCTTTACTCCGCGAAATTCCACCGCCTGACCGTGGCGCCATGGCTCGTGCCCAGCAGCATATTGATGGCCTGCTTAAGCCGCCGGGCAGTCTGGGCCGACTGGAGGCGCTGGCGGTACAACTGGCGGGGATGCCGGGTTTGAACGGTGTCCCGCGAGTCGGTGGGAAAGCGATACTGGTGATGTGTGCCGATCACGGTGTCTGGGATGAAGGGGTTGCCGTTTCGCCTAAGGTGGTGACTGCGATTCAGGCGGCAAATATGACGCGCGGCACGACGGGCGTCTGCGTGCTTGCGGCTCATGCGGGTGCAAAGGTTCATGTGATTGACGTGGGAATTGATGCTGAACTCATCCCCGGCGTGGTGAACATGCGCGTGGCGCGAGGGTGCGGAAATATCGCCACCGGCCCGGCAATGAGTCGTGCACAGGCGGAAGAACTGCTGCTGGAAGTCATTCGTTACACGCGTGAACAGGCGCAGCGTGGTGTGACGCTGTTTGGCGTTGGTGAGTTGGGGATGGCGAATACCACGCCTGCCGCGGCGATTGTCAGCGTGCTGACAGGCAGCGAGGCTGAAGCGGTGGTAGGAATTGGCGCGAACCTGCCGCTTTCCCGCGTGGGCAATAAAGTGGAGGTGGTTCGCCGGGCGATTGCCGTCAACCAGCCTAATCCGCATGACGGTGTCGACGTGCTGGCGAAAGTGGGAGGCTTTGACCTGGTGGGCATGGCGGGGGTCATCCTGGGCGCAGCGTCCTGCGGTTTACCGGTGCTGCTGGATGGCTTCCTGTCCTATTCCGCTGCGCTGGCTGCCTGTCAGATTGCGCCAGAGATCAAACCGTATCTCATCCCTTCGCATTTCTCAGCCGAAAAAGGCGCGCGGATTGCGCTGGAGCACCTGGAGCTCGAACCTTATCTCAACATGGGGATGCGTCTGGGTGAGGGTAGCGGTGCTGCATTGGCAATGCCGATTGTGGAAGCCGCCTGCGCGATGTACAGCAATATGGGGCAACTGGCCGCCAGCAATATCGTGCTACCGGATGGTAAAGAAACCGCCTGATGCGCTTCGGATCTGGCCTGCGCAACGTGCTATTCGCCGGCCAGTTTCAGAAGAAGGCAGAGGGTGTAGGTTTCCGGGCGCTAAAAAAGCTATAATTTCCCTACATCTGCCGCGACTGAGGAAAGGGAAATGTTGCCTCGTGTGAAATTGTTCTGTTCATTATTTATGCTGTTTGCAAGCCAGAGCGCGCTGGCTGTCAGCTATCCACTGCCACCTGAAGGAAGTCGTCTGGTTGGAAATCCGCTGACGATTACCGTTCCCGACAAGAATACGCAACCGCTTGAGGCATTTGCCGCTCAGTACGGGCAAGGGCTGAGTAATATGCTGGAAGCGAATCCGGATGTGGATGTGTTCCTGCCGAAGTCGGGTTCCATGCTGGTTGTGCCGCAACAAATCATTCTGCCCGCTACCGTTCGTCAGGGTATTGTCGTGAACGTGGCGGAGATGCGTCTTTACTACTATCCCAACGGCAGTAATACCGTTGAGGTCTTCCCGATTGGCATTGGCCAGGCAGGGCGAGAAACGCCGCGTAACTGGGTGACGAGAGTCGAGCGTAAGCAGGAAGCACCGAGCTGGACGCCAACGGCGAATACTCGTCGTGAATATGCGAGCAGGGGAGAAAGTCTGCCCGCCTTCGTTCCTGCCGGGCCGGATAACCCGATGGGGCTGTACGCCATCTATATCGGCAAGCTGTACGCCATTCATGGCACCAATGCGAATTTCGGTATAGGCCTGCGCGTGAGCCAGGGCTGCATTCGTTTGCGCAACGACGATATCGAACATCTGTTCCAGAATGTACCGGTTGGTACCCGCGTCCAGATTATCGATCAGCCGGTGAAAACCACGACAGAACCGGACGGCAGTCGCTGGATAGAAGTGCATGAACCACTGTCCCGTAACCGTTCGGAATATGAATCTGACAGAAAAGTTCCGCTGCCGATCACGTCGGTGATGCGTAGCTTTATGAGCGGAGAGGGTGTGGATGTGAGCCGCGTTAGTGAAGCGCTTGAACGCCGCTCAGGGATGCCCATCAACATCAGCCACGGACAAACCAGAATTTGATGGTGTTGAGATTGTCGTCTGAAAAGCAAAAAGCCCCGACATGGACTGACCCCATAAAGTTGGACAGTTCATGTTAAGCTGCTAACAGGGCCAGGGTTCGGTATTCTACCGGGCTCAGGCTCTTCAATTTCAGGCTGATCCGCTCGTTGTTATAGTAATGGATATAGTCCTCTATCGCCTTCCTCAGTTCATTCAGATCACTGAACCTGTTCAGGTAAAAACACTCCGATTTCAGTATGCCGAAGAAGTTCGCCATCACCGCGTTATCCAGGCAGTTTCCCTTGCGCGACATACTTTGTGTCATACCCTGCGCCCTTAACTTTGCCTGATAGCCTGCCATTCGATATTGCCAGCCCTGATCCGTGTGCAGCAGCGGTGTATCCTCCGGTCCGGGCGCTGAGAACGCATCGTGCAGCATCGTATTAACTATCTCCATCACCGGCCTTTCCGACAGGCTGTAGGAGATAATCTCCCGGTTAAACAGATCGAGAACCGGCGACAGGTACAGCTTTTTACCCTGCACCGAGAACTCTGTAACATCCGTGACCCATTTTTCGTTGGCTTTCAATATACCGAAGTTCCGGCTCAGGATATCGGGCGCAGCCTTGCCCACTTCCCCTTTCCAGGCACGATATATCTTCACCCTTATCAGAGAGCGGAGTGACAGCTCTGCCTTCAGTCGCTGCACAGTTTTATGGTTTACCAGCAACCCCTGTTTTCTCAATGAGATCGTGATCCTGCGGTAGCCATAACGCCCTTTGAGAGAGTGGTAAATCTCTCTGATTTTGTCTTTCAGCCCGACATGCCTGTCCACTCGCTTCAGCGCATTCATATTGTGATACCACGTACTGCGGGACATACCTGCTGCACGCAGAAGATCACCGAGTACATACTCCAGCCTTAGCTCACTGATTATTCCGGCTTTCTGCCGCTTTTCTCGCTTTGAACTAAGGCCTTCAGTTTTTTTAGACAGGCATTCTCTGCGCGTAGGTAACGAAGTTCAGCCCGCAGTTCTTCAGGAGATAACTTTTCCAGTGCAGCATCGGTAAGTTGAGGTGTTTTTGGGTTTCGTCATGTCCTTACTCCGGCCTGGTTTTATGCTCAGAAGTCCTTTCTCATCTGCGCTTTTGTAAACATTCATCCAGTGCCGGACAACGGTTTCAGTTGAGATATGAAACTGTGCGGCAGCTTCACGCATCGAAAGCTCTTCATTGAGAACAGTCTGGACAACAGCCATCCGGAACGCCGGAGAATGGCGGTCATTTTTCCAGGTAATGCCGACGATACCGTGGAGTTACCAGGCTCTTACCCAGCGTCGCACTGATGTTCTCTCAACACCAAAGCGTTCAGTTGTACGATGTGTTCCATCTTTTCCGGCGAGGTAGTGATTAACGACAGCTAATCTGGTTTCGAGGAAATATTTTGGCTTTGCCATAAAAAAACTGCATCTTACTCAGTTGGGTGTCCAACTTTTGGGGTGCAGTCCAGGCATTAACCGGTGCTAATATAAAATGCCCGTTCAGGTCATTACGGCGGCTATAATCATAAGTATCACCTGTTCTTTTATCTGTGATTCTGCAACGAGCATGATAGGCAGCTTTCGCAACGGAAGACTTGCCTTCTGAATGTTTCACAATTTTAAAATCAAGATGAAAAAATAGCCATACAATAAAAACAACCTCAATATAAATTTAAATATCAAACCAAAATATAAATCCTCAATGCAACTATGCTGGTTTTAGTTTTTCGTAAGAAAAACTTTGGTGTTGACGTTGACCTTGTTTCCGAAGGAAACGGTGTTAGCCTGCGGCAGGTAACCGTCGGTAGACCCCACACGCTTATAGGTGGGCATTACGTTATTTTTATATCTCCTAAAGGAACTAAAAAAAACGACAATGTGAAAAATTTTCCTATAGTTAAATAATAACGCTAGTTTTGATGTCTGTGAAATTAACAGGGCTAGAATCGGATGAATGGCTGAGGTGGCGTAGTTATATTGAATATTATGGTTTCAAAGAGCGCCCGCAAGGGCAGAAAAAGTGTTTCCCCTCCGCCGTAAGGCGGGAAAGAGGAATTTAGATAAAACAGTGAAAATAACAGATACTTTTATGTGTTGCACAATTCACAGGTTAAGGCCAAAGATCAGAGTTTAAAAACAACATGAGAAATTGTTTCCATTGATTTGATAAAATAAGTAACGCGGAGAGTATTATACATTCAATGTTAATGGTTGCACTTGTTTGTGTTGCATAATTTTATTATGAGCTTACTGACATTATTTTTTAAGCCAAAACACCATTTTTTTCGGGATAAATCCCATCATTAACAGCGCAAGCCTGTTTAGCTACTGATTGTCTGGAACAATCATCTCGCGCTGTGTAATTTAATCTGGAATGCAAAGCATTCAACCCTCTGCCTGTGGTTTGACCTTTTCCTTTTTTAATTGTATTTCATGTTTTTGATAACTAAAAGGAAAAATAATTATGAATACGGATGATAAATACAGAAAGCCAAGAACAGAAAAACCATTAAGCAAAAAATAGCATCAGCGCAGATGTGTTTGAATCGTCTCAAGACCAAAGAAAAATCTTTGTCCAAGAGTTCTGAGACACGTCTGAAGATCATCCTTAGTGCTGAAATAGCTAAAGCTATGGCCTGTAAAGTTGAAGATGTCGATAAGGAGTTTGTATTGGGAATATTATTACAAACTTCGAACATTAATGCGGATGCTAAAGCAAGAGTTAAATTACGAGGGAAAAGATTCCTTGAGAATATGGTTGTACGACAGGAATAACGAATTAAAAATATAACATAATTATAATTTAGATTTTTTTTCGCATTCAGCGACGGTTGGGTATTTAGAACTACAGAGGTGATTGTTCAAATAGTGTTCGTTTTTGAGATCATGCTCAAGAAAATCTATGTGCTTTATGGTGTAGTTTAGCTTAGGTGGTTTTTCGTTAAAGTATTGTGGAGGAAGGTTTTTTGAAGTTTGGCTTTTCCATGAAACCACAATCTTTTTCATCGAGGTGAGGTGGATGTTATGGATGAAGTCAATGTTGCTCAATATTTGAGAATGTCTACAGATCATCAACAGTATTCAATATTCAATCAATCTCAATTCATAAGTAAATTTGCGTCAGAGCATAAGATGAATATCATTCATACATATGATGACTCTGGAAAAAGTGGGGTTACGGCAAACAGAAGACAGGCATTTCAACAGTTAATAGATGATGTGGTTGAAGGGAAAATAAATATTAAAGCAGTTTTAGTTTATGACATAAGCCGTTTTGGGCGATTTCAGAGTATAGATCAATTTGGATATTATACCCATCAACTTCAAATGCATGGTGTTGGCATCATATATTGTGCAAACCCTATCATTGAAGGGAATAGTGATTATGCTGATTTTCAATTATTCATAGATCGAAAAAAAGCTTCTTCTTTAAGTCGGGATTTATCACAAAAAGTCTTTCTTGGACAAGCTAATCTGGCTGGTCGTGGGTATCACCAAGGCGGGCCCGCAGGATATGGTTTACGAAGAATGTTGATAGATGAAAACCATAAACATAAAGGGATACTTAAATATAGAGAGTGGAAAAGCATCCAGACTGATCGAATAATTTTAGTATTAGGGCCGGAAGATGAAGTCATAACGATTAGATGGATATACGATCAATTCGTGAATAACTCTAAGCCAGAGAGGGTTATTGCCTCTGAGTTGAATAGAAGAGGGATTACTGCAGAGCATGGCACTAAATGGACCAGAGGAAAGATCCACGAGATTTTAACTAACGAAAAATATATTGGTCATAATGTCTATAACCGAACATCTTCTCGTTTAAAGCAGCGTCTTATCCACAACCCACAGCATGAATGGATAAGATGTGAAAATGCTTTTGAAGCTATTATTACTCCTGATTTATTTTTACAAGCGCAGACTATTATTAGTAATAGAAGTATTCATCTTAGTAATGATGATTTACTTGGTAAACTCTCCGAGCTTTTTAAAACAAAAGGGAAACTATCCGGCATAATTATAGATGAAGATGATGATACACCATCTTCATCAGTTTATAGGAAACGTTTTGGTGGTCTATTACAGGCTTATAAATTAATTGACTATAAACCAAAGCACGATTATGACTATTTGCGAGTTAATTCCTTGCTAAGAGAAAAGTACCATAGCTTAGTTGAAAAACTCATTTTTGATATTACAGAACAAGGCTGTTATGTTGATTATGATGAGGAGTCTAAATTATTTACTATTAATGATGAAGTTAAAATGTCTGTAGTTATCTCCCGTTGTTTCATGAATAACACGAGAAAGCGATGGAGAATCCGGTTTGAGCGAAAGTTTAGCTATGATATTTGTATCGTTGTTAGACTTGATAGTCAAAACGTGAACACCAAAGATTACTATATATACCCTTCAATAGAGTTATTAGATAATCAGTTTGTTTTTGAAGAGTTAAATCCTTACCAGTTAGAGTTTTATCGATATGCTAACTTGATACCTTTTTTGCAAATCCTTAAACGTGATGTTTTTTAAAAGGAATCCACTGATGAATGAATATGAAGAAATAAAGCTTATAGATATCTCAGAGATCAGGATCGTTAATCCACGTTCAAGAAGCAAATCTATTCACGATGAACTTGTTGAAAGTATAAAAAACATAGGGCTAAAAAAACCTATTACGGTTAGGTTATCTGACTCAACCTGTAAGACGTATGTGTACGATTTAATTTGTGGCCAAGGGAGGATTGAGGCTTATGAAATATTAGGTGAAAAACAAATCCCAGCAATAGTAAAGTCAGTAGATCATGAAGATGGTCATATCATGAGTCTTGCAGAAAATATTGCTCGAAGAAAACCACGTTCGACTGAGCTTCTCAACAGCATTATTGAATTAAAGAATAAAGGTTTTTCTGAGTTAGAGATTGCAAATAAAATTGGTCGTTCTAAAAATTGGGTAACTTCTATTGTATCATTAAAAGAAAATGGTGAAGATAAATTACTTTCTGCTGTTGAGTCTGGCAGAATCCCGATATATATAGCGGTAGAAATATCAAGAGCTAAAGGAGTTGATATACAACACCTTCTTTTAGAAGGCTTTAATTCTGGTGAGCTTAACTCAAAGCAGATCGGTACAATTAAAAGGATCTTATCTCAGAGAGAGACATCAGGTAAGGGAAGTGATAATAATTCTTTTGTTCAGGGGGTAAAAAAGAAGCGAATCACTTCTGAAGAGTTAAAAGAACTTTATCAAGAAAATGTCAAAAGTCATAAAATTATTCATACAAGATCTGAGTTTACAATATCTAGCCTAATGGTTGTTAAAGAGATAATGGTTAATTTATTGAGGAATAGAGAGTTTTCAGAACTTCTATCTGTTGAGAATCTGAATTCTGTCCCTGCATTTATTCTGGGTAATGTTGACCCCGAACGAGGTCTTGAAAATGAATAAACCTAACTTCGGTAATAAGTGTTTTATTATTAATGTTTCTGATCTGTTATATGGGAAAGAGTTGCCTATTAATGTGAAATTAAGCGTAAAATATCATCAGATACTTTCCACGGTGAAAACAGTTGGTATCATAGAACCCATAGTTATTTATATTAATAATTTGTCAGAAAAAATAATACTTGATGGTCACTTAAGAGTTGAAGCATCAAAGGATATAGGACTATCCACTGTGCCTTGTTTGATTTCTGAGGATGAAGAATCTTACAGCTATAACAAGTATGTCAATCGATTACCAGTTATTCAGGAATATCGTATGATATTACAGGCTGTGGATGCTGGTGTTTCAGAAGGAAAAATTAGTCAATCTCTGAATATATCAGTAGATACACTCAGGGCAAAGTTTAGATTACTTGATGGGATTAGTCCGGAAACTACCGCTTTATTAGCAAATCAACATGTTCCTCAAGCAATATTCGCTATTTTACGTAAAATGAAACCAGAAAGACAGCTGGAGGCGGTATCCACGATGATGAGTATAAATAATTTCAGTCGTAAATTTGCTCTATCGTTATTACATTACACTCCCGATGATATGCTAATAAATCCGAAAGATTCGAAACTAAAGCAACAAGACATAGCAAAAAATTTTGCCAGAATGGAACGAGAAATGGCTGCTATGGAAATAGAGACTAAACAACTCGAAAATATATATGGAACAAATAATTTAAAGTTGGCAGTGATTATTGGGCACATAAAAAAACTACTTTCTAATTATTCTGTATTAAATTGGTTGGTAGATAATAATCCGGATTATCTAGCTCAACTAAAGAAAATTGCTGCTATTGACTCATTGCCAGTGTACGAAGACGAAGAGTTGCGTTAAATACTATACGGACCACTATGGACAATGCATTTTATGTTGTAGTGTGTTGTTCATAGTAGTGCTGTATATTTATATATTATTTATATATCTGAAAATTTCAGAGGAATATATTTAATATTGTATCTAATAAATGTTCCTTGAGAGTATTCACTTCATCGAAGTGTCTTTTGGCCTCTGCTGTTTCTTTGTATTAGGAGCAATACCCTGAGCAAGAAACCTTCTGGCCTCATCACGGAGTTGTCTTGCAACAGCAAGTGAAACTGCGGGGTAAACACCAATAGAGAAGAGTTTTTGTTTCCCTTCGAAGCGGTAAGCCGTTTGCCACTATTTAGAACCCTTCGGGGTAACGCGAAGGAACATACCAAAGCCATCAGTTAGCTTGTATTCCTTCTCAAGGGGTTTTGCATTTTTTGCTTTAATATCAGTCAGTGACATGAAAACACCCCTCTCGTTTGTTGGTAAAAACGAAATCAAACCGGCATTACCAACATTTTTACCATCAAAATGATATGACTTCGAGTGATTTTTTGTGAACGAGGATGAATGACTGAAGAGAGATAACCAACTGATAGAAATGCAGAAAGCAGACGTCAGTGAACGTCTGCTTCCCTTAAATTGGCTCCTCTGACTGGACTCGAACCAGTGACATACGGATTAACAGTCCGCCGTTCTACCGACTGAACTACAGAGGAATCGTGTGAACGGGGCGCATATTAGCGACGCCCACTGCCGTTGTCAAAGCCTGAATGCGCCATCGCGACGGTTTGTCGAAATATTCCTCATTTCGTCGTTTATTCAGACGCAACGGGTGATTTTGTCACCTTTTCATGTTTCTGACGCGGGTATTTCCACAGCCAACGACCGCTGACCATACGCCAGTAAAACAGCGCTGCACGTACCGCCCAGTCGAAGAACATCCCCATCCAGACCCCGACGACACCCCAACCAAGTACAATCCCCAATGTATAACCAGCGACCACACGACAGCCCCACATCCCCAGCATCGATACCCACATGGCGAAACGTGCATCACGCGCGCCTTTAAACCCTGAAGGTAAAACCCAGGAAGCGGCCCAGATTGGCATAAACGCCGCGTTGAGCCAAATCAGGATGACAACAACATCTTTTACCTCCTGATCGTGGGTGTAAAACGATGCCATCAGACCGGCAAACGGTGCGCTTAACCACGCGATGGCGGTCAGACCAATGGTGGAAAGCCAAAATACGTGTCGCAGCTGGATCTCCGCCTGGGCAATCTGTCCGTTCCCCAGACGCCTTCCGGTAATGATGGTGGAGGCTGACCCCAGCGCGTTCCCTGGCAGGTTAATCAGTGCGGCAATGGAGAACGCAATAAAATTACCCGCAATGACGCTGGTCCCCATCCCGGCAACGAACATCTGTGTTAACAACTTACCACCGTTGAACAGTACCGATTCAATACTGGCGGGGATGCCAATCCCCATCACTTCCCAGATGATGGCGAAGTTCAGCGGCTTGAAATAACTTTTCAGCGGTAGGCGCAGCGCAGGGTTAAAGCCAATCATCAACACCCAGATAATGGCGACCGCGCCGATATAGCGCGATATGGTCAGACCCAGCCCTGCGCCGACAAAACCGAGCCCTGGCCAGGAAAAGATCCCATAAATCAGGATGCTACTGATGATGATATTGAGGATATTCATCCCACCATTAATCAGCAGCGGAATTTTCGTATTGCCCGCGCCGCGCAATGCACCGCTACCAATCAGGGCAATCGCCGCAGCGGGATAGCTAATGACCGTTAATTCCAGATAGGTTAGCGCCAGCGCCTTCACTTCTGCTGTCGCTTCTCCCGCCACAACATCGATAATCTGCGCGCCAAAGTAGTGAATCACCGCCGCCAGAATCACGGCAAACAGCGTCATAATCACCAGAGATTGTCGGGCTGCCGCACGTGCGCGTCGGCGGTCGCGCTTACCGAGGCTAAAGGCTACCACCACCGTCGTCCCCAGATCGATAGCGGCAAAAAAGGCCATAATCACCATATTGAAGCTGTCGGCCAGACCGACGCCCGCCATCGCCTCCTTCCCCAACCAACTGACCAGAAACGTACTGAGTACGCCCATCAGCAAAACACAGGTATTCTCCAGAAAAATAGGCACAGCAAGTGGGGTAATTTCGCGCCAGAAAAGTACCTTATAACTCTTGCGTTTAGCATACCAGGGCGTGCGGGCGACGGCCTGGCGTAGGGCTGCGGAGACGTTCAAAATGGACCTTAGAGAAGAAAGTTGAAACCTCATTTCAAATGATGAGGGAGAAACGGAAAAGCTGCAAAGTTTTTTCCCGATTAAATCTCTGCAATTGCAACAAATTGTTGAGAGAAGCGCCAATTAACCGTGAATGTCGGAAATGGGGTTTGACAAAAGATTTTTCGCCGCTAAGATAAGCCTCCACAACGATTCCTCTGTAGTTCAGTCGGTAGAACGGCGGACTGTTAATCCGTATGTCACTGGTTCGAGTCCAGTCAGAGGAGCCAAATTTTGGAAAGCCCGCTTTTTAGCGGGCTTTTTGCTTTCTGTCATCAACTCTTTTAACGGAATGGCGGCTCGTTGAAGGTTCGCAGTTTGCGAGAGTGCAGACGGTCCCCTTCAGCACGCAGCAGGTCAATGGCGCGAATACCAATCTGCAGGTGTTCGGAAATGGCACCCTCGTAGAAACGGTTTGCCTGACCGGGCAGTTTTATCTCACCGTGTAGTGGCTTGTCAGAGACGCACAGCAAGGTGCCATAGGGCACACGGAAACGGTAGCCTTGCGCGGCAATGGTGGCGCTTTCCATATCAATCGCCACGGCGCGACTCAGGTTAAAGCGTAGTGCTGAGGCGGAGTAGCGCAGTTCCCAGTTGCGATCGGAGGTGGTCACCACCGTTCCGGTACGCAGACGCTGTTTGACCTCTTCACCGGGCATACCGCTGACCATCTTCGTTGCGTCGTACAGCGCGCGTTGTACCTCTGCAATGCTCGGGATCGGGATATCTGGTGGCAGTACCGCATCCAGCACCTGATCGTCACGCAGATAGGCATGGGCAAGCACGTAATCGCCAATCGCCTGGCTTTCACGCAGACCGCCGCAGTGACCAATCATCAACCAGACATCCGGGCGCAGGACTGCCAGATGATCGCAGATCGTTTTGGCGTTGGATGGTCCTACACCAATGTTTACCAGCGTGATCCCCTGACCGTCGGCCGTGATCAGATGCCAGGCGGGCATCTGATGCTTCTTCCATGCCAGATCGGAAATTGCTTCTTCGGGTGCCTCTGTTTCAGCGGTGATCCAGATCCCTCCGGCACAGGAGAGTGCAATATACGGGCTGTCCGGATCCAGAATCTGACTGCATCCCCAGCGCACAAACTCGTCCACATAGCGGGTATAGTTGGTAAACAACACGAACGGCTGAAAATGTTCCACTGGCGTGCCGGTATAGTGACGCAACCGCGCGAGCGAGAAATCGACCCGGCGCGCGTCAAAGTGCGACAGGGGAGAATACTCGACCGGATGATAGATGCCATCTGCGGTTTCATCGCCAATTTGTGCCAGCTCAGTGGTCGGGAAGTGGCGGGTTAACCCGGCGCTCATTGAGCGGTCAAGCGTGAGCTCGGAACCGTCAATCACGTAGGGATAGGGGATTTCATGCTGTGAGGGCTCGACGGTGATCTGCGCATCGTAATCCTGATACAACAGCGTGAGCTGTTCTTCCAGATAGGGGCGGAACAGTCCCGGACGGGTGATGGTGGTGGTATAGCAACCCGCATGAGTAAAGCGCCCATACGCGCGGGTTTTTGGGGGATTGGTAGCATTACCATCCCAGGTAACTGAAAGCGATGGGTAAACAAAAAGACCTTTACTCCGGGCGGTGAGATCGGGAAGTTCTCCCGTTTCAATGTACTTGCCAATGGCACTGCGCAGCGCCTGAACCGACTGCTCGTAGAGTGCATCAAGTTTTTCCAGCGCTTGTGCAGGCGTCAGGCTGGAGCCCTTACTCTTCATCTGTGTCTCCTTGTTCTACAGGTGTACTGCTCACCCGATAGTATGTCAGCAGAATGTGAAACAAAAGTCAGAGTTTTAGAGAAGAGGCGAGAGCCGAATGGCCCTCGCAGAGAACTCAGGCGTGTTGCTTATCTTTCATCAACAATGCGGTGGCAGCCGAAATCAGGCAGCCTGCCAGCAGGTAGATAGCCACGCTGTGCCAGTCACCACCCGAGAAAGTCACCAGTGCCGCAGCGATGAAGGGGGTGAATCCGCCGCCCACTACGCTGGCGACCTGATAACCTACGCCAGCACCGCTGTAGCGATATCCCGCGCCAAACATGCCGGTAAACATGGGTTGCTGCACGCAGACCACCATGTCATGGGCGATATTGGCCAGCATGATCGAGAAGAAAACAATCCAGAATATGGATTGCGCTTCCAGCGCCATAAAGAACGGGTATGCGCTGAGGGTGCCAATCAGCGCGCCGGTAATATAGACGCGGCGACGCCCGAAGCGATCGGCCAGCCAGGCAAAGCAGGGAATGGTTAGACAACTGATCCCACCGACCAGCAGGCCGATATTCAGAAACAGCTCACGCGGCAAACCGAGGTTTTGCGTTGAGTAGTTCAGGGCGAAAGCGGTCACAATATACATAGTCAGCAGTTCGCACAGGCGGAGCGCAATAATCTTTAGAAATGCCCCCGGATGGCGTGCGAGCGCTTCCATTACCGGCAAGCGTTTTTTCTCTTTGGGTACCTGCTGTTTCTGCTGTTCAAATTCTGCGGACTCTTCCATCCCGTTTCTCACCCACAACGCGCCGAGCACCAGGACGATGCTGAACAGGAACGGAATACGCCAGCCCCAGCTCAGGAACTGTTCATCTGTTGTCAGATAACTGATCAATGACACGAGACCGGTGGAAAGCAGCAGGCCGACACCGTAGCCCACTTGTACACCACTGCTATAGAACGCTTTTTTGTTTTCCGGCGCGCTTTCTACGGAGAGTAATGCGGCACCGCCCCATTCACCACCGACGGCAAATCCCTGAACCGCACGCAGCAGTACCAACAGCACCGGCGCCCACCAACCAATCGCGGCGAAGGAAGGAAGAATGCCTATCAATGCGGTAGCAATCCCCATCATCCAGACGGTGAGCATGAGCATCCGCTTGCGGCCTAAGCGATCGCCGAAGTGGCCGAAGATCACGCCGCCCAGCGGACGGAACAGAAAGCCGACGCCAAAGGTGGCAAACGCGGCAAGCGTCCCCATTGCCGGGCTCACCTGCGGGAAAAACTCACGGTTAAAGACCAGCGCGGCGGTAATGCCATAAAGCAGAAAATCGTACCAGTCGACGACGGCACCGGCAAAGCTGCCCAATGCGGCACGTCTGGCGCGATTAAGCGATGGGGTTTCCTCTGCGGAGGGGGTGGAGATGAGGGTGGAATCCATAGTAATCCTGTCTGTACTGATTTTATTATTAGTATGGGAATGAGAGTCACACACATTGCGGCCAACCTATAAGTGGCTGTTATGAGACTACCGCGACAGACAGGAAGAGAAAATGATTTTTAATCCGCTGAGGGCAGAACAGGAAGATTAAGCGGGTATGGCGTCAGGAAAAGCAAAAAGCCCGCTAAAAAGCGGGCTTTTCAAAATTTGGCTCCTCTGACTGGACTCGAACCAGTGACATACGGATTAACAGTCCGCCGTTCTACCGACTGAACTACAGAGGAATCGTGTGAACGAGGCGCATATTAGCGACGACGATTGGGGTTGTCAAAGGGGGAAATGCGATTGTGCGTCTGTTTGCTGACAAAATCAGCAAAGCGGCGAACTTTCGATCTCCTGCGGGTTTTGCCCCATTCTGGTGCGAGGCTACCCCGGATGGGGCAGATCGGAAAACGCTGACGGGAGTTGATATTACCGATAACAATCATAAATGCTTATTTCACGGGGGGTTAACATGAATTTATCGCTTTAACCGAAACTGGCAAGCATCTTGCAATTCTCTCCTGACATCACTGCCAGCATGGGTTCTGGCATTCCGGACAGGAGGCAAAATGAACTTCAGACGATTGAAATATTTCGTAAAAATTGTCGATATTGGGAGCCTGACACAGGCCGCTGAAGTATTGCATATCGCACAACCCGCGCTGAGTCAGCAGGTTGCCACACTGGAAGGTGAGCTCAATCAGCAACTGTTAATTCGCACCAAACGGGGCGTGACGCCCACCGAAGCGGGAAAGATTCTATACACACATGCGCGGACGATCCTTCGTCAGTGTGAACAGGCGCAGTTAGCCGTCTGTAACGTCGGACAGACCTTAACGGGGCAGGTGTCGATTGGACTTGCGCCGGGGACAGCCGCATCGTCGGTCACAATGCCGCTATTGCAGGCGGTTCGCGCAGAATTGCCCGAGGTGCTGGTGTATCTGCATGAAAACAGCGGTGCCGTGCTGAACGATAAACTGCTGAATAGTCAGTTGGATATGGCGGTGCTCTATGAGCGTTCCCCGCTGGCAGGCATTACCAGTCAACCCCTGCTAAAAGAAGACCTCTTCCTTGTCGGGACCCGCGACTGCCCTGGACAGAGCGTAGATCTTACCGCCGTCGCGCAGATGAATCTATTTCTCCCCCGTGATTACAGTGCGGTCCGTTTGCGGGTCGATGAAGCCTTCTCGCTGCGTCGTTTAACGGCAAAAGTTATCGGTGAGATTGAGTCGATAGCCACGCTGACCGCTGCGATTGCCAGCGGCATGGGTGTGACGGTGCTACCGGAGTCCGCCGCGCGTTCCCTGTGTGGTGCGGCAAATGGCTGGATGGCGCGCATTACTTCGCCGTCGATGAGTCTGTCGCTGTCGCTGAATATGTCGGCAAGAGGGAGTTTGTCGCCACAAGCACAAGCGGTGAAAGAGATCCTGATGTCGCTGGTTAGCAGTCCGGCATTGGATAACCGCGAGTTGCAGTTGGTCAGTTAAGCGTTATTCCATGACGGAATAAGATGCAGGTTTTTATTATTTGTTATGCCGGACATCAGACTTTAACAATAGCGGCATGTCTGATGTATCCGGAGCAACAAGTGAATTTCCAGCAGCTAAAAATTATCCGTGAGGCAGCCCGTCAGGATTACAACCTGACGGAAGTCGCCAATATGCTCTTTACCTCGCAGTCAGGGGTAAGCCGACATATTCGTGAGTTAGAAGATGAGCTTGGGATCGAGATATTTATCCGTCGGGGTAAACGTCTTCTGGGAATGACCGAGCCAGGTAAGGCGCTGCTGGTCATTGCCGAGCGCATTTTAAATGAAGCCAGCAACGTACGCCGACTGGCGGATTTGTTCACCAACGACACCTCGGGTGTACTGACCATCGCCACGACGCACACGCAGGCGCGCTACAGTCTACCGGGGGTGATCAAAGCCTTCCGCGAATTGTTCCCGGAAGTCCGCCTGGAGTTGATCCAGGGGACGCCGCAGGAAATTGAGACATTACTGCAAAATGGTGGGGCAGATATTGGTATTGCCAGTGAACGTCTGAGCAACGATCCTCTGCTGGTTGCCTTCCCCTGGTTTCGCTGGCATCACAGCCTGTTAGTGCCAGACAATCATCCGTTAACTCAGGTTTCGCCGGTGACGCTGGAGTCCATTGCTCACTGGCCACTGATCACCTATCGACAAGGGATCACCGGGCGTTCCCGCATTGATGAAGCCTTTGCTCGCAAAGGACTGCTGCCTGATATTGTCCTTAGCGCACAGGATTCCGATGTGATTAAAACCTATGTCGCGTTAGGACTGGGGATTGGTCTGGTGGCGGAGCAGTCCAGCGGTGAACAGGAAGAGGGGGCATTGACGCGCCTGGATACTCGCCATCTGTTTGACGCCAGCACCGTCTGGCTGGGACTGAAGCGTGGACAACTTCAGCGGAACTATGTCTGGCGGTTTATCGAGCTCTGTAATGCGGGATTATCCGTGGAGGATATCAAGCGGCAGGTGATGGAGCCTGATGATGTCGCGATTGATTATCAGATATAAAGCAAAAAGCCCGCTAAAAAGCGGGCTTCTTTGAATTTGGCTCCTCTGACTGGGATCGCCTTTGCCAGTAACTGGCTAATATGTAAGCTAAACCTGAATTCCCTTACTGTCAAGACCACCAGAATGACCACCAATAGTTGCGGATTCCATAAATCTGGTATGAGCGTTCCGCAGCATGGGTGAACATTACTATTTTACTCTCTGAAAATGAAGCGTAGTTAGAGGTAACGTCGAAGGCGTTTATCCTATGTGGAACTGTGTGCAAAGAGGTTTAACTGTCGGCTGAGTGCCAAAAGCAGACATTGATAACATTGAGATATGTTAATTTATGGGGAGCAGGTCAACGCTGTGAAACCTGTCACCAAATTAATAATGCACAAAAGCCCATTGGATCGGGTACATTCAGCAGAACCAACACCATGTAGGCTTCATAGCATGTGGCTGATGCGATTCGTTAACTCAACCCTCTCAGAAGCTGAGAAGTGAAACTGAAGTGGTTTACAGATGTGGACCTTACTAGACCGGTCAACATGAGCAGATTGCTGGATATGAATTGATAAATAACGCCGGCAAATTAATCATTGTGCTTCTTTAACCTTGCGCACTCTTTTCTAGAGCAGAAAGTACTTTTCCGACACACAAGCATTATGATGGAGGTTGCATTGATCATTCCTCTTCAAAAACAAACTGAGGGTGGAACACTCTACACACGCTTACCTGAGACCGAAGTTAGGCTGGCAGAATTAGCCACCCTCACGGATGAAAATCTGATTCAGTTGTGTAAGCAGAGCAAGACACATTCGCAATATGTGCCCAGTGAATGTCTTCTTTACTTCGTCCGGCGCAGCGCATTGACTAACCAAACTCTTTTTGATCCCCTCTTCAGGATCCTCTCAGAACGCATTTTCAGGAAGCTTCCTCGAGCCGTTAATCATGGTGGAAATTCTGTATCAATGCTGAACAGTGACATTCAGGAGAGTGTTTTTGACCGTATCGTTGAGATGCTTATGCTTGATAAAGCAGGGTATGAAGAACGGTTGGACATTTTTGAAATCCGTTTTGATTTGGCCTTTTCAAATTTAAAAAAAGATGCTCAGGAGAAGTCTTATCGGTCGGAAAATAGGAATACTGAGCTGGAGTACGATGATTCAGAGGACGTAACTATAGAGGTTGAAACTGCTTCTGAAGGTTTTAATCCTTTTGAAGAAACAGATCTCAATGATTTTCATTACCGTCGTGAGCTTGATGCGGCGATTGAGACTTTACCTGAACTACAGAAGCGAATCATTGAAATGCTCCGATTAGATTTTCCAATAGACTCCATCGACCCACAAGAGATAACGATTTCCAAAGCTCTAAACAAGTCTGAAAAGACCATCCATAATCATAAAAATAAGGCGTTTGCACGTCTTCGTTTACTGCTTCAAGGGGGAATATGATGACCGGACTTTCACCTCAGGCATCCCTAGAAGAGGTACTGGAGTCATTTTCCATAGAGCATGATGTGGGAAAAGCGACTCTGCAAAAGTACCTTGCAGCCTTCCCGGAATATGCCAATGACCTCATAGATTTATCTCGAGAGATAGCCAGAATATCAATCGAAGATGAAGCGCCACTCTCTGAGTCCCAGCGCCGCTTAATCAATTCTGCTACCACTCGCATCCAAAATTCACCGGGCATAACAGCGGTGGACCCCTTCGCTAGACTCTCAGCACAAGAAATGCGGGCTCTCTCTAAATCGCTAGAGATACCTCGACAGGTCGTCATGGCATTCAAAGAGCGAAACGTAGTCGCCAAATCTGTTCCCTGGGGTTTTCTGGTCAGGTTTGCTGAACAACTTCAGATCAGCGTACAACAGTTATTTACCTCACTCGAGCAGCCGCACATGGAGGTTGCAGGGAGTTATAAGTCCGAATCTAAACCGGGTGAAGCAGAGAAGATTACTTTCGAACGACTGCTTCGGGATGCCGGGTTGTCTGAGGAAGAAATCAGAAACTTAATGGAAGAGGATAGATAACGTGCAAGCAGTGGAACTGGCTCGTAAGGCCGCTGCTGCTCTACATGATCAGGCCGTTGATTCAGGACAAAATCCATGGACTCCCTATGAGTTTGCTGTTGCTGAAGCCACCAGACGAGGCCTTGATGTAGAGAGCACAAGAAAAGGATCGCCTAACCTGAGAGGCGCGCGCGCTCGTTTTATTCCAGAGGAGATGTTTATTCTCCACGAAAAATGCGCAACTCTTTTTGAACAAGCATTCCTCGTCGCTCATGAAATTGGTCACGCTGAACTTGGAGATGATGTCGAAGAGGATGAACAGAGTTATACGATAGATCCCACAAGGACGTCGGAGAGCTCCCCACTGGGAGTTGAGCGAGTCGTAGATTACAGTCGCAGACAGCGAAGAGAGGTCCAGATGGATCTTTTTGCGCGCGAGTTTTTGCTACCTAGACATTTTGTTAGAACGCTTTATCTGGAGGGCCAAAGTGCTTCAAGTATTGCCGAAAAGCTTGGAGCGCCATTTGACGTCGTTGCTCAACAACTTTTTGATGCGCTACTGTTGCCCCCGACTTTGCCTGAAAATCCAGAGTCAGCAATTGAATTTCCTTTAAACGATGAGCAGGCTAAAGCCGCAGCCCATCGTGGTGTTGCCTTTTTGCTTGAAGCCGGACCAGGCACAGGAAAAACACAGACATTGGTAGGCCGTGTAAAAGGACTGCTTAATGAAGGGGTTGATCCCCGGAAAATTCTCTTGCTGACTTTTTCAAATAAAGCGGCAGGAGAAATGGCTGAAAGAATTGCCCGTGTCGATAGCAGTGCTGCAGCTGCAATGTGGATCGGTACCTTCCACTCATTCGGCCTCGATTTGGTTCGCCGGTTTCACGATAAGTTGAATGTGCCACAATCCCCCCGGATGTTGGATCGTACAGAAGCAGTTGAATTGCTGGAGCATGAGTTCCCAAAATTAGGACTTGTTCATTACCGCAATCTTTATGATCCAAGCCGGATTATTGCGGACTTTCTCGCCGGCATTTCACGTGCTAAAGACGAGGTAGTCGATGCAAGCACTTACCTGAGACTGGCGCAGGCCATGCGCGTTAGCGCTGTTGAGAGTGATGCTATTACCGATGCAGAGAAAGCGATTGAAGTCGCCAAGGTATACGCAGCTTATGAGAATCTTAAGCAACAGTCTGAATGTATAGACTTTGGGGATTTGGTTTCATTACCTGTAAAGCTACTTGAAGAAAATGATGCTATTCGCTCCCATATCCAGTCTACCTATGAACACGTTTTGGTGGACGAATACCAGGACGTCAACCACAGCAGCGTGCGACTGTTGAAAGCTCTATGTGGTAATGGTGAAAATTTGTGGGCAGTTGGGGATGCTAAGCAGTCAATCTATCGTTTTAGAGGTGCCTCTTCATTTAACATGACGCGCTTTGGAAATGAAGATTTTCCAGGCGGGGTGCGATATCGGTTAAAAATGAACTACCGATCGGTGCCTGAAATAGTTTCAACATTTTCGAGATTTGCGATGGGTATGGCTGTAGGGGATGCTTATAGCGGGCTACGCCCCAATCGGGGCAGTAATGCCTGCAAACCCGAACTTCGCTTTGTGGGACAAGGCGTTCAACAGTCACCAGCTCTTGCGGACGCTATACAGGAAATGCGAGGTGCCGGTTACCCATATCGTGATCAGGCCGTTCTCTGTACAGGCAACGAAAAACTCTCAGAAATTGGGCAACAACTCGAGCGTTTAGGAATCCCTGTTCTTTTCTTGGGCAGTGTTTTCGAGCGTCCGGAGATAAAGGATTGGCTGTCACTGCTTTCCCTTTTAGTGGATCGCCGCGCAATGGGCCTGGTGAGGATGGCTTGCCTGCCAGAATTTACGATGTCGCTGGAAGATGTCGGAAATATTCTTGCATGCCTGCGTGAAGAAGATGACAGGGGGGGGTGGAAAGATAAAGTAGATCAGTTCCAAATCTCTGCAAATGGCCGTACTGCCTTAAAGCGGCTGATTAAAACACTGGACGGTTTTAACGGCGACACTTCACCCTGGACTGTGCTGGCCACTGTACTTTTAGACAGGACTCGTATTGTAGCTCGCCTGGCAACTTCTTCAGGTTGCAGTGACCGCTCCCAATGTATTGCAACCTGGCAGTTACTTAATTTCTTGCGAGTCCAGCCTGCAACTGGCGAAGGATTATTTATCACTCGCACATTAGATCGCATTCGCCGTTTAGTCCGACTAGGGGACGATCGTGAGCTCAGGCAACTCCCGGTAGCGGCACAAAACATTGACGCGGTTCGCCTCATGACTATACATGGCTCAAAAGGGCTTGAATTTCCTGTAGTCCATGTCCCGGGGATGAATGCAGATACCCTTCCTGGTTATACGCAAAAGCAAGCCTGCCCACCACCCGATGGGATGATAGTCGGTAGTAAGGCGAATGCCAGGGAGCAGTTTAGTATGGAGCACAAGGCGGAAAGAGAATGCTTATTCTATGTTGCATTGTCGAGAGCCAGGGACCAGTTATTCCTCTATGCTGCACTACGAAACGCTGCAGGTAGTACCCGAAAGAAATCCGAGTATCTGGATCGTATTGAGCCCAATCTGATTCAAAGAAACATAGAGCCTCATCATCCGGTCATTGAGCCTCCCGAATCTTTACCTATAGACTGGGTTGCGGATGGAGAATTCAAACTTAGTGGCGATCAGGTCTCCCTCTATGAATCTTGTCCTCGACGATTTTTCTATACTCACGTCCTTCAAATCGGGGGGCGACGATCACCAACCCCATTCTCAAAAATGCACGATGCTGTCCGAAAAGTGTTCAAGGATATGATCGAGGCAGAGTCTACAATAATTACGAATATAGAAGGCAGCGTTGAGCAAGCCCTCAAAGTTGAAGGTCTGGCTGAGCACGGATATGCCCTTGAGTTTAAGTCTCTGGCACTTGACATGGTTAGATATTTTAATTCAATTCGCGAAGGTCACGCTCCTGAAACACCCAGTGTACTCACGATGAAGTTCGGGGATATCCCTATCACCGTAGAACCTGACGATGTGTTGATTTACTCAAATGGGCGACGTACGTTTCGCCGGGTTAGAACCGGACATAAAAGAGATAAAGAAGAATCGGACCTTGGCGCAGCCGCTTTTATACTGGCAGCACGGAGAGCCTTTCCTGACGCGATAGTGGAGTTAGTTCATCTTTCTGATAAGACTGTAACGCCGATTGATCTGAGCACTAAGATGCTACATAACCGGCAGGAAAAGCTTCATGTTGCCTTAGACTCTATAAGTCGGGGTGTATTTCCCGCCGAATCATCATCCCGGGTCTGTCCCTCCTGCCCGGCATTTTTCGTCTGCGGATTGACCCCTCCAGGCGCGCTCCAAAAAAAATTCTAAAATAATTTACCGCTTTGGTATAGCTGCATCGATTGAGTATTAGAGCCAGACATCGTCTGGCCAAACTCAAGGATATGCAAAACATGAACAGCCAAAATATTAACAATATCGACGATGTCGGAGAAGCTATTCGCGAAGGCCGCGAACTGCGTCCGGCAAATGCCTACCGCATCCTGTTTGCGCAGGAAAACCTGGATTTTCACGCAATTGTAGTCAATGACCCAGTTCCACTGGGTCGACAAATTCTGATTGCTGCGGGTCTGCGTGCACATGATGACTATAGCCTCTTCGCCATTCTTCAGACGGGAGACTTTGAAGATCTTCGCCTTGATGAACCTTTCGATTTACGCGGTCATGGCGCTGAACGTTTCGTGGCCTTCCAGACCGATCGTGATTTCAAACTTACTGTAAACGACAGTCAAGTATCATGGGGTAAACCTGCAATTTCAGGGGCAGCACTTTATGAACTGGCAAAACCAGGCGACGGCGATGCCGTATTTATGGTTGTCCGTGGCGGTGATGATCGCCAGATTGAACCGAATGAGGCGGTGGATCTTACGACTCCGGGAATTGAACACTTTGTAACGGCGCCAAAGCGTAAACCAAAGATTGATATCGTCGTTAATGGACGTGAAGTTCAGGTCAGCGATAGTCATCAAACTTTCGAGCAATTTGTGGCTATCGCATATCCAGGTGAAGCTCCAACTGCTGAGATCGTATATTCAATTACATATCGTGGAGCGAGCTCAAAACCACACAGTGGTGAGTTAGCTGCAGGTGCCTTTATCGAAGTGAAAAATGGGAGCGTAATCAATGTCGGCCGCACCATTCAATCTTAATAGCGATCTGAAGCGCTTGCGCGAAGAAGGTTACCACGTAAACATTGTAGGTGGTTTCCTGGTCATGCGTGACGTGCCGTATGTTAACGCGCAACGGGAAGTTAAAACCGGCACACTTATATCGAGCCTTTGCATGTCTGGCGACGTTACTCAAAAACCAGAACCACACACAATTCACTTTGATGGAGAATTTCCATGCACTTCCCAGGGGGGGCGCATTCAGGCTATTTTTCATCAGAGTGAAGAGGTAAATCTTGGGCATGGACTGTCTGCTCAGCACTTATTCTCCAGTAAGCCAGGGCCTGAAGGTTACAGTGACTACCATCAGAAGATGTCCACCTATGCGACGATCATTTCTGGCCACGCCGCCACCCTCAAACCTGGCGTTAGTCCACGTGTTTTTAAAACCCCTGATGAGGAGGAAGGGGGCGTATTTAACTATCTTGAAACCGCATCTGACCGGGTCGGGATCGGGGCATTAACTGCACGACTTGAAGGTCAGCACATTGCCATCATTGGAGTCGGTGGTACAGGTTCCTACATACTGGACCAGATAGCCAAAACGCCGGTTAGGGAGATACGTCTCATCGATGGTGATGATTTTCTTCAGCACAACGCTTTTCGCGCACCTGGCGCCCCGTCCATTAACACTCTCAGGGAAGTGCCGAAGAAAGTAGATTACCTGGCGGGAATTTACGGTCAGATGCACCGTCATATCGTTACGCATGCAGTACAGATAAGCCTGGATAATCTTAATCTCTTGGATGGAATCACCTTTGCCTTCCTTTGCATGGACGCAGGCGAGCCAAAACGTTTAGCGATGCAGAAGCTGGAATATATGGGTGTGTCATTCATAGACGTGGGAATGGGGCTCGAGTTGGTGGACGGATCGCTTGGTGGCATCCTGAGGGTGACGACCAGCACTCCAGAGAAGCGTGAACATATTCGCACCCGTGTGTCTTTCAAGGAGAGTGGCGCAGAAAACGTTTACGCTTCAAATATTCAAGTCGCCGAGTTAAACATGTTGAATGCGGCACTTGCCGTCATCAAATGGAAGAAACTACTCGGGTTTTATCGTGATCTTGAAAATGAACATCACTGTTCATATACGACTGACGGGAATATGTTACTGAATGGTGACTTACTATGATACGCCATTACCAATTGACCCCGTGTTTCGTTAAAGGGATTCCACGAGAACTTGAAGCCGGCACTCTGTACGTTTCCATGGAGTATGGCACGGTTATCCACAGTTGCTGTTGTGGTTGCGGACATGAAGTAGTAACCCCTCTAACCCCAACTGACTGGAAGTTAACCTTCGATGGTGAGACCATTTCGCTTTGGCCATCCGTAGGAAATTGGAATTTACCCTGTCGATCGCACTATGTAATTAAGTGTAACCGCGTACTGGAAGCAGCTCCTTGGGATAAAGCCAAAATCGATGCGGAGATGCGTCGAGATAAAGCGGCTAAGAAGCGTTATTACGCCCAGACTAATGCGACCGAAATTTCTGAAGATTTTAAACAGGAGCCAACTGAGGAGTCTTCTGGGATGAGAACTGAGCCTCTATCCATTTGGAGTAAGTTAAGGAAGTGGTTGAGTTAGGGCAATGACTTTAACAGTGCTCAAAACTATCAGACCTGAAAAGCATGACTCTGGGCAGGTTACATTCAGCTTGTTCTACAGGCGAGTTCATCGGTCTGGCTATGGACCGGTATGCTGGAATGTCATAAAAGCATACCGGTACAAACCGCAGATAAATGTTTTTAACTTGATCTGCTCTCCATTGATTAATACCCCAAGATATGAGTTATCCAGTCATTAGATTTGGGAACAATGGCAGCTCCGGCCATAATGACAAGCAATTTTAGCGCATTTAACAATGGCAGCTTAGTGCCATTACCGGACATTGCTACAGTCCGCACTCTAATAATAATGAGGGAGCAGGTCACCCGCTCTTCGGTGTCTGCATATGAACTGCTTCGTTTTGTGAGTACAATCGATGGTGATACCAAAATTGAGTGGTCCGGTTATGCGGGGTACTTGCGCTCCTATTGGCTTGCCTCAAAAAAGAAACTACAGATTTCAGTTTGTTTGGTTCAGGACCGGGCTGGAGTGAGGATAAATAATGAAAGGTAGCCTTGAACAAGCTTGCCGCGCTCGGCTTACAATGAGCTGGAAGCATTAGTTTAGGGGCGGTGGAGGTCTACGATTGGAGCAGAAGTGTATGGCGACATTCGAACATTTTCTTCGCATTTATACGATGGCGGAACTCGTATTTAAGAGGCAATGAATGGCTGAAAGAGAACAAGAAAAAGGGGTGTCGCCATCAAAATTCATGCGCGAACTGCGTCCTGAATTTTACTCGGACACCAGCGACCGCACAGCATACCAGCTCGATGCCCCGGCACTTGAGTACTACCTCGATAGTATTACATCGCGCAACCAGACCCATGACTTCGAGATATTTTGTCGCAAGTTGTGCGAACGCACGATCTGCCCAAACTTAAAGCCTGCTACCGGTCCGGAGGGAGGAGGAGACAGCAAAGCCGATTCAGAAACTATTCCGATTGCCGACGAGATTGCTACTCTCACGTATGTGGGTGACGCAAATGCCGCTCAGGAACGTTGGGCATTCGCTTTCAGTGCCAAGAGAAAGTGGGCGGAAAAAGTTCGCAATGACGTCGCAGGTATTGTGGCGACGCAGCGCGGCTATCAGAAAGTCTATTGTGTAACAGCGCAGTTCGCTCGTGCGAAGGATCGAGCCCGCGTCGAGGATGAACTTACGCAACAGTACGGGGTGACCATCACTATTCTTGACCGGAGTTGGATTGTTGATGAGGTCGTCAGTAACGATCGTAAGGACCTCGCCTTTAATTACCTTGGTGTCGGGCAGGAGGTTGCAGACTCAAGGCGTTTGGGGCCCTCGGACTACTCCCGCTCGCAGCAACTTGAAGACATCGAGAAAACGCTCGGCAATCCGGAGGCATTTTCCGGGATGGAAATGCAACGAGTTACGGAAGCTCTGGTGGCCGCTAAGTTGTCGCGCAATCTAGAGCTCCCACGAATCGAGACGGATGGTCGGCTTGCTCGTGCAATTCGACTCGCTGAACAAGATGGAACTCATCGCCAGAAGTTGGAAGCGCACTACGAGTCCATCTGGACCGCCTTTTGGTGGTTCGATGACATCGCGTATTTGAACGGAAGGTACGACGAGTTCGCGAATCTGGTGATCGACACGGATCACGCTATAAACCTTGAGTTTCTTTGTAATTTAGTACAATTACTATTTAACTCGGTCATTCATCAGCATTTGACGGTCGACGAGGCTAAGCTTGAAGAGCGCGTATCTAGATTGACCGAGAGGTTAAAGCTAATTGCTGAGAATAAAGAACGTCCAAACAATGCATTGGAGGCCCAGTCGTCGTTACTCGTCGTAGAAGTTAATCAGGCGACACTCAAGAAAGACACTCAAAAACTGAGTGCGCTATGGCCGCAGTTCTCGGATGTCGTCAAGTGTGCGAGAGGTCTCGGTGAGTTTTCTGCTGAGCGTTTGACTAAAATGATTGAGGTGTTCGGGATCGTCGCCGGTAAGGACAGTGGTTATGTCCAACTGGTTGACGAGGTGGCGGCGTTTGTTTCTGAGCGTACCGGTGAGGCTCAGGGTGCGTTAGTGCTTCTCAAGCGAGCGCAACAACTCGATTTCGAAGATAACTTCGAAATGATTCGTTTGCTGGGCAAAGCCGCACGGCAACTCACTAAAAAAGAATATGCCGACTCTCTGATCGAAGCGCTGCAACTGCTCACGTTTGCTTATCGTAGTGCCGGATTGCTCTGGGCTGCGCGTGCTACATGCATTTTTGCAATGGCTTCAATGTTCATCGAAGCCGAGGAGGACAGTGACCTTCCGGCTTCGATCGTACCCATGGTCATGACCCTCGCTTGGGTTGCTGTCGAACTTCGGCATCTTCCAGACGCTCTCGAAGCCGTTCGGTTAGTTCGAGGTTGTACGGCGACGCTTCCGCTCGACGACTCATCACAAGAGCGTGTCGCGAAGCGACTTACGGAATTCGATCTTATTCTGGCGAGCCAAATTTTAAATTTCACAGCGGAAGAACTTCAACACATTGTGCGATTGCCTGACGTTCTTGGTGGACTCGGTCTGCAACAGAGTCGAAACTCGCTGATTTACGCGCTCGGCCATGAAGCCGAACTTCGTCGGGAGGGATCAATACCGCAAGAAGAGACGCCAGAGAGTGTGGCCGAGCTATTTACTTTGCTTGCTAGTCAACCGGCATCTAGCAACCTGCATGGTCCTGTCATCTTTAACGAGGCAGACTCGCAGTGTCTTGTCTCAAGAGTGCTAGGCATTCGTGTGGCTGTTTTTCACCCGAGCTCCGATGCCTTAATTCTTGCTGCAGAAGCAGTAATAGGTTCCGTCGAAGCATTTTTTGCAACCGCAATCGAAAGCGGCGCCGCAGCGCATACAGAGAACTTCACTATCTCACTTCAAGATAGTTCTGAAGTGCTGGCACCGGACTTTACGATCAATACTGATGAAATGACGGCGATAGTTCGCTGGCCGACTGGACTGTTACCCGCTACATTTGCCCGACAGGCCGAAGTCCAGAAGATGCTGATCGGATTGGCAGCTGAGATTTTTGCTGCCACTTGCTACGTGGAGGATATGCGGAAAACGCTCGAACATCTCTTCGGCAATGAGGCGGTGCTTGACCGCATCAGCATGGTCGTAGTTGTCGGCAATAGTCGGCAACGAGTATTCAAGGAAGGGCTATCGAAGCTCAGCGATTGGACGCAGATGGCGATATCGGAGTTCACTCTTGAGCCGTCGCGTCCCGTAATCACCCGCCGTTTATTAGACACGTTTGAGGATCAAGAAAGTCGCTCGACGGTAGGAAAACGAAGTGCCCCGTTCCCAACAAGCGACCATCGCGATCTTGGTGTTCGCTCTGTTATAGATGTTCATCTTTGGAGTCAAGCCGGTTGGACCGGAACTGCTTTTACTCATTGGGGGCCCTCGTATCCTCCAGCGGTTGCGCTCATGTTTAAGCACGAGGATGCCGCCAGGAAGATCTTTGCACGTTGGCGTGAACGTCTAGGAACGGTCGATAAGCAGGACGAAATTTACATGGCGATTCTGCGTGGAGTCTCCGTTGACCATCCGGCGCATTACCGTGTTCTTATCACTTCCAGGCTTTCTAATGATGAGGGCGAAACGTCAGGCAAGACCTTCATGATGGCATCACGTATGCAAACCATGCATGCAGAAACCGATGTCAACCTGAGCCGCTTTCTTGATATTTATAGGCAGTCACGCGCGTATTTGCTTCTTCCCGCGATATTTAATGGAGGGGCTGAGCCGAAGTTTATTCCAGAGCTTGCAATCCTAAAGCGGGAGCTTAGTGTAAAGAACGCTATCGACGTGACCGAGCATGACGTTGAGGTGATGGCACTTGGGGCGGAAGAGTATCGCCGTCGGTTCGGAACGTCTGGGCCCAGCAACAGAAGTTAGGTGCTGATATCTGATACTGCAATGAGCCCATTGACGGGGCGAGTCCTGCGTAGTGTGACGTCTGGCCCTGTTGATCTGCTGCCGGAGCGCGAGGATTGTTTGCGTTCCTCGATCCACGCTTCTACTTCGGCTAAGGGGACTATCTGCCGCAGCTCTTGGCGGTGGATAGTGCGACGAAATGACAGAACGCCATGTTTCGTGAATTGCGGAAGGTCGCTATAGGCGTTCGAACCGGGAAGGGGAAGAGATACAGGCTTTGGGTGAGTTTCGACGGCAATGTCGTGACCGATTTTCTCAAACGGGTTATTCTGCATATCGAACTCCGTGATCGTTTGGCGATTCAAGATTCGCCACCAAGATCTGGTGGCTTTCATTGGCTATCGCGGAAACTCACTGGAGCGTAGCGAGGCGTACTGAAGACAAATAGTCGAAAAAAAAGAGCGAGGACGGCGACGATAATGGTTTCTCCGGTTCATTTCGAGGACTACAGTGGTACCCAGTTCGAGCGCCTCGTTTTTGCGTACCACGTGCGTGCTGACTGGCATGACCTGATCTGGCTCGGCCAATCAGGAGGTGATCGAAGGCGGGATATCTCGGGTATCGAACCATTTGATGAGCAGCCGGCATGCAAGACCATCATCCAATGCGCGAACCGGGACACGTTGGCGCTTGCAAAAGCCAAGGGCGACATGAGCAAGGTGGTCAAGGTCACGGGCGGGGTCCGGCTGCGGACCAGGATGTCAGCTCGGTGCGGTTCTCCCGTCGCTGAGTCGCGCAACGCGACTTCGCGGAAGGACATATCGAAGTGTTCTTTCCAACCGAGGTGCCAAGGTTCTTCTGGCTCACTCCAGGGATCACAGCCGTCCGCCTTATGCCGCCAGTGGGGCGCATTCTCGACAGGCATAACGGCAGTTAGCATGTCGCCACAGTTGTGGCAGGTGTTCGCTCTCCATTCGCGACAGGTGCGCGCTTCTGGTCGTCGATCCAGGCATATAGCATCTTGGCCGTTCCCTTTTAGGCGTCGGCAGCCGGCCAACGCAACTTTCCGCGGCCGACGCGTAGAGCATCCACGAGCCGGGTTTTGCCCGGCAACCGTCCCGAGAATAGGCTGGGCTTGGGATCAACCGCTGGCTTCTTGAAGACGGCGATCCGCTGGTAGTCGGGGGTTACCAGCCAAGTCCGCGCGTCCCCTTCGTCGGTGACGATTCGATAGAGGCCAGCGGGCGGGGAGGACTCGTTATCGAGTAGGCGCTTGTAGCGTTCGACGGACCATTTCTGGATGCCTCCGCTGAGAGCTTCGGTTCGGAAGCGGGCCCATAACGCGGAGGTGTCGGGTGTTGGCCAGTCGCCTGCGTCGGTTTTGGCCGTAATCTCGTCGGATTCAAGCCAGGCCCGCATTTCTGCGGGCGTGACGAAGACTGGCTCAGCATCTTCGATGGCCGCCATTGCCGCGCGCCGTGACGGCAGGCCTGCGCGGATCAGCATCGCCATCATGAACTGGGGGACACCGGTTTCGACCGCAGCCGCACCACCGCCCGCCACCGTATCCGGCGACCAGCCGAAGGACATGCGCCGGGTGCGGACGGCTTCTAGCGCCCAAACTAGCCGATAGGTGAAGGCATCTTCGACCGCCCGCATGTTCTGCGGTCCGATCTTGGAGACTTCTTCCCCAGACACCCAACTACGTAGGATAGCTTTCCAGTTCGGCGGCAGCGCGTTCGCCTTGTCAGGGATGAAAGGCCGCATGAACAGCAGGCGTTCGCCGAGTCCGCCGAGAGCATCGGCGAGTTCGTGGATGTCGCCACTCAACGCTGCACTGTCTGCCCTGTCGATGAGTTCGGCCAGCTCGTCCGCCATAGCGTCGATGAGGAGGCCAGCTTCGAGCCCGACTCCCATCGCGAAATGCCCGCGTCGCGTTGGGGTGGTGGTGGCTTTCCAGATGAGACCAGCGCGTGCTTCGAATACCTTCCGGTGCAGGGAAGCGACATCCTCGTCCTCCCGAGCAATTTGGCGAGCCCAGAGTGACCCCCTGAGCGCCTCGTCTAGAAGCTTAGGTAGATCGGCGCGATCAGCATCTAGGGCTTCGATCAGACCGAATACGGTGGCGTCGAGGCGTTCGACGAGCTGAGACAGGGGCTCCTCGTCGATGGTTTCCTCCTCGTCGTCCGTCTCGTCTTCATCGTCGGTGGTAGCGTCGTATTCCACTGCGGCGGCCAGTCGCTCTGCCACCCCTGCTTCTTCGTCAAGTGACCTCCAAGCCTCGCGGGCGTTGGCGAGATATTCCCAGGCGTCATCTCTATCCAAGACGCCCTCGCGCGATAGACGCTCAAGGATTTCGGCAACGACCTGGATAAGGCCGCTTTTAAGCGTCCTGGCCTTGGCAGAGGCGACCAGTTCCCTCCATTCTTTCTTTCGCCATTTGATTTTGTCGAACATGACATGGACGATCAGCCCCTCGACATCGACGAATGCACGTCCGGCGCGGCCGGCCACGTTCGCGAACTCCTCGCCTTTGATCTTCTCGGAGGCGCGATATAGCGCGGGCACAAGCAGCACGGCAGCGTTGAGATTGAGGCCCTGCGAGAGCGTCGGCGAAGCGACAATGACCTTTAGCGCTCCTTCGGATAGGAGCAGTTCCAGTTCGCGTAGGAACGGGCTCGGCAGTCGGCCGTGATGAATGGCAACGCCCACCTTCAGGCTGGCCACGGCTGGATGATTCTCGCCCAACCATTCCTTTCCGACTTCCAGGGCGCGGGCGATTGGAGCCTCGTCTTCCAGCAACGAGTCCAGATAGCCGCGCTTGCAGAGGTCCACGACTTGTTTGCCGTAGCTCTCGACCCAGTTTGCTTGGGTAGAGAAGATCAAGGTGCGCTTGCCCTGGCTCGCGAACTCCCATGCCGCGAACAGAGCGAGGTGCGAGTTCTTGCGTGGATAGGGCTTCTTCTCCTTCCCGAGCGCTGGTTTTTCCGCGACGAATTTGTCAAGGAAGGGGCCATCGTCGTCTAGATCGAGCCGTAGCAACGCGTCCTTACCTCGCCAGGTAAGCACGCCGAATCTCTGGCGCGTTGGGCGCCAGTCGGAACGCACAGGCTCCCCGGGTTCGTCGGAACGAATCCATGCGGTAAGGTCGTCGAGTTCGTCGCCGCTTGGCAGGATCGCGGAAAGGCAAACTATTCGGCGCTCTGCCGCATCCGTGCGCCGAAGTAGGCGCTGCACGAGCGTCTCATAGCGGATTTCGCGCTCACTAGGACCGATCATGTGGCCTTCGTCGAGGACGATCAGGCCGACATCGTCAATCAGCGTCTGGTCGCTTCTCAGAGCGAAGTCGAGTTTTTCGGGCGTCGCAATGATGATCTCCCGTGTGCGGAGGGCGTCTTCATCACTGGCCGAAAGGCCGCTGGCGCCGTAGAGAGAAGAGACACCAAACCCTAGTGGCGCGAAGGTTTTCCTGAAAGATCGTTCGGTCTGGGCCGAAAGAGCGCGCAGCGGTGTGACGATTAGCACCCGGCGTGCGGAGGATAGGGTCATTAACGCGGCAATCTCTGCCACTCGTGTTTTGCCCGCGCTGGTCGGCAGGGCGACGACCAGATCGTCCGTGACGTCTGTGGAGCGCTGGGCGGCTTCGCGCTGCGATGGCCATAGCTCCACCTCTGAGGTCTTGCGGGCGTAAAGTGAAGATATAAACAACCGCCGCAGGTCGGGATATTTTTCCTCCGCACCCTCGGGTGGCTCAGTCGGCAAATTCTGGTGTAGCGAGTGTTGCCACAAGTCGTCGATCAGGTGACGGCAGAGATTCGAGATCCACCACAGCGGGACGTTCTCAGCGTTGTCGGCAAGCCCGACAGCGGTGGTAAGGAGCTCTCGTGCGGCTTCGATCGGCTCGACCTCGCCCGTCTCAAGCGCGAAGTCGAAAAATGCCAGAGCACGGCAGATCGTCGTATTGAGAATTGTCGACAGCACTTCGTCGACGTCAGCGTCTCCGCCCTGAAGCGCCGCCGCAATCTGCTCATCGCCGTGAGCCCCATCATTCAACCAGTCGCGAACGAAGCCGCGAAGTTGGTCGAGATCGCGCAGTATCAGGTGTCGGATCGCTATTTCGCCGGGTGAGACGTTAAGGTCTTCCTCTGTCTCGTTGAAGATTGAAAAGGCGACGGCCGAGAAGCCGGCTAGATGGTAGGCTGCAGCAGCAATAGTGCGGCGGAATCCGCGATCAGGCGACTCTGGATTACCATTGCGCACCAGGGCTTCGAAGGCGTTGGCTGCGCGCTCAAAGGCCTTGCCAGTGAGTTCTGAAGCACCAGCCTGAGCCTGCAGTGCCATTGCGCCTCGAAGCAGGGCAAAACCGTGCTCGGCAAGATCTGTTTCGATGGTTGCGCCAAGCGGCGGAGCGTTTTGCGGCAATACGCCATCCTCGCGCATCAACGACCAAGCTGCACCGCGATAGAGGAGGCGCCCGAGAATACCGTCAACTGTAGCGGCCGTCAGGAAGGTGCTTAATTCTTCAGTCGTCTCCAAGATCTTCCGCCTCTCGGTACATTGCCGCAATGAAATCCTGATGGTCTTCGACGTGAATGTTCACGACGTAGTGGTCCCTGTTGACTCCAGCGGCTTCAAGGTTCTCTTTCAGGGAAGCGTGAGGGCCATTACCTGACACGGTGAAGAGCATGTGGTCGATGCGATCGGCTCGCATAGACTTAAGACCCACTTCGTCGCGAAGGTCGCGACCCAGTGCATTATCGCCAGCGTCGTTGCTCTCCAGCAGGCGATTGGCGACGAACAGCAGCGAGTCAGGCGTACAGCGGCCATTGTCGCGGTCGAGAACCTTGCGGGCGGCGGTGACCGTGGTTTTGCCAAGCTTCTGGTTACTTTTAGCTTCACCTTTTAGCAGCCAGAGCTTATTGTCTTGGTAGCCCGCGCCGATGAAGTCATCGCCGCGCATGGCCATGTTACGGCCGTCCTTGTAACGGAGCCGGCGCACGGGTACCCGCAGACCGATTTCTTCCTCCACTAGTTCAGTCGCAAGGATTTCGCCGAGGTCGCCAGAGCGGCCCTTGGGGGTATTAGGCATTGCCTCGCTGAGGATCTTGGCAGCAACCTTGTATCCTAGTCGCCCTACGTCATCGGCGATGCGTTCAAGTCGGTCGTAGTGCGAGCGAATTGTCTCAGCAAGGTCCTCGCGGATATCATCGCGGCCGCCGTCCTTCTCGACATACGTCCAGTAATACTTGCGTTCATCATTTTCTTTAATGGACTCACACCACTTCTCATATAGCCCCACGGCGCTTCTCCCGATCAATCAGTTCTGATAACGTCAAGATTTTCCCGATTCGAAATCGGCTTATTGAAAGAACCCATCGTCAGCGCTTTACCACGTATCTTGCAAAATGGCGTCAATCTCTTCCCGCTCAGTTTCAGTCGCGCCAATCAATGGGAAGCCGCTCAGATTTCTTTCAATCACCAACAGGCAAACATTTCTGATAATGTACCCTATAGGAGAGGAGACGCAATGTCAGAGAATAATCCACACGATGCCGCGCAGACTTTGCCCCAGGATCGGGAAACGCTGTACCACTTGGTCTGGAGCGAGCCCGCGGAACGTATAACTGTGTTGTATGACATCAGTACTGAGTTACTGGCAAAACGATGCAGCGAAATGCGGATACCCAGGCCGCTTGCCGGTTACTGGAAGGCACTTGCGCATGGGACTGCACCCGCAATTCCAGCCCTGCCCGCTCTGAGAAATGGTAAGGCGGAAAAGGTACGCGAGAATGACAATTCATCAATGCAATTTCCTGCCATTACGGTATCAAAATCAGCATATTCAGTCGCCCCAAAGCAAGCTTCTGTTACGAGTAATGGCTATGGATTGATAAATGATCTCAAAACGTATCTGCCAGTCTCTTCGGTTACAGAAGATGGCTATTATAAACCTGCGAAAAAGAAATTACTGGATCTCAACGTTTCTGATACGGGATTTGAGCACGCAATTGAGTTCCTGAGCCGGTTCATTGAAGCTCTGGGGAAAAAGGGTTATCGGGTAACGCTGGATGCTCCGGGAGAAAGGCTAAATCGTACGGATATTGATATTAAGGAGGATCTAAAAGCGGGAGGATATCGCTGGGAGAATTTATGGCGGCCTTATACGCCAAGTATTATTTGTGTCGGTGATATGTACTTTGCGTTTAATCTTGCTGAAATGACGGAATATGTTCCGGCGAAAAAAGTCAAAAACCGCTATATTCGTGACGAACAGATGGGACGGTGGATTCGGGGGAAAAATAGTGAGTCTTTGATACACGTATCAAAACATACTCTACCTACCGGGCGATTTCTATTGCAGCTTTACTCGCCTTATTCTTCCGCAGAATGGTTGGTACAGTTCCGGCAGACGAAACAGTGCGGGTTAATTAGCCAGATCCCTAAGATGATTTCGGCGATGCAGGAGGCTGTTCCGCTAATTTCAAAGCAGCTAGAAGAGGCCAGAATAAAAGCTGAGGAGCGGTGTGTTCAGCGTGAGCGGGAATTAGCCATATATCTTGAAAAGGAGCGGATAGGTCGGGAACAGGAAGCTTACCGTGCCAGCCGTGCCGAGCTCAAATCTATTATGGTTCAGTGGGCTGAAGATAAACGGCTGGAACAGTTTTTTCACGAAGCAGAGTCAGATACGGCAACGCTTGATGTTGAGCAAAAGGTGCAGGTTATGAAACGGCTACAACTGGCTCGCCAGTTCCTGTCAGAGGATACGGCGATAGAAAGGTTGCTGAAGTGGAAAACGCCGCAAGAGCGCTTAATAAAATAATAATATTATTATTCCGTAGGTTATAGGTTTCAGGGGTGAGGTGTGTCATTCAGCGCAAAATATTACTGGCTGACGGTTAGTTTCAAGCAATGAGTATTTAAATATTACCACCCTTAATCAGCCGCTCGCTATACCTCTCTTTCATTGAGATTTGTAGTACGGCAGCAGTCCGGTCCCCTGCATACGAATATCGGATATCCAGAGCGAGTATACCGATTGTAGCCGTTGCGTATTGATTAAAAGCAGGATTATGAAGTCCGCTACTCTTTAAAACCGACTGACAGTTCAGGTCTGAACTAATAGCGTTAAATCAAAACCCAAAACCCAAAACCCAAAACCCAAAATCATTTCACCGCTGCGAACCAAGGGGCGCTACGCCCGCTATGTAGGTCATATCTTTTCCCTCCGTGTAATTTCCGTTCCCGTACCAGCTTCCGGTTAATCGTTCCACAACATAACCCGTCCCACAAGGGTAAATGGCACGCATACTGCGCCCTTGCAGGCCGGAACGATGCCGGGAAAGCGAACCGTCAGGCGATACGAAGACGAAAATCACACCACTGACGGAGAAAAACCATGACTATTTCCCTGCATACTCAGACTAGCGCCCCTAACACCGCATCGGCAACCAGCGTATCCCCGCTGGACCCGTCAGGCTCCTCAAAAACGAAATTTTCCAAAACCAAAACTGATATTTATCAGACCGTCACTGACAGCATCATTGCGGCACTGGAAACTGGTGTTAAACCCTGGGCGTGTCCGTGGCAGCGTACCCCCGGTATGTCTGGTTTACCGTCCAATTACGCAACTGGTATGGGTTACAGTGGAATGAATATCATGTTGTTGTGGTGCAGTGCGTCAGAACAGGGATTCAATGATTCGCGCTGGATGACTTACAAACAGGCAAAAGCGGTAGGCGGGCAGGTACGTGAGGGAGAACACGGCACAACAGCCATTTTCTATACCATGCTGGAAAGGGAAAATGACGAAGGAGAAACTGACTATATTCCGATGCTTAAGACTTTCACCGTGTTTAATGTTGAGCAAATTGACGGTTTGCCTCTGAGTGATGAAGCCGTTTTCCCGGCAGAGACCTTTGAGCCGTTACCGCAGGCGGAAGCGCTTTTCCGTAACAGTAGTGCAACCATCATTGAGAAGGGGCAGAACGCCTTTTTCGCACCATCAACCGACGAAATCCATTTACCGGAACGTCGTCTTTTTAGCGATGCTGCCAATTTCTACGCTACGGGTCTGCATGAGCTGGTTCACTGGAGTGGAGCCAAAAGTCGGCTGAATCGTGAAATGAAAGGGAAGTTTGGCAGTGAGGATTATGCTTTTGAGGAGTTGATCGCCGAACTGGGAAGCGCGTTCCTGATGGCGGACTTGGGGATTGTCGGAGAGGTTCAGCATGAAAGCTATATCGCTTCCTGGCTGAAAGCAATGAAGAACGACAAACGCTATATTTTCAAGGCCGCCAGCGCGGCATCCAAAGCGCATCGTTATTTGATGGATAAAGCCTGAGGGAAGAGGGAAAGAAGCCACAAAAGAATGTGGCTTTAATCTTATAGGTAAGTGGGCAGAGTAAAGCTTGTTTCAGGGGGTATAATCCCCCCTGAGAATTTTCCTGGTGCTTGATGCCAGGAAAATTCTCAGACTGCAGGGCGGGCGGCAAAGAGCCCGCTTCGCCCTTTATATATATTGCCTCAGACGTGATCTGGCAGTGTTCTCTGTTAAAACAAGATTCAACCTTACAGTCGGCAACGACCTAAGGGCAGAAGTTTCAAAAGCTTACTCTTATCGAAATGTATGAAACACTGGGGTGTAGGTCAACTGCATAGTATTTAAGGTGACCTGACAAAATAGCTGTGATAAAAATCGTCAAAAGACATGCTGACGTTGAAGGGAAAAATGGATTATAAATTCAATGAAGTAAGGGAGTATTCCAGAGTAATCCTGCTCTTAAGAAAGGTTATTCTCATTAGTAAGCTGAGCATCTTAGTTTCGATTCTCACTATTGGAGTTAGCTACTATGTTGTCATAGCAGACTTTTTTCAGCCATATGATCTCACAAACTCAACCATTATAGAAGCGATGATGGACAAAGATTACCAGTCCATCTGACCTGCTCCCCGTTGATTAACACACCGCGATGTTAGTAATGTCTTCATAAGCCACATGAGGATATCCCCATGAAGAAGCGTTTTTCCGACGAACAGATCATTAGTATTCTCCGCGAGGCCGAAGCCGGAGTTTCTGCCC
>DXKH01000007.1 GCA_019415335.1 Citrobacter sp. | reverse complement strand
GGTGTTCTGGGAAGGCAGCGCACAATGCGAGATCGTATTGCCGAAGCCGCTACCTGCCGATCTGTTCCGCGGCCTGTTGTTGCCGTGTGAACAAAAGGGAACGACAGCCCCCGATTCTTTAGCGCCGGAAATTAAGCCCGTTATTCAGAACCAGACTCGGCAGGTCACGCCATCTGAAGCGCCGACGTCAATTTCAGCCACTCAATAATATGATTAAGGAACAATCAATGTTTTATAAATTATCCTGTTCAATGGTGGTCAGCACGACGCTGGCGGTACTGTTGACCACCACCAACCTGGCGGCGCACGCATCAGTCACTCCGGATCGCACCCGTCTGGTGTTTAACGAAAGTGATAAATCGATAAGCGTAACCCTGCGCAACAATAACGAAAAGCTGCCTTATCTGGCGCAAAGCTGGCTGGAAGACGAGAAGGGCAACAAAATCACTTCGCCGCTGGCGGTACTGCCACCGGTGCAGCGTATTGACGCCATGATGAACGGTCAGGTGAAGATTCAGGCGCTGCCGGACATTCACACGCTGCCGTCTGACCGTGAAAGCCTGTTCTACTACAATGTGCGTGAGATCCCGCCAAAGTCCGGGAAAGCCAACACCCTGCAAATTGCGTTGCAAACCCGCATCAAACTGTTCTGGCGACCAAAGGCGCTGGAGAAGATTGATATGAAAAAACCGTGGCAGTTTAAGGTCACACTCACGCGCAGCGGCCAGGACTATACCGTCAATAACCCAACGCCGTATTATGTCATTATCAGCGATGCCAGTACGCAGAAAAAGGGGCTAACTGCTGCGGGCTTTAAACCACTGGTGATGCCGCCGAAAACGTCACAACCGTTAAAGGCAAAAATGAACAGCGCTCCGGTGCTGACCTACATCAACGACTACGGCGCACGTTTACCGCTGGTCTTCCGTTGTGAAGGAGACACCTGCAAGGTGGATGAAGCTCAAAGCCTAAAAGGCTAATGACAGGAGATCCAGCATGAAAGGAGTTTTATTACCCGTCGCTGGCATGGTGTTACTGGCCTGCGGCTCCGCCTGGGCCGATAGTAAAACGGTCAACTTAACGCTTCGTATACTGGTGGATGCACCGCCGCCCTGTACGGTAAAAGGCAGCGCGGTGGAGTTTGGCAATGTCATTATTAAAAACATCGACGGCAGCAACTATCGGCAGCCTGTTGGTTACACCCTGAACTGTTCGAACAGCGTCAGCGATGACCTACAGATGCAGTTACAGGGGACCACCACCACCATTAACGGTGAAACGGTCCTCAGTACGGGCATCAATGGTTTTGGCATTCGCATACAGGATGCGTCCAGCCATGCGCCGGTTGCGTTGGCGGGTAATAACTGGCTGCCGTTTAACGTTAATTCGCGCCCGGGTTTCGAAGCCGTGCCGGTGAAACAAAGCGGCACACAGCTTACGGCATCAGAGTTTAGCGCAACCATGACAATGGTGGTGGAGTATCAATGAAACGATTTGCGCTCTGCTTATTCGGTTGTTATTGCGGTATTGCACAGGCGGCCGATAGCGATATCACATTTCATGGCACATTGGTTTCGCCGCCCGCCTGTGCCATCAGTGACGGGAAAACCGTTGAAGTTGAGTTTCGTGACGTCATTATCGACAACATCAACGGCAATAACTTCCGCCAGAATGTGCCCTATACCATTACATGCGATCCCGACGTGCGCGACGATGCCTGGGAGATGACACTGAGCTGGACGGGCAGCCAGACCAGCTACGATAACGCGGCTATTGAGACAAACGTCACCGGGCTGGGGATTGAGCTGCAACAAAATGGCCAGCCGTTCACGTTGGGTACGCCGCTGAAAATCAACCCGTCAACGCCGCCAACGCTGCAAGCTGTACCGGTGAAAGCCAGTGATGCTTCACTCAGCGAAGGAACCTTTTCTGCCTGGGCAACATTACAGGTGGATTACCAATGAGCCTAAAACGGATATTTCACTGCGCGGCTGCGCTGGCCGCGGTGCTGCTGACGCCGAATGTTCAGGCGGCAGACAACCTGCATTTCTACGGCAATTTACTCAGTAAGTCCTGCACGCTGGTGGTACAGGGCGAGGTGCTGGCGGAAGTGCATTTCCCCACGGTCAGCCGTAGAGATCTGATGGTGACCGGGCAATCTGCGCGCGTACCGGTGGTGTTTCAGCTTAAAGATTGCAAAGGGCCTGCTCAGTATGAGGTTCGGGTGACACTTACCGGAACGGAAGACAGCGAGCAGCCCGGTTTTCTGGCGCTGGATGCCGCTTCGACAGCACAAGGTGTGGGGATTGGCATGGAAAAGACCGACGGCACTGCTGTGCTAATCAACAATACCAGCGGGGCGACATTTGTGCTGAGCAGCGGCAACAATGATCTGCATTTTAATGCCTGGCTACAGGCAAAAAGCGGGCGGGATGTGACGATGGGTGACTTTACGGCCTCCCTCACTGCGACGTTTGAGTATATTTAACATGAAAAAAATGAGCGGACTGTTTTTTTTACTGCTGACCGGGCTACTGAGTGCAACCGCCTGGGCGGACGTCACATTCAGGGATGTGAAGACTTATACCGGATTTTGGGGTAACGGGGCTACAACAAAAGTTGTCTTTCGTATCGATGTCTTGACGCCGGAAGGGGTCTATTATGGCGAATATGCACAGGATGGATATACGTTGTGGTTGGGGAATATCCCTAACACGGTTTGGACGGGACCGGGATCAGCACCAACGATGAACATCACTCATCAGAGTAATACTGTGGATAACTCCAATTGCCCAGGGATTACGGATGGATGGTCATGTGTTGATCTGGGGGTCGATATCATCGTGCATGGTGAAACTCACGGGTGCCCGTGGTTGGTCAGTACCAACACGGTGAGTACTGCTGCGAGAGGTTATACTTACATTGGTCCATCAGCAAAACAAACCCAGTGCCCAACGGAGCCGGTTGGCCCCTATGATATCTCCTGGAATGAGAACTACGTCCTCCATAACAAGATGCTAACGCTGCAATCTACGGGGGGAGTCATAACACAAACGCTCTCGACTTACCTGATGCGCGACGGGCGGGTGTGTGATGGAAGCCGAATGGACGATCGTGGCGCTTATTGTCGCTTTATGTCGTATATGATCACATTCAGCACGTCGGGGTGTGACGACAGCAAAGTCACAGTAACGCCGGTAGCACATCCAATTACCGATAAGCAACTGCATGATATGCAAATACGGATCGACACCAGCAGTCAGCAGCCAATCGATGCCACCTGTCGTTTCCAGTACATTTTGAATGAGTTGTAGGGTTAATTCTTCTCCGGTCAGTATCCTGGTCGGAGAAGACGTTTATACCGCAATATTTATTAGGGCAATTCCGGCGGCAGCCACTCTTCCACTTCAATCAACACCAACAAAGCCGCATCACCACCATACTCTTTTGGTGCATGCCATCACATGTGGATGTTGCGCCAGCCACAGCGGCGTTTGCTGCTTCAAAATATGCTTCCCGTGCCCATGCATCACGCAGGCACAAAACACATGTTCACGGCGGCAGGCGGCAATCAACGCCCCCAGTTCCTGTTTGGCTTGTAGCTGCGTCAGACCGTGCAAATCAAGAAACAACTCCGGTGAATAATCGCCACGGCGTAACTTCTTCGCCTCAAAATGGCTGACATCCGGGCGAACATATTTGACCGGACCTTCGGTATTCAATAATGGCTGAAATTCGTCCGAAAAATAGTGGCTGGCATCGGCCTGTTCCTGAATCAACCGCTTTACTGGTACTTCGCTGATTTTTTTACGCTGCGGTCGGTGGACAATCGTGTCCTGCTTAATCTTGCGAGTACCCGCCATCAACTGGCGAAACAGCGCCTGGTCCTCCTCGCTAAGTGTTGTTTTCTTTTTCATTTATCTTTCTCTATTTCTAATTTTCCTACAGTTTACCCGACTCGTAGCACAATCGATCGTTTTAAACGTATTTTTCCTCACTCACCGCGCGTGAATGCTGATTTATCGTCATCTTCATGGCAAACTAGCCGCCGAAATTATTGCGATCATGCCCTGGAGGAATACGTGGATAAAATTTTCGTTGATGAAGCAGTAAATGAGCTGCAAACCATTCAGGACATGTTGCGCTGG